>JAIPDO010000025.1 GCA_021737645.1 Desulfarculaceae bacterium
GCAAAGCAAGCTGGCGATTATGTCGCCATGGCTATGAGCCACGCTTAAATGGAGAGCCGTATGCGCTGAGAGGCGCACGTACGGTTCGGGGAGGAGAAACAGGGAAATAGTTCGACTACGCCCTGTTTCTCACTCCACTCCCGATGAGGCGGGGCTTTCTGTACCTGGTGGCGATCATGGACTGGGCCAGCCGCAAGGTGCTGAGCTGGCGCCTATCCAACACCCTGGAGGCGGATTTTTGTGTGGCCGCCTTGAGGGAGGCCTTGCAACGATTCCCTAAGCCTCTGATCTTCAACACGGATCAGGGGAGCCAATTCACGAGCCTGGACTTCACCCAAGTGCTCAAGGACGCAGACATCAGGATTTCCATGGACGGTAAAGGGCGCTGGATGGACAACGTCATGATAGAGCGCCTATGGCGCTCCCTCAAATATGAATGTGTCTATCTGCACGCCTTTGAGTCGGGAAGCGAGGCCAGAAGAGGAATCGGAATCTGGATGGATTACTACAACCAAAGACGGCCTCACTCCAGCCTGGACGACAGAACACCCGACGAGGCATACTGGGGCCTGCCCATGGCGGGATTGACCGAAGCGGCGGCATGAAAACAACAAACGCCATCCACCTTAACAACGCCGTCAAGCTGTCCAACCAATGGGGACCACCTCTTGTTTCAACGCAACGCTTTACGTGCCAGTCATTTGTAGTTTTATAGAGCCCATTGTGGTTCTTATAAAATAATTATGTTTTTTGCATATCTAAGACCCTGTTCAATCGTCCAACGTAAAGACCATTAAAAATTAGTTGCCTGTTATTTAGTTGTCTCTGGATGACCAGGCGAATAAATTTAAAAGGCTCCAAAACTATCTCCGTTATCCTCCACTCTTCCCGTATCGCAGTTACTTTCGAGTAAACATATCGCATATATCATTTTCCAGTCAATTCCAAATTCGTCATTAACCCAATGGATAATCTGAGCATAGGAGAAACGACTCGTGACTTGAGAAATTGCAAGTAGCCCCAACTATTCCAAGATTTCATCCCTCAGATTAAGCTGTCGGGACATCTGGATATCGGTGAGTTCAGCTCAGGCTAGATTCTCATACACCTCCACCAGGGAACCCATCAATTGGTCAACATCCTTGTAGCTGACCACAATCTGTTCCCTACCCAGATATTTGTGGGCCTCTAACTGGTGGGCACCGCCATAGCCTGACCGATTGACATATGTTTCACGGTAAATTATCATTTAGATATGTTCGTAACTAATTGATAAATTACTTGGCAGGTAGAAAATGGTTCTCAATAAAGACTTTGTTTCTTACCTCAGAGTATCTACCGCGAGACAGGGCTCTACCGGCTATGGGCTAGACGCCCAGCGCCAGGCCGTACATGACTTCATCGCCTATAGAGAGGGTAGGCTCAATGCTGAGTTTGTTGAGGTGGAGTCAGGCAAGGCCCGTAATAGGCCAAAGCTTGAATCTGCCATAAGGCAAGCACAAAAGGAGAACGCCACTCTCCTTATAGCCAAGTTGGACAGGCTGGCTAGGAATGTACATGTAATTTCTGGGCTGATGGAATCAAATGTTGATTTTGTTGCCGTGGACATGCCCGATGCAAACAAGCTCACCATCCACATATTCGCCGCCATGGCCGAATATGAGCGGGATGCTATCTCACAACGCACCAAGGCGGGCCTAGCGGCTGCAAAGGCCAGAGGGGTTAGGTTGGGTAGCCCTACGGCAAAGAAGACTATTAAGTTGGCCAGAAAGGCGGCCAGCGACAAGGCTAATGCCTTTGCTTCTGAAATTATGTTCAGAATCAAGGAAATCAGGAGGGCAGGCGTTACTACCTATGCCGGGATAGCAGAGGCTTTGAACCACAGAGGTATTAAGACGGCAAGAGGTGGTGTGTGGTACCCCACGAGTGTAAAGCGGCTCCTGGAGCGTGTAGAATAGACTTTGCCATTATATGTAAATGGCTTTCTATAGAATTACAATAATATTTAATCAGTTTTAAATTGATAATTATATTTCATACACCATTCAAAAAAAGTATATGTATTTTCATATTTTTCACTAACCGACCTAGTTATTACATAATCACCCAATTTAAGTGTAAACATTGTCTTGTTAAGCCATTTTTTAAATATTTCATTTGTTTTGTCTTTAGTTAACTCAACGGTTTTATTCATTTCACAATATCTTTTTACCCAATTTAATGCATATAAGTCCCTTTTTATTCCATCTTTCAATGGAACATTATATTTAACTATAGGCAATGGCATCTTTTGGTCTGGTGCACTTACAAGGGCTTCATATACATAGCCACATCTTGGGCTTGCTATTATACCTATCCAGTTAGCTATTTCATACCATGATATAGCATCTTTCACTGCTGGTCCCAATATTATATTACTATTTTCGCTGTCAATATAATATTCTCCCGCACCAATTGACCCCCTCCACAAAATACCGTTATTTATTCCATATGGTATAATATCTTCAATAATATGAGGCAATAACCATAAAGCGACTGGCAAATAACTTTCCAGCACATGCCAGTAAATAATCAATGTATCTCCAAAAGCTATTACACCTGGTCTTTCAATTTTAACATCATCCAGTTTAAAATCAAACTTTCCAACCAAACCCTTCGCCAACAATATAACCAAACCAAGCACTTTCATTACGTCATCTTTTAATGCTTCGTGCAATTCTGTGCTTTTTTTGTCTATCAATCTAACTACCTCATCTTTATGTTTCATATATATTTCAGCTTCTTTTTTATTATAATCTCTAACACCAAGCGCATCTAACATCACAACAACGCCATGTTTTTTAGTTAACCTGTCGTCTTTATTCAATATATCTTCACCATCTATCTCCAGTCTTGTGACTGTTATAGGTGTTACCTTATTATCTTTATTTTTTTCTTCTACTACTTTATCTTTTTTTCCTTCTGACATAAAACTAACTCCCTTTCTGTGTTGATATATAATAGTTGTTATATCTTGTCTATTAATTTAAAAAATATATATAATAATATTGGTAAACCTAAATATGTCCCATACCATATTAGTTTTTTACGTTGATTTATCCAGTCAAATTCATGTTCAGGTCCTATTTTTATTTCTACATGCGGCCAATCATCATTTAATATATCATATATTTTGAAAATTATTCGCATCACAACTATGAATATAATCAAACCTATTACAAAACCAATAAGTGTGGGCTGAGAGTCACTCTTATCATATAATATCTTTTCTAGACTATTAAAATATCTACTTCCCATGTCAATTACAGTTATTTTGTATATAATTAAAAATAATAATATTGAAGAAATTACTCCGGACAAAGCAAGAACTATGGGTTTGTCTAATATCTTCAATCTATTTTGGTTCTCTAAACTGTCAACCCATTTTTTAATTTTTTCACGCATTACAAAAACCCATTGGTCATTATTAGATGTTATATCAATTTCTTGAGGTATATTTGCGTGATGAATGAAAGCTCTAATTGAAGAACTATTTTTAGTAATTGATATATATACAGAAAAAGATAAAACTCTTTTACGTTTGAAATGTTGTTTTAAAGTGTCAATATCTTCAGATGTGAATCTTATAGACGATTCGTTAGATAGTGTTAGCGAATAACTTATATATGGCACATTTGCCGCATATTCGGTATTTAAAATCTTACAATTGTTGATTTCATCATATTCATTAATATTTTTCTCTTTCAAATCATCAATAATCCTTCTCTTTTCACCTTCAAAAATATCTATAAGTTCAACCAGATTATCGTATTTAATAATTTTATCCTTTATCTCTACTTTTTCATTAAAAGTATGTTCAATCATAACGTCCTCTCACAGGCACTTAACAGGCAGTATCCAGGGGGCAGACATAACCTTCCCAGATACTACCTGTGTAGGTTGACTAATTTTGTAATGATTCCCCACAGCACCCCCAGGCGGGAGAGACAGGGATATATAATCAAAAATGAGGGGTATTTGTCAAGGGGAGAGGGATTAGGAGAGAATGGTTCTACTTAAATATTTCTTCTATAAGTCTCTCATTCCTCCCAATCTCCATCATTCTTCTATATGCGTCTCCACTTCCAAAATCATCTGGACTGATTTGAGCTGCATTGTGTTGATAAAAATCTTCTACCATTTTAACGGAAGTCCCAAAATAATTAGCTATTTGAAGATGTGTTAAGTTCTTATTTTTAAGAAGTCTCATCATGGCTGAATGCCTCAAACAATATAAAACTTTTGGTTCATTTTCATTATACATATCATAATCAATAAGCAGTCTTTTAAAATATTCTCCTAGTCTTTGAGGTTTTGTTTGGTTTGGGGTAATGAATACATACCGGTCAAGTTTAAATAAATCTTCAAAACTCATACCTCTCAAATCTTCGTGCAAGTCTCGTAAGTATTCCAAATATGGTTTTATTTCTCTGGGGGCAATTACGTCTCTCTTTGATTTCCCTTTACCCTCAATTCTCAGATTGAAATAAATTCCATTATCGTGTCGTTGTGTAGATATACAATTCCACTTCAGAGGGTTAGTTTCTGGGCCAGGCCTGATTCCTGTTAAATATACGACTCCGATAAATCCATATAGTAGTTGTCTAACTTGACGAGAGATTTTTTTGTTTATCGTTTTATTCGTTTCCGGTTTTCTCCTTTTACCATCCTCCATCCAATCCCTAGAATTTAAAATTAATTTTGATATTTCATCTTGAGTAAAAAAAGGTCTTGGTTGTTGAGGCCGTTTCAACATATCCTTTTTAGAAACTATCGGTCTAACTGAAATATAATTTTTAGATTCTGCGTATTTTAAAAGATAGTTCAACGCAGAACAGTGATTCTGAATCGTTGATATACTCCTTGGTTTTGGTTTTTCTAATAACTTTTTACTTGGCTTCTTTTTTTTACTTTCCCAAAGAGGTAACTCTTCACTATACCTTTCAAAATCTGACGTTTTCACTTTCCTTATATCTATATCCCCCAATAGGTCTTTTACAGGGCCATCCAGTATAAGACTGTAATCATAATATATTGTTTTGTATCCTAATTGGCCCTTCATTTTATCTAGTATCGCCACAACTTTATCAGCCACATTTCTTATCAGTATTGGTTTATCTTCTACTTCAATACCTTCTTTATTTAAAAATCTAACTCTGTCAAATTCATTTCCAGCAATTTCTTTAGCTTCTTTAAAATCACCTGTTTTCGAAGAAAGTTTTCTCCATTTACCTGATGGCCAACGAAACATATAATACCAATTTGGGTTTCCATCCTCCCTCTGATACAGAACTACCTTTCCATCCCTGATGTGAGTTTGGTTCTTCATCCAGGACTTCTTGGACATTAAACAGACCTCCCAAGACACAACACCATATACCGGATTATCATTTCCCGGATTAGGGGTAGATGTCCACTACGAACCTCTGGGTCATTCATGATATCAAATGGGAAACTGGGAAACAACTGGGAAACACTAACGAGGTTAGGGGTGTTCTGGTTAACTAATTGAAATAATGTAATTAAAAGGCTTTATAAAAGAATTAAAGTACCATTTTATAGGGATTTGAAGTCCGGGAGCCCCACCAGTGAGCTTTCCACTTCCGATATGGGCAAAAACTATCATCGGCACCGGTTAGCGTCAAGAAAAGCTCTGCAAATGAACCTCTCTGGCCAGGGCCAGGGCCTGGTCCTTGCTGCTTATCTCGCCGTCCAACTGGGCCTCACGCACCAGGTTCAACAAACGGCCCACCTCCTTGCCCGTGGGGAGTCCCAGGGCCTGCATCAGGTCCTTGCCGTCCAACAGGGGCGGGGCGGCCAGGGCCGCGGCCAATTCCTTGTCACGCAGACGGGCCACCTCCTGATACAGGGCCAAAAGCCTACTCTCGGCCTCGGGCGGGCGCAAGGGCCCCCGCCCGGCGATGGTGTCGGCCATGGCCAGCATGAACAGGGCAGGCAACTCCGGCCCCAGGGCGGCCAGCATGCGGCGCACCCCCCGGCGGGTAAGCTGGCCGCGCCCCTGGGCCCCCAGCAGATGGAAGGGCCGCATGTGCTCGGCCACCAAACCGCCCACCCAGGCCGCGTCGGCCTTGGAGAGCCCCATGGCCCGGCAGCGCGCCGAGGCCAGCTTGGCCCCCAAAATCTCGTGGCGGTAAAAAGTGGCCCACTGCTCGTCCTTGGCCTGACGGGTGGGGGGCTTGCCCAGGTCGTGCAGCAGGGCGGCGGTCATAAACAAGGCCCGGCGGCGCGGCTCCTGTAGGTAGGCTGGCCCTTCTTCGGCCAAAGCCCCGGTCAGGGGCCCCCGCCCGGCCAAGAGCAATCCGGCGGCCCGCACGCAGGCCAGGCTGTGGCCCAGCACATCCAGATGGTGATAGGGGTTCTGGTCCAGGCCCCGCCCGGCAGCCAGTTCCGGGGCCAGGCGGGTGAGCACCCGGCAATCTTCCATGGCCTCCACCGCACGCACCGCCTGGGGGCCGGCCATGAGGCGCAACCACTCGGCCCCGATGCGCTCGGCGGCCACCCGGAAGAGGCCCGGCGCGGCCCCGGCCAGGCGCTGTTCCAGGCCCGGAGCCAAGGCGAAGCCGTGGGTAGAGATGAAGCGGAAGGCCCGGAGCACCCTGAGGGGATCGTCTTGCAGCACCCCCGGCCCGGCGGGCCTGAGCAGCCCGGCGGCCAAGTCGTCCCGCCCGCCGGTGGGGTCTATCAGATGGGATTCAGGATTATCTGACCAGAGTTTATCCAGAGGCAGGGCCAAGGCGTTTACGGTGAAGTCGCGGGCGGCCAGGTCGGCGGCCAGGGTGGGGGCGCGCAGACCGGCCAGGTCCAGCTCGCCGTGGGGGGTCACCACCCGGCAGGTGGCGAACTCTCGCCCCAGGGGCACGAAGCGCGACGCGCTCCGCTCGGCCAAGGCCCGGCCCAGGGTCATGGCGTCGCCGTCCACGGCCAGGTCCAGATCAGGGGGGCGGCGCTCCAGCAGCAGATCGCGCAGGGTGCCGCCGCACAGCCAAAGCTCCTGGCCGAGCTCCTTGGCCAGGGCCGCCAGGACGGCCAAGGCCGGATGGCCGCCGATCTCGCGCCAGAGATCCCCGCCGGTCAAGGCTACTTCCTGACCACGATCACCAGCTTCTCCCCGATGTAGAGCTTGTCGCGGGCGCCCAGCTGGGGGTTCCACTCCTTGATCTGCCTCATCTTCACCCCATAGCTGCGGGCCAGGCCGTAAAGGGTCTGTCCGGGGCGCACCAAGTGTATGATGCGCACCGGCTTGGGCTCCGCCGGTGGGGCCGGTTTGGCCACCAAGGCGGGCCTTGCCTTGGCCTGGGCGGCCACGGTGGAGACTTTTTTCTCCAACTGGTCCAGGCGGCGGTCCATGACTTGCTCGTCCTTGTTGTCGGCGGCCTGCTGTTTCTCCAGGGAACGGAGGCGGGCGCTCAGCTTGGGGTCGGCCTTGACGGCGGCGGCGGCCTGCTTCTTTACCTGGGCCAGCTCCTTTTCCAAGGAGGCGATGCGCTTGGCTGCTTCCAACTCCTGGCGCGAGGGCCGGGCCTGGGCCTGGCCCAACGCAGCGATTTGCTTTTCCAAGCCGCTTAGGCGCTGGGCCAGCAGGGGCGAAGCCAAAGGCGCACCCTTGACCGTGGGCGGAGCCACGGCCAGGACGCCCAATTGTTTTGCCAGGCGCTCTTGGCCGCGCTGCAACTGGCCCAAGGAAGTGGTCAGACCGGCCAACACCTTGCCCTGGCCCGCCACCCGCTGGGTCAACTCAGGCGGGGCGGCGGCAGCCGTCCCGCCTTTGGCCGGGGGACGCTGGGCCAGGTCCTTGACTTGCTTTTCCAGGGAGGCCAGGCGCTGGTCCAGCTTGGCGGGCGCCGGCGCGCTCTTGGCCTCCAGGCGTTTGTCCAACTCGGCCACCTTGGCGGCCAGCTTGTCCTCGCCCTTGGCTGGGGCCAGCTTCTTGAGGTCTTTGGCCATAGCCTGGTTTTGCTTATCCAGGGCGGCCAGGGACTTTTCCATCTGGGCCACCTGGGGAGTCAGCTTGCCCTGGGCCGCGCCCAGGGACTTGGCCAGCTCCTTGTTTTGCTTATCCAGGGCAGCCAGGCTCTTTTCCAGCTTGTCCATGCGCGCGGCCAGCTTGGGATCGGCCGCCTTGCCCCCCGCCGCCGGAGCGGCGGGCAGGTTGGCCAGCTTTTTCTCCAGGGCCGCAACCCGGGCGGCCAGCTTGGGGTTGCCACTCCCGGCGGCCGGGATCTGGCCGTTTTCCTGAGCCTGATTCAGACGCTTTTCGGTGTGGGCCAGGCGCTTGTCCAGGTCCTTGATACGCTGGTTGGCGGCTTCGGCGGCGCTGAGCACCTTGTCCAGGCGGGCGGGGTTGATGCCCTGGCCCAGGGGGCCTCCGGCGGGCGTGGGGGCCTCGGCCCCTCCCCCGAACAGGCCGCTCAAGAGCACGTAGATAAGATACACCCCACCCATGGCCACCAGGATGGCCACCCCGATCTCCAGGGGCGAAAGGCGGAAACTGCGGCGGCCGCCCCTGTTGCCGGTGGGCAGTTTGGGGCTGGAAAGCACCTTGGGCATGAGTCATCTCACTAAGTTATAGGTGGCCCAAAACTAACAAAGGTGGGCGGCTTTAGCAAGGCCGCCATAGCTTGACGGCCCCGGACGCTCGGCCTATGCTGGAGGCCTTGATGAGTATAGCTTGAGGAGAGGCCATGGCCGAATACAAAACATTGTTGGTTGAGGATCGCGGGCCGGTGCGCCTGCTCACCCTGAACCAGCCCGAAATCTTCAATCCCGTTGATTATGGCAGCACGCCGGAGATTATCCAGGCCCTGGAAGAAGCGGGGGCCGATTCGGCGGTGCGGGTGGTAGTGCTCACCGGGGCGGGCAAGGCCTTCAGCGGCGGGGGCAACGTGCGTGAGATGGCCAAGGCGCTGGGACGCGGCGAAAAGCCCAGCCTCTTCTTCTCCGAGCTGGCCGCGCTTCTCCACCGCTCGGTCAGCACCCTGCGCCGCCTGCCCAAGCCGGTGGTCTGCGCCCTCAACGGGGTGGTCAGCGGCGGGGGCCTTGGCTTGGCCCTGTCCTGCGATATGGTGGTGGCCAGCCAAAAGGCCAAATTCGACCCAGGCTATATCCGCATCGCGGTGAGCCCCGACGGCGGCAGCACCGCGCTCGTCACCAGGGTATTGGGCCTGCAAAGGGCCAGCGCCTTTTTCATGCTGAGCGAGGTCATAGACGCCGAGACCGCCCAGGCCTGGGGCCTGGTCAACCGGGTGGTGGAGCCAGAGGCGCTTTTGGAAGAGGCCCTGGCCGTGGCCCAACGTCTGGCCAAGGGGCCGGCCACCGCCCTGGCCCAGACCAAGGCCCTGCTCAACCAAGCCATGTACGGCGACCTGGAAACGGTGATGGAGAACGAGCGCCAGAGCCTGTGCCGCCTGGGCGACCAGCCCGACTTTGCCGAGGGCATCACCGCCTTTTTCGAGAAAAGGAAGCCCGAATTTGCCTGATAGCCCCCATATAGTCCCGGAAGCCGCTGAAGCCCCGCCACCGCCACCGCCGGGCATCATGATGCCCTGGGAGGCGCCCGGAGCCGGGGTCAAAGCCTTTTTCTCCACCATGTACGGCATCATGGCCAAGCCCCGCTGGGCCCTCTCGGCCCAGCCCGCCGCCTCCTGGCCCCGCTGGATCGGCTTCGCGGTGGGCATGTGGCTGCTGGTGTTTTTCGCCCGCTATTTGTTCACTGTCGCCTGGAGCACGGAGCCCGCCGGTGGAATGTCGGTACTGCTTTGGGGCATCCTGGGCATGCTCATCCAGGCGGCGATCTTCTTGCCCATCTACAGCGGGGCGGTGCACCTGACCCTGCGAATCCTGGCCAAGGGCCGCCCCTCCCCTCCCTTTTCCCTGGTGCTGCGCCTGGTGTGCTACAGCCAGGTGACCACCGCCGCGTTGCTGCTGCCCATGGTGGGCATCTTCGTGCACCTGCTGTGGAACATCTACGTCTTGGCCATCGCCCTGACCGTGAGCCTGGGCCAGGACAAGCGGACCGCCATCCTGGGGGTGATATTGCCCATGATCGGCTTCTTCCTGCTGGGTGTGATGTTGGCGAGCCTGGGCATGGCGGGGGCCTAGGTGGCGAGCGAGGCGCGCCGGCCCCTGGCCTGGGAAAGCGCCGCCGGTCCCCTGTGGGGCCTGCCGGCCACCTGGTGGGCCGTGGCCAGCCACCCTGGGGCCAGCTTCGCCGACGCCCGCAAGGGCAGCCTGGTGCGCGCCGCCGTCTTCGCGGTTATCTGCACCCTGGCCCCCATGGCAGTGATGTGGCCCCTGGGGCTCTCCCCGGCCGGGCCGCTTCCCTGGTTGGTGATCTTGGGCTTCATGCCGCTGAACGCGGTCATTATCCACGTTATGTTCATGACCCTGGGCGCGGCGGGGCGCAACCTGGGCGACACCCTCCGGGTGGCCTGCTACGCCCAAGGCCCGGCGCTGCTCACGGTAATCCCCTACGCGGGCATGGCCGCCTTCGCGGTGTGGAATCTGGTGATTTTGGTCTACGGCCTGGCCGCGGTGCACCGCACCCCGGTGCGCCTGTCCCTGGTGGCCAACCTCATCCCGGTGGTATTTTCCCTGGCCCTGTCCCTGTCTGGAGCCGGGGCGCTGTTCCAATAGCAAACCCCCTCCGGGTGGAGGGGGCCGTCTGTGCTCTCGGCGCGGACCGCGCCGACAATGCTAGCCAGCTCAGGAAAAGCCCGAGCCGCCGCAGCCGGAGCTGGAGGCCGCCGCCGCCCCGGCCAGGGAGCTTAATCCCTTGCCGGTGGAGCTGAAGCAACTCATGAGGCGCTCCTTTTTCTTGGAGCCGCACTTGGGGCACTCCACCGCGTCGGCGCTGCCCATCACCAGGGCCTCGTACTCGTGGTCACACTTTTTGCACTTATACTCATAGATGGGCACGGCGTTTCCTCCGGTTTGTCATTGATATTAATGATAAGCAGGAAAAAACGCCTGTCAAGGCGGGCTGATAATCGTTGACCCCCGCGACGCGAGTCCATAGGATGAAATATCGCTTTGTCCTGCCCGCCAGTTTTTGTTTGCGCCCAAATTCAGGGAGGACACCCATGACCGCTTCGCCCGCCGCCCGGCCCAACACGGCCAACACCGCCGTCATATTGCTCTACGTCGCTTGGGGTTTGGGAGTGCTGCGCACCTTGTTGGGTGCGCCCGCCATTTTTCACCTGGGAAGCGAGGGACAGGCCGGAGCCGCCGTGGCCATCGTGGTGGTCATCTTGGCGGTAATGCTTTTCTTTATTTTCATGATCGGCAAGGGGCGCAACTGGGCCCGCATCACCTTTTTGGTGCTGTTTATCATCGGCACGGTCATGATGGTCGTGGGCCTGGTCTCGGGCGCGCCCTTCGGCGCGGCCGCGCTCATGGACATAGTGCAGGTGATAACCCAGCTGGTGGCCCTGGTGATGCTGTTCTCGGCAGAGTCCAACGCCTGGTTCCAGGGCGTGAAGGCTGCCAAGTCCAAGAGCTGACCCGGCGGGACCGGGGCGGCCTAATCTTCCGGCGGGACGGGCCGCTCCGGCAGCACCAGGGAGAAGCGGGCGCCTCCGCCCAAGGGGCAGGAATAGGACACGTAGCCGCCGTGCTCCTCCACGATCTTCTGGCAGATGAGTAGCCCCATACCCGTACCCTGGGAGCCCTTGCTGGAGTACAGGCTCTGAAACAGTTTGGGCCCCGCCTCCTCGGGGATACCCGGCCCGTTGTCCTCCACGGAAATGGTGACCTGACCGGGCCGGGTGGGGGCGCACTCCAGGGCCAAGCGGCCCTCGCCCTTGGGCTCGGCCTGGGCCAGGGCATCCAGGGCGTTGGCGCACAGATTAATGAGGGTCCTCTTCAGGGCCGGATGGTCCAGCAGCATCCCTGCGCAAGCCGGGTTCTGTTTCACCTCCAGGGCCACCCCCAGCTCAGCAGCCCGCCGGCTCATGAGCGAAGCCACGTCGGCCAGCAAATGGTTGAGGTCAAAGGGCCTGAGCTCGCCCAGGCGATAGTCGGCGAAGTAGAGCAGGTCCTCGGCCATCTTAGAGACCCGGCCCACGCTGGCGGCCACCATGCGCCAGCCCTGGGCGATCAGCTCCGAGTCGTTGCTTTCCAGGCCCTGGTCCACGATGTAAGAGGCGGTGTTCAGACCGTGCAGCAGGTTTTTGATGTACGGGGCCAGGCCGGTGAGGGTGGCCCCCACCGCAGCCATGGCCGCGTTCTTGCTCACCTGCTCCTCCAGGGCGCTCAGGTCGCTGATGTCCAGGAAGTTGCCCACCAGGCCGTCCGCCGTGCCGGAGCCCTCGCCCTCGGCCCGGCGGATGCGTCCCTCCAGGATGCACTCCTGACCGGCGGTGCAGCGGCTGCGCACCTGGATAAGATCGCTTTCCCCCCGGCGTCCCAAGGCCTCGGTCAGGGCCCGCTGCAGCACAGGACGATACTCCTTGGTCATCAACTCGGCCAGGTTGACGCCGGTCAGCTCATCGGGGGAGCGCCCCAAGACCCGCCGGGCCTCGGGGTTGGCCAGGCGCAGGCGGCCGTCGGGCTCCATTAAAAAAATGGCGTCCGGCGCGTTGCTCACCAGTTGGCGGTAGCGGCGGTTAAGAGCCTCGGTGCGCTGGGCCACCCGCCCGGCCATGTCGGTGATGGACCGGGACAGGGCCCCCAGCTCAGCCACCGCCGTCACCGGGGTCATGGACTGCTCGTCGGCCCGGGCCAGCTTGTCCACCTCCCGGGTCATCCTCCGCGCCGCCCGGCTCACGGTGAAGATGACGCTGAGCCCGATGACCGTGCTCACCCCCAAAAACAGGGCCAGGGCAAAGCCCAGAGTGCTGTACATCTCCCGGTTCAGGCGCGCGTCCAGCCCGGCCAGGCTCAGGTCCACGTCCAAAACGCCTAGCACCTCCTGGCCGGGCGGGTGGGCATGGCAGGCGGCGCTGGAGCAGGCGGGCTGGTTGTAGATGGGCAAGATGGTGCCCAGGACCCGCCCTCGCCCCGGCCCGTTGAAGATGCGGTGCCGGTCCTCCTGGGGCAAGCGGGTCAAGGGGGCGTCCTGGGCATGGCAGGCAAAGCAGGCCTCGGCCTTCTTGTCCACCATGGAGCCCATCTCGGCCTGGTCGGTGGAGAAAATGACCCGTCCCTCGGCGTTCATGATGCGCACCCGCTCCACCCCCGGCTGGTTGCGCACGTCGGCGATGGCCTGGTAGAGGTGGCCCCGCTTGCCGCCCATCATGGACAGGAAGGTGACCCGGCTCAGGGTGTCGGCAAAGGCCGCGCCGTTGGCCACCATGGCCTGGGTGAGTTGGCTCCGGTGCTGCTGGATGTTGAAGTAGGCAGCCAGGCCCACGGCCACGAAGATGGCCACCCCCACGGGAAAGGAAAGTTGGAAGCTGAGCGAACGGCCGGGCCGCCGCAATAATCGGCCCATGGCTTGGGTGGCTTTTGCAAGGGCCCCGGCCAAAGTCAAACTCCTTTCCTCCTCCGGTGGGGAGAAGAGCCTCATTGTGGCCCGGGGGGCACGGTCGAGGCAAGGGGCTGGATGAAGCAAAAGTTCGAGGAATCGTAGGGTTTCGGGCTTGCGCCCGCTAAGCCAACCTCCACAAAGCTCAGTGATTATTCGCGGCACAGCCAGGGAATGCCAGGCAAGGCGGAAACGAGCGAGGGACGCAGGGGTAGTAGACCTACCCCGAGGACCGAGCGATGTTGACAACGCCGCATGGCGCTTCCTAGCGAAGCCGCGCCGTCCACTTGTAAATCGAGCGCCTATCGCAGACAATGGGGGCGGCGCTCTACGCCGGAGAGGAAAGGCCATGGCCTCCACCGCCCCCATATCCATCTTGCAGGTGGCCCGCACCAAGGCCCAGGGCAAGGCGTTCCAGAAATGGCTGGAAGGGCGGGGGTTCGCGGTGAGCGTGGCCGCCGACCCGGACCAGGCCCTGACCTTGGCCGACCAGAGCTATTTCGACCTGGTGCTGTTGGCCGAGCGCCTGGGGGGCAAGTCCACCGGACCCTTCCTGGAGCGCCTGGTGGAGCTGTTCCCGGAAACGGTGGTCACCGTATTGAGCGACCAGCCCCAGGCCGGGGCGGCGGTCACGGCCCTGCACCAGGGGGCCTTCAATTACCTGGCCACCCCCGAGAGCCAAGATGAGCTCTTGGAATCGGTGGAGGCGGCCCTGGAACACCGCCGCCAGCGCCGCCGCCGGGCCCGGCGCCTTTTGCCGGGCTCGATGATCTACGACGTGGAAAACCTGGTGGGCCAGAGCAGGGCCATGCAGGAGGTGTTCCGCCTGATCCACAAGGTGGCCCCCACCGACAGCACCGTCCTCATCCTGGGTGAAAGCGGCACCGGCAAGGAGCTGGTGGCCAGGGCCATCCACCACCACTCGCACCGCCGGGAATTCCCCCTGGTGCCGGTGAACTGCGGGGCCATCCCCAGCGAACTTCTGGAAAGCGAGCTGTTCGGCCACGAGCGCGGCGCCTTCACCGGGGCGGTGCGCAGCCGGGTGGGGCGCTTTGAGCTGGCCCAGGGCGGCACCATCTTCCTGGACGAGATCGGCGACATGCCCCCCCTGCTCCAGGTAAAGATTTTGCGCGTGTTGCAGGAGCATGCCTTCGAGCGGGTGGGCGGCACCCGCACCATCGAGGTTGACCTGCGCATCGTGGCCGCCACCAACCAGGACCTGGCCTCCCGGGTGGCCAGCGGGGAGTTCCGCGAGGACCTCTACTACCGCCTCAACGTGGTGCCCATCATGGTGCCGCCTCTACGGCAGCGGCGCAGCGACATCCCCCTGCTGTGCCAGTTCTTTTTGGAGCGTCTGGCCCAGCAAAAGGGCCTGGAGCTAAAGGAGCTCAACCCCGAGGTGGCCGAGCGCCTGGTGCGCTACGACTGGCCGGGCAACGTGCGGGAGCTGGAGAATCTTCTGGAGCGCCTGGTGGTGCTGGCCGAGGGCGAGGTCATCGGCCCCGAGTCCCTGCCACCCAAGATGCTCGACGAGGCACCCTTGCCCGAAGGCGAACCCGACGAGGAGCTGTCCGCCCTGGAGCTGCCTCCCGGCGGCCTTAACCTCAAGCACACCCTGGAGCAGATAGAGCGGCGGCTCATAGCCCAGGCCCTGGAGCAGGCGGACGGGGTGAAGGCCCAGGCCGCATCCCTGCTGGGGCTGAACCGCACCACCCTGGTGCAAAAGCTCAAGAAACTTGGCGGCCTGCGCTACCGCAGCGGCAGCCGTCCGGAAAAATAAGGAAAGCGAATACCATGTGGCAACAACACCTGGCCGGACGCGAGATAGGCCTTTACCTGGGACGTAGCGGCTTTGACCCGGCCCGGCCCAGCCTGCTGCTCATCCACGGCGCGGGCGGCAGGGGCGAGTCTTATTTGCCCCAGCTCAGCAACCTCAAGGATATCAACGTAGCCGCCCTGGATCTGCCGGGCCATTTCGCCACCCCCGGCCCAGGCCTACAGCGGGTGGAGGACTATTCCAAGTGGGTGGGCGAGTTCCTGGCCGCCGGGCCGCTGAGGCCCGTGGTTCTGGGGCACTCCATGGGCGGGGCCATCGTGCAGGAGTTGGCCCTGGCCCATCCCGAGCTGATGCGCGGGGTGATCCTCATGAGCACCGGACCCAGCCTGCCGGTGAACCCGGCATTGCTCGCCGGGATAAAGGAAAATTTCCAACCCACGGTGCAGATGATCGTGAGCTGGGCCTATTCCAAGGGCGTTGACCCCGCCATCCTGCGCCAGGGGATGGAGCAGATGGCCCAGACCGATCCCCAGGTGCTGCACGACGACTTCGCCGCCTGCGATTTTTTTGACGCCACAGAGCGTTTGGGCGGGCTGCGCCTGCCCGCCCTGGTGGTGGTGGGCAGCAAGGACAAGATGACCCCGCCCGCCCTGAGCCAGGCCATGGCCCAGGCCATCCCCGAGGCGGAGCTGAAGATTATCGAGGGCGGGGGCCACATGATCCAGTTGGAGCAGTTCCGCGAGGTCAATCAGGCCATCGCCGATTTCATGGGCCGCTTCTAGCCGGATTGATGACCTCAGGCGGTGCGGGCCTTGCCGCTGAGCGCCTCTATGGCGATCTTGAAAACCCTGGCCTTGCCGGACATCTTCTCGATGTATTTCAGGCCCTCGGCGCGGAAATCCAGGCTGTACTTGTCCAGCAGGGCATTGAGGGCGGCCTGCTTTTGCGCACCCAGCACTTCCGTGGCCGGGCCGAAGGCCACCACGCTTTCATAGAGCGTGGCAAACTGGTCCGGCAGAACCTGGGCCTTGCCCACCACGCACAAGGACACCCGGCTGTTGGCCGCGATGTTGTCCAGCTTGTGCCCCGTCAGGGCGCAGTGGAAATAGATGTCCCCGTCCATAAGGCAGTAATGCAGCGGCGTGCCGTAGGGCTGGCCCTCGGGCGAGACGGTGGAGAGCACTCCGTACTCCCCTTGCTCCAAAATCCGCCAGGCCTGCTCCCGGTCCACGGCCCGGTCTTTTCTGCGTAGCTCGCGCTGCATGAATTACTCCCGTCTTGGCTTAGGCCATGCGGCGCTCGCCGCGTCAACTTGCTTTTGGTCTTTCAGATTTCTAGACAAGGCCGGCGCAGCGCATCACCGCCTCCAGGGAGGGGGCGCAGCGGCTGTGGTCCGCGGCCATGGCCCTGGCTTCGGCCAGGGAGAACAGGCCCATCTCGGCTATCTCCTCGGGGTCGGGCGCGGGCTGCTGGTCGGTCCTGGCCCGGAACACCCCGGAGAACTCGCCCTGGGTGGCCGGCCCGGCGGGCACCTTGCCCACATAGGCCAGCTCAAGGCTCAGGCCCAATTCCTCGCGCAATTCCCGCTGGGCGGCGGCGAAATAATCCTCTCCGGGGTCCAGGTGGCCGCTGGCCGAGGAGGTCCACATGCCCGGATAGGTGTCCTTGGCCTGGCTGCGCCGTTGCAGCCACAGGTTGCCCTGGGGATCGAAGACCAGCACGTGCACCGCCCGGTGCAAAAGGCCCTGGCTATGCACCTGGGCCCGGGGGGCCAGGCCCACCTGGCGGTCCTGGTCGTCCACCACGGGCAACAGTTCGTTGGGGTCCTGGGCCGGGCTCATTGGTCCCCAGCCAGGCGCTCGGAGAAATAGCCGGAAAGCTCGGGGGGCAGCAGGCAGCGCCGCCGGTAGGCCAGCTCCGGGTCGCTCAACTCCAGCCACAACTCCCCGCGCTCGCGGCGCAGGCGGGCGGTGGCGCCGGGCCGGGCGTCCAGGCGGCCCGCCTCCTGGGCCAGGGAGCGGTACAGGCGATACAGCCGGTGCACCCGCCCACCCCGCTGACCGGCGAACCGGGCGAAGTTCCGGTTGCGGCTGGGCGGGGACGGGTCCTTGAGCAACGCCAATACTTGTTCAAACACGCTCATGGGCCAGATTCACGCCGTAAAAAGGTTTTTGTCGAGAGCTTTTAATATAACCGATTTCAGCAGCCGAGTCTTGCGGGGGCCGGGCGGCTTGTCACCCGGGGCCGCCTGTGGCAAGCTGAAGCCGGTTCACATCTCTTAGCCCGCGTATTTCATGGCGGCTGGGCGGCATTGACCAACGATTTAATATTGATGAGGCCCTAAGGAGCGACATGAGTCCGACACCAGAATATGTACGCGTTCAGCGCCAAGGCCCAGTGGTCACCGTGACCATGGACAACCCGGCCACCATGAACGGCATGGACGACGAGATGGGCCCGCGCCTGGCCCGCACCCTGGAGGGCCTGGCCCACGACGACCAGGCCAGGGTGGTCATCCTCACCGGGGCGGGGGGCAACTTCAGCGGCGGGGGCAACCTGAAGCGGGCGGCGGCCTTTCTTGAAGAGCACCCCGGCCAGGGGGCGGGGCAGATCTTCGCCAACTATTTGCAGTACGTCATCCGGGTGGTGCTGGCGATCACCGAACTGCCCAAGCCGGTGATCTCAGCGGTGGAGGGCGCCGCCTCCGGGGCGGGCCTGGCCTGGATGGCCGCCGGGGACCTGGTGGTGGCCGCCACCGACGCCCGCTTGGTGCCCGGCTTCCTCAAGGTGGGCCTGGTGCCCGGCGCGGGCACCACTTACCACTTTTCTCATTTGTTCGGCCCGGCCCTGACCGCCGAGATATTCTACCTGGGCGACACCCTGAGCCCCCAGCGGGCCCATGAGCTGGGCCTGGTCACCCGTTTGTCTCCCGCGGGGGGAGCTCTGGACATGGCCCGGGAGCTGGCCCAAAAACTGGCCCAGGGCCCGGCTCAGGCCCTGGCCGCCACCAAGCGCCGCCTGGGCCAGGCGGTGCGCCAGGGGTTGGCCCCTCATTTGGAAGACGAGCGCCAAGGAGTAATCACCGCGGCGGACGATCCAGAATTTGCCCGCCGGGTGGAGCGCTTTGTAAACAAAAGCGCATCCAAGGAGAAATAAACATGGAATACGCCAAAGTAGTGGACAGCCGCCATTCCTGCCGGGGTTTCACCAACGACCCGGTCACCCAGCAGCAGGTGGAGCAGATAGCCGCCCTGGCGGCCAAGGCCCCTTCCTGGGGCAACACCCAGCCCTGGAAGCTCTACGCCGTGGGCGGCGGCAAGGCCAAGGAGATTCGCCGCCGCCTGGTGGAGGCCATGATTTCCGAGCGGCCCCAGGAGCCGGATCTGATCATGCCCATGGCCTTTGCCGAAGGCATGAGTTCCCGCTACAAGGATCTTGGCCGCGCCCTGTTCAAGGTGCTGGGCATAGCCAGGGAGGACGCGGACAAGCGCTCCGCTCACTACGCCAACAACTTCAGCGCCTTCGGAGCCCCCTGCCTGCTGTTCGTGACCGTGCCCAAGGATCAGACCAGCTACGCGGTGTTCGACGCCGGGGCCTTTGCCCACGGCCTGTGCCTGGCCGCGGCCAGCCTGGGGCTGGGCACGGTGATCCTGGCCGCCCTGGCCCGCTTCCCCGAGGAGGTGCGGGCGGTGGCGCCTATTCCCGAAGAGGAAGACCTGGTTATCGGAGTGGCCCTGGGCCATCCGGACCCCGAGGCCCCGGCCAACGGCTTCCGCAGCGTCCGCCAACCCCTGGAGGAGATGCTGACCACCTTCGACCTCTAGAAGGCACCAGCCATCAATCAGGGCTCAGCCTAGCCGGGGGCTGGGCCCAATTCATTGAGTTGGCGAGTCTTTTGGTAGTATAGTGCTCCAGCCGAGACACGACGCCCTGGCCTGCCCTGCATCTTGATTTGTGTTTTGTTCCCAAAACGCACAATCACCCCATTGAGGCGGCCATTCGCTCCCTTGTCGCCATGTTGGAAAATGGGGAACCATGCCTGATCACGCCCCGCCCCAAAAAATCGGTTTTTGGTTTGGGCTGCGCCGGGCGATGACTCCGCCCTCGGCGGGGGAGACCGGTGGGTTGCCCCAGTGGCGCGAACGCATGTTTTTCTTCACCCTGGGGCCCGGCCTGATTCTGGGCCTGTTGGCCTACCTCATGGCCTTGCCGGTGTTGACCAGGGGCGGCCACTATCTGGTCATGACCCTGGACAGCGGCATGCTGGCCCTGACCCTGATCCTTTTTATCCTGCGCCGGCTCACCTTGACCATCAGGGTGGCGGTGCTTCTGCTGATGATCTATCTCATCGGCCTGGCTCTTTTGGTGACCATCGGACCCTTGAGCAGCGGGCCGTTTTGGCTGTTTATGATCCCCATCCTGGCCGCCCTGTACCTGGGCCGCCGTCCCGCCCTGGCGGGCCTGGCCCTCAACCTGGTCACCCTGCTGGTTATCGCCTGGTTCTATTACACCGGCCAGATGTCCTGGGCCGAGGATCTGGTGAACTACAGGGATCAATGGGCGATCATCGTGGCCAACTTCATATTCATCAACGCGGCCACCGCCCTGCCGGTGGCCATCATGGTGGGCGGCCTGGAGACCTCCCTGGAGAGGCAGCGCAGCGTGGCCCAAGAGTTGGCCAAAGAGCGCGCCCGGCTCAACCAGGAAGTGGCCGGCCGCCGCCAGGCCCAAGAAGCCCAGGCCAAGAGTGAGCAGCTATACCGCCTGGTGGCCGACAACGTGGGCGACAGCATCTGGATCGTGCGCCTGGCGGAGATGGCCTTGACCTACGTCAGCCCCTCGGTGCAGGCCATTTTGGGATACAGCCCCCAGGAGGCCATGTCCCTGGGCCTACAGGGTCTGCTCACTCCCCAGTCGCTGGCCCGGATTCAACGGCTTCTGGCGCAGGAGACAAGGCAAGACCCCACCCATCCGGACCCCAATCGCTCCCGCATAGTGGTTGTGGAGGGAGTCAAAGCGGACGGGGACAAGCTGTGGCTGGAGGTTTCGGGGCGCTTTTTGCGAGACCCCGGCGGCAAGCCCGAGGCCCTGCTGGGCATCGCCAGGGACGTCACCGAACGCCGCCGTAGCGAAGAAGCCTTGCGCCTGTCTGAACAGCGCTACCGCGATTTGTTCGATTCCATAACCGACCTGATCTACACCCAGGATCTTGAGGGCCATTTCCTCAGCGCCAACCAGGCCACCGCCGCCATCTTCGGCTACCAGCCCGAGGAGTTGATCGGCCGCCCGGGCTCGGAGTTCATGCTGCCCGAGCACCGCGAGGCCTTTAAAACCGAATACCTGCCCACCCTCAGTCGGATCGGCTTCATGGCCGGGTTGAGCCAATACCTGGACAGCCGGGGCGAGAAGCACTACATCGAATACCGCAGCACCCTGGTGCGCCCGGAAAAGGGCGAGCCCTACATCAGCGGCTCGGGCCGCGACGTAACCGACCGGATCGAGGCCCGCCGGCGCCTGAAACAGCTGGAGGCGCAGCTTTTGCAAAGCCAGAAGATGGAAGCCATGGGCACCCTGGCCGGCGGAATCGCCCACGACTTCAACAATGTTCTGGCCTCCATGCTGGGCTTCACCGAACTGGTGCTGACCGACCTGCCCTCCGAATCACCCTGGCGCCACAATCTGGAACAGGTGCTCAAGGCGGGGGAGCGGGCCAAGGGCATGGTGCGCCAGATACTGAGTTTTTCGCGCCAGAGCGAATCCAGCCGCAGGCCGGTGGCGGTGCAGCCGGTGGTGGTGGAGGCCCTGGAGTTGCTTCGCGCCTCCTTGCCCGCCACCATAACCGTGGCCAGCCACCTGGACGCCCCCCGGGAAATGGTGATGGCCGATCCCTCCCAGGTGCATCAGGTAATGATGAACCTGGCCACCAACGCCTTTCAGGCCATGGGCTCCGGCGGCGGGGTGCTCAACGTGATCCTGGAGCCGGTGGAGTTGGGCTCCGAGCAGGCGGCCGCCTTCGCCGAGTTGGAGCCGGGGCCCTATCTGCGCCTGACGGTCAGCGACACCGGCCCGGGCATGGACCCCCAAACCATGCAGAGGATATTCGAGCCCTTTTTCACCACCAAGGACAAGAGCGAGGGCTCGGGCATGGGCCTGGCCATGGTGCACAGCATCGTAAAGAACCACGGAGGCGAGGTTACTGTTCAGAGCCGCCCCGGCCGCGGCTCGATGTTCGAGGTCTATCTGCCCCGCCTGGCCAACGCGCCGGAGTCCCTCCCCAAAAGCCAGGCAAACCAGCGATCGATCGGCGGCAGCGAGAGGGTGCTGTTGGTGGACGACGAGGAGCCGGTGGGCGAAATGGGCCGCAGTATGCTCGAGCGCCTGGGCTACCGGGTGAGCCTGTGCCGGTCTGGCCGTAATGCCCTTGACGTGGTGCGCGCCGCGCCCCAGGGTTATGACCTGGTAATCACCGATCTGACCATGCCCCATCTCTCCGGCGATGAACTGGCCCGCCGGATCAATGAGATCGCCCCGGAGTTGCCGGTGGTGATCGCCACCGGCTACGGCGGGCACCTTTCCCGGGAAGGGCTGCCCCCCAACGTGCGCCTGATTCTGAGCAAGCCTTTCAGCAGCAGGGAAATGTCCCATGCGGTGCGCCGGGCTTTGAAGCCCGCCGGGAGCGGCGGCCGCCAAGAAGGATAAACGCCGCAAAGCTCCGTTATCATATGCTATGCTTCAGTTACTGAACTGAACCCCAGAGGGCCGTTCCATGTGCGCTGATCAAGCAAATTCCGCCCTGCCTCCGCGGGCCTTTCTTAAATTTCTGCAATTGTATCTGCCCCTGGCCGCCCTGGTGCTGCTGGCGGCCTCCCTGGTTTACCTGACCCAAAAAAACACCCGCATAGAGGCCATAAAGGGACAGCAGACCAACATCGTGCGCCTGGAGCGCGAGGTATTGGAAACCGACCTGCTGACCCACGTCTCGGACGCGGTGTTCCTGGCCCGCCTCGCCTCCCTGGCCATGGACCGCCCTGATGGCCAGGTGCCCCTCAAGGACATTCTGGAGGAGGCCTTTTTGTATTTCAGCCAGAGCCAGAAGGTCTACGACCAAGTGCGTTTTTTGGACGTGAAGGGCCGTGAGGTGGTGCGCATCAATCTTGACAAAGGCAACGCCTGGCTGGTGGACCAGAGGGAGTTGCAGGCCAAAAGCCAGCGCTACTACGTCAGTGCCGGGCTGGAAATGTCACCGGGCCAAGTCTACATATCGCCCTTTGATCTGAACATAGAGCGCGGCCGGTTGGAAGTACCCTACAAACCGACCCTGCGCTTCGTCAGCCCGGTGGAAGACCCCGGCGACGGCCTGTTGGGAGTGGTGGTGCTCAACTTCCTGGGCGACCGCCTGTTGGACCGCCTCCGCCGGGCCTCCCGCAAGGGGGAAAACGAACTTTTTCTGGTGAACCAACGGGGCTGGTGGCTGGTGGGCCCCGACCCGGAACACGAGTGGGGGCACTCCATCAGCAAACGGGCCACCTTCAGCATGGCCTCCGCCTTCCAGCAGGCCTGGCGCGACATCGCCCCGGAGAAAGATGGCCAGGTGGTGACCCCCAACGGGCTGTTCACCTACCAGTCGGTGGCGCTTTTGGATAAGGTCCAGTCCACGGGGCCGGCTGCCCCGCCCACCCGCCTGGACGACCACTGGTGGGTTATCTCCCGGGTGCCCCCGGAGGTGCTGGCCCTGCCTTGGCTGCCGGCCATGTTCTGGATCTGCGCCGGGGTGATGCTGCTCATGGCCGGGGTGGTGTGGCTGTGGGCCATGGCCAGGGTGCGCCGGGCCGTGGCCGAAGGCGAGGCCCTGCGCAACCAGCGCCGCCTGGAATACATCACCAACACCTCCCAGGACGCCATTACCCTGGTGGACACCCAGGACCAGGTGCAGTTCTGGAACTTGGCCGCCGAACGCCTTTTCGGCTACAACCGCAAAGAGGCCCTGGGCCAAAGCTTGCACAGCCTGGTGGCCCCGCCGGAACAACACGGCAGCGTTTCCAAGGGCCTGGAGGTTTTCAGCCACACCGGGCAAGGCCTCATCTTCGAGGGCCGCCGGGAGGTGTTGGCCAAGCGCAAGGACGGCTCCCACTTCCCCGCCGAGGTGAGCGCGTCGGCCTTTTCCCTGGACGGGCAGTGGTATGCCGCGGGCAGCGTGCGCGACATAACCGAGCACAAGCAAAACGAGGAGGCTCTCAAGCGACTGGCCAACACCGATGGCCTCACCGGGGTGCTCAACCGCCGCCGCTTCATGGAGCTGTCCCGCCAGGAAGTGGCCCGTAGCCAGCGCTACGGCGGACTCTTGTCCCTTATCATGCTGGACGTGGACCACTTCAAGGCGGTCAACGACAGCTTTGGACACGAAGTGGGCGACGAGGTGCTGGTGTCGCTGGCCAAGGTGTGCCGCCATGTGCTCAGGCAAGTGGACTTTTTCGGGCGGGTGGGCGGCGAAGAGTTCATGGCCTTGCTGCCCGAGACCGGCCTGGAAGCGGCGTATCTGGTGGCCGAGCGCCTGCGCAGCGAACTAGAGCGGCACCCGGTAAGCGGCAGTAAGCCGGAGATCAGAGTGACCATCAGCCTGGGGGTGGCTCAGTTGGCCCCGGAGATGCGCCTGAGCGATCTGATGCGGACGGCTGACGACGCCATGTACCGGGCCAAGCAAAACGGCCGCAACCGGGTGGAAATCTCGGACCAGAAATAGCTTCCAAATGATGTTCTTATAATCGGGGCGCGGCTTGTATCCGGCCCGTCCCGGCACAGCCAGCCGCCGGCAGACAAGGCGCCTGGCGAGTAAGGGCCGTAGGCGTAGCAAATGTTACGTCGAGGCCCGAGCGAAGCCAGCAACACAGCATGCCGGTGGCTGGCGAAGCCGGATGATCTAGGCCGGAGCCACCACCAGGCTCTTACCCCTCTGCACCACCCGCCCCGCCTCGCGCAGGGTCTTCATGGCCCGAGTGATGCTCACCCGGTGGGCCCCCACCAAAAAGCTGAGTTCCTCGTGGGTGAAGGGCATGGCCAGCTCCCGGCCCTCCCCGGACGGGCGGCCGTGCTCTCTGGCCACCTGCCACAGCACCTGGTGCAGGCGCTCCTCCAGGTGGGTGGCCGACATGCTGCCCACCCGCTGGGTGAGGCTGTCGATGCGCCGGCTGAGGTTGCGTATCACCTGCAGGCCGATGTTGGGGTGCCCCAGCACCAGGGCCTCGAAGCCTTCGCGAGAGAAACCGCAGGTGAGGGTCTCCTCCAGGCACACCGCGCTCAGGGGAAACTCCTCCTCGGAGGTGAGCATGCCCTCGCCCAGAAAGTCGCCGCCTGCCCGGAGGTCCAGGATCAGCTCGTTGCCCTCGGCGGTCACCTTGCACAGCTTGACCCGCCCCGCCTTGACCAGGAACATGCGCCGGGCGGGCTCGCCCTGCGTAAAGATGGTTTCGCCTTTTTGGTAACGGCGGCGCTGGGCCGCCTGGGCCAGGGCCTCCATTTCCGGAGGGCTGAGGTTGGCGAAAACCCAAAGGCTGCCCAAACAGACAGGGCTAAGCTCCATCTGGTCTCCGGCCAACTGCCTGCACAAGCATGAACTCATGACGCCTCACCTTTGGTTTTGTCTTTTGTCAAAAACCATGATGACACATCCAGGCAGCCGGGTCTGTAGCGGCGGCTACAGACCCGGCCTGGTTAAAACAGTTGACACGGCTTGGGTATGGCCGCAATATTGCTGATATGACGTACTAAACCGCTCTGGTTAACTCTGGGGCTTTCTTATAGCCGGGAGCCGCGTTGGGTCCGACGCCATCTACACCTGTGCCCGAAGTGCCTGCCCTGACCTCGAGGCTGCGCCTGCTGCTGGCGGTTTGGTGCGCCCGCCAGCCCCAGGGAAGCTCCGGCCTGGAGTTCAGCCTGCCCGACCTGGAGCGCCTGTCCCTGGCCCAGCAGGAGCGCTGCGGCCAACTAGCCGCCCAAGCCCGCCAAAGCAAGCAATCCCTGGCCCGGGCCGCCCGCCTGGGCGCGCCGCCCAAAGTTCATGCTCAACTTTCCCGTCTGCTCAAAAAGAACCTGAACCATCTGGCCCAGGCCAAGCAGGAAGCGGGCGTGCTGGAGCAGGCGGTGAGGATCTACGGCCTTCTGCTGCGCCAGGCCCCGGCCTGGCTGGGGCAGGGAGGAAAACCGGAGGCCCCTTCCCCGGAAGAGGCCTTGGGCCAAGCCCAAGAGGCCCTGGACCAAATCCGGCACACCGGGGAGCGCTGCCGCCGCCTGGCCGACGCGCACCGCCTTCTGGAGCGCCGCGAGGCCGCCTTGGCCACCGGGGCCCAGGCAGTGCTGGACCGGGCCGCCAAGCTGCGCCCCATGATCGACGCTCTGGCCCGGCGCCTGGAGGCCCTGGCCGGCCGTCCCGAGCCTCTGCCCCCTGATTTGGGCGCACCGCCTGAGTTGGCCCGTTTGCAACGGGACCTGGAGCAGGCCCATGGCCGGGCCGCCGCCCTGGACCTGGATTGGAAACCGCTGCGGCAACGCGGGGCCCAGCGGCAAAAAAGCCGGGAATTGGTGCGCTGTGCCTGGGAGCAAGCCAACCGGCGGGCCGGTGATGCTGAACAGGATTTGACACGGGCCAGGAAGCAGGCCTTGGCCGCAGCCCTGGGCCTGGGCCGCGCCGCCGTGGCCGCCGGGCGGGCCGCCACCGAGATGGAAAAGATGCTGGGCTCCCTGCGCCCCCGCGAGTTGGCCGGGCAGATCGCCGCCTGCCGGGCGCGAGCCAAAGCCTGCTCCACCCTGGCCGCCGGGGCGCGTGAGCGCCTGACCGGATTGCAGCGGGCCCACAGCCGCCTGCCCTCTCTGGAAATTCCGCCGCTGGCCCCGCCCATGGCGGCGACCTCCGCCGGGCCTCTGCCCGAGCTGGAGCGCCTGGAACAACTCATGGAACGGGCGCGGGAGCTGTATCAGGCCCAGGTGGCCCAGGCCCTGGCCGATGAGCGCCAGGCCAACCAACGCCAGGCGAGGGAGGCGTCCGAGCGCCTGGAAAAGGCCGCCCAGGGCCGGAAGCAGTTGCGCCGCAAGCTGGCCCAGCGCCAAGAGCAGGCCCGGCGCACTCTGGCCGAGATGCAACAAAGCAGGCACGAGGCCCAGGACCGGCAGGAGCAACTGGAAAAGGCCAGGGCCGAGTTGGAAAGCGGCAAACGCCTGGCCCTAAAGTGGCGCGAGGAGTTGGGCCAAGCCCAGGCCGAGGCCGAGAGCTGGCGGCGGGTGGCGGCGGGCCTGCGCCGGGAAAACGCGCAGGCCCTGCAAGAGAGCCGGGCCCAGCGCCGGGCCCTGCAAAAGGACGCCGACGCCCTTCAGGCCAGAGTGGAGGAGCTTCAGGAGCAGATGCGCTCCCTGGCCCTGCTCACCACCGTGGCCGCCCGCCCCGCCGAGCCCTCGCCCCGCAAGGTGGAATCGGCCCTTTTGCACCTGGCCGCGGCGAGGCGCCGCCTGGCCCAGGCAGGCAAAAAGGTGGCGGTGCATGCGGCCCTTATCCTGGGACTGGGCTCCGCCCTGGTGCTGGCCTCGCCCAACCTTCCGGCCACAGCCACCCTGCGCGACCACACCCGGGCCATGGCCACCCTGCAACTCAGGGCCGAGGTGTTGGCCCAGGTCCCGGCAACGGAGCTGAAGGTGAGCCTGGTGCCCCTGGGCCAGCCCCTGATGCCCCTGGGCCTGCTGGACGATCAACAATTCACCGGCCTGGCGGCCCGGGCGGGGCTTAGCCCCTATGCCCTGTACCGCAGCATTCGGGCGGCCCACCCGGACAGCGTCGCCCTGGAGCTGGCCGGGGTGGAGCGCCTGGCCCGCCAATCGCAGGCCCTGGCCCAGCGCCACCCGCTGATCTTCTCCGACCTGGCCGGGCGCTCTTTACCGCCGGGCTTCAGCCAACTGCTGGACCCGGCCCCGGCTCCCCAGGCCGCCCTGCACCGCTTTACCGACCGCCTCTACCGCGACTACCGCCGCCTGGGCTACGGGCCCGCCCAGGCCCTGGCCGCCGTGCTCACCAACCAGCAGGCCGCCGGTCAGTGGGTGAGCTCCAACCGCCTGCCCTCCAGCTACCTGGGCCGGGTGCGGCCGGTGCGCGCCGTGGAGAAGATGGGGCTCAGCGAGTTTTTGGCGCGCCTGACCCCTTACATAGCCGAGCGCAGCCGCCGCTACCTGACCAGCCTGGGCAAGCGGCCCCCGGCCAACCTGGAGCGCTACTCGCGCGATCTGGCCTTTGACATGTACGGCGCGGCCAAGCGCTTCCAGGTGCCCCTGAGCTATCTGTTGGCCATCGCCCACCAGGAGACCTTCTACGCAAACGTATTGGGCGACGACAACCTTTCGGCCAGCCCCTTCCAGATCTGGCGGCCCACCCTGCCCCATATCCTGCGCTCCATGGCCGCCGCCGGGTTCGCGCCGCCGCCCATACGCATTCGTTTGCAGAACCACCTGACCCTGGCCACCTACCTGGCCGCTTTCCACCTGCGGGAGCTGATGCTGGAGGCCAGCGCCCCGGCCACCAAGCGCCACCGGGCCTACGTGGACATGGACAAGGTGATGTTGCGCTACAACGGCTCTCACCTCTACGCCGGGCGGGTGGCGGTGCGCCGGGCCGAGCTCAGCCGCTTCATCGCGGTGGGCGGCAGCTAGAGCCGGCCCACGCCCTCTATTTCCGGAAAAGCCAGAACAAAAGAGTCAGCGCCAGGCTGATGAGAATGCTGGTGCCCAGGGGGAAGTAGAAGGAGAAGTTCTTGCCCCGGTAGGAGAAGTCGCCGGGCAGCTTGCCCAGCCAGCCGAAGATGCCCAGCTTGGGCCCCAGCCAAAGCGCCACCCCCAGTCCGGCCATGGCCAGGCCCAGAATAATGAGCAGCTTGCCCAGTTGCGGGTTCATGGATCTCTCCTCTAAAGTACGGTTTTAATATGACCCAGCGCCCGCCTCGGGGCAAGGGGAGGCCCTGCGATGGAGGGAATGTGCGCCCAGGCAAAAAATGCCTTCGCGCATCGCCCGCCGATGATTTAAATTTTTAAGACATAATCAAAACATCGCCTGCGAGAGCAAACAGCCAACACGGGAGCGGCAATGAAGCAAATCCAAACGGTGTGGGTAGTGGGCGCGGGGGCCGTGGGCTCGGTCCTGGCCGCCTTGCTGCACAAAACCGGCAAGGCGCAAACCTATCTGGTGGGCGCGAGCCCTCACTGGCAAAAGGTGGCCCAGGACGGCCTGCGTTTCGAGACCCACGGACAGGGAGAGGAGCTCCTGCCCATCCCCACCCGCGCCTGGGACCAGGTGCCCCCTTTGGGGCCCACGGACTTGGTATTGCTAACCGGCAAGGCCACGGACCTGGCCCAGGTCGCCGACAATATGCGCCCCAAGCTGAGCGAAGGCACGGCGGTATTCACCCTGCAAAACGGCCTTGGGGTGCGCGAGCTGGCCGGGCGGCTCTTGGGGCGGCCGGTGGAGGCGGGGGTGGCCTTTTTCGGGGCACGCAGCGTGGAGCCCGGCCGGGTGGTCTTTTTCGGCCCGGGCCGCCTGGTGCTTTCCCCCGGCGTGGCCAGCCAGGCCTTGAGCGATCTGCTGCCCGCTGAAGACATCAGGTGCGAGATGGTCGAGGATTACCGCCAGGCCGAATGGTCCAAGCTGGCCGTCAACTGCCTGGCCAATCCCCTGGCGGGCCTGTTGAACCTGACCACCAAGGAGTTGACCAAGCCGGTTCTGGACCCGGCCAAGGAGGCCCTGCTCGCGGAGGTCAAGGCCGTGGCCAGGGCCGAGGGAGTGGAACTGGAGCTTACCGTTGCCAAGTTCAACGCCAGGCTCAAGAGCTCCAACGTTCCCTCCCTGCGCACCGACGTCAACCGGGGCCGCCCCACTGAGATCGATTTCCTCAACGGGGCCATAGTGGAACTGGCCGCCAAACACGGCATCCCGGCGCCGGCCAACCAGTTGGTGACCTCGCTGATCAAAGCCCTGAGCGGTTGACAAGCGACCGCGCGGGTCAAGGGGGCATCGCCGTCCGGGGGCCGGGGCGCGGGGGAGGGGTTTACGCCCGCCCCGGACGGCGACGCCGAAAACATCGTGCCTAGGCCGAGGCCTGGCCCATGGCCCTGAGGCCCTGGGCCGCGCTGAGTATCTTGAGCTTCACCGAGGCGGGCAGGCGCAGCTTGTTTTCCTTGGTGCAGGGCACCGCCGCCCCGCCCATGGGGCTGGAGACCTCTTCCCAGTCCAGCAATACGTAGTCCAGCACCTCGTCGTTGAGGCTGCCCTCCTGGCCCCGGCAGCGGCGCTCCAGGGCCACCATGGTGGCCGAGTCTATGCGGCGCAGGCTAAAGGACGATCCCTCCACCTCCAAAGCGAAGCGTTCCTCCGGGTCGATGATCTGCACTCCCTGGCTCATGTTTTTTCTCCAGGCCAAAGTTCCGAACTGTGGGCCCGCTCCACCAAACGGCGGCGGGCGGCGATGGGCAGGCGCAGGGCGGCCTCGGGGCTGAAGGCCACCGGCTCTCCGTCCGGCCCCAGCACCCCCTGCCAACCCACCAGCACGTGGGCGGCGATGGCCGCTTCCAGGGCCTGGGGGGGCAGCCAGGGGCGGGGGCCCTGGCCCTGGCTGGGGGACAGCAGGCGCATCTGCTGGCGCTCGATGGCCGCCAGGGCTCCCAGGGACAGGCGGCGGTAAAACAGCACCGAGCCGCCCAGGGCGAGGGCCAGGCGTTCTTCGGGGTCCACCAGAACCAGCGATGTTTGCCGTGCGCTCATGGTGCCTGTTATAGGGCCGGGGCGCGGGGCGGCCCAGGGAGGCGCCTCGCAAAATCGCCGCCGCCCGGCGGGGACGCGGGCCTATGGTAGAATCGGCAACAGGAGCATCCAGGTTAGGAGAAGGCACATGAAGATTTTAGTCACCGGCGGGGCGGGCTTCATCGGCAGCCAGGTGGCCCAGGCCTTTGTTCAGGCCGGGCACCAGGTAACGGTCTTGGACAACCTTTCCAGTGGCAAGCGAGAAAACCTGCCGCCCCAGGCCGAGTTCGTTGAGGCGGACATCGCCTCGCCCCAGGCGGCTGAGGTCGTGGCCGATGGTGGCTTTGAGGTGATCAACCATCACGCGGCCCAGATCTCGGTGCCCGCCTCGATGACCGATCCGGTGCACGACGCCCAAAGCAACGTGCTGGGCCTCTTAAATCTGCTGGAGGCGGGCCGCAAGGCGGGGCTGGAGCGCTTCATCTTTGTAAGCAGCGGAGGCGCGGTCTACGGCGAGCTGGATGGCGCGCCGGTGGACGAGTCCTTCCCCGCCCGTCCCATGAGCCCCTACGCGGTGGCCAAACGGTCCGGAGAGCTTTACCTGGACTACTACGCGGTGCAGCATGGCCTGGGCACGGTTGTGCTGCGCTACGCCAACGTCTACGGCCCCCGCCAGATCCCCCATGCCGAGGCCGGGGTGGTGGCCATATTCATGGACTGCCTGGTCAGCGGCAGCGAGCCAACCATCTACCGCCCCGATGACATGCCCGGCGGCATGAAGCGCGACTACACCTTTGTGGGCGACATCGTGGGGGCCAATGTGGCCGCCCTGGAGCGAGGCCAAGGCATTTACAACATCGGCACCGGGGTGGCCACCGACACCCTGGAGCTGTGGCGGGCGGTGCAAAAAGCGGCGGGCCGGAAAATGGCCAACCACTGGGGGCCGGTTCGGGCCGGGGACATCCGCTACAGCGCCCTGGACTGCGCCAAAGCGGCCGAGGGCCTGGGCTGGCGGCCCCAGAGCGATCTGGCCCAGGGCTTGGCAGAAACCTGGGCCTGGCGAACAAGCCAATAGATAAGGAGCCCCTGATGGCAATGGTCAAACTAAAGCCGGTCGACAACCGCTTCCAGGCCGACGTGTGGGAGCAGGCGCTCAGCGCCGAGGGCGTGGAGTACCGCTTGCGCACCTTTCAGGACACCGCCTACGACGGGCTCTACGTAAGCCAAAAGGGCTACGGGGTGTTCTACGTGGAGGAGGAGGACAAGGCCAGGGCCGAGGAGTTGGTCGCCGCCTTGGGCCAGGAGGACACGCCGGGCCTGGACAGTGCATCGGCCCTGGCCGGGTTGATCGAGCACACCCTGCTCTCTCCCGAGGCCGGGGAAAAAGAACTGGCCGCGCACCTGGAGCAGTGCCGGGAAATGGGCTGCATGGCCGCCTGCGTCTCGCCCTGGATGGTGCCGTTGGCGCTCAGCGGCCTGGAGGGCTCGGGGGTGGCGGTATGCACGGTGGTGGGCTTCCCCCTGGGCACCCAGAGCCTGGCCACCAAGCTGGCCGAAGCCCAGGAGCTGGCGGCGGCCGGGGCCACCGAGCTGGACATGGTGCTCAACCGGGGCCTGGCCCTGGGCGGCGGCATGGGCCAGGCGGTGGACGAGGCGGCCCAGATCGCCCAGGCCATAGCCCCGGCTCGGCTCAAGGTGATTCTGGAGACCAGCGAGCTGGGCCCGGAGATGAGCGCCCAGGCGGCCCAGGCCCTGGCGCTGAGCGGCGCGGCCTTCCTGAAGACCGGCAGCGGCTATTTCGGCCCGGCCACGGTGGAGGACGTAAACATCCTGGCCGACAATGGCGGCGGGTTGGGGATCAAGGCCGCCGGCGGCATCAAAACCCTGGATGACGCCCTGGCCCTCATGGAGGCCGGGGCCACCCGCCTGGGCACCAGCAGCGGCTGGGACATCTATCGCGAGGCCCAAGAACGTTGGTCCCAAGAAGACTGATCTTCCTGGGCCTGGACGGGGTAGGCCTGGACCTGGCCTCGTTCTTGGCTGAGCGCGGAGTCATGCCCCATTTGGGGCGGCTGCTGGAGCTGGGCCGGGCCTGGTCCACCGCCTCGCCATTGCCCGAGGTGTCCCCGGTGTGCTGGACCAACATGTTCAGCGGCCAGGGGCCGGGCGGCCACGGCATCTACGGCTTTGCCGCGCCGGTGGCGGGCTCCTACCGCATCACCCCCTGCGACTCCACCATGGTTAAAACCCCGCGCATCTGGGAGCTGGCCGGGGGCGCCGGGCTTTCCTCGGTTGTTTTGAACGTCCCCCTAACCTATCCCGCCGCGCCGCTGAGGGGCTGCATGGTCAGCGGCTTCGTGACCCCAGACCTGGCCAAGGGGGTCTACCCCCCGGAGTTGCTGCCCCGTTTACAGGCCATGGGCTACCGACCCGAGGCCGAGTTGGACACCGGGCGCAGCGACCCTGCGGCCATGCTGGCCGACGTGGCCCAGGCTTTGGCGGTGCGCCTGGAGTTGTTCCAAGAAACCTGGGACGAGGCCTGGGACCTTTGGGTGGGGGTGATCGCCGACACCGACCGGGTGAACCATTTCGCCTGGCCCGCCCTGTGGGAGCCGGAGCACGAGTTGACCCAGGCGGCCCTGGGCGTCTACCGCCAGGTGGACCAGCACGTGGGCCGCTTGTGGCAGCGTTTTGGCGACGAGGTGCTGGCGGGCGACACGGCCCTGATGATCGCGGCGGATCACTCCTTCGGCCCCATCGTCAGCGAGGTGTACCTCAACCAGTGGCTGATCTCCGAAGGCTACCTGAGGGTCCAAGGCGCACCGCCCAACGAGCGCATCTTGCCCGCCACCAAGGCCCTGGCCCTGGACCCGGGGCGCATCTACCTGCACCGGGCGGGGCTCTTCCCCGGCGGGAGCGTAACCCCCGGCCCGGAAGCGGAGCCCCTGTTGCAAGAGATCGCGGGCAAGCTGGCGGGCTTGCGTTTTTCCCGGCTGGCGCAGGGGCCGGGCGGCCCCAGGCTGGAGAGCCAGGCCCCGGTGGCCCGGGTGCACCTGGGCCGCGAGCTTTACAGCGGCCCGGAAGCCAAACACGCCCCGGACCTGGTGGCCGAGCCCGCCCACGGCTACAGCCTGCGCGGCGGCCTGGACCGGGCCGGGGTCTTCGGCCTGAGCCACCTTACGGGCACCCACCGCCCCAAGGGAGGGTTGGCTCTGATGCTACCCGAGCCGGAAGATAAGCCCGTGGAGCTGGACGGGCTGTGCAGGCTCATGGCCGGGGCCCTGGGAATCGAGCCCGCCGCCTGAGCCGCCGGGCGCCGCATTGACCTCCGGCCCCGGATTGCCCTACCATAACAAGCGATAGGGTTTTCTCCCTTTGCGCGAGGCCGGAACTCATGATGAACTCCGCGATGAAAAAATTTATCAGCCGCGTCGAGCATTACACGGTCATGGCCCTGCTGCTCATGATGATGCTGGTCATCGTGATATCCACGGTGGAACTGGCCATCATGCTCTACCGGGACCTGGCCAACCCGCCGTGGATGCTGTTCAACATCAACGAGCTTCTGGACCTGTTCGGATTCTTCTTCATGATCTTGATCGGCCTGGAGCTGGTGGAAACCATCAAGATGTATTTGGACGAAAGCAAAATACACGTGGAGGTGGTTTTCCTGGTGGCCATGATCGCGGTGGCCCGCAAGGTGATCATCCTGGACGCCAAGAGCCAGGAATGGACGACCCTGCTGGCGGTGGCCGCGGTCATCCTGGCTCTTTCCCTGGGCTATTACCTGTTCAAGCTGGCCCACCGCCACGAAAAACCAAAGGATTGAAGCGCCCTAGAGCCACCTCGCCCAAAATTTTGATTGCCCGAACCGGCAAGTTAACGATAATATTTCTTATGTAACCCGTAGGTTTTCGGTGACTTGCCTGATAACCACCCGTCTTAGGAGTAATGGATGCCCAGCCTGCCCGGCTCACCATGAAAATAGGCCACAAATACATACTCGTGGTCATGGTGGTCACCCTTTTGGCGTCTGCCGCCAGCGTGGCCCTGGTTCGCCATGAGCTGCGCCAAGACGCCCTGCGCGAGGCCCGCTCCAAGGCGGAGTTGCTCTTGGAGCGCAACCTGGCAACTCACGCCTATTTTGCCCACTACCTCAAACCCTCGGTGTTCAAGGCCCTGAGCGGCTCGGTCCCGGAGGGCTATTTCGACCCTGCCTGGATGTCCTCCACCTACGCGGTGCGGGGCATCGACAAACTGTACAAGGACATCTCCAAGTCAGCCTACTACTACAAGGAATGCGCCATAAACGCGCGCTATCCCGCCAACGAGGCCGACTCCCAGGAAGCCCAGTACATCAAACGCCTCAATGCCGACCCCAAACTCAAGCTGGAAAGCGGCATCCGGGAAATGGACGGCAAGCCCTTTTTCGTGGTGCTCAGGCGCGGTGAGGTGTTGGAGCAAAGCTGCCTGAGGTGTCACGCCACCCCCCAGGAGGCCCCGGCGGGGCTGGTGGCCAAATACGGCGCCAAACGCAGCTTCGGGCGCCGCGCGGGGGAGGTGGTCTCGGCGGTGTCCATCCGCATTCCCCTGGCCGCCGCCTTTGCCCAGGCCGACCGCTTCACACTGTATATGTCTACCGGCCTGCTGTTGGTGCTGTTCGCCCTCTCCCTGCTGCTGGTGATGCTTAACCGCGCCCTGTTCCTCAAACCCTTGCAAACCATCGGCGGCCAGGCCGCGGCCCTTAGTCAAGACCCCGGTACGGGCGGCAACCCCATCAGCGAGGATCTGCCCGGCGAATGGCGAGGTTTGGCCCAGGACTTCAACCTGCTGTTCAGCAAGCTGCACGGTCATCAGGAAAAGCTCAGCAACAAAATATCATTGGCCACCCGTAACCTGGCCACCACCAACGCCCAACTGCAAAAAGAGATAGCCGAACGGCGGCGCACCGAGCAGGTTCTCAGACAAAGCGAGGAAAAGCTGCGGGGCATCTTCGACACGGTGAACTCAGGCATCATCCTGGTGGACCCCGAGGGGGTCATCACCTTTGCCAACCGCCGCATGGCCGAGATGTTCGGCTACGAGCCGGACGAAATAATAGGCAGCAACTACCTGGAGCTCACCGATGGCTCCCACTCCCAGCAAGCCCGCCGGAAAATGCTGGATCTCATGCAAGGAGTCACGGACGGCGTTTCCCACGAGCGGCGCTACCGGAGAAAGAACGGCACCTCCTTCTGGGGCCACCTGTCCGGCAAGCGCCTGCACCACCAAGACGGCAGCTTCTGGGCCCTGGTGGGGGTCATCCACGATATTTCCGAAACCAAGGAGGCGGCCGAGCGCCTGCGCGAGAGCGAACGGCTCTTCCGCAAGGTGTTCGACGTGCTGCCCATAGGGCTGTGGATCGCCGACCAACACGGCCAATTGCTCCGAGGCAACCCGGCGGGCATAGCGATATGGGGCGGCTCCCCCTTGGTGGCTCCGCAGGAATACGGCGTGTTCAAGGCGCGGCGCCTGCCTTCGGGCCAGGAGATCGCCCCCGACGACTGGGCCCTGGCCCACACCGTCAACGAAGGCGTCACCGTGCAGGACGAGATACTGGAGATAGACGCCTTTGACGGGGTGACCCGCACCATCGTCAACTACACCGCCCCGGTGCTGGACGACGATGGCCGGGTGCAGGGGGCCATCGTGGTGAACCGGGACATCAGCGAGCAACGCCGAGCCGAAAATGAAAAGCAGCTCATGGCCGAGCAACTGCGCCAGGCCCAGAAAATGGAGGCCATCGGCAACCTGGCCGGGGGCATCGCCCACGACTTCAACAATATCCTCTCGGTGATCATCGGCTACACCGAGCTAACCAAGGAAGACCTGGACGAGGGCAGCCCCCACCGGGCCAACCTGGAAAGCGTGCTCCAAAGCTCCCTCAAGGCCCGCGACCTTATCAGCCAGCTGTTGGCTTTCGGCCGCCGCCAGGTGCGCGAACTCAAGTCCTTCACCTTCAACCATGTGGTGGAGGCCAACCAGAGCCTGGTACGCCGGGTGATCGGAGAGGACGTGGAGTTGCACATCGACCTGGCCCAGGATGTGAGCCCGGTGAGCGCGGACCAAAACCAGATAGAGCAGGTGCTGCTGAACCTGGTGGCCAACGCCCGCGACGCCATGCCCCAGGGAGGCCACCTGAGCATCCAAACCGGCAACGTGGAGCTGGACCAGACGGCCGATTTGGTGGACCCCCAGGTGGATGCGGGCTCCTACGCCATGCTGGCGGTGAGCGACACCGGCGAGGGCATGGACCAAAAGACCCGCAAGCAGATCTTCGAGCCCTTCTTCACCACCAAGGAGGTGGACAAGGGCACCGGCCTGGGCCTGGCCATGGTCTACGGCATCGTCCGCCAGCACGGGGGCAACATCGCCGTGGAGAGCCAACCGGGCCAAGGCACCACCATCAAGGTGTTCCTGCCCCAGTCGGCCGGCCAAGCCCAATCCCCCCAAGAGCAGACCCCCCTGGCTCCCGCGGTGGGCGGGCGGGAAACCTTGCTGTTGGTGGAGGACGAAACCATGGTGCGCGACATGGCGCGGCACGCCCTGGAGCGCCTGGGATATAACGTGCTGGAAGCCGCCGGCGGCCCCGAGGCCCTGGAACTGGTGCGAAGCCACTCCGGGGCCATCGATCTGTTGGTTAGCGACGTGATCATGCCCAAGATGAACGGCAGGGAACTTTACCAGGCACTGCGCCAGCTCCTGCCCGAACTAAAGGTGCTGTTCATCTCCGGCTACGACGCCAACATCGTCAGCCGCCAGGGCATCCTCGAACATGGAACCAATTTCCTGCAGAAGCCCTTCTCCATGGCCGCCCTGGCCCACAAAGTGAGGCAATGCCTGGACGCCTAGCCCCCCGGCCCAATTCCCGCCCAAGCATCATCTGCGCCCGGCGACAAGCATGCTAAAATGGCTGGCACAGCCGCTAACTTCAACCTGGCGAGGTCACCCATGTACACCGAGGAATACAAACGCAAGCTGGTAAGCCCTGAACAAGCCGCCCTGGCGGTGCCCGACGGCGGCACCCTGATCCACGGCCTGACCATGGCCGAGCCCCCCGCCCTGCTGGGGGCCATCGCGGCGCGGGTGGCCTCCGGCGGCCTGGGCGAGCTCACCGTCTATTCCCTGCTGCCCACCGAGACCGCCTGCAAAAGCATCCTGGCCCCGGAGCTGGCGGATCAAGTGAGGGCCTATACCTGGTTCGTCAGCGCCTGCGACCGTGATTTGGTGGACGAGGGTGTCGACGACTTCATCCCATGCCACTTTCACCAGGTGCCCCGGCTCATAGAGGACGGCCCGCCCCTGGACGTGTGCGTGACCACCGTGTCCGCCATGGACGCCCACGGCTTTTTCAGCCTGGGCACGGCCAACGACTTCACCTCCACCGCCGCCCGCAAGGCGCACAAGCTCATCTTGGAGGTGAACCACAACATGCCCCGGGTCTTTGGCCAGAGCCATATCCACATATCCGAAGTGGACCTCATAGTGGAAAACCACGTGCCGGTCAGGCCGTATCTGGACGCCCCGCCCAAGGAAGAGGACTGCATCATCGGCCGCAAGATCGCCGAGATGATTCCCGATGGGGCCACCCTGCAGTTGGGGGTGGGCAGCCTGCCCGGAGCCTTGGCCGAGTGCCTGATGGACCACAAGGACCTGGGGATACACACCGAGCTGTTCAGCCCGGTCATGGTCAAGCTGATCAAGGCGGGGGTCGTCAACGGACGCCGCAAGAGTATCCATCCCCACTTGCACGTGTACACCGTGGCCCAGGGGGGGCCGGACATGCTCGAGTTCATGCACGACAACCCCGCCATGGCCTCCTTTCCGGTGTCTTACGTCAACGACCCCAGGGTCGTCGCCCAAAACCAACGCATGATTTCGGTCAACTGCCTGCTCCAGGTGGACCTCACCGGCCAATGCAACGCCGAATTCTTGGCCGGCCATCAGATCAGCGGCACCGGCGGCCAGCTGGACTTCGTGCGCGGGGCATACGACTCGCCGGGGGGCATGTCCATCCTGGCCTTCCGCTCCACCGCCAGGGACGGCAAAATCAGCCGGGTGGTGCCCCGCCTGGAGACCGGCGCGGCGGTGACCACCCCGCGCATGGACGCCCACTTCCTGGTCACCGAACACGGGGTGGTGAACCTGAAAGGCAAGTCCACCAAGCAGCGGGCTCAGGCCATAATCGCCTTGGCCCACCCCGACCACCGCGACCAGCTCCAGCGCGAGGCCCGGCGATTACACCTGGCTTAGCGCGTTTCAAGGACTTTTCAGGCCTCCCGCCAGGGGGGCCTATTTATTTTTTACCCCCTGTAAGGAACCGTTATCATTAACATCTAATTAGGACGGCCCTTCCGAAACGAAAAAAAGTCCCTAACTTATTGGCATCGCGCACTTTTCGTATTTATACTTTTAAAGTAGGTAATGTCCGGTATGAAACCGGCTGTGGAGGCCCATGCGCTTCCCCCCCATCTTCCCAGAAAAGGACGTGCCATGAGTAAAATCGACAAGCCGCAAAAACTCCAGAGCCTGGTCCCAGCGGACGTAACCACCTGCGAGACCACCCAACAGATGCTGGCCAAGGCCCAACGAGACGGCGTGGAGACGGCCTTTGACCGGGCGGCGGCCATGAAGGCCTGCCCCATCGGTGAAAAAAGCGCCTGCTGTAAGCACTGCGCCATGGGCCCCTGCCGCCTCAATTCCAAAGACCCCTACGCCAAGGTGGGCGTCTGCGGCGCCACCATCGACACCATCCAATCGCGCAACTTCGCCCGCATGGTGGCCTCGGGCACCGCGTCGCACACCGACCACGGCATGGAGATGCTCAGCCTGTTCAAGGGCGTGGTGAGCGGCCATATAAAAGACTACGAGATCAGCGACACCGAAAAGCTCATCCAGGTGGCCGGCGAACTGGGCATAGCCACCGAGGACCGGGAGACGATGGACATCGCCCGGGACCTGTGCTCCGAGATGGAAAAGACCTACACCCAGATCGAGGGCGAGATACCCTTTATCAAGCGGGCCCCGCTGAAGACCCAGGAGATGTGGCGCGAGGCCGGGGTGGTGCCCCGTGGGGCCATGCGCGAGATCATGGAGATCATGACCCGCACCCACATGGGCATGGATCAGGACCACACCAACCTCATCAAGCAGATCAACCGCACCGCCTTGGCCGACGGCTGGGGCGGCTCCATGGTGGCCACCGAGATCGGCGACATGCTCTTCGGAACCCCCTACCCCGTGGTGGGCGAGGTGAACATGGGCGTGCTCCGGAAGGATGAAGTAAACGTCATCATCCATGGCCACGAGCCCAACCTGTTCGACTCCATGATCGCCTCGGTGAACGACCCGGCGCTTATCGCCAAGGCCGAGGCGGCGGGAGCCAAGGGCATCAACCTGGTGGGCATGTGCTGCTCGGGCCTGGAGATGCTCTCGCGCAAGGGCATTCCCCACGCGGGCAACTTCATGAGCACCGAGGCCATTCTGGTCACCGGCGCGGTGGACGCCATGGCCGTGGACGTGCAGTGCATCAAGCAGGGCCTGGCCAAGGTGGCCGACTGCTACGGCACCAAGCTGTTCACCACCAACCCCCGCGCCCACATCGAGGGCGTGACCCACATCGAGTTCGAGGAAGACTATCCCCGCGATTGCACCGACTCGGTGGTGGAGATGGCCATCAAGCGCTTTGCCAGCCGCGAGCTCCCCATCGAGATCCCCAAGCGCAAGGACAAGGGCGTGTTCGGCTTCAGCCATGAGTACATCAACTACATGCTGGGCGGCACCTTCCGGGGCTCCTACACCCCGCTCAACGACAACATAATCAACGGGCGCATCCGGGGCGTGGCCGGAGTGGTGGGCTGCACCAACCCCAGGGTCAAGCAGGACTGGGTGCACGTTGAGCTGGTCAAGGAACTGATAAAGAACGATATCCTGGTGGTGCAGACCGGCTGCTCCCAGATATCGCTGGCCAAGGCGGGGCTGTTGACCCCCGAGGCGGCCCATCTGGCCGGGCCGGGCCTGGCCGAGGTCTGCGAGACCGTGGGCATGCCCCCGGTGCTGGGCCTGGGCGCCTGCGTGGACAACAGCCGCATCCTCACCGCGGTGTGCAACATGGTGGCCGCCGGCGGTTTGGGCGATTCCATCGCCGACCTGCCCGTGGCCGGGGCCGCGCCGGAGTGGATGAGCGAAAAAGCCATCGCCATTGGCCAATACTTCGTGGCCTCGGGCGTGTACACCATCTTCGGAGTCACCTTCCCCATCGTGGAGCAGTCCAAGTTCCACAAGCTGATGTTCGAGGACCTGGAGAATCAGGGCATGGGCAAGTGGGACTTCGCGGTCGACCCCCACGAGATGGCCGCCAAGATGATCGCCCACATCGAGAAGAAGCGGGCCGCCCTGGGCCTGGACAAGGACAAGGAGCGGGTGCTGGTGGGCATGGACGACCGCCGGGCCATCGACGCCTAAGGTTTAACAAACACCAAGCAAAAGCGGAGCCCAGGTGGGCTCCGCTTTTTTGTGTTTTGCTCGGGGCTTGGGGGTGAGGCCGGGCATGTGCTATATATGGTCTAGTCCGCCGGGGGGGTGGCCCACGGCGGTGCATGCTTGTAAACCCAAGCAATAATTAGGAGCCATGCTCGACCCCAGCAAACCCAAACCACTGGATCTCACCGATTTCACAGGTTATATCAACTCCTGTCTGGAGTTGGCCAAGAGCCGCCTCAAGGGCTACGCCAACCTGGAAAAGGTGGCCGCCGCCGAAGACGAACTAAACGCCTATGCCCGCCTGGGACGCCTGGGTGAGCCCAGGGACATCTTCGTCAGCGACGAGGAGAGCATCACCGCCCGGGATATTGAGCGGGCGGCCTTGGCCCTGTTGGACGGCAAGGTGCTCTTGGAGCACACCTGCGCCGGGGAAGCCACCCGCCTGGGGCTGGGCACCAAGTATTTACTCAACCCCCGCCTGGACCTGGACGGCGAGGTGATGCTCAGGCTAACCGGGCAGGACTCCTGGACGGTGGACCCCATGGAGCTTTGTTCCATGAGCCTGGGCCGCCGCCATATGTTGCAACTGGCTTGGGATCTCAGCAGATTGGCACAGGATTTCGGGCGCGACCCGGAGCAGGTGCTCCGCAAGCAGCCCCTTTTGATCATCGTCAACGAGGCCTCGGTAACCAGCGTGGAGATGGACTTCATGGAAGCCGGCTACTACGGCTTCGACCCGGCCAAGGTCTTGTTCATGGTGCAAAAGTCCTTCCACGGCCTGGGCCTGGGGCCAGACGGCTGGTTCTACGACAACTCCTCGCCCCGGCGGCTGCACAACCACGGCCAAATGCTGATGCAGACCACCATGGACGACCAGGTTTTTCGCAACGAAAACGGCGCTCAAGAGCGTTTGCCCTGGCTCACTTTCCGCGCCCTCTTGGAGGGGCTTGAAGACAAGATATCCTTTAACATCGAAGACCTGGACTACCTGAACCAGGCCCTGGACATGACCGGCCTGGCCACGGCGCTCAAGCTGGGCGACCAGGGTGCCCGCATGGTCATGGAGGTGGTCACCAACAACCCGGACAACCCCCAAAAGGGCGGGGCCTGCTTCTGGGATCAAACCCTGGAACGCAACGTGATGGTGGAGTCCTTCCAGCTAAAGGGCCTCGACAACTCCGAGATAGTCTATCTAAACAAAAACATTAACCATTACCCCCATCCCTCCGTGGCGCTGAGCGTCGTTCGGGAGCAGGGCCTTTCCATGCCCATCTCGGTCAAGGAAGACTTCGTCTACTTCCAGCCGGTGCAGGGCGACCTGAACTTCCTTTTGCCCACCGCCTACATACGGCGCAAAAAGCTCAAGCCCATCCACTCCTGGAAATCCGGCGCCAATACCATCGCCGCCCTGGAAGCCATGGACCAACAAGAGAAGCGCCCCGGCTTTTTAAAGTGGGCCAGCGAGCTTACCGGGCTTAAACTATAGCCCGGACATTTCATGATGGTTGTACGTCCGGCTGCGCCAGCCACCGGCATACCGCGTTACCGGCCGCGTTCGGGCCTCGACGTAGACCTCCGGCTACGCCTGCTGCCCTCTCTTGCCGGATGCCTTGTCTGCCGGAGCCTGGCTGTGCCGGGATTGAATACAATTTATGACCCCCAAAAGGCGATATTCTTTTCATAAGGGCCTGATAAATGCTGATTAGTTGTTTATCGCCGCTCAACCTTCATGAAATACCCGGGCTGGGGCTTTGTCTTTGAGAGTAGAAGTTGCGGTGGCCGCGCCCCTGTGGCGGCCGCTCTCCTACCGGGTGGCCCCCGAGCTGGCCCCGCTGATCAAACCCCTGACTCGCCTGCTGGTCCCGCTAAGGGGCAAGCCCCGCCTGGGCTTTGCCCTGGGGCCTGCCGAGCCCGGCGACACCGAGGGCCTAAAGCCGGTGTCCGACGTGCTGGACGAGGCAGGGGAGCGTCAGCTCATCCCACCGGGTTTGCTAAGCTTTTTCAGCCGCACCGCCGCCTATTACCAGGCCCCCCTGGGCCAGACCCTGTCCTGGTCCCTGCCCGCCGGTCTGGGCGGCGAAAGCGCCGGGGCGGTGAAGGCCCCCGGCCGGGCCCAATTGGCCTGGGCCGCCTGGCGGCAGGGACCGGACGAGAGCGCCCCCCGCCCCGGCACCCAGAGCGCGGCACTGTTAGAGTGTTTACGCGAACAAGGTCCCCTGGCCCTGGACGCGCTACGTGAGCAGTTCCCCAGGGTCAAGGCCCTGGCCCGGCGTTTGGAAGCGGATGGCTGGCTCACCATGACCCACCGCCCGGTGGTCAAGGACCTCACCGGCCGTCCCATTTTGCCCGAGCCCGAGCCCGAGGCCTACACCGATGAGCAACAGGCCGCCCTGGAGCGCCTGCTTCCCGCCATAAGCGCCCACAAGTTCGAGCCTTTTCTGCTTTACGGCGTCACCGGCTCGGGCAAGACCGAGATGTACGTGGCCGCCTGCCGGGCCGCCCTCACCGCGGGCCGCCAGGCCCTGGTGCTGGCCCCGGAGATCGGCCTGTGCCTCAGATTAGAGGGATTGCTCAAAGATCGCTTCGGGGACGACAAGGTGGCCGTGCTGCACTCGGGGCTCAGCCCGGCGGTGCGCCGGGGCCAGTGGCTGGCCATCGCCCGGGGCCAGACCCCTCTGGTGGTGGGGGCCCGCTCGGCGGTGTTCGCCCCCCTGGACGATCTCGGCGTCATCTGCCTGGATGAAGAACAGGACGAATCATACAAGCAAAACGATCGCTTGCACTACCAGGCCCGCGACCTGGCCCTGCTCAGGGGCCAGGAGCAGGAGTGCCCGGTGCTCCTGGGCACCGCCACCCCGGCGGTGACCACCTATTGGCGGGCCGCCCAAGGCAAGCTGACCCAGCTCACCATGACCAAGCGGGTCAAGAACGCGGTGCTGCCCAAGATGGAGGTGGTGGATCTCCGCAGCGCGGGCAGGCTCTTCGGCGGTTTTCTCAGCGTACAGTTAAAGCAAGCGCTTGAATTAACCGTGGCCGCCGGACGCCAGGCCATTTTGTTCCTCAACCGGCGCGGCTTCGCCCCGGCCCTGATCTGCCCCACCTGCGGCCAGCGGGTGGGCTGCCCGGCCTGTAGCGTCAGCCTTACCTTGCATAGAGAGCAAAACGCCCTGATTTGCCATACCTGCGGCCATCACCAGCCGGTGCCCGCCGTGTGCCCCGCCTGCGGCCAGAGCGAGGCCGAGATGAAGCCTCTTGGCCTGGGCACCGAGCAGGTGGCCGACATATTGGCCGAGCAGTTCCCGGACATGCGCCTGGGCCGCCTGGACCGCGACGCCGCCGCCAACCCCACCCAGCTTCGCAAGGTGCTTGGAGCTGTGGCCAAGCGGGAGCTTGACGTCATAGTGGGCACCCAAATGATCACCAAGGGCCACCATCTGCCGGGCATCGGCTTGGTGGGCATCCTCCTGGCCGACCAGGCCCTGGGCCTGCCGGACTACCGCGCGGCGGAGCGGGCCTACACCCTTATCACCCAGGCCGCCGGGCGGGCCGGGCGCGAGGGCGAGATCGGGCGGGTCATCGTGCAGACCTTTGACCCGGCCCACCACGCGGTGCGCGCCGCCCTGGCCCACGACCCCGCCCTGTTCTACGACGAGGAACTTGAGGAGCGCCGCGCCCTGGGCTACCCGCCCTTCACCCGGTTGGTGAGCCTGCGCCTGGAAGGGGCCTCGGAAACCGCCACCGCCGCCGCCGCCCAGGCCCTGGCCCGTGGCCTGGAGCGGGCCCGGGCCAAATTGGAGCCCCGAGCCCAGATCCTGGGACCGGCCCCGGCCCCCATAGCCCGCATCAAGAGCCGCTGGCGCTGGCTCATCCTGGTCAAGAGCCCCACCGCAAGTGCGGCGGCGGGCATCCTGCGCCTGGCTCGCCACCAGGCCGGGCCGCCTCCCTCGGGGGTGCGCCTCATCATCGATGTGGACCCCCTCGCATTAATGTAAACGGCCGACCGCCCCTGCCAATGAAAAGAACCTTGACCGCCGAGGGCGGCAGGCGTATTTTAATAATAATCATTATCAACAACAGCCCATCTCATCGTCTGTTTCCAAACCACGCTCTGGGGTTGTTACACTGTTATTATGGAAAACGATAAAGGGAGGAGTTTCAAATGGCCAAGGTTCTAGTTGCTTATGCCAGCCGCACCGGCAAGACCGAAATGATCGCCAACTATGTCGCCGAAGGCGTGCGCTTCACCGGCAACGAGGTGGAGGTCAAAAAGATCAGCGATATCAAAGACGCCGCCGAGTTGGCCGGATACGACGCCTACATCTTCGGCTCGCCCACCTACCACCGCAACATGACCGGCGGCATGCAGCAGTTTTTGTTCAAGGCTGAAAAAGCCGGGCTGGCCGGCAAGCTGGCCGGGGCCTTTGGCTCCTACACCCACAGCGGAGACGCTCCGGGCATCATCTTCGACACCATGGAATACGTGTTCAAAATGAAGCCCGCCGAGTTGGGCTCCATGAACCTACTGGAAGACCAGGTAAGCACTCCCGACGGCATCAAGGCTGGCCAGGACTACGGCAAGGGCGTGGCCGAGGAACTCTAGGCCTCTTGGCGTAATTGGCTTGAAAATTTAAATCCCCGCCCGGTTACCCACCGGGCGGGGATTTTTTATGGCCCCGCGCCGGGATACCCTTGGCCGCTGCCCCCTAATGCCTCATCATGAAAAGCTCAAACTTGCTGGCCGGGAGGAAAGGCATGAGGCAAAAGGTGGTGGTGGACTTGGAGGACTGCATCGGCTGCGGCACCTGCCGCTCGCTGTGCCCCAAGGTCTTCGCCCTGCGCGGCGACCCGCGCAAGTGCCTGGTCAAGGACCCCAGCGGCGATCCGGAATGTGTGGAGTTCGCCATGAGCATGTGCCCCACGGAGGCCATTATCTGGCAGAAAGATTAGAGGCAGCCTCCATTAGGACCGAGCGCAGCCGGCAACGCAGTATGCCGGTGGCTTATTATCCAAGGTGGTGGGTCGGTTTGAACTCTCTACCTTGCATCACCCATACTTGTGCGGAATGCATAACACAGAATCGCGGCTTGACAATTAGCCCCTGCTGCCCGACAATCAACCATATATACCTTGACAATAATATAATTTAGGGGCCACCATGCCTGACAAAAACGAGATACAACACAAAATATTCGAACTAATCGCTGAATCCGGTCGAGACGTAGCCAAAAGGCTTGCTGATGAATTCGGCCTTTCACGCCAGACTGCCAACACACACCTTAACGCGCTGGTGCGTGACAATTTAATAAAAGCCGAAGGCAATACCAAAGCCAGAACCTATTCTTTAGCTCCGACTCACGACCACAACAAACTATATAATTGTGATGGGCTACAAGAAGATATGGTGTGGCGGGAAATGGTCTCGCCGATAGTAAATGATTTATATGAAAATGTAAAAGATATTTGGCGCTATGGTGTAACAGAAATGATTAATAATGCAATCGATCATTCCGGCGCACCCACCGTATTTATTAGGGCTGCCCGCAATGCACTTTATACTGAATGTTGGGTAATGGACAAAGGCGAAGGAATTTTTAATAAGATACAGAAGGAGCTAGACCTTTACGATCCACGCGAGGCGATACTGGAACTGGCCAAGGGAAAGTTGACTACCGATCCAGCCAATCATACCGGTGAAGGAATTTTCTTTACATCTAGGGCTTTTGACCGGTTTGAAATATATTCTGGAAAGTTATGCTTTATGCATTCCAGCCGGATGGAAGACTGGTTGATGGAGGGCCATTCCAATTCAGAAGGCACCAACGTTTTCATGCTCCTGCTCAATAGTAGTACGCGCGTTCTTACAGATATATTTAACGAGTACGCCTCCCCAGAAAATTTTACCTTTTCAAAAACCATTGTGCCGGTACGTTTGGCACAATACGAAGGCGAAAAGCTAGTATCGCGTTCCCAAGCTAAAAGACTGTACCAACGATTTGAAAAATTTAGCCGCGTTGTGCTCGACTTCGGAGATGTTGCGGAAATAGGTCAAGCGTTCGCTGATGAATTGTTTAGGGTCTTTCCATCCGAGCATCCAAAAGTAGAGCTGGTGCCAATTCACACCACAAAAATGGTTTCCCAAATGATTGCTCGTGCTAGGGCTAGAGGAGATCTTGAACCCTCAGACTGAAAAAACAGGGCACTGAACAAATAATACCTGATCCTAACCCGCGTAGACTATGGACTAATACAGATATCACTCACTGGGAGGATGAGGAATGAGCCAAAAGGTGGTGGTGGACCAGGGAGCCTGTATAGGTTGCGGCAACTGCGAGGCGGTGTGCCCCGAGGTGTTCAAGCTGGATCCGGATTTGGACAAGTCCCAGGTAATCAAGCCCGAGGGCGGCCCGGACTGCGTGGAGGACGCCATCGACCAGTGCCCGGCGGAGGCCATCTCCTGGCAGGAGGGGTAGCCCGCCCTATCCCGGTTCAATCCCGGCTTATGCCGCAATGTCGCATCAAAAATGCCGCCACACTGGACAACATGCTGATTTAATCTCTAAAATATATCAACGTGATAAAGGTTCCGGAGCGTCCTTAAAATGTAAGAAGGCATTATGGCAGAGAAAAGTACAAAAAAACAGCTTCCCGGTATCTGCCGCTTCTTATTCAGGCTTTTTCAAATCATCCTTTACATACCAATCCAAGCAATATTCATTCCTTTGGCAATTATTGGAATAGCAGACGCAACTTACAAAGAAATATGGGTGAGCAAGAAGCTGGGCGTCTCATTCACGGCAATCAAAGCTCTTCAGTTTAGATGGTTAATGCATTATTTTAACAATAGGCCTGATCCCATTTCTGTTGAATTCATTAAAAAGCTCCCATGTGAATCACATTTTGGCTTGTGGTCTCTTTTTGGGGCCCTCATTATTTCTCAACGGTTATTTGGTTTCACCACCAAGTTCGCAAAAATTGCCGAACCAGGCAAGGAGACAACCTTTTACACTCCAGGCCGCCGGGTGCTCATGTTCGACAGGATAATGGAAAAATATGTTGACGAAATGGAGCAAATTGTCATTCCCGGCTCTGGCTTTGATCTAATAGCCTTGCGCTTTACAAAAGGAAAAGAAGTAAAGGTTTTTGAGATAGACCAGGTTAAAACACTAAAGGTTAAAATCGACACGCTGAAAAAAGCAGCTATAAAACACGATTGGATCAAATATATCCCGATTGATTATTCAAGCGAATCCTGGGCTGACAAACTATTAGAAGCGGGTTTTGACAAAACAAAAAAGACCTTATTCCTCTGGGAAAGCGTTTCTTTGTTTTTAGAAGCTGATATTGTCAAAGAAACACTAAGGGGAATGGCCGATTTGTGCGATAGCAGAAGTATCATCACTCAAGACTTTTATTCCAAAGCATTCATATTAGGTAAAACTTCAAAAACAATTAAAAGGTCTTCGCGCATGATAGAAAAGATGGGAGAGCCTTGGAAATTTGGAATAGATATGTCAAATGATCCTAAAGCAGCGGTTGAATCATTCTTAAAAGAATGCGGACTAAAAATGACAGAATATTTTCAATTCGGTGAAAAACTAAGCATCGAACCTTTTTACTGTATTGTCGAGGCCGAAAAGTTGTAAGCCCTGGTTGCGAGGCCGATTTTCCGAAAAGGCGAAAGCCCGGCAAGGTGTCTTGGGCCGGATTTCATTTAATAGCGCCCGTTGCCAGCCTCCTGATTATCCCCCACCACAGGGCGGGCAGGGTGGCGATGAGGGCCAGGCCCAGCAGCAGCACCAGGGCCACGTGGCAGCGGGCCAGCCAGGCCAGCACCGGATTTTGGCTTTGGGCGACGATGCGCGAGCGCAAAAGCTGCCCCAGAAGATACAAGGCCGCCAAGCTGCCGGCCCCTTGCCAGGCGGTAAAGTGGTAGGACACCAGATGGAACCCGTTGAGCATCTCGGCCACGATCACCCCCAGGCCGATCACCGCCGCGAGCCCGGCGAGGAAGCTAGCCATTTCTTACCATCACCAATACACAGGGTTTAAGGGTCCCCTTCCCCACTTGGTATTTCAATATAGTTGCGGGGGATTACAAATCCTAACCAGGCCGTTCTAGCCAGCAAGCAAATACTGCCAAAGCAAAGCAACATACGAATGACACTGTTAAAATCACCACCTCTAACGCTTGCGATCTCGTTGGAAATGAATGCAATAAAATATACAACTATCAGCACAATACCGACCAACAATGGTAATACACTGCCCTGTTCTATCTTTACCAGTACTCCATATTTTTTATGCCTCTCTTGTCTGAAAATGCTCAAATACTCTTCGTATGCTAGTACTTCTGCACTCCCCACTAAACGCCTAATCGCTGGTTTAATCACTAGCTCTTTATACTTGGCCAACTCAATGATCATTAGATCGTGCCGGCTGAAACTCCAAGAAAAGAACAGGAAGATATAAGGTGCCAGGACCATAAAGTATTTAACGGCACTTAATACCTTTCCCGACAACTCCGAGGAAAGAGCTATTTGTATTAATATTGAAAGGATCGCACCCGCGGTAATCAGCTCATAGTTCATAAGCCTTTGTTGAAATTCAACTCTTTTTAATATTTCCGCACTTAAAGTACGATATTCTTCCAGTAGCACCTCGATAGTTTCATTTACCTTTTCCGTGCCCATCATATCCCTCAACAACGCCTATAAATTATAATTTTTACCGCTCACAACGAGGCTTTAACCACAATTCAAATTGCAATTTTGATCATACTTTTTTGGTGTCACCGTGCGAACAATCTATTTGACCAAATCCCTTAGCGCCCCTTCCAACTCCGGAAACTGGAAGCTGAAACCCGCCCTGGTCAGGGCCTGGGGGATCACCCGCTGGCCGGTGAGCACCACCGAGCCCATCTCCCCCATGGCCAGGCGCACCGCAAAGCCGGGCGCGGGCAAAATGGCGGGCCGCCCCAGCACCCGCCCCAGGGTGCGGGTGAATTCGCGGTTGGTCACCGGACCTGGGGAGCAGCAGTTGGCCGCCCCGCTCATCTCGTTGGTAAGGCAGAACAACAGCGCCCGAACCAAATCGGCCTGGTGAACCCAGGAAAACCACTGCCTGCCGCCGCCCAGGGGCCCGCCCAGGCCCAGCTTGAACAGGGGCAGCATCTGCCCCAGGGCCCCGCCGCCGCTGCCCAGGACGATGCCGAAGCGGGTGCACACCACCCGCGCCCCGAACTGGGTGGCCGCCTGGGCCTCGGCCTCCCATTCCCGGCACACCCCGGCCAGGAAGTCCCCGCCCGGTTGGGACTGCTCGCTCAGCTCCTCGTCCCCCCGGGGGCCGTAATAGCCAACCGCCGAGGCCGAAACCAGCACCGGCGCTCCCTCGCCGCTACGGCGGGAGATGGCCGCCACCAGGTTGCGTGTGGTGTCTATGCGGCTGGCGCGTATCAGGGCCTTGTACTCGGAGCTCCAGCGGGAAAAGATGCTCGCCCCGGCCAGGTTCACGAAGGCGTCGTGCGCGGAAGCGGTGGCCTGCCAATCGCCAGGCGCGGTGGGGTCGCCCACACAGGCCTGAACCCCGGCGGGCAGTCGCGCCGCCCCTTTCTCGCTGCGGGTCAACACGGTCACCGCGTGACCCTCGGCCGTCAGGCGGGCGCACAAAGTGGTGCCCACGAAACCGCTGCCCCCGGTGACGAAAACCTTCATGACCGGCTCCTCTTTTCTATAAGCGGCACCCAGTTTGGTATCCCATGGCGATGGCCGCCATGGCGTTGGCCTGGCCCGCCGCGTCGCCCACCAGCTCCACTTTGAGGCTCTTTTGCTTCAGCGCCCCGGCCAGCTCGTCCAGAGGCGCGGCCCCGGTGGCCAAAACCACGGTGTCGGCCACCAACTCCTGCTCCTCGCCGTTGATTACGGCGGTCAGCTTGCCCTCGGTGATGGCATTGACCTGCACCTTGGTGTGCACCGTGACCCCGAAGCGCTTTAAGAGGCCAAAGACGATCCAGCGGGTGGAACGGCCGATGCCTGCCCCCATCTTGGGCAGGGCCTCCAGCACGGTCACCGGGTGGCTTCCCTGGGCGATGAGCCGGTCCACCACCTCTGGGGTCTCGGCCCCGAACAGGTTGATGAAGTAGCTCTGCTCCGGGGTCAGGGCCCCCTGACGGGCCAGGTACAGGGCCGTCTCCAGGCCCACCGCCCCGCCGCCGATCACCACCACTCGGCCTCGAGCCAGGGCCTTGCCCTTGAGGAGATCCCAGGCGGTGACTACGTGAGGCAGGTCCGCGCCGGGGATGGGCGGGCGGGTGGGCACGGCTCCGGAAGCCAGCACCACCGCGTCGGGGTTCAGCTCGGCCACCATCTCCGGCGTGGCCTCGCAATCCAGGCGCAACTCCACCCCCAGGGCCTTGAGCTGGGCCTGTTGCCATTTGGGTATGGAGCTAAAGTCGTTTTTCATCAGCGGCTCGCTCCACCAGGCCAGTTGCCCGCCCAGGCGCGGAGCCTTCTCGAACAGCACCACGTGGTGCCCCCTGCGCGCGGCGGTGATGGCCGCCATGCAGCCGCCGGGGCCGCCGCCGACCACCGCCACCTGGCGGGAGCGGTCCGCCTGGGCCGGTCCGGTGTCCTTGGCCTCGCGCCCGGCCCGGGGGTTTACCATGCAGCCCACCGGCTTCATCTGAGAGATGGCGTCGAAACAGCCCTGGTTGCAGGCCACGCAGCGCCGGATCAGCTCGCTCTGGCCCGCCTTGGCCTTGGCGGGCAGGCGCGGGTCGGCCAGCAGCGGGCGGCCCATGCAGATCAGGTCCGCGTCGCCCCGAGCCAACACCGCCTCGGCCAGCTGAGGGGAGTGCATGCGGTTGGAGGCGGCCACAGGCACCGAGCCCACCGCCCACTTCACGCCCCTGGCCAGGTAGGAAAAGCCGCCGGGGGGAAGCTCCTGGGTGATCTGGGGCACCCTGGTCTCGTGCCACCCACCGGTCACGTTGATCATGTCCACCCCGGCCTCCTCGCAGGCCTTGGCGAACAGGGCCGCCTCGTCGCCGGTGTGGCTGCCGGGCACGAAGTCGTTGCCCGCTATGCGGATGCCCACGCAGAAGTCCGGCCCCACCGCCGCGCGCACCTTGGCGATGGTCTCCAGGCCGAAGCGCATGCGGTTTTCCAAAGAGCCGCCGTAGTTGTCCTCGCGCTGGTTTATCTTGGGTGAGAGAAACTGGCAGATGAGATAGCCCGCCGATCCCAGGATCTCCACCATGTCCAGGCCCGCTTTTTTGGCGCGCACTGCCGCGGCGGCGAAATCGTCCTGCACCTGGGCGATCTCCTCCAGGGTCATGGCCCGGCACTCGTCCTTGGTGAAGCCGGAGGTGTGGGGGCTGGAACTCACCGGTTGAGTGCCGATGAGCATGGCGTGGGCATAGGCCCCGGCCATGTAGAGCTGGGCCCCGATGGCCGCGCCCTTGTCGTGCACCGCCTGGGCCAGCTCGCTAAGGCCTTCGATGTCGCTGTCGTCCTTGATGCTCACGAACACCGGCCCGCCGGACAGCTCGTTGATAACGCAGCCGCCCACGATGACCAGCCCCGCCCCGCCTGCCGCCCGCTCGCGGTAAAAGGCTATGAGTTGGTCGTTGACCTTGCCGCCGGGGGTGTAGTTCAGGTGCATGGCGGGCATTACTATGCGGTTTCTTAGCTCAAGCCGGTTCAGGGTGATGGGCTCGAACAACAGCGGGAAATTCTCCATGGTTCGCTCCTGGTGTTGGGGGCGTGCGGCGCCTACCTAATCACTAGCGCGACAGGGGGGCGGGGGGCAAGGGGAAAGGAAGGGGCCGCCGAAGCAAACGGCGGCCCCCGAGGAGGTTATTACCTGGCGCGGCAAAGCGCCGCTGTCCACCCCACCGGGCCTACTTGCCGGGCCGGGGCGGCGCTTGGGGCGCGCCCGGCGGCGGCGCTCCGGCAGGGGCCTTGCCCTGGGGCGGCGGATTCTGTGGAGCCTGGGCCCCGCCCGGTCTGGGACCGGGGGCGGCGGGAGCGCCGGGCGGCGGGCCTAGGGGACGGCCGGGACGGGCGGGAGGCGGGCCGGACGGGGCCCGCCGAGGGCCGGGGCCGCGGGGTCCCATGGGAGGCGCTCCTGCGGGGGGGCCGCCGGGGCCGGGGGCCTGAGGCCCTCTGGGAGCCATGGCCGGGGCTTGGGCCATCATCATCGGAGCCGCCTTGGGGGTTATCACCTTGGCGGCCAAGACACGGTAGATCACCAGCACCACCAACAGCCCCACCAACAGCAGACCCACCAAATAGGCCAGCAAAATGAAGGCGTGGTCCATGAGCCCCTGGGTGAACTGGGCGGCGCGGGCCATGGCCTGGCGCAGATCAATCGCACCCGGCGCGCCCTCGGCGGCGCTGAGGCGCTCCACCCTGGCCAACAGCAGATTAAGCTGGGAGATGGTGGTGGTGGCCCGCTCCATGAACTCGAGATAGTCCTTTAGCCCCACCGGGCCGGCGGCTAGGCGCTGCTGCAAACGCTCCAGGGAACCGGCGGCCTGGTTCACCTGCTCGGCCAGCTTGCCCCCCTGCTCCACGGTCTGGCGCACCTCGCCCAACAGGGTCTTGAGGCGGCCCTCCCCGGCGGCCAGATCGGCGCTGATGCGCTTGTGCTCCTGGTCCAGCCATCGGGTGAGCTGCTTGATCGCCGCCTTTTGGTTGGCGGCCATGCGCCCCGGCAGGCGCTCGGAGGCCTGGGCAATGCGCTGGC
>JAIPDO010000087.1 GCA_021737645.1 Desulfarculaceae bacterium
CCACCGGATGGGAGGATCGCGGCCGTAGTTTTAGGCAGAGGCTACTTGCCGCGCAGTTTGGCCAGGGCCTGGTGCGCCGCGTTGATGAGAGGATGCACCGTGGGGGCGGACGACAACTTGGGATGAGTGGCTATCTGCATCATGTCCATGTCGCGCACGGTGACGCCTTTTTGAATGCCCATGGCGATGACGTTGACCAACTCACCGGCCGACTCGCCGCCGGTCACCTGGCCGCCCAGCAGGGCTCCGGCCCGGTCGGCGAACAAAAGCTTAACGCTCATGGGCGAGGCTCCGGGCAGGTTGCCGGGGTGGCGGTCCGGGGCGGTGGCGCTGCCACTCACGTAGCGGATGCTCTCGCGTTTGCAAGCCCGTTCGGTGAGCCCGGCGCTGGCGTAGCAGGTGTCGCCGAACTTGGTGGAAAAGGCGGCGATGCTGCCCTGGATCTGGTTGAGCACCCGGATGCCGTAGATGTTGGTGCCCGCGTTGCGGGCCTCGGCGGTGGCGGTGGAGGCCAGCCACACCGGAACCGCCTTGCGGGTAAAGAAGTCGCGCTTTAGTGCGCAGTCGCCCACCGCGAAGATGTCAGGGGAGGAGGTGCGCATATAGCTGTCCACCCAGATGGAGCCGCCATCCACCAGGCGCAGGCCCGCCTCGGCGGCCAGCTTGGTGTTGGGCCGCCCGCCGATGCCGATGATCACCAAATCGGCGGCCAATTCCTCGCTGCCGGACAGGGCCACGGCCTCAACCTTGCCCTCGCCTTTGAAGGCCTCCACCATGCGTCCCAGGTGCATCTTGATACCCTGGGCCTCCAGGTTTTTCTGTATCTCGTCGCAGAAGTCGTCGTCAAAGGCGGCTTGCAGCACCTTGGGCATCAGCTCCACCAGGTGGATGTTCACCCCGGTTTTTTGGGCCAGCTCGTCGGCGAACTCCGCCCCGATGAACCCACCGCCCACGATGACCACGTTGCTGGCGGCCTTGGCCTTTTCCACCAGATCGCTCAGGGGAGCCAGGCTCTTGGTGACGGCAAACACGCCCTCCAGGTCCGCGCCGGGTATGGGCGGCATGGCCGGGTTGCTGCCGGTGGCCAGCACCAGGCGATCAAAGCTAACCGACTCGCCGTTGTCCAGGGCCAGGGTCTTGGCCTCCGGGTCCAGAGAGACGGCCCCAGCCACCGCGGCCTCGATTCCCGCCGCCTCCAGGCCGGCCATGGGCATCATGTTGCCCTTGGGGTCGGCCATGGTGTTGATCATGTAGGGAATGGCGCAGGGAATCACCCCGTCGCCGATCTCACGGATTACGCAAACTGATTTGTCCGGATAAACGCTTTTGGCGGTCATTGCGGCGATGACCCCGCCGGGGCCTCCACCCACCACCACGATGTCTTTTTTCATGGTTGTCCTGTCCTGTTAGATTCGCGTGATTAATAAAATGCCGGTGCATCTCCAGCCGGAACGGCTCCCCACCGGACCGATCCCGGCAACCACGCCCAATGGAGCGTGGGAATACCCTCGCTTGCCATTTGGCGCAATTATTTTAAATAGCTCGAAAAAGGGGAGGACGATGGCCGGATGTGCTGATGCTGTTTTCACTGCCCGGTTGCTTCTCGTTGCTGCGGTTGATTTATCTCCTAATATTTGTAGTCCTTTTATGGCTTTTTGCAAGGAGAACCATTACGCCCCGCCCGAGAACGGCGAGGGGCATTAAAAAACCCGGTCTGAGATGAGCGTGAAGGTGGCTAAGGCTTAAGCACGGCGGCCAGGGTCAGGGCCCGGCCGAGGGCAGCGGACCAGTCTTCGGAAAGAGGGTAAAGGCCCTTGAGGTCGGCGGCGGGCTCGGGGCGGGGTTGGTCGCCCTCCAGCCAGAGGGTGAGCAGCAGGCGGGTTATCTTGTGGCCCGCCGCGTCCACTTGCCACCGGCCCACCTCGGGGAACAGCAGCAGGTCCACCCGGCGGCGCCACTGCCGCTCCTCCAGCCACAGGCGCAATCCGGGGTTGCGGCCATCCTTCAGGTGATAGGCATACTCGGCCAGGGCGAAGCTCTGGAACTGGGCCAGGCGGGGCAGGTTCTGGGCCAGGTAGTCGTAGTGGTTGCGGTCTTTCACCGCGCCTTCGCCAAGCTCGTCGTTGAGGGCGGCCACCGCGGCCCGAGCCTGGGCCAGGATGGCGGCCAGGGTGGCGGCGAGAGGATCGCCGGGCGGAAGCTGGCTCAGGGGCTCGGCGGGTTGCCCGGCCAGGCGGGCCAGCACCCGGTCGGCGAGATCTTTTCGCGGCTGGTACATGCCCGCCAAAGCCTCGCCGCCTATCTACCCCGCAGCACCCGGTGGTCGCCCACCCGCATGGTCACCATGGTGGAGTCAAAGTACTCCAGCAGGGGAATGATGTACTTGCGGCTGAGGGCGGTCATCTCCTTGAACTGGGCGGCCTCGATCTTTTGGTTGGCCTCCAAAAACTCCACCAGGCGCTTTTTGATATCCGCCAGAGCCTGGGCGTCGTAGTAAAGCTCCTGCTTCACCTTGACCAGCACCCCTTCGCCCACCAGCACCGCCAAGACCTGCTTGGCCTGGGCCGGGTTGGCCCCGGCGATGACCTCCTTGAGGTTGGGCGGGGCCAGGCCGCCTTCGGCGTAGGCCTTTTCGATGCGCTCGCGCAGGGCCTTGTCCGCCCCGGCCAGCTGCACCTGGTGATCAGGCAGGCGCAGGAGGTCCTTCTCGGCCACCACCGCCTCGCTTACCTCCAGCTTGCGCATTAGATGGGCGAACAGCTTGGGGTCCTCGCTGCTGATCAGGCGGCGGCGCAGCTCTTCCCGGGGCATGCCCGCCTTGAGGGGGTTGGCCTGGTGATAGGCGGTGAGTAGCTCCAGGGCCTGGTCCATGAGTTCCTGCTGCACCGGGGCGGCGATCATGCGGCCGCCCTCCTTGTCAAAGCGCACCAGTTCTTGCTTGGAGAGCATGTCGCCCACCAGGTTGTCCAGGGCCTTGGGGCTCACGGGCACCAGCCGGGGCAGGTCCGCCGGGCGCAGGCCGCCTTGGCCCGCCAAACGGGCATGCACCGCCACCTTGTCGCGTGCTTCGCCCCTGACCAGGGTCTTTAGGTCGGCCATGATCTCGGGGCGGTTACGCTTGTGGCGGCCGGGATGGGGATGCAGCACGATGCCGCCGGCGATGGTGTGCACCGGCGAATAGGAGCGCAGCACGTAGCGGTCCCCGGCCATGACCGCCACCGGGGCCTCCAGGCGCACCTGGCCCAGGGCCGTGCCGCCGGGCAAAAGCTCGTCGCGGTCCAGCCACAGCACCCGGCCCAGCACCTCGGCGCTGCCGGTGTGCAAACGGATGGGGGCGCGGTGCTTCAGCGGCCGGGCCATGCCCGGTAAGGCGTTGACCTCCAGGTCCAGCCACAGGGATGGCTCCAGGGAACCGGGGGTGGCCAACACGTCGCCGCGCTCCACCCCGGCCTTTTCCAGGCCTTGCAGGTTGATGGCCGTGCGCTGCCCCCGCCGGGCCTGGGTCACTTCATCGTTGTGCACCTGGAGGCCGCGCACCTTGGCGGTGACCCCGCGGGGGTAGATGCTCACCTCCTGGCCGATGGCGATCTGCCCGCCGGTGGCCGTGCCGGTTATCACCGTGCCGAAGCCTTTCATGGTGAACACCCGGTCCACCGGCAAACGGAAGGGCCCCTCGGCGGGCTGCTCCTCCAGGCTCTCCACCAACTCGGCCAGGGCGTCTTTTAGCTCCGGTATGCCCTGGCCGCTCACCCCGCTCACCGGGATGATGGGCGCGTCCTCCAAGAAGGTGCCCTCCACGTACTCGGCCACGTCTTCCGTGACCAACTCCAGCCACTCTTCGTCCACCATGTCGATCTTGGTTAGCACTATCAGGCCGTGTTGCACGCCCAAGAGCTTGCAGATGTCCAGATGCTCTCTGGTCTGGGGCATCACCCCCTCGTCGGCGGCGATGACCAGGGCCACCAGGTCTATGCCCGCCGCGCCGGCCACCATGTTCTTGACGAACTTCTCGTGGCCCGGCACGTCCACGATGCCCAGGCGCTGGCCGCCGGGCAGGTCCAAATAGGCGAAGCCCAGCTCGATGGTGATGCCCCGGGCCTTTTCTTCCTTGAGGCGGTCGGTCTCGATGCCGGTGAGGGCCTTGATCAGGGTGGTCTTGCCGTGATCGATGTGTCCGGCGGTGCCCAGGACGATCTGCTTCATGGCGGGCCTTTCGGTGCTGAGGAGTGGAACGCTTTCCCAAATATAGGGGTGGGGGCGCGGAAGCGTCAAGCGGGCATGGGCCGGGGCGATAGAAAGGGCATCTGTACCACACTAAACCATGCTTTTACTATTTTCGTGTGGTACAGGGGTGGGAGCATGTCCCTGGGCCCCCCTAACCTCTTACCTTGTTAAGTTCACACCATCCCGGCATAATTGGCCCTATGTCTGAGCAACCCCCCGGAGTGGTGCTGGCCCTGGACGTGGGCCTGAAGCGCATAGGCCTGGCGGTGAGCGACCCAGAGCGGCGCTCCGCCCGGCCTCTGTTGGTTTATGAGCGCATCAACCGCGACAAGGACGTGGCCGCCCTGGGCGAGATCGCGGCCAGGGAGGGGGCCAACCTGCTGGTGGTGGGCCTGCCCGCCAAGCTGGATGGTAGCCTGAGCCCGGTGGGCCAGGGCATCGTAAGCCTGGCCAAGCGTTTGGAGCGGCGGTTGGGCCTGCCGGTGGAGTTCATGGACGAGGCCCTGTCCACGGTGCGCTCCGAGGAGGCCATGATCGAGGCGGGGCTCAGCCGTGCCAAGCGCCGCCAGGTGGTGGACCGGGCGGCGGCGGCGGAGATTTTGCGCCGCTGGCTGGAGGCCCAGGCTTGAAGCCCTGGCGCCACAGCCTGCTGGCCCTGCTGGCGGCCCTGGCCCTGTTGGCCGGGGTGGCGGCGGGGATCTATTGGGGCGGTAAGGCTTGGCTTCTGGAGCGCCGGGCCAGCCAAAGCGGGCAGGCGGAGCTGGTGGAGATAGCCAAGGGTTCCAGCCTGGCTCAGGCGGCCAAAACATTGGCCAAGGCGGGCATTGTGAAAAACGCCCGCCTTTTCCAGCTCGCCGGGCGCCTAACCTCCGAGGACGGCCCCATCCTGGCCGGGGAATACGAGCTGTCCCCGGCCATGAACGCGGCGCGGATCTTGCGCTTTCTGCGCTCCGGGCGGGTGAAGCTGCACTACGTGCTCATACCAGAGGGCTACACCCTGGCCCAGATCGCCGCCCGCCTGGGGGAAAGCGGCATCGCCGAGGCGGCCGAGGTGCTCAGCCTGGCCCAAAACCCGGCCTTTGCCGCCGAGCTGGGAGTGGACCAGCCCACCCTGGAGGGCTACCTGTTCCCGGACACCTACCGCTTCCCCCGCCACCTGGGGGCCAGGTCGGTTCTCAGCACCATGGTGAACCGTTTTGAGCGCGCCTGGCGGGCCCTGGCCCCCACGGCCAAGAAGCAGGGCTGGAGCCGCCACAAGGTGACCACCCTGGCGGGCATAATCCAAAGGGAAGCGGGCAGGGACGAGGAGATGCCGCTGATCAGCGCGGTGTACCGCAACCGCCTGAAGCGGGGCATGCGCTTGCAGGCCGACCCCACGGTGATCTACGGCCTGGGCGAAGCCTTCAACGGCAACCTGACCAGGGCCCACCTGGAGAGCGACACCACCTACAACACTTACACCCGCACCGGCCTGCCGCCCGGCCCCATCTGCTCGCCGGGCCGCGAAGCCCTGGCCGCCGCTCTGCACCCGGCCCCGGTCCCCTACCTTTACTTCGTGGCCAAAGGCGACGGCAGCCACCAGTTCAGCACCACCTACGCCCAGCACCAAAAGGCGGTGGACGCCTTCCAGCGCAAGCACTGAGGCGGGCCGACACCACCCGAAAAAGGGCGATCCGGCTCCTCGCCAAGGTTGATTTCCGAGCAATCACAGCATATCCGCTCCGGTTGAACTAATATTCAATTTATTAATTGAGGCCAATTCATTGTTGGGGTATATTTGGACTAACCTTAAGCCAGTGGCCCTTGTCGGCCCCTAAAAAACCGTTGACAGGCTTAGGGGGCCGTGCTACCAAAGAGCTTTGAATGAATCATCATTCATTGATTTTAACCTCTACGGCGCGGTTGGGGGCCACCGCGCGGGACGTAGCACTTTGAAAGCAGATTCCAAGAAAAACAGCGACAAACACCGCCGCATCATAGAAGCGGCGGTAAAAGTTTTCGCAAAAAACGGCTTCTTCAACTCCAAGGTAAGTGAGATAGCCCGAGCGGCCAACGTAGCCGACGGCACCATCTACTTATATTTCCAAAACAAGGACGACATCCTCATCTGCCTGTTCGAAGAGGAGATGAGCAAGGTGTTGGACAAAATGCGCCATGCGCTGGAGGGCATCACCGACCCCGCCCAACAGCTGGAGCGCTTTGCCTTGGCCCATCTAAGCCTTGTGGAGGAGAGCCAGGAGTTGGCCGAGATCATCCAGGTGGAGATTCGTCAGTCCTCCAAGTTCATGAAGGAGTACTCCAACCAACAATTTCACGAATACTTAAACATCATTAGCACAATCATCAAGGAGGGCCAGGCCCAGGGAGTGTTTCGCCAAGACATCATGCCCGGGGTGGCCAAAAGGGCCTTCTTCGGGGCCCTGGACGAGATGAGCCGGTATTGGGTGTTGTCCTCGGTCAAAAAATATTCCATAACCATGGCTGCACGTCAGATCAGCGATTTCTTTATAAAAGGAATGTTAACCCATAAAAGCGAAGACTAATTAGGTCCCAAGTTTTTCCCGTTACCCCAGCGCAAGCTAGGAAAGGAGGGGTGGAACAGTGAACATCGTGGTATGCATCAAGCAGGTGCCGGACACCGAGGCGGTGATCAAGATCGCCGGCGACGGCAAGTCCATCGACACCGGTGACATCAAGTGGGTGATGAACCCCTATGACGAGTTCGGCGTGGAAGAAGCGCTCCGGATAGTCAAAGACCAAGGCGGCGAAGTGACCGTGATCGGCGCGGGCCCCGCCCGTGTGGTCGAGGCCCTGCGCACCGCCCTGGCCATGGGCGCGGACAAAGCCATCCACATTCAAGACGACGACCTTTACGGGGCCGATCCCATCGCCGTGGCCAAGATGTTGGCCAAGGCCATCGAGCCCCTTAACCCGGACATCATCTTCTTCGGCCAGCGGGCCGTGGACGACGACTCCGGCGTGGTGAGTTCGGCCTTGGCCGAACTGCTGGGCCTGCCCCAGCTTTCGGTGGTTACCAAGTTGGAAGTGGCCGACGGCAAAGCCAAGGCCGTGCGCCCCGTGGAGGGCCAGACCCTGGTGCTGGAAGCCGCCCTGCCTGCGGTCATCACCGCCCAGAAGGGCCTCAACGAGCCCCGTTATGCCTCCCTACCGGGCATCATGAAGGCCAAGAAAAAGCCTCTGGAAGTCAAAACCCCCGCCGACCTGGGCGCGGAAAGATCCGATTTCATCGAAATCGCGGTCCTGAATCCGCCTCCCGATCGCGCTCCCGGCAAGACCGTGGAGGGCGAGAGCCCGGCGGAGTTGGCGGCCAATTTGGCCAAGCTGCTCAAGGAAGAGGCCAAGGTCATCTAAGGAGCCCGAGAGGATCATCACCTTTCGCACGAAGGGAGAGCATATATCATGGCTGGTGTTTGGATAATCGCCGAACAGCGTGACGGCGAATTCAGAAAAATAACCTTTGAAGTGGCCAGCGCGGCCAAAAAAGTGGCCGACGGGCTGGGCACCGAGGTAACCGCCTTGGTGCTGGGCTCGGGCATGGAAGGCGCTTGCGCCGAGTTGGGCAAGTACGGCGTGGCCAAGGTGCTCTACGCCGACGGCGACGCCTTTGCCGCCTACACCACCGACGCTTACACCAACGCCTGCGGGGCCCTGATCAAAGACGGCGGCCCGGACGTGCTGCTCATGGGCGCTTCCATGCAGGGCAAGGACCTGGGCGGCCGTTTGGCGGCCCGCCTGGACACGGGCATCGCGGTCGATTGCACCGCCCTGGCCGTGGAAGACGGCAAGCTCAAGGCCACCCGGCCCATGTACGCCGGCAAGGTCTACGCCGACATCTTCATCAATGGTTCACCCCAGATCGCTTCCTTGCGCCCCAACGTCTTCGACATCGTCGAAACCGGCGGCGAAGCGGCGGTTGAGAGCGTCTCCGCCGAAGCGGGCGAGATCAAGGCCGTGGTGGCCGAGGTCCAGGCCGCCGAGGAAGGCAAAGTCGACCTCACCGAAGCCACGGTCATCGTCAGCGGCGGCCGCGGCATGAAGGAAGCCGATAACTTCAAACTGCTGGAAGAGCTGGCGGGCAAGCTAAACGCCGCCGTGGGCGCCTCGCGCAGCGCGGTGGACGCGGGCTGGCGCTCCCACACCGATCAGGTGGGCCAGACCGGCAAGGTGGTCACCCCCAACCTGTACATCGCCTGCGGCATCTCCGGGGCCATCCAGCACTTGGCGGGCATGGGCTCCTCCAAGGTCATCGTGGCCATCAACAAGGACGCCGACGCCCCCATCCACACCAAGGCCGACTACTGCGTGGTGGCCGACCTGTTCGACGTGGTGCCCGAGCTGACCAAAGAGGTCTAGTTCCCGCACCGCTTGGGCTAACCGAGCGATAAAAGCCCCCCGCCCTAATCGGGCGGGGGGCTTTCTTGGTTTAGGCTCGGGGCAGGGATTATGAAGTCATGTCCTTAAGGATTAGCGGCACAGCCAGGGGATGCTAGGCGAGGCGTCGGGCAAGCGAGTCCCACAGGCGTATATGCCAATACGCCGAGGAGGCGAGCGCCGCCCGCAACGACGCATAGCGCCGCCTGGCGAAGCCGCCGCCTAGTCTAGATCAACCGCCGTCTTGCACTGATTACAGCGAGCGGCTCCCCGGAAGAGCTTGTTGCCGCACTGGGGACAGACGTAGCGGGCCTCCTCGTCGATAATCCACTGCTCCGTGCCCACCTCGCGCCAGTAGGGGATGGCCCGGAGGATGACCTTCTTGCCCACGGTCATGGGGAAGTTGTCGATGTGGGCGCAGGGGAACTCGTCGCACTGGTGACAACCCTCGTAGCCCTTTTCCCGGGTGCAGTCCTTGATGGCGCAGCGCCTGCAAAACACGAAGGGCTCCTCGGACATGCAGCCCTTGCACTTGATGTCGACGGTCGAAAGGCTCTGGCTGTCGGGCAGGCCCCCCTTGCCGGGCTTGCCGCCCTGGTACAGGCCCACCAGAGCCTGCTTGAATTTCTCATTGTCGTCGCGGTCGGCCATGTAGATGGCGCACACCCCGCAATACAGCCCGCACGGGGCCACGAAATCCGGATTTATTTGCATGCCTTGCCTCCCCCTCTTCCAAAGGTTTTCGCCGGGATTTTGCTTCACCCTGCCGAGTGACCTTGGAGCAATTGGCTATATAATAGCTATATTATAACTACATGGTCAATACTAAATTCACACTCCGTGCGTAGCCTATAGGCCAAAAAAATCCGCGCCACCGCCGCATTGCAGCGCGGCGATGGCGCGGGTCAAGGACAGTAATAAGGAATCGTTGGGTTTCGGGCTTCGCCCTCTAAGCCAACCTACGCGATTTTTGATTCCTTGGTCCGGCGTCCCCCGTCCCGCGGCACAGCCAGGTGTTCGTGGGCAAGGCGTCCGGCGAGCGCAGACCGCAGGCGTATATGCCAATACGCCGAGGTCTAAGCGAC
>JAIPDO010000026.1 GCA_021737645.1 Desulfarculaceae bacterium
CCCATCTCCTGCTCGCCGTCCTGGGAGGCCATGGCCAGGGCCCCGGCCGAGGCGGTGGTGCCCTGGTGGCTGAAGTCCAGGCCCAGGGAGGTGAGCAGGCGCAGCTGGCTCACCGCGGAGGCGAACTCCGCCGGTTGCACGTGCACCACCCGTGGATCGCCCACCAGGGCGGCGGCGGCCACTTGTTTGGCCCTCTCCACCTTGGCCTCCACCGGGTCGGTGGCCAGCTCGGGGTCGAAAACCTCCACCCGGGGTGGGTCCTCAACCGGCCCGGCCAGGCTGATGCCCGGTTCCGGGTCGCTGGCGGCCGCTGAAGCCATGGCCTCGGCCACGGCCCGCTTGATGCCCTGGGGGTCGCCGCCGATGACGTAGGCGAAGCCCAGGCGCTCGTCGTTGACCACGCGCAGCGCCAGGCCGCTGGAGGTGGATTGCTGAAAGGCGTCCACCTGTTGGCCGCGCACCCCGATGGACACGCGGTCGCTGTGCACCGCCGCGATCTCCCACTGCTTGGCGCCGCTGGCCTCCAGGGCCTTGCGGGCCAGCTCCACTTGACGGTCTAAATCCACCTTTATAGCTCCAGCAGCATGGCGATCTCGTCGCAATCGGGGAACTTCACGCAATTTATGCAGTCAGCCCAAATCTTGTTGGGCAGCATTTGCTTGTCCACTTGCACGAATTCGAAGCGGGCGAAAAACGTGGGGCGGTAGGTCAGGGCGAATATCTTGTTGAAGCCCAGGGTGACCGCCTCGGAGCAGCAGGTTTCCACCAGCTTGGTGCCCCAGCCTTCGCCGCCGCGCTCGGGAAGCACCGCCAGGCTGCGAATCTCGCAGAGGTCTTCCCAACACAGGTGCAGGGCGCAGGTCCCCACAGCCTGGCCCTCGGCGTCCTCGGCGATCACGAAGTCCCGCAGGAACTCGTAAAGATCGGTCAGGGGCCGGGCCAACAAATCTCCCTGGCCGCCGTAATGGGCCAGTAGTTTGTGGATGAAGCGAACATCCTGTTGCCGCGCCTTGCGGATCATGGGCTACTCCAAAATATCTAGGAGGCTCACATTCTAACGCGGGGTGAGCGGGGGGTCAAAGACATGCCCGAGGTTTTCACAGCGCCAAGTCTCGGAGGAGTTTAAAAACCGTATACCTGAGGGGGGGCGAGGTACTTGGGAAACTTCTGCAACAAGGCCTTGCGGGCCAGGAAACATAGGTGGCACTCATCCACATAGGCTTGTTCATGGGGCAGTTGATACTCCCTTACCAACTGGGCGGGGCCGCCGCTTTGCAGCGGACCGCACACGGGATGCTCAACGGGGCGATAGTCCCGAACCAAGCACGACAGGGGAGTTTGCCACATGTTGCCCATGGTCAGCCCTTGGCAAAGATGCACGTTGCCCATGGGGTCGATATGCACCCTGCTGGGTTCGGCCAGATTTTCGTGGGGGCAGCTTGCAAGCTCTTGCCAATTCCTGAGGGGCAGCCCCTCGGTCAGCTTTTCCACCGCCCTGCCCCTGAACATCGCCCCGCCGCCGACCACCGGAGCGCCTTTTTCCTGGCCTTCGCCAGGCTGCATGATCGTGGGCTGGTTAATGCAAATGGCCCCGGTGCCCATGCCCAGGCCTCGGGCGGCTTCCAGCGCCATCTTGGCCGGGCTTAGCTCCTGGTCCGAATGAAAGGCGTCATCGCTGATGCTGAGATAGTCGACTCCGGCGTCCGTCAGGGGCTTTAGCCAAAGCGCCGAGTCCTCTACCGAGGTGGCCTGATAGGCATTGGTCACAATGCCCACCTTGAAGCCTCTTTGGTGGGCGGCCCTTACTGATTCGACCAAGAGAGGGAAAAACAACAGCGGCTCCCCACCTTCGTAATAAACCCATTCCACAGTGGCCGCCTCTTGGGCCTGAGCAAGGGCCAAGTTGACTTGGGCGAGGGTAAATGTGCCGGTTGAGTGGGGGCTGCAAAAAAGGAAGCAGTGGTCGCATTCAAAATTGCACAAATAGGTAAGCAGGAAATGCACTTGCTTGAGCATGGCGTACTTTTCCCCTCCAACCGCCATGGGCGCCGGCCGCACCGGAGCATCGGGAGTGAATCATGATTGCCCGGCACCCAGGCCGTTCCAGGTGGCTCATGAATTTTTACGCCAAAAGCTTGCGCCTTTGGCTGGGGCAAGCCTTTACCTGATTTCCTTTACCAACCTGAAGCCCAGGGTGTTGTACTTGGATGCCGGATGGGCGAAGTTGCGGTTGGCCGAGCGCAGGTAGTGGGGTATGCCGAACCAACTGCCGCCCCGGCGTACCCGCCATTCGCCGCTGACCGGCCCCTGGGGGTCGCTCACCGGCTTCGCGGGGTAGTCGCCCAGCCAGTCGGCCACCCATTCCCACACGTTGCCCGCCATGTCGTAGAGCCCCCAGGCGTTGGGCGGGAAGCTCTTTACCGGGGCCGCGCCATCCAGCGGCAGGCCGCGGGATTTATAGTAATTCTGGCAGTCGCGTTTTTTCAGGCTGTTGTTGGCGTACATGGCCCGATTGCAGTCGATGCCTTCGCCCCAGGGATAGGAGCCCTGGTTGCCCGCCCTGGCCGCGTATTCCCACTCGGCCTCGGTGGGCAGGCGATAGCTGGCCCGGCCCTGGTGGTTGAGTTTGTAGATGAACTGCTGAGCCTGGTACCAGGAAACCTGCACCACGGGAGAGTTGGGTCCGCCGGGGCGCTTGGCGGCCAGCCAGCGTTTGCCCATGACCTTTTGCCATTGCCCCAGGGTCACCTCGGTTGCCTGCATGTAAAAGGCCTGGGTGAGGGTGACCTGGTGCAGCAATTCCCGCTTTTGGTGGCCCGGCTCACTCTCAGGGCTGCCCATCATGAAGGTGCCGGGCGGGATAAGCACAAACTCCATGCCCAGATCGTTGGCGACCTTTTTGGGCAGTTTGGCGTATTTGGCCGGCAGGGTGGAATAGTCCGGGGCGGCCGAGGCCACGCCGGCTGATGCCGACAAGCAGACCGCTAGGGCGGTGATGGCGGCCAGGAAGCCTAGGATGCGTACTCTCATGGGCGCTTTACCCTGATCTTTGAGGTGTGACGATGGGGCCTGGGATAATGGTGCCATAGCCGGGCGGCGGCGGCAAGTCCCCATGGCCAAAGATTAATTCCGCCGAGTGACATAGGCGGCCAGCTTGTGCTGCAAGCGGATGCGTCCCGCCGCGCCCTGGGCCGCGTCCAACTGGGCGTAGGGTCCCACGCGCACCCGGTAGCGGCGGCCCGCCCCCTGCACGTCCACCATGAGGGTGTAGGCGGGGTAGCCGCTGTCTTGCAGACGCCGCACCAGATTCAGGGCCTGGTTTTTGTCCGAAAACGAGGCCACCTGCACCGTGAAGCGCTTCTTGTCCTGGGGCTGGGCCTGGGCCGGGGCCGCCGGGGCGGGGGCCGGTTTGGCCGGGGGGGCTGGGGCAGGGGCCTGGGCCTGGGGCGCGGGGGCGGCTTCCGGGGGCTGGGCCGGAGGCTTGGCGGCCGGTTTGGCCGGAGCGGCGGGTGCGGGAGGGGCGGTTTGGCGCTGCTGTTTCACCCGGTCGTAGAAGGAGAGTTGGGCTTCGGTGAGCCGCTGGGGCGGTGCCGTGGGGTCGCTGCCCAGCAGGCGCTCCAGGCCCAGGGCCTGCTTTACCCAGGCCACCTGCTCGGGCGTGGCCAGGGAGCCTTGGCCCACCAACACTCCCAGCACAAAAGCCCAGCAGATCAGAAACGCCGCGAACAGCCAGCCCAGGGCCCGCTTGGGCGCGCCGGAGGGCTCCTTGGAGCTTCGCTGCCGGGGCTGGCGGCTGGGGCGCTTGGCGGCCATGGGCCTTACATCTTCTCCGGCGCGCTAACGCCCAACAGCTCCAGGCCGTTGGCCAACACCCGGCCCACGGCCTGGGTCAGCACCAAGCGGGCCGCGCTCATGCCGGGATCTTCCACCAGCACATGAGCGGCGTTGTAATAAGAATGGAAGGCCCCGGCCAGGTCGTGCAGGTAGTAGGTGATGCGGTGAGGCTCCAGGGCCTTGGCCGCGCCTTCCACCAACTCGGGGAACTCGGCCAGGCGCTTGGCCAACTCCACCTCGGGGGCCAGGGTCAGGCAATCCAGGTCCGTGGCCGCCGGGTCGGGCAGGGGCACGCCCTCGGCCTCGGCCTTGCGCAAAATGGACTTGACCCTGGTGTGGGCGTATTGCACGTAGAACACCGGGTTGTCCAGGGACTGGGCCTTGGCCACCTCCAGGTCGAAGTCCAGCTGGGCGTCGGAGCGCCGGGTCAGGAAGATGAAGCGGGCGCTGTCGCCGCCCACCTCGTCCACCACCTCGCGCAGGGTCACGAACTCGCCACCCCGGGTGGACATGGCCACCGGCTCGCCGTTGCGGAGCAGGTTGACCATCTGCACCAGCACCACTGTGAGGTCTTCGGGCTCGCGGCCCAGCCCGGCCAGAGAGGCCTTTAGCCGGGGCACGTAGCCGTGGTGGTCCGCCCCCCACACGTCCACCAAGCTGGTGAAGCCCCGGCGGAACTTGTCCAGGTGATAGGCGATGTCGCTGGCGAAATAGGTGATCTCGCCGTTGGTGCGTTTGACCACCCGGTCCTTTTCGTCGCCGAACTCGGTGGCCTTGAACCACAGAGCGCCCTCGGCTTCGTAGAGCAGGCCTTTTTCACGCAGGGCGGCGAAGGCCCGCTCCACCGCGCCGTCGGTGACCAGGCTCTTTTCGCTGAAATAGCTGTCGATGCTCACGTGGAAGGCGGCCAAGTCTTCCTTGATGCCGTCCAGTATCTTTTGGCCCGCCCACTGGGAGGCCAGGGCCACGGCATCGTCCTGAGGCATGTCCAGCAAGCCCTTGCCCTCGGGGGTGGCCAGCAGCTCGGCGGCCAGGCCGTTGATGTACTCGCCCTTGTAGTGCTTGTCCGGGAAGGGCTCGTCCGAGCCCCCCAGCTGCCTGGCGCGCACCAGGACGCTGCGCCCCAGGGTGGCCATCTGGTTGCCCGCGTCGTTGAGGTAATATTCCCGCTGGGCGTCAAAGCCGCTGAAGGCCAACACCCGGGCCAGGGCGTCGCCCAGGGCCGCACCCCGGCCGTGGCCCACGTGCAGCGGGCCGGTGGGGTTGGCGCTGACGAACTCCACCTGCACCTTGGCCCCCGCGCCCCAGTCGCCTCGCCCAAACTCCGGCCCTTGGGCCAAGATTTGGGGCAGCACGGCGTGCCAGGCCGCCGGGTTCAGGAAAAAGTTGATAAAGCCGGGACCGGCGATGGCGGTGCGCTCGATGAGGCCGTTGCCCTGGCCCAGATGGGCCAGCAGTATCTCGGCGATCTGGCGGGGGCTCTTGCGGCAGGGGCGGGCAAGCTGCATGGCCAGGTTGCTGGCCAAATCGCCGTGCTCGGCCTGCTTGGTCTTTTCCACCACAAACTCGGGCACCGCGTCCACCGGGGGCAGGTCAGCGGCGGCGCAGGCGCTCTCCAGGGCCTTGATGAGCTGGGCAGCCAGAGTCTTTTTCATTTATCAGCCTCGTCAGGCTCGGGCAGGGCATGGTCGCGGGTGAAGTCCGGGCACTTGATCACCGAACCCTGCTCGTAGCTGTATTTCTTTTTGCAGTCCAGCCGCCAGGCGCATACCACGCACATGGTGGGCTGGTGCGATTTGATGGGGTCCTTGTTCTTGTCTGTCATGTGGGGCTAAGCCTCCCGTAAGAAAAGCAATCCTAAGCTACCCTGGAGGGTACGGGGGGTCAAGAGCGGTGGCGGCGGCGGTTGGCCGCGCCCAGGGAACAGGTGATTTCGTAAGAGATGGTGCCCGCCCATCCGCCCAGTTGGTCGGCGGTGATCTCCTCGGACCCCGAGCGGCCCAGAAGCACCACCTCATCGCCCGGCGAGGGCAGCGGATCCAAGCCGGTGAGGTCCACCATGATGGCGTTCATGCACACCCGGCCCCGCACTGGGGCGGGCCTCCCCTGGATGAGCACCTGGGCTTGGTTGGAGGCGCTGCGGGGATAGCCGTCGCTGTAGCCAGCGGCCACCACCCCCAGCCAGGTGTCGCGTGGGGCGCGCCAGGTGTGGCCGTAGGACACCCCGGCCCCGGCGGGCACCAGGCGAACCCCGGCCAGACGGCTGGTAAAGCGCATGGCCGTACGCAGGGGCGCGACTCCCAGGCTTTCCGGGGCGGGCAGGCCGCCGTAGAGGCTTATGCCCAGGCGGGCCAGGCCCGGCGCTCCGGGTGCGTCCGGGGGCGGAGCCAGAACCCCGCCGCTGGCGGCCAGGCTGGAGGCGGGCAATGCGAAGCCGCGCCGTCTGGCTTCGGCCAGCAAGGAGCTGAACTCCTGGGCCTGCTTTTGGGCGGTGGCGTCGCCGGGCACCCCGCTGGTGGCCAGATGGCTGGCCAGCCCCTCGATCTTAAGGCCGGGCAGGGCGGCGGCTCGCTCCAGTAGGTCCAAAGCCTCGTCAGGACCAACGCCCAGGCGGCTCATACCGGTGTCTATCTTTAGATGACATGTGGCCTGGGTTCCCCCGGCCTGGGCGGCTTGGCTCAGGCCGGCGAAATCATCCCACACGGCCAAAAAGGGACTCAGGTCGTGGGCCACGGCCAGGGGAGCTTGCTCCGGAGTGAGGCCCATGAACACCAGGATGGGGCCTTCGATGCCCGCCCGGCGCAGCATAGCCCCCTCGCTGGGCAACGCCACGGCCAGGGCCTCGGCACCCTCGGCTTTGAGGCGCCGGGCCACCGGCACTATGCCGTGGCCATAGGCGTCGGCCTTGACCACCCCGGCCACGCCCATGCCCGATGGCAACAGGGCGCGCAGGGCGGCCAGATTGGCCGCCACGGCCTGAAGGTCCACGGTCACCAGATTGTCGGGGCTGGGCGCCACTCGGCTCATGGCATCTCCTTGATCTTAGGCACTACTATCCCACCCTGCCCGGTCCCTGGCAAGCAGGGGGCTTTACACCACGCGCTCAGAGGTTAGAATAGCCGAAACACGCGCCAGTAGCTCAGGTGGATAGAGCAGTGGCCTTCTAAGCCACCGGTCGGGGGTTCGAGTCCCTCCTGGCGTACCAAAAATAATCAAGGAGGCGGCCAAGTTGGCCGCCTCTTTTTTATCGTCACCACGTTGAAAGCCGGCGGGGGCATGGGCACCCGTTTGATATGTCGGAGGAAAAGGTCTACCATGCTTACCAGCAGTGGGGACGGTTGCCCCCTGCGTTAATTTCAGCTACACCTCGCCAAAGCACAGGGGCCATAAATCCTTTGGACGCCACCCAACCGCATCACATTGCAGCGGAAGCACCACAAGGCCCCCCAAAAGGCAGGCGCGGCGGATGCCGCCTAAAATCAGCACAAAGGGAATATTGGGAAACAGCCGGCTAAATTAGGGGGTGCCCTCGCAAATGAAACACCTGAAGCGCTGCTTGTTGGGGTTGGGCTTGGCGGTCCTTGCTGTCTTTTTGGGGGGCACCGGGCTGGCCGACCCGGTCGCGGCCGCCCCGCCTTCCAGCGCATCCTCGCCTCCGCAGATTTCGGGTCACCCCGCCGCCGGGCCGTCCCGCGCCCCCCGCTTTGTAAGTATTCGCATCGAGCATTCCGGCCGCGCTTTGGTGGCCGGCGAGACCGGCTTTCTCAAGCTGGAAGCGCGCATCGCCGCCCCCAAAGGCTCTTCCGGACAAGCCCTGGCCTGGGACCCGGGCGTAAAAGCGCCGGTGACCCTGTGGATCGCCTCTTCCAGCGGCAGCGGCATCGCCTTTCTGGACAAGGCCCACCCCGAGCGGCCCCGCCAGCACATCCTGGTCCATTTCACCAGCCCGCCGGGCAACTTGGCCGGGCCCCTGACCGCCCAGGTGGAATACTCCATCACCAGCCGCACCAAGGCCGGCAAGCACAGCTTCTGGCTGGACATCTTCGCGGAGCTTAAATCCCCGCAAGGGGGCCAGGTACACGACGCCGGGGCCCTGCGCCTGCCCTTTGAGGTGGACACCCATCTCAGGACCAAGCTGCTCATGCTGGCCGTGGTGGCGGCGGCGGTGTTTTTATTCATCGTGGAGTGGGTGAGGGTGGACGTGGTGGCCATCGTGATGATGGTCCTGCTGCCCGAGTTGGGCCTTTTGAACTCCTCGGACACCTTCCGGGGGCTGAGCAGCAACGCGGTGGTGGCCATCATCGGGGTGATGATCATCAGCTATGGTTTGAATCGCGCCGGGCTGGTCCACCGTATCATCCAGCCCATCCTGGGCTTTGTCAGCAAAAGCCCCTCCCGCTTGGTGGTGACTTTTTCCGGCCTCATAGCGGCCATCTCCGGGGTGATGCAGAACACCGGCGCGGCGGTGCTGTTTTTGCCCGCCGTGCGCTCGGTCACCTTCCAGAAGCTCAAGGTGCCCATCTCCAGGGTGCTCATGCCCATCGGCATGGCCGCCATTCTGGGCGGCACCCTGACCATGATCGGCACCAGCCCCCTGATCCTGCTCAACGACATCCTGCCTCCGGGCATGCCCAAGTTCGGTTTCCTGGAACTGACCCCCATCGGCCTGGCTCTGGCCATAGGCGGCATAGCTTATCTCTCCACCGGCGGCATGCGCCTGCTGGCCAAGATCTCCGCCAACCAGTCCGCCTACCAGGCCGACAAGGGCGGCTCGCCGGATGACGGCTTTGTCAGCTCCTACCCCCTGGTCAAGGGCCCTTTCGAGATCGTGGTGCCCTCGGACTACCGGCCGGAACCGGACCCTCAAGGAGTGGCGCAGATCCGCCGGCGTTTTCTGGTGAACATCGTGGCCGTGGCCAAATCCGACGGCTCGTGCAATTTCTCCCCCCTGCCCAGCACCACCCTCCAGCCAGGCCTGTCCCTTTGCGCCTACGGCCCGGAAGAGGACGTCCGGTCATTTGTGCGCCAATACGGCCTGGTCCTCAAGGACCGGCCCCAGGCGTTCAAGGACACCATGTTCAACCCCTCCCTGGCGGGCATCGTCGAGGGAGTGGTATCGCCGCGCTCCAGCTTGATCGGCCAGACCATCAAAGAGATTCGCTTCCGGGAGACCTTCGGGGTGAATCCCCTGGCGGTGCATCAGGCCGGGCACACTTATTATCAAGAGTTGGCCGACCTGCCTTTGCAGGCAGGCGACACCCTGCTCTTGCACGGCACCTGGGAAAAGTTCCATGCCCTGCAGGACTTTCACCAGAACTTCATCATCATCACTCCCTTTGAGCAGGAGTTCCACAAGCCGGAAAAGGCCAAGTGGGCCCTGATCAGCTTCCTCGTCGCCTTGGTGATGATGATCGTCTCCAGCTTTTATTTTCAAAACCTCCCCTACAACCCCATTCCCCTGTCGGTGTGCCTGATGGTGGGGGCCGTGGGCATGGTGCTTTTCAAGGTCATCACCATCAGCGAGGCCTACCACGCGGTGGATTGGCGCACCGTGTTTTTGCTGGGAGGATTGATTCCCCTGGGCATGGCCGTGGACCAGACCGGCACGGCCAACTGGATCGCCAAGGGCATCGTCCTAGGCCTGGGCAGCCTCATGTCGCCTCTGCTGCTGCTGGTGGTGTTGGCGGTGTTGAGCGCCGCCTTCACCCTGGTCATCTCCAACGTGGGGGCCGCCACCCTGCTGGTGCCCCTGGGTATCTCCATCGCCCACCAGATCGGCATAGACCCCCGGGTGGCGGCCATCGTGGTGGGGCTGGGGGTCTCCAACTCCTTCATGTTGCCCACCCACCAGGTCAACGCCCTGTACATGGGGCCGGGCGAGTACCGCACCAGGGACTACATCCAGATCGGCGGCATCCTGAGCTTTATTTACATGTCCGTTCTGGTGGTCATGACCTACATGTTCTATCTGTAGCTGGCCGGGGCGCGCCCCGCGCGACGGGTTGACCGGTGGGATTTTTATGAGCTATCGTTGACCGGGGGACTGGCGGCGCCGTCGCGCTCGCCAAATCACATCGCCATAAATTTTGTAGATTGATCTACAACTAATTTTGCTTGATCTGGGGGGATCATGTCACATTGCATCAAGGCCCTAATCGTGTGCGCAATCTTACTGGCCGTTCCACCCGTGGCGGCAAACGCGGCCTGTTCCAAGGCCTATGACAAGCTGGATGGTGATTGCGACGCTTTTTTGCAGTCCGCTTATGCGCCGGGCATGGCGGTTTTTAACTCATGCCAGACCAAGTGCGAGAGCGACGATGGCGGGGTGCTGGTCATCAAGATGATAATCAGATTCCAGGGGGGCATCCTGGGCACCCCTTACATCCTCAAGGGGCGCGTGATTATCGACGCCAACCGCCAACTCATGAAAACCAAGTGGGCCTATTGGAACTCGCCGCTGACCCCTCTGAACCGGACCGAGCACATCGAGACCAAAAAGGACAAATGGAATTTTTAGGGTTTGTTGTCGTAGATCAAGGTGCTGCCGCCGTTGGGTGCCCAGGCCCAGGGCGTGGCGATCCCTCTGCCTGACGGCGCGGGGTGAGGGCGATCGTCAGCGCACCGGGCAAAGGGAGCGTAAAGTATTGGCTGGGCCCAGCTACCGCGGGCCTAGGAAATGAAGCCGATCGGACTAGTCGTCCAGGACCTTGGCCTTTTGCTCTTCGTATTGATCTTTGGTGATGGCCCCGCTTTTATAGGCCCTTTGCAGGTCGATCAGTTGCTGCCCCTGGGAAACGGTGGTGTTCTGGTTGCTCACATCGGCCCCACCGCAACCGGCCAGGGCGACGGAAAGACCAAACATGGCAATAAAAATGATGCTGTAGATAGTTTTCATGCTGTGTCCCTCAAGCTAAGCAGCAGACGCCGCGCTTCAACTAAAGTTCGTATGCTCCCATGGCAATCCGATTGGCCTTAGGTTCGGCCATAGTAGCCCGTTTTGTTCGTCCTGGCAATCCTGCGCCGGTCTTCAGGGTGTTTCATATATATTTTTGCTTGGGGGGCTTATAATCAGGGCTCGACCCCGGCACCCGTTTAGGGGATTTTAGTGAAGTTGCCTACTTGGGCATCACAAGGGATACGGTGACCATTGCAAGCGCCTGCCCCCCCTCCGGCCGCACAGCAGCCTGAAGCTACACCTTTGTCCATCTCCCGCCTGCGCTCTTTTGGCGAGTGGGCCATGCGTCCGCCTGGGTCCAGCCTGGAGGGCGTCTCCTATTTGGTCTTTTTCGCCCTACTGTTGGCGGTGCGCTTGCCCCGGGTGTTTCTGGAGGGGCGGTTTTGGGCGGAAGAGGGTCGGGTCCATTTTGAAAACGCCTGGAATCTGCCCTGGCACGACGCCCTGCTGTTTTCCTATGCCGGGTATCTGAACCTTACGGCCAATGCCATCGGGCTTATTGCCTGCTATCTGCCCCCCCTGTGGGCCGCGCCCTATGTGAACACCGGCCTGGCCCTCATTATTCAGTGCCTGCCCGCGGTCCTCATCCTGACCAGCCGCCTGGACTGGCTGCGCCACCGGGCGGTGCTGGTGGCCGCGTTGCTGCTCATCGCCACCCCGCCCCATTCCGAGGAGGTATGGCTAAACTCCATATGCAGCCAGTACCACCTCACCATGGCCGCTGGCATAATCTTGGCCCTGGAAAGTCGCGGCGGACTGGTGGGTGTGCTGCGCCTGGCGGTGCTGTTGTTGGCCACCCTTAGCGCGCCCATGTCCTGGGTGCTGGCCCCGCTGTTCGTCCTGCGGGCCGTGCTGGAGCGTTCCGGGCCCAGAGTATGGCAAGCCCTGGTGGTGGCCCTTGGGGTGGCCATCCAGTTGCTATGGTTCTTCGCTGCCACCCCGGGCCGCGAAGTCGGCATTTCCCCGTCCCTGTTGGGCGCCATCGTTCTGGCCAAGCATGTGATCATTCCCTTGGTCCCCACTCCCTTGGACTCCAAGCTCATCGGCCTGTTCGCCCGTGATTTCAGCATTGCCGGAGGGCCGCTATGGCCCCTGGCCTTGGCGGCGGTGTTGTTCGCGGTCCTGGCCTGGGGGGCGCTGCGCCGCCCCAAGGAAGCGCCCTTGTGGTTCCTACTGACCGGGGCGATCATCGCCACCGGCGCTTACGCCGGGTCGCTGGGAAACAAAGTGGATCTTCTGGTGGTGTTGTCGGGAAATCGCTACCCCTTTGGACCCCAGGTGCTGTTCGGGCTGACCGTGCTGGGCCTGGCCATGCTCCTGCGGGGAAGGGCCCGTGTGTGGGCCCGTGCCGTGGTGATCTGGCTGCTGGTGGTGGGCATGTGGGGCTATTTCGCCTTTGCCGGGCCGGGCCAGGTGCAAGACGGGCCGCCGTGGCTGCCCGAGGTGCAGAAGTGGCAGCAAGACCACAACTACCGCATGAAGATATGGCCGCCCGGCTGGTCCATGGGCCTGCCGCCCAAGTGACCCAGGCCCTGGGCGCACCGCACCTTTGCTAATATGGGAGACGACCATATCAATTGGTAGGTCGGCAATGACGGACTCCTTGATGACTCGCCGCGCCTTTTTGTCCCAGGGCCTGGTGTCCGCCGGAGGCTGCGCCTTTGCCCTGGCCCTTGGGGCCACGCCCGGCCTGGCCGGCGGCGGCTATTACCAGCGCCACCGGGCCGAGCTGATCAAGACCTTCGAGGACACCAACCAGGGCGCGGCGCAGTACCTGGCCGCCGGGCACGGCAAGGCCCTGGCCCGTGAGGTTTGCGCCGAGGCGTCGCGGGGGTTCCGAGAACTGTTGCCCGGCCTGCCCGAGGTGGGCGGCGAGCAAAATTTGATGGTCGAATACGTCTCCGTGGCCGCCTGGTACGTGGCCTATTACCGGCCCTTTCTCAAGCGGGGCTTGAGCGCCGAGGACCTGGGCCGCATGATCTACCAACTCAACCTCATGCAGTACAAGTCAACCCCTGCGGCCCAACTGGCCCGGCAGGGGCGGGAGCGTTTCAGCCCGGCCTATCTGGTCCGGATGAAGCACTGGGCGGCCTGGACCCAAGAGCGCCGGTACCCGGCCAACTGGGTGGCCCGCTTTATTCAGGGCGACGGCCAGGGCTTTGACTATGGCTACGACTACAGCCAGTGCGCCCTGGTGAAGTATTTCCAGGCCCATGACGCCACGGCCGCGGCCCCCTACGTGTGCATCAACGACTTTGCCCGCAGCAAGGCCTATGGCACCGGGCTGTCCCGCCAAGGCACTTTGGCCATGGGCTATCCCCGCTGCGACTTTCGCTACAAGCAGGGCCGCCCGGTGACTCAGGGCTGGCAGAGCGAGGTGGCCAAGATAAAGAAGATGGGGGGATGAGGACCGGAGGGGGCGGCGGTTAGCGGCCCGCACTTTGTTGAAGTATTTAGTTGACAGGGGCCGCTTTAGCTATACACTTGCCTTTCAAGAAGACCACACTGCCCGACTCTCCGCTAGACGTGCCGGCGAAATCACGCCTTCATCATAGCAGAAAAATTAGGCTTTTTGGTTCAGTACGACCCCCCACGAGGGTGGTTTTGTTCAACTATTTTTTAAGGACCACGAATTATGGCAACCAGTATCTATGTAGGCAACCTTTCTTATGACTCCACCGAGCAGGGCATCCGTCAGCTTTTCGAGCAGTACGGTGAAGTCCTTTCCGTCAAGATGATCGAGGACCGGGACACCGGTCGGCCGCGCGGCTTCGGCTTCGTGGAGATGGACGCTTCTGGCGCCAGCTCCGCCATCCAGGCCCTCAACGGCACCGACTTGGACGGCAGGACCTTGAAGGTCAATGAGGCCAAGCCCCGCGAGTCTCGTCCGCCCCAACGTTGGTAGTCTAGACCTACACCACGACGCATACACCAGACGACCCCGCTTCGGCCTGGCCGAAGCGGGGATCGTTTTTATTATCAGGAGGATGGAGCCTTGGGTTCTCGTCCTCACCGTCCCAAGGAAGAACCACAAGATGTCCGATACTCCTATTAATTCCTTTGACCAACTAGCCCTGTGTGGCCCTCTGCGCAAGGCGCTGGCCGGCCTGGGCTACCAGACCCCGACGCCGGTGCAGGCCACCGCCATTCCTCCTTTGCTCCAGGGGCGAGACCTGCTGGGATGCTCCCAGACCGGAACCGGCAAGACCGCCGCTTTCGCCCTGCCCATCCTGCAAAAATTCTCCTCCAACCGCAAGCGGCCCGCCCGCTGCTCCACCCGCGCTTTGGTGCTCACCCCCACCAGGGAACTGGCCGTCCAGATTAGCGACAGCTTTAGAGACTATGGGCGCTATGTGGGCCTCAAGCAGGTGGTGATCTACGGTGGAGTGGGGATGCACCCCCAGATCAGAGCCTGCACCAATGGCGTTGACGTGGTGGTGGCCACCCCGGGCCGTCTACTGGACCTCATCGGCCGGGGCTATCTGCGCTTGGACAAGCTGGAAGTGTTTGTCCTGGACGAGGCCGACCGCATGCTGGATATGGGCTTTTTGCCGGATATCAAACGGTTGCTGACCCTGATCCCCCAGAAGCGCCAGAGCCTGTTTTTCTCGGCCACCATGCCGCCCACTATCGCCAAGCTGGCCGACAACATCCTCACCGACCCGGTGAAGATCCAAATTTCCCCCGCCGCCACCCCGGTGGAGCGCATTGACCAGCGAGTGCTGTTCGTGTCCCAGACGGACAAGCGCGTGCTGTTGGGCGAGGTGCTCAAGGACGACCTGACCGACCGGGTTTTGGTGTTCACCCGCACCAAGCACGGGGCTGACCGGGTGGTCCGCCAACTGATGGATGGCAAGGTGAGGGCCGAGGCCATTCACGGCAACAAGTCGCAGAATGCCCGGCAAAAGGCCTTGTCCAACTTCCGCAACGGCCACACCAGGGTGCTGGTGGCCACGGACATAGCCTCCCGGGGCATTGACGTGGAAGGCATCACCCACGTGATCAACTACGACCTGCCCAACGAGCCCGAGAGCTACGTGCACCGCATCGGGCGCACCGCCCGCGCCGGCAACGACGGCGTGGCCATATCCTTCTGTGCTCCCAAGGAAAAGTCCTTTTTGCGCGACATAGAGCGCCTGATTCACCAGTCGGTTCCGGTGCAGGACACCCGCGCCTATGGCGTGTCGGGCTACACGCCCCGCAGCCGGCCCGCGGCGCGTCCGCCTCGCCCCCGCCACGGCCAAGGCCGTAGGCGCATGGCCGCCGCCTAACCCCGCGGCCCGGCTGCATGCGCGGTAAGCATTAAAGCGCTTGCTGTAGCATGACCGGCCCGGATGCCCGGTGGAAGCTTGGACGCTGTTAAAGCATAAACTTTAATACGTGGCCGCCGCTACCCCGATCCCGGCCCGGCTCAACGCAAAATTAACACCCCCCGGCCCGCGATAATGCGGCCGGGGGGTGTCTTTTTCCAGCGAAACCGGCAGTGAACTAAATCTGCCTATAGTAGGTATCTACATTATTACCCGACGGTTATGATCCCCTTATCTCGAAGGGCGCGCAGAAGCTGGGCCATGCAGCCGGGATGTTGCGTGTTCTCGGTGTCCACGATGATCTCCGAGGTCACCGACACCTCGAAGGGCGCGTCTATGCCGGTCATGTTGGCGATCTCGCCCTTGCGGGCCCGCGCGTACAGGCCCTTGGGGTCACGGGTTTCGCAGGTGGCCAGAGAGCACTTCACAAAACATTCGCAGTAGTCGTGCCCGTCCAGAATCTCGCGCACCATCTGGCGGTTGGACTCCAGGGGGGTGATGAAGGACACGATGACCAGGGAGCCCGCCTTGGCCATCAGGCGGGCGATCTCCGCTGCCCGGCGCAGGTTTTCGGTGCGGTCGGCTTCGGAGAAGCCCAGGTCGCGGTTCAGGCGCTTGCGCACCTGGTCGCCGTCCAAGAAGGAGACCCAGTTGCCGTGCTTGGTGAGGACTTCCCGCAGGGAGCCCGCCAGGGTGGACTTGCCGCTGCCCGGCATGCCGAAAAACCAGACAACGCCGCTTTTGGTGGAAATGTTTTTCTCAAGGATATCGGGACAAGTGCTTGTTGGTAATTCTTGGGTAGTCATTGCTTCACCAAATTTCGTGGCTAACGCCCTTGAGCCGGGCTGATATATCAATCTGCTTTGTGTGCTTCCGGTATCCGCGAAACAATCGGTAATTCCTTTGCCTCGGCCATTACCCGCTGGTGCAGTGCTTGATGCACCGCTTCTGCTTGGGCCAAGACCGTGGGATCCACCGGGGGGTGGTCGTGCAGGGTGGAGCTTTTCACCTTGCTGAAGAAGGGCTCCAACTGCTCCTTGTCCAGCTGCAGGATGGGAGCCAACTCCTCCAGGCAGGCCGCCGGTTGGCGGCAGAAACGGTCGTAGTCGAACAGTACGATATCGTCGGCGTGCTTGTTCAACACATAGTCGTAAACGCAGCCCCAGTAGCGGACCCAATAGGAGAAGTCGTCCAACTCTTCGGGGCTGCTGGGCAGGGCTTCATCGCAAAAAAGAAAGGGTTTCAGGTTGGCCCCGAACTCGTGGTGGCCCAGCCAGTTCATGTATCTCAAAGAAAAGGGGTCTTCCTGATGCGTTTTCACGAAACGCTGGTGCTGCACCATGAGTGATTTGGCGTGGTCCAGCGGGTTGCGAAAGGGCACCAGGATCACCGCCTCGGGGAAGGCGCGCTTTAGTGAGGCGATGCGCAGCAGGTTGCTGTTGTTCTTGGCCAGATAACGCAGGGGCGCCTTGCCCGAATCCTTGGCGATGATGTTGGACACGTAGCGGCGGTACTGGATGAGCACCTCGCGGGGAGGTTTGTGGGGCGCTAGATGGCGCTCTTTAACATAGTTGTCCCGGTCAAAGGTCATCCAGAAGATTTCCTCAAAGGCCTCCGGGCTGTCGTAGTTCACCAAAAGCCGGTCCTTGTGGGCCCTCTCCTTGAGTTCGGCGTGTTGCCGGCGGCCCGAGGAAATGGATTTCCACAGGTTGGGCGCGGTGATAAAGGGCATGTCGCGGTAGGTGAGGGTGGCGAAACGGCTGCTGGCGTAGATCGCCTCCAACAGGATGGTGGTGCCCGCCCTGGCCAGGCCGGTGACGAACACCGGCGGCCCGGAAGGCTTGGGCAGCTTGCGGGCGCTGGCCAGGGAGCAGTCCAGATCAAAGGCCGCCTTGCGCACCAGGCGGCTGTCCAGGGCCAGGTGGTGCAATAGCTTGGAGCCCAGGTGGTAGTCGTTGCCCTGCTCCGGAGTCAGCTTGACCCTGGCCACGGCGTAGGCCATGCCCAAGACAGCGGCGATAATCTGCACCGAGGGCTCCAGCAGCATGGCCGCCGTCTGGGCGAAGCCGCCCAAAAACCACATTCCCACCAGGCAGAAGGCCAGGGCGAAGCCCGCAGCCATGATCGCGATGTACACCACGTTGAGCAGGCTGGCCGCCAGGATGCCCCCGGCATAGTGGGGCAGGATTTTTTCTTTCCAGTGATCAGAGATTCTGGAGGATCTGACCACCCCCATGACCTTTTGGGTGGTCATTTTCAGGTGGTTCAGATTTTCCATCAAGGGCAGGGCGCGGAACAACTCCACGAAAACCACCACCCCCGGCAGGCAGGCCAGGGATTGGAGGGCCCAATTAGTCCAGGGGGTCATCTTCCTGGTTTTCCTGCTTTTTCTTGCCTATGCCAAAGAGCCGTTTGATGGGGTACCAGAAGAAGGCGAGTATGGCCAAAATTACGGAGAAGACAACCCCCAGGATGGCGCCGATGGCCCCCAGGCCCAAGCCGGGGCCCACGTAGGCCTGGGCGGTGCCGGGGAGCAGAACCAGCAGGGCGGCGACGGCCAGCAAGGCTATTTGCATTTGGGCAACTCCTTGAAATAGTCCAGCGGCAAACTCTTTGCCTCGGAGAGGCTCAGGAAACGGTTCTTGTCGTCATATAGGTTGAGGAACTCGAAGACCACCTTGCCGCTCTTATCCACCTCGAATACGCGACCCTGTTGGGGGGAGGTTATCAGTACGCCCCCGTCGGGCAGGAACTGGTGCTTCCCCTGAATGTGACTGTAGAAATTGTACTTCCTGCCGTCCAGCAAGACCTTGCTCTTGTAGGTCTTGGGGTCGATCTCGATTATGGTGGAAAAATCGCGGTGCATGTTGTTGTCATAAACCGTGATGACCCCCCGCGTGTTCCAGTCCGGGTCGTGCTGGCGTCTGGTCTGGCCCTGCCGCCACCATTTCACCTTGAGGGTGTCTGGGTCCAGCACGAACACCAGGTCCACCGAGCGCAGGGAGACCAGAAGGTCGCCCGCCTTGAAGCCGGGGTAAAGGTGGGCCAGGGACTTGGGCAGGGGGTCGATGTCGTTGGGGTGCCACTGGCCGCCGCCGTCCACCACCCAGGTGGAGCGGGAATGCTCGTCGAGCTGGCGGATGCCGAATATGTCTATGCCCGGGTTGGCGGCGATAACCGACTCCAGGGGAATGGCCCTGATGATCTTGCCGGTGGCGTCGTCCACCTGCACCAGGCAATCCTTGCGGTTGGGGTCGTCGGCGGTGGGGCCCCACACCCACAGGGTGCCGTCGTCGCTCAGGGTGACGGAGTGGTGGAAGCCGCCCCGCAGACGCCAGACGATGTTGCCGCACCAATCGTACTTGGTCAGGGAGGTGCCGTTGTCGTAGGCGGCGTAGATGGAGCCGTCGCGGCCTACGTCAAAGCCGTGGGGGAACACGTTGGCGTCGTCGCGATGCTCCCAGGGCACGTCCTCCTGGCTGGGCTTCCAGATGTGCACTACCTTGCCGTCGGGGCCCAAAAGCACCGCGCCGTAGCGCTTGTCGTCAAAGTCGAAGGTGGCGAATATCACCCGGTAGGCCTTGGGGGCGTCCGGGGAGAGGTAATACTTGGGTGGCAGGCGACGCGAGCGGATGGGCAGGCCTTCCAGGCTTTGGTAGGTGCGGTTGCCGGGGGCCTTGAGCTTCACGGTCACCAAGTGCCGGGCGGGCACAATGTCCAGATCGTTGGCCAGTTTGTCCTCCAGGGTGGTAAAGCCCTCGCCCCGGAACCAAGCCTCGAACTGCTGCACTATGGGATAGGGCCAAGCCCGGGTGCCGTAGACGTACAGGCCCACCCCGAAGCCGATCAACAGCACCAGCCAACCGGCGGCCATGCCCCGCCAAAAGGAAACGCGGGCCACGTAGGGCCAAAAGCGAGCCACTCCGGCCCAGAAGTCCCGGCCCGTGCGCCGCACCAACATGGCAATCAGCTCGCCGAACATCCAAAAAATCAGGCCGCCGCCCAGCGCCCCGGCCGGAACGCGCACGGCGGCTTCGTCCCACCCGTGGCTGCCCAGCCAAAAAAGTTGGATGATTACGCCGATCAGGGCACCAAGCAGTGCCAGCGGAATACGGGAGAAAAATGCGTGCATCGTGCCGAAGTTTCCCTCAAGGGGTGGCTTGCGTCCGACGATTACCACCGTTATCAAACCGATACCAAGGCCCCGGCTTGGATGAAGCCCGCAGCTAATCTATCATTTTTATGAAAGATGGCAACCAGTCAGGCGACAAGACCGGCGCTTTGCAAGCGCCTGCCCACGGCGCGGCGGCCCCAACAGCCCGCCCGCCGCGCCGTGGGCAGGCAAGCCTCCTGCGAGAGGCCGGGCGCGGAGAATAAGACAAAGCCCTGGGCCGCCGCAGCGCTTGCCATGGAACATCAGGGCTTCGCTAGGGGTTCCTTTTTGATCGGGATTGTTTTATGTTAACGGCCGAAGCACGCCCCTAATCCCTTATCCTGCCCGGAGGGAGATATGAAACGACTTCTGTTGTTGCTCGCCGCCGCCTGTCTGATCCTGGGATCTCCCGCGATTTCCCTGGCCGATCAACCCACCCAGTTGTTGCAGGAAACCATCAAAACTTGGCAAGATGGTAAGCCCAAGGAAGCCTTGCAGCAGGCTGACCAGGCCATCCAGCTAATCTGGAACAAGGTCCCCCTGTATGTGCAAAAGGCGGTGTTGACCGAAACCAAGGCCCAGAGCTACGGCATCTACACGCCTCGGACCGACAACGTCTACCAAGCCAAAAAGGCCACCATCCTGCTCTACTTGGAACCGGTGGGCTACCGCATCAACAAGGCCCCGGACGGTTTCCATACCTTCGGTTTCACCGCCGACCTGGCCATAATGGACCCCAAGGGCAACATTCTGCTGGGCAAGGAAAACTTCATGTCCGTGGACTTCAAGAGCCGGAGCTTCAACCGGGAAATCTTCTTGAACATCACGGTGAACATCGGTGGCATACCGCCCGGCGATTATCTGCTGGGCCTGCGCATAAAGGACACCGGCGGGCAAAGCACCCCGCTGCGGGTGCCTGTCACCTTTAAATAGGCTTCGACCGGGGGCGGATAGAGCCGTCCGGCTCCCGGCCCGCTTTCATCCGTGTACCCCGGGGCGCCAAGGCGCTCTAGGCCGTGGCCGAGTCTCGCTCGTCCTGCCACTGGAACAGCCGCTTGAGGCGCTCCCAGAACTGGCCGCCCAGCACGAACAGGCTCACTATGCCCAGCATCTCTCCGGCCGCCATGGTCCAGGCCAGGAAGTGGATGGTGGCGTTGTCCGGCACAAAAAAGAGCAGATAGACCAGCACAGCGTAATAAGGCAAAAAGCTGATGACCAGCAGCCACACCCCAAGCAGGTGCCGGGCCCGGCTGATCGGCTGGGGTGGGGCGGCCTCGCGGCGGAACCAGGAGGCGAACTTCTGTTTAAGGGCCGCCATAAACGGCTTGCCCAAAAGCACAGCCGCGCCCCAGAAGGACACCTCGCCCGAGGTCAAGAACACGACGGCCAGGGTGCCCATCTCTGCCAGGTCCATGCCGAAGAAGGGAAGCAGGGCCACGATGACGATGGGTGCCAGACTGTAGATGAACAGGGACAGCCCCAGGTAGTATTTCCAGTCTTTGGTCATGTTCCTCACGCCTGGTTGCGTTGGGGGTTATACCAGTTGCATGGCCTGTTCCGGGCACATTTCCTGACAGCAAAAACACACTATGCATTTATCCGGGTCGACCTTGGGCAGTTCTTCGTCAAAGGCCAGGGCCGAGGCGGGGCACTGGTCGATACAGGCCCCGCAACTGGTGCACTTGTCCGGGTCCGCCTGGGGCCGCAGCAGGGTGCGGCTTTCTATGAACTCCTGGATTTTTTCCGCGCCGGGCCGGTCCGGGCCTCCGGCGGGGGGCAGCTTGAAGCCTTGGATGGGCACGAGCTCGCCGATTATCTCGGTGGCCTCATCGCTGAATTCGCCCAACCCGGCCTTTTGGGCCGTGGCCAAAAAGCGCACCTGACCGGGATCGGCCACGCCCATGAGCCGGGCGATGGTCCCGTCCAGGGCCACCGCGTTGTCCGAGGCCAGGATCAGGTTCACATCCCGCAGCTCGGTGGAAGCCGGGCCGTTGCCCTCCATGCCCACGATGCCGTCGACGATGTACAGGTCCGGCACCCTGAGGCAAAACACCTCCACCAGCAGGTCGTTGAAGCGCCCCGGATTGCCGGCCAGTTTGTGCAACTTGGCCTTCTGGGCTCCCGGCAGGATGCCGAAGCTGTTCTTGATGGCCCCGCTCAAAACGGTGAGGCCGTGGGTTTTGAACTTGGGCACCGAGATGACCACGTCCGCGTCCAGCACCGCCGTGGACACGCTGAGGGTTTCGCGGTATTCGGGGTTGAAGGCCACTTCCCGCGACTCGGCCCCTATATTCCGGTAGTGGCCCAGGGACGCCTCGGTGAGGCCGGAGTCACCAAAGGCCTTTTCGTTGGCCCCGTAGGTGAACACGCCGGGGTTGTCGCCCACGATCAACTGGGCCGGGTTCATGCTCTCTAGCTTTTTCACCACCGCCCTGAGCACCGTCGGGTGGGTGGTGATGGCCTCCTCGGACTTGGCGGTCCTGAGGACGTTGGGCTTTACTAAAACCTTTTTGCCCTCGATATCCAGAGGGAAAAGCTCGAAGGCCCGATCAACGGCTTGCTGGCAGGTTTCATAATCGGCGGGATGGATCATGACTTTGGACATGCGGCTCCCCTTCATGGAGATGTTGATGCGGGGCTGTCCTTGGTGCGCCCCGTTGGCCCTTATTATAGGCCGCTCCTAAGGGAAAAACCTTAGCCCTTTGGACGTGCCGCCGTCCAGATGTTAATGATCGGGTTTGGCCGTGCGCCCGGAAATCACCGCAGACGCAGGTTTTTTTTGTCCACCAGGCGGCTGAATTGCCGGGTGCCGCCCGCCTCGGCCACCACCTGTAAAAGGGCCGGAGAATCGCGCACCGTCACCCCGCTGAGCATGGTCACCGGGGTGCCCGAGAATATCTCCGGACACAGGGGGGTGCTGGGTCCCAACAGGACCACCTCGCGGCACCCGGCGCAGGCGGCCAGCAGCGGCTCCAGGCTTTGGTTGAGCAGGGTGGTGGAGCTGATGATCGCCACCTGGCATTGGGGGAGCAACTCTTTGGCCTGTTCCTGGGGCAGGATGTCGCCCTGGGGCAGGTCCACCCGCTCGAAGATGACCAGGCGCCGGGCCCGGCGGCGTACCTCGGGCACCAGAGGCCCAAAAAATCCCACCATGCCCACGCTGTCCTCGCCGTTCAGGTCCAGGTGGTCCAGGACGTCGCCGGGGGCGGCGTCGGCCGGGCCGGGCGAGAGCAGGGCTCCGGCCACGGCCAAGCCCACCGCCGCCTCTATGGGGTCGCGGGAAGCGGCCAGCTCCAGCAGGGCGGAGGCCTCCTGCCCGGCCAGGGGGCGCTTGCCGCCGAACACGGAACAGCCTCCCTGGGCCTGATCGTGAAAAGTGTAGGCCACCCCGGCCCGGCCGTCTTGGAGCATGGCCGCGGTGTAGCCCAGGCCCACCACCACCTTGGCCGCGCGGCCCTGGGCCTTGGGGCCCAGAACCGCGCTCAATTTGCGGATTATTGCCCCGGGCTCAAGCAAAGATGTTATCCGGGAAGTAGTGGTGGGTGCCCTCTATCACTTCGATGCCGCTCTTGGCCTGGATCTTGGTGATGATGGTGTCGGCGTGGGGGCAATGATCGCTCAGGCAGGGGCCGATGTGTATCTTGGTGGGCTTTTCCTCCATGGGCGCGTTCCACAGCTTCACCTGGGCCAAGCGGGTGATGATGGCCGCGCCGGGGCAGTCGCCGCAGCTCAGAAGGCCCATGACCTCGGCCTCGCCCTCGGGATAGCGGGCGAATTCGCCGTTTCGTCGATTGAAGCCCACCAGGCAACGCGAACAGCCTATGCACACATCGTCCATGGCTTTTTTGCAGCCGATGATCAGTATTTTTTCCATTTGTGCACTCTCCATGAAGATATGGGCCCCCATGGCAGGGGGCGGGTTTTAATCACCTAAATGTTATACAATAATTAGGTGATTTGCGGTACCGCCCATCCAGCATTGCCGGACGCTTTGCCGTAACAACAAGTTGTTACTACTTAATTATGTGTATTAGAATGCAGTGACGCGGTTGCGTCCGGCCTTTTTGGAGGCATAAAGCGCCTCGTCGGCCTGCTTGATAATCGATTCCAGCAGCCCCTTGGGGGCTTCTTCTCGTTGGTCCCGTTCGCTGTCCAGGCTGGTTACTCCCAGGCTGGCGGTGAAGTTGACCATCTTTCCACAATCGGCCACACAGGTGTTGGCCATGGCTGTCCTCAACCGCTCGGCCACCTCCACTGCCTTGGTGGACTTGGTTTCCGGAAGCAGCAGGACAAACTCCTCGCCGCCCACGCGGGCGCAGATGTCCATCGAGCGCACTTGGCTGGTCAACACCCGGCCGACTTCCGCCAATACCTTGTCTCCCACATCGTGCCCGTAATTATCGTTGATCTTTTTAAAGTGGTCCAGGTCCAACATTATCAAAGCGAGGCTGTGCCCGCGGCGAAGGGCGCGCTTGAGCTCGTTTTCCGCCAGCACATAAAAATGGCGGCGGTTGTACAGGCCGGTGAGATGGTCCGTGATGGCCATTTCCCGGTAGCGCTCCTCGCTTATCCTGAGGTCCTTTTCCACCCGCAGGCGGTTTTTAATTTCCTTGACCAGTTCCTGGTTCTTGGCGGTCAGCTCGGCCTCTTTTTGCTTCAGGGCCTCCACGCTGGAGGCCAGGCGCTCGGCCATGGCGTTGAAGGCTATAGCGAACTCGCCCATGAAGTCCACCCGCTGGGTGAAATCGCCGGCGGCCACCCGTTGGGTCTGCCAGGTGAGGTGCTTGAAATGGGATTGCAGCGTCTTTAGGGCCCCGGCCAAAAAGCCCTTGCCGGTAATCTTCACCGATAAATCACCATTGGCCAGGGCCAATGCCGATTCCCTGATAGACCAGAGGGTATCTAAAAGCACCCGCAGGGATTGGTCCTGCGCCAAGAAGCCGTCCATCTTCTTGGAGGGATGGTTGGTGTTGACCACCGCGTTCAGAAGGTCAATAGCCTCTTCCAACTCATCGGACTCGCTGGCCGGCGCGGGCGGCGGTAAAAGATTGGCCTCGGTGGCCACGCAGGCGGCCATGAGGGCCAAGTGCTTCACCTCCTCTGGGCTGGGATCTGGTAAGGCCCTCTCCAACTCCCGGCCCAGGGCTCGGAGTTTTTCCAGGGTTATATCTTGAGCCACGGCTCTAATTAATCACTTCAGCGGTGAAGCGGCAGGTACGGTCGCCGGTGCACCAGCAGTCCACTTCCTTTACTTTGAATCTGCTGCCGGTGAAGCTTTCCATTAGCGCGGCGATGAAGCCTTCATCGTAGATGCATATCTCATAGTCCAACTCGGGCAGCCCGGAGCAGTCCAAGTCCTCGGAAACGGTGACCACGAAGGAGCCGGCCTCCAGATCGGCCTTTTCCACCCGCAAGATGCCGATGCCCAGGTCCTTGAGCGCTTCTTGCAGCGAACGCACGAACTCGTTGAAGTCGCTTTGGGGGCCAAGGATATTTTTATAGAATTCATTACCCGCCAGATGGCCGGCTTGGTAGAAGATGTTGTCGGCTTTTTCCTTGCCTATGTTTTGTTCCAGTACGTCGCGAATACAAAACTGCATCAAACGGTAGACTTCCAGACGAGTGGAGTTTCCCAAGTTTGGCCGGCCCTGTGCGATATCGCCCAGGAGGTCCCAAGAAAATTGGTACTTTCGTTCCATAACGCACCTCCCGCTCTTTATATCCGTGGCCGGTGTTGACTTGCCGCTGAGTCAAACCTGTTGGCTTTATTAAATATGCCCCGTTTCCCTCAGAGAGTGGCCAACGCGAAGCATTGCTGAGATGGAAATATCCCCGGCCCCCGGCGATGTCGGCGGACATGTGCCAGAACATGAGTGAATGGCAGCCGTTTCCAACCCAACCGGGGGCAGGCAGCCCAGGCGTGTAATTCCTAGGCTCGTCAGTGTTTTCCTCGGCTTCGTTCCAGATTACACCGAAAATGTCTTTTCGGTAAACCCATAAAATCATAGCTAAAAGAAATAACAATTTATCAGTAGTTGACAATGGATATTTAAATAGGTATTTTAATACCAGAATAACTAAAAAGGACGACGGACATGCAACAGCTTTTGAAAATATCCGAAGCGGCTTCCCTGGCCCTGCACACCATGGGGCTGTTGGCCTCCAGGCCCGGCGAGCAGGTACCCACCCGCGAGTTGGCCGCTCGCTTGAAGGTCTCTGAGGCCCACTTGGCCAAGGTTATGCAGCGCCTGGGCCGGGCTGGCTTGGTTCGCTCCCAGAGGGGGCCCAAGGGCGGCTTCGCCCTTGAGCGCAACCCCGAGGACATCACCCTTTTGGAGGTCTACGAGGCCACCGAGGGGCCATTGAGGGAGCGGCGCTGCCTATTGGGCAAACCCATGTGCAACGGCAACTGCATCTTGGGCGGATTGCTGGAAAGGGTTGGCGACGAGGTGCGCGATTACTTTGCTCAGACCAGGCTTTCGGATCTCAAGGACACCTTTCTTAAGGAGGCGGTCAATGCCTAGCACCAGGGACATAATCCACATCGACGAGGAATTGTGCAACGGCTGCGGCCAGTGCATTTTGGACTGCGCCGAAGGAGCTCTGCAACTAGTCGACGGCAAGGCCCGCCTGGTGGGCGAGATATATTGCGATGGCCTGGGGGCCTGCCTGCAGGGCTGCCCCACCGGAGCCCTGACCATTGAAAAGCGCCAGGCCGATGCCTTTGACGAGGCGGCGGTGGAGGAGCTGCTGGCCTCCCAAGGCGAGGCTCCTCACGCCGAGGCCGCCCCGGCTCCGGCCCAGCCCTTCCCCGTTGCGGGCGGCTGCCCGGGCCACGCGGCCATGAGCCTTTCGCCCTCGGCCCCGGCCTCGGCCTCGGAGGAGGACGACTGGCCCACACCCAGCCAGTTGGGTCACTGGCCCATCAAGCTGCAACTGCTTTCGCCTCAGGCCCCCTTCCTCAAGGGCGCGGACCTGATCCTCTTGGCCGACTGCGCCGCGGCTTCCCTGCCCGATCTGCACCGGCGCTTTTTGCCGGGCCGGGCCATAGCCCTGGCCTGCCCCAAGCTGGACGACGCCCAGGCCCACATTGACAAGCTGGCCGAACTGCTTGCCACCGGCGGCATGCGCTCGTTGACCATCGTGCACATGGAGGTGCCCTGTTGCTCGGGCCTGAACCATATCGTGGACCAGGCCATGCAACGCTCCGGAGCCAAGCTGCCCGTGGGTGAGATGGTCATCTCCCGCAAGGGCGGGATCCTGGGCAAGCGCAACCTGCCCTGGAGTCTGGCGGCTTAAGATGACTCGCGGCCGGGACATAGCCTGGGCCCCCGAGGCGGCCCAGGCCCTCAAGGGGGTGCCGGTTTTGGTGCGCCCCCTGGCCCGTCGCAAGGTGGAGGATAGGGTGCGCTCCGAGGGCAGGGACCAGGTGAGCCTGGCCGACTTCGCCGCAGCCGAGGCCCGCTTCCGGGCGGTGATGGGCGCCAAGAGCGACAAGGAGTTGGCCCAGCTCATGCCCGCGGCCAACCGCCCCGGCGTCGAGCTGGTGGTGTTGGAGTCCTGCCGGGCCAAGCTTTCGGGCTGCCCCAACGCCATTATGGACACCGACCCCTGGCGCGAGGCCCTGGAACAGTGGCTGGCCGCCAATCAAGTAAGCGAGCGGCTCAGGGCCAAGGTCGAGGGCGATCAGGTGCTGTTCCACCACAAGCTTCGCCTGTCCCTGGCCGGTTGCCCCAATGGATGTTCGCGCCCCCAGATAGCCGATCTGGCCTTGGTGGGAACCGTGAGCCCGATTTTCGACCCAGCCGATTGCACCGCCTGCGGCGCTTGCGCCGCAGGCTGCCCCGACGGTGCAATCGCGGTGGCCGAGACGGCCTCCTGGGACCTTGACCAGTGCTTGGGCTGTCTGGGATGCGCCACTTGTTGCCCCACCGGCGCGGTGAGCCTGGGCCCGGTGGAGGCTCGGGTGCTCATGGGCGGCAAGCTGGGCCGCCACCCTCATTTGGCCCGAGAGGTGGCCAGGGTGGGGAGCCCGGAGCAGGCGGTGGCCCTTATGGGACGGGCCATAGACGACTACATTGAAAACGCCCCCCAGGGAGAGCGCTTCGCCGCCTGGTGGGCCGCCAAGCATAAGGAGGGGGAGTGATGGCTCAGACCATGTGCCCCGGTCAAGACACCAAGTTTTGGGGGCCTAACGACATTTTCGAGACCGCCTGCGCCCACTGCGGGGCCCAGATAGAGTTCTTCAAGGATGACGCCTCGCGGCGCTGCCCCGGCTGCGGCCAAAAGGTGGCCAACCCCAAGCTTAACCTGGGCTGCGCCCAGTGGTGCGAGCACGCCAAGGATTGCCTGGGCTACGACCCCAAGGAGGCCCTGGCCGAGCATGCCGCCGCCGCCGGTGGAGGAGGCGAATCGCTGCTGGACCGGCTCTTGGAGGCCATGAAGGCCACCTTTGGACGCGACAGCCGGCGCATCGAGCATGCCCAGGCGGTGTTGGCCAACGCCCAGGAACTGATGAAAGCCGAAGGGGGAGACCCCAAGGTGATCCTGGCGGCGGCGGTGTTGCACGACATCGGCATCCAGGCGGCCGAGGCCAAGCACGGCTCGGCGGCCGGCCGCTGGCAGGAGCTGGAAGGCCCGCCCATCGCCGAGGCCATCATGAAGGACCTGGGCCTGGACATGGAGACCCGGGACCATGTGGGGCGCATAATCGCCAACCACCACTCGGCCAAAGACATCGACACCCTGGAGTTCCGCATTATCTGGGACAGCGACTGGCTGGTGAACATTCCCGAGGAGTTTCCGGAGATCAGCCGGGAGAAGATGGCCAAGCTCATCGGCAAGGTGTTCAAGACTAACACCGGCCGCAGAATGGCCAGGAATCGCTTTCTCAACGACTAGCCCCTAAAACCCAAGCCCAAAGATGCGGGCCGGGAGGGAATCGCCCTCCCGGCCCGTTTAGCGCCGCGCGATGATGACTCGCTGTTGAGATTGCTAGGCGGCGCCTTTTTTCTTGCGTTCGTCGATGTCGCCGGGATACACCACCGCCTCGTGGCCCCGTTCTCCGGTGCGGATGCGCACCGCCTCGTCCACCGGGTAGACGAAGATCAGTCCGTCGCCCGCGTCACCGGTGCGGCCTCCCTTTAGGATGGCCTCGATGGTTTCGTCCACGTTGTCTTCGCTCAGGATGATGTTGATCTGCATCTTGGGCAGCATGTCCACTTGATAGGTGCCCGAGCGCCCGGCCAGGGTGATGCCGCCTTGGCGGCCCTGGCCCCTGATTTCGAAGACGTTCATGCCCCGGATGCCCGCTTCGTGCAAGGCTTCCTTGACGTCGTTGAACTTGTCCTCGCGGATTATGGCTTCTATCTTCTTAAGCATCGCTTTATGTCTCCTTAAATCCCGGGTCTAGCCTAGGAGTAGGCCCGTTCGCCGTGCTCGGAAAGGTCCAGGCCCACTTCTTCTTCCAGGGTCTCGACCCTGAGGCCCATGATACTGCCCAGAATCTTGGCCAGAACGTAGGTGACCAGGAACACGAAGCAGATGGTCACCACCACGCTTATGGCTTGGATGCCCAACTGGCCGGGGTTGCCGTAGAACAGGCCAGCGGCCTCGTTTACCTCCGGGGCGGCGAACAGGCCGGTGGCCAGCGCACCCCAGGTGCCGGCCATGCCGTGGCAGGCCCAGACGTCCAGGGACTCGTCGAGATTGCGCTTCTGACGGAAGCGGATGGCGTAGTAGCTGATGGGTGCGCCCACCGCACCGATGACGATGGCTCCCAAGGGGGTGACGAAGCCTGCCGCCGGGGTGATGGCCACCAGGCCCACCACCGCGCCGGTGGCGATGCCCAACACGCTGGGCTTGCCCGCGTCGGCCCAGGAGACCAACATCCAGCACACCGCTGCGGATGCTGCGGCGGTGTTGGTGTTCACGAATGCGTAGGAGGCCAGGCCGTCGGCGGCCAGGGAGCTACCCGCGTTGAAGCCGAACCAGCCGAACCACAGCAGGCCCGCGCCCAAAACGGTGTAGGGGATGTTGTGGGGCTCCATGGGCGCCTTGGGGAAGCCCTTGCGCGGCCCGATGGCGATGGCGAAGGCCAGGGCGCTGAAGCCGGCGGCGATGTGCACCACGGTGCCGCCCGCGAAGTCCAGAGCTCCCATGGCTCCCATCCAGCCGCCATCGCCCCACACCCAGTGGCACAGGGGATCATAAACGATGGTGGCCCAGAGCACCGCGAAGACCAGGAAGGTCTTGAAGCGGATGCGCTCCACGAAAGCGCCGGTGATCAGCGCCGGTGTGATCACCGCGAACATCATTTGAAAAGCGGCAAAGGCCAGATGGGGAATTTTGTCCGCATATGGCCCCGGCGCGCCGGTGACTCCAGAAAAGCCCAGAAAGCTGAGGTCGCCGAACAAGCCGGCCACGTTGTTGCCAAAGGCCAGGGTGTAACCGTAGAGCACCCATTGCACCGAGATCACGCCCATCATGATGAAGGAAAGGTTCAAGGTGGAAAGGATGTTCTTTTTGCGGACCATGCCTCCGTAGAAAAAGGCCAGGCCGGGGGTCATAAGCAGGACCAAAGCCGTGCTGGTCAAGATCCAGGCAGTGTCGCCCGCGCTGATGGGGTTGGCCATGACTTGCTCCCTCCTAAGTTGCAAGAGTATTGGATTCTTAAAAACCGGGTCATTATTCAAACCCGCCGCGGGGCCTGGTCAGCCCGCGCGGCGAGGCGATTTGGGTGTTACTGAACGCAACGTTGATGCCAAAATTGATAATTTCCTTAAAAAGCAGGAAAAAATGTAGGTTACGGGGCCGGAGCCGCGGCAGGCAGGGCTGGAAAACAATACCCATCGGTATGTTTATCATCAGGGTGGAATCTTTAATTTAATGGCTAGGCAGGGGGCGGGGGGGCTTTGCCGCTATTTCCCCCCAAAAGGCCTAAAGAGCCGTTTGGGCAAATAATTAAGTAAAATCAGCATAATGTACCAAAAAAAATATTAAGTCATACCTGGAGGTACTGTGTAAAAGAGAAACATACCAACCGGTAGTTTCTGCCGAAACCGCCGACCATGGCACCACATATTTGTAGCTCCGGCCCATGACGCCAGGTTGCAATTTGGTAAAGTCGGGGTCGGCCCATCTCCTTGACCCCCACTCAAATTCCGGGTATATATGCAAAATTCCTAGTTGGTTCCCCCGAGGGAGCTTAAAAAAATCGAGATTAAGAAAGGCGGAGGCATTTTGGCCATCCAGGCGGTCAGGGGCATGAAGGACCTGCTGCCCCCCGAGGCTCCCAAGTGGCGCTTTATCGAGGCCACGGCCCGGGAGGTGTTCAGCGCCTTCGGTTTCAGCGAAATACGCACACCCATCTTGGAGCGCACCGAGTTGTTCGCCCGGTCCATCGGCGAAGAAACCGACATCGTTTCCAAGGAGATGTACACCTTTGAAGACCGTAGCGGCGATTCGCTGACCATGCGCCCCGAGGCCACCGCCGGGGTGGTGCGGGCATTTTTGGAGAACAAGCTCTACGCGGTGCCCGGCCCCCACAAGCTTTTCACCATAGGCCCAATGTTTCGCCATGAGCGGCCCCAAAAAGGCCGTTTGCGCCAGTTTCATCAGCTCGACTGCGAGATTTTGGACGACTCCGGGCCCCAGGGAGACGCCGAGCTGCTGGTCATGGCCGCTCATTTGCTGGAGCGCCTGGGAGTGTGTGAGCTCACCCTGGTGCTCAACTCCCTGGGCTGCCCCGAGTGCCGCCCGGTGTTCAAGCAGGAGCTTCAGGACTATTTCGAGGTCCGCAAGGGCGCACTGTGCGAGGATTGCCGCCGCCGCCTGACCAGCAACCCGCTCAGGGTGCTGGACTGCAAGCAGGACGGATGCAAGGAGATTTCTCAGGGCGCGCCGCTGATCAGCGGCTCCTGGTGCGAAAGCTGCAATGAGCACTTCGACCAGGTGAAGCGACTGCTCAGCCAGTCCGGCGTGAGTTTTGAGACCGACCCCAAGCTGGTGCGGGGCCTGGACTACTACACCCGCACCGCCTTTGAGTTCAAGACCACCCAACTGGGGGCCCAGGATGCGGTGGGCGGCGGCGGGCGCTATGATGGGCTTATACAGGCCCTGGGCGGCCCAGCCACCCCGGCCATAGGCTTCGCCCTGGGAGTGGAGCGCCTGGCTCTGCTCCTGGAGGACCGGTCCGAGTGGCAACAAGGACCGCGGTTGTTCATCGCCGCCCTGGGCGAGGAGCCTCGGGACTGGGCCTTTGGCGCAGCCCAGGAGCTGCGCCGGGCCGGGGTTTGGGTGGAGATGAGCGCGGCGGCCACCAGCCTCAAGGCCCAGATGCGCCGCGCCAACAAGCTGGGAGCGGCCCAGGTGCTGATCGTGGGCGGCGAGGAGCTGAAGGCCGGCAGCGCCCCCTTAAAAGACATGGCCACCGGGGAGCAACAAGATTTGCCCCTGGACCAGATAGTGGACCGCCTGAAGGCGGCAGGAGCGTAGTTAGTTGTCTGAACGATTCATATCCGAACTGAAACGCACCCACTCCTGCGGCGAGTTGGGCCTTGACGACGTGGGCAGCCAGGTGGTTCTCATGGGCTGGGCCATGCGCCGCCGGGACCACGGCGGGCTCATCTTCGTGGACCTCAGGGACCGCGAGGGCATCACCCAGGTGGTGTTCAACCCCGAGGTGGACGAAGGGTCTCACGGAGAGGCCCACACCATCCGCAGCGAGTTCTGCATCGCCCTAAAAGGCACGGTGCGCGCCCGGCCCGAGGGCATGACCAACTCCAATCTGGTCACCGGCGGGGTCGAGGTCTACGTGGACCAGTTCGAGATCCTAAACCCCAGCAAGACCCCGCCCTTCATGCTGGAGGAGTGGATCGAGGTCAACGAGAACATCCGCCTGAAATACCGCTATCTGGACCTGAGGCGGCCGGAGATGTACGCCAACCTGCTGCTCAGGCACCGGGCGGCGGCCGCGGCCCGGCGCTTTCTCAACGAGAACAGCTTCTTGGAGGTGGAGACCCCCTTCCTCACCAAGTCCACCCCCGAGGGGGCGCGGGACTATCTGGTACCCAGCCGGGTTAGCCCCGGCCGGTTCTACGCCCTGCCTCAATCACCCCAGCTTTTCAAGCAGTTGCTCATGATGGGCGGGGTGGAGCGCTACTACCAGATCGCGCGCTGCTTCCGCGACGAGGACCTAAGAGCCGACCGCCAGCCCGAGTTCACCCAGGTGGACCTGGAGATGAGCTTCGTTAACGAGGACGACGTCATGGACCTCACCGAGGGCCTGGTGGCGGAGATCGTCAAGGAGGCCACGGGCCAACAGATGAGCCTGCCGGTGCCGCGCATGACCTATGACCAGGCCATGGACCGCTACGGCCTGGACGCCCCGGACGTGCGCTTCGGCCTGGAGTTGGTGGAGGTCACCGACCTGGTGGCCGACGCCGAGTTCAAGCTGTTTGCCACCGCCGCGGCCAAGGGGCTGTTGGTCAAGGCCATCAACGGCAAGCAGATGGCCACGCTCAGCCGCAAGGACCTGGACGACCTGACCAGCTATGTGGCCGATTTCGGGGCCAAGGGCCTGGCCTGGGTCAAGATCAAGCCCGAGGGCGAGTGGCAGTCCCCCATCGCCAAATTCTTTACCCCCGAACTGCAGCAGGCCATAAACCAGCGTTTGGACGCGGTTGAGGGCGATATTCTGTTCTTCGGGGCCGATGTCCCGGCCGTGGTGCACGAGTGCCTGGGACGTTTGCGCCTGGAGCTGGCCCGGCGTTTCGAGTTGAACAAGGACAAGAGCCTTACCTTCTGCTGGGTCACCGATTTCCCCATGGTGGAATACAATCCGGACGAAAAGCGCTGGGAAGCCATGCACCACCCCTTCACCAGCCCGCGCCAGGAGGATTTAGAACTGCTGGCCAGCGACCCGGGCAAGGTCAAGGCCAGGGCCTACGATTTGGTGCTCAACGGCAGCGAGGTGGGCGGCGGCTCCATCCGTATTCACCGTCCTGACGTGCAAGCCCAGGTATTTGAGGCGCTTGGCATATCAGATGAAGAAGCACAGGAGAAGTTCGGGTTCTTGCTTGAGGCCCTCACCTACGGGGCCCCGCCCCACGGCGGCTTGGCTCTTGGTTTCGACCGGCTGGTGGCCATTTTGGCCGGGGAGCCTTCCATCCGCGAGGTGATCGCCTTCCCCAAGACTCAAAAAGCCTCCTGCCCCCTCACCGAGGCCCCTTCCAAGGTTGCCGCCGGCCAACTTTTGGAGTTGGGCCTGCGCCTGGACAAGACCGAATGACAAGTTGGTGTCAAAATAGGCAACATCTATTGACTTAATGCCGCAAAGCTGCCTAAAATTGCTTTTAGAGCTTAGAACGTGATAACTTAGGGTTAAGAGATTCTACAGCACCGCTACCAAGGGCGGTTTAGTAGCAGTAGATTTGAACCTCGCTTCTTGGGAGGAATTTATTAAGGAGGATATGGGAATGACCAGGTTAAAGAAAGTGTTGCCCTGGATGGTGGTTTTGGCCGCCTTGGGGTTGCTGGGTGGTTGCGCTTCGGTGTGTGGGGTGGAAAAAGCTCCCCCTAAGGCTCCCCCTCCGCCTCCCGCCATCAAGAAGTGGACTCCTCCCAAGCCGATGCCGGTGACTGAGAAGCCGGCTCCCGCGCCCGCGTTGCCCACCACCTACACCGTGGAGAAGTGCGACGACTTGTGGAGCATCTCCGCAAAGCCCCAGATTTACAACGATCCTTGGCTGTGGTGCCTGCTTTACAACGCCAACAAGGGTAAAATCAAGAATCCCAACAAGCTTGCGGTGGGAACCGTGCTGACGGTACCCCGTGGCGTGAGCGATGCCGATAAGGCTGATGCGCGCAAGTGCTCCATGAAGTTCCCCAAGTACATGCCTCCCAAGGGAGCCAAGCGCTACTGCCCGCCCAAGTAAGGCCTTAAGTAACTCCACCGGGACCACTTTTGGGTGGCCCGTAGCCTTACAACCAAACACATCCCCGGAGGGAGCGCCCTTTGACTAGGGCGTTCCCTTCCGGTATTTTTTTGCGGTGGTATGTAATAATAGCACGCAGAAGAGGTGCAAAATGGCGAACTGGAACTCCAACCGCAGATTATTGGATCATAAACATCAGTCGGATTACCTCAAATTAGAAGACCTCGACCAACCGCAATTGTTTCGAGATATTTTTCCGTATGATGAAGTATGCCGTATCGATTTTGACCACAAGCTACTGCCGCTGACTCCGGCCGACGAATGGTTCATAACCGACACCACCTTCCGCGACGGCCAGCAGGCGCGCCCGCCCTACAAGGCCAAGCAGATCGTGGCCATCTACGATATGTTGCACAAGCTTTCCGGGCCCAAGGGAATTATCCGCCAGAGCGAGTTTTTCCTCTACAGCCAGAGGGACAAGGAGGCGGTGGAGCAGTGCCTGGCCCTGGGACACCGTTTTCCGGAAATCACCGGCTGGGTGCGGGCCAAAAAAGAGGAGCTGGCCGAGGTCAAGAAGATGGGCCTCAAGGAGACCGGCATCCTCACCTCGGTGAGCGACTACCACATCTATCATAAGATGAACACCACCCGGGCCAAGGTCTTGGACAAGTACCTGGGCGTGGTCAAGGACGCCCTGTCCCTGGGCCTGATTCCCCGCTGCCACTTTGAGGACATCACCCGGGCCGACATCTACGGCTTCGTGGTTCCTTTCGCCCTGGAGTTGGCCAAGCTGCGCCGGGAGTCGGGCATCGGCATCAAGATTCGCCTGTGCGACACCATGGGCTATGGGATCACCTATCCCGGCGCGGCCCTGCCCCGCAGCGTGGACAAGCTGGTGCGGACCATGATCGACGACGCGGACTGCCCCGGCAAGCTCATGGAGTGGCACGGTCACAACGACTTCTACAAGGTGCTTATCAACGCCTCCACCGCCTGGCTCAACGGCTGCTCCGGGGCCAACGCCACGGTGCTGGGCTTTGGCGAGCGCACCGGAAACACGCCCTTGGAGGCCCTGGTCATCGAGTACATCTCCTTGAAGGGCAAGACCGACGGCATGGACACCAGGTTGATCACCGAGCTGGCCGAGTACTTTGAAAAAGAAATCGGCTTCCGCATCCCTCCCACCACTCCCTTTGTGGGCCGCGACTTCAACTCCACCAAGGCGGGCATCCACGCCGACGGCCTGGTGAAGAACCCGGAAATTTACAATATTTTCGACACCGAGAAGATACTCAACCGGCCCTACACCATCGCCATCACCGACAAGAGCGGGGCCGCGGCCATTTCCCACTGGGTGAACCAGCGCCTGAAGCTGGCCCCGGAGCGCATCGTGGACAAGCGGCATCCGGGTATCATCAAGATAAATAAGTGGGTGCAGGAGCAATATGAGGAGGGGCGTCTGACCTCCATTGGCAACTCCGAGTTGGAGGTGGTGGCCCGCAAGCACCTGCCCGAGTTGTTCCTCAGCGAGTTCGACCGCTTGAAGGACCGGGCCAAGAAGCTGGCCCTGGACCTGGGCGCCCAGCTCATCGACCGCCCGGAGCTCAAGACCCTGGCCCCGGCGGTAATGGAGCCGGTGTTGCAGGAGTTCCTGGACAAAAACCCCTTCATCCAGTTCCTGTATGTGGTAAACCCGCAGGGGTACAAAATTACCAGAAATATCACCAACATCGTCGATCGGGCCAAGTATTCCGGCCTCCAGTTGGAGACCGACTTCAGCGACCGCGACTGGTTCATCAAGCCCATGAAGGACGGAAAGCTCCATGTGAGCGAGTTCTACAGCAGCAAGATAACCGGGGCCTTGTGCATTACCATGAGTGGACCGGTGCGCGACGAAAGCGACTCCATCGTGGGCGTGCTCGGAGCGGATATCCGCTTTGAGGATCTGGCCAAATTGGAGGCCGAGGAAAAGGCGGAGGAGTAGGCTGAGAGGGGCTTGGGCCTTGACAAGTTTGAGTATCTCGGTCTATTCTTCCATGATCTTATTTTAGTCACCTAAGAGTGATATCTAAATTGAGGCCGCTAGCCTCGAGGTTTTCATAGGGAGGAATACTTTGGCAGAAATAAAAGCACCCATGGGCGGCAAAGTCATCAAGGTTTCGGTTAAAGTCGGCGACCAGATCGGCGAGGACGACGAGGTAGCCGTACTCGAGGCCATGAAGATGGAAATGCCCATCCTCTCTGAGGAAGACGGCACCGTCGCCGAGGTGAAAGTCGAAGCCGGCCAGACGGTAGAAGCCGAACAGGTTCTGGTGGTTCTCAGTTAGCTGGGTAGAACCCCAATGTCAGGCACCGCGGGCTGCCCAGACGGACTTAAATCCGGCTGGGCAGCCCGCGATCTTTTTGAGTAACGCTTTTTCGCCTCCCGCTTCCTGCCCATTAAAAGGATGCGGAATTTAACAGAGGAGAGTTCCCAAATGGACAACGTGCCGGTCACCACCAAGGAAAAGATCGAAGATCTTAAAAAACGCGACGAGCTGGCTCGCCTGGGTGGTGGCGTAAAGCGCATCGAGTCGCAGCACGCCAAGGGCAAGATGACCGCCCGCGAGCGCATCGAAGCCTTATTGGATGCCAACACCTTTGAAGAGTTCGACCGATTCGTGGTGCATCGCTGCACCGACTTCGGCATGGACAAATCCAAGATCCCGGGTGACGGGGTGGTCACTGGCTACGGCCGGGTCAACGGCCGCCCGGTGTTTGTGTTCAGCCAGGATTTCACCGTGTTCGGTGGCTCGCTGTCAGGCCCCTTCGGCGAAAAAGTCTGCAAGGTCATGGACCTGGCGGTCAAGGCCGGAGCCCCGGTCATCGGGCTAAACGACTCGGGCGGGGCGCGCATCCAGGAGGGCGTGGTCTCCCTGGGCTCCTACGGTGAAATATTCAGGCGCAACGTGCTCTCCAGCGGAGTGGTCCCCCAGATCAGCGCCATCATGGGCCCCTGCGCCGGGGGCGCGGTGTATTCACCGGCCATCACCGACTTCATCTTCATGGTGGACCAGACCTCCTACATGCACATCACCGGCCCGGCGGTGATCAAGTCGGTCACCGGCGAGGAGGTCACCAGCGAGACGGTGGGCGGAGCCAAGGTGCACAACACCAAGAGCGGCGTGGCCCACTTCATGGCCAAGGACGACGCCGAGTGCCTCCAGATGGTGCGCAGGCTGCTCTCCTACCTTCCTTCCAACTACGAGCAGAAACCCCCGGAGAAACACTCCGGCGACCCGGCCAGCCGCATGTCGCCCGAGTTGGACGAGTTCATCCCCGACAGCCCCAAGCAGCCCTACAACATGAAAAAGCTCATCAAGACCGTGGTGGACGCGGACAGCTTCTTCGAGGTCTCTAAGGGTTGGGCCAAGAACATGATCACCGCCTTTGGGCGCTTGGCGGGCATGGCGGTGGGCATAGTGGCCAACAACCCCATGCAAATGGCCGGGTGCCTGGACATCGACGCCAGCCGCAAGGGGGCGCGTTTCGTGCGTTTCTGCGACGCCTTCAACATTCCGGTGGTCACCTTCGTGGACGTGCCCGGCTTTTTGCCCGGAGTGCAGCAGGAGTACGGCGGCATTATCTGCCACGGCTCCAAGATGATCTACGCCTACTGCGAGGCCACGGTGCCCCTGCTCACGGTGATCACCCGCAAGGCCTACGGCGGGGCCTACGACGTGATGGGCTCCAAGCACCACGGCGCGGACGTGAACTTTGCCTACCCCACCGCCGAGATCGCGGTGATGGGCCCCGAGGGAGCGGTGAACATCGTCTTCCGCCACGAGCTGGCCAAGGCCGAGGACAAGGACGCAACTTACAAGGAACTGGTGGACGAGTACCGGGCCAAGTTCGCCAGCCCTTACCGCGCGGCGGAGCTGGGATACATCGACGAGATCATCCTGCCCAGCCAGACCCGCAGCAAACTGATTAGAGCCCTAGAGGTGCTCAAGACCAAACGCACCTTCCGTCCCGAGCGCCGTCACGGCAACGTACCTCTGTAAGGGGGAAAAAGTTATGAGTAGTTTTGTTGAACAACTTCAGGCGTGGCAGGCCGGCGTCGACAAGATGCTGGCCAAGCGCCCTGAACGCAAAGAGCAGTTCACCACCATCAGTGGTTTGCCCATAGACCGGGTTTACCTGCCCGACGATCCCGGCCAGGAGTATGCCGACAAGCTGGGCCTGCCGGGCAACTACCCCTACACCAGGGGGGTGCAGCCCACCATGTACCGGGGCCGCCTGTGGACCATGCGCCAGTACGCGGGCTTCGCCACCGCCGCCGAGAGCAACCAGCGCTACCGCTATCTGCTGGACCAGGGCACCACCGGCCTCAGCGTGGCCTTTGACCTGCCCACCCAGATCGGCTACGACGCGGACCACAACCTGGCCCGCGGCGAGGTGGGCAAGGTGGGCGTGTCCATCAGCTCGCTGAAGGACATGGAGGTGCTGTTCGACCAGATCCCCCTGGACAAGGTCTCCACTTCCATGACCATCAACGCCCCGGCGGGCATCCTGTTGGCCATGTACATCGCGGTGGCTGAAAAACAGGGAGTAAAGCCGGAGCAACTCCGGGGCACTATCCAGAACGACATCCTCAAGGAGTACTCCAGCCGGGGCACCTACATCTTCCCGCCGCGTCCATCCATGCGCGTGATCACCAACATCTTCGCCTACTGCGCCCAGGACGTGCCGATGTGGAACACCATCAGCATCAGCGGCTACCACATCCGCGAGGCGGGCAGCACGGCGGTGCAGGAGGTGGCCTTCACTTTGGCCAACGGCATGGCCTACGTGAAAGCGGCCATGGACGCGGGCCTGGACGTGGACCAGTTCGGCCCCCGGCTCAGCTTCTTCTTCAACGCCCACAGCGAATTCCTGGAAGAGGTGGCCAAGTACCGCGCGGCGCGGCGCCTGTGGGCCAAGATAATGAAAGAGCGCTTCGGCTCCACCAACCCCAAGAGCATGATGGTGCGCTTCCACACCCAGACGGCCGGTTGCAGCCTCACCGCCCAGCAACCCAAAAACAACATCGTGCGGGTGGCCTTCCAGGCCATGAGCGCGGTGTTGGGCGGCACCCAGAGCCTGCACACCAACTCCATGGACGAGGCGCTGAGCCTGCCCACCCAGGAGGCGGTGACCATCGCCCTCAGGACCCAGCAGATCATCGGCTACGAAACCGGGGTCACCGAGACGGTGGACCCGTTGGCCGGTGCCTACTACATTGAGCACCTCACCGACGAGATTGAGCGCCAGGCCGAGGACTACATCGTCCGCATCGACGAGATGGGCGGCGCGGTGTCGGCCATCGAGCAGGGCTTTGTGCAGCGCGAGATTCAGGAGGCCGCCTACGCCTATCAGAGGGCGGTGGAGGACGACGAGCGCGTGGTGGTGGGGGTGAACAAGTTCGTGGTCAAGGAACCCCCGCCCACCGGTCTGCTCAGAGTGGACCCAAAGGTGCGCGAGGAGCAGGCGGCGGCCCTGGCCCAGCTACGGGCCGAACGCGACCAGAAGGCGGTGGACTCCGCCCTGGCCGAGCTGAAGACCGCGGCCGAGAACGACCAAAACCTGATGCCCCATTTCCTGAGCTGCGTGCGGGTCTACACCACCCTGGGCGAGATCTGCGGCACCCTGCGCGGGGTGTTCGGCGAATACCAGGCCCCCACGACCATCTAGGAGGAGCGAGCCATGCACAAGATAAGAGTACTGGCGGCCAAGCCCGGCCTGGACGGTCACGACCGGGGAGTCAAGGTCATCGCCGCAGCCCTGAGGGACGCGGGAATGGAGGTGATCTACACCGGCCTGCGGCAAACCCCCGAGCAGATCGTGGCCACGGCCATGCAGGAGGACGTGGACGTCATCGCCCTGTCCATCCTGTCCGGAGCCCACGACTACCTCTTTCCCGAGGTGATGAAGCTCATCAAACAAAAGGGCATGGACAACGTGCTGGTGTTGGGCGGCGGAGTCATCCCCGAGGAGGACATCCCGGCCCTCAAAGCGGCGGGCATCGCCGAGGTCTTCGGACCGGGCACCAACACCCACAAGATCGTGGACTTCATCCAGGCCAACGCCAAGCCCCGCGGCTAAGCGGCCTCAGCTAAAAAACAGCGCGCGGGCTCCGCGAGGGGCCCGGGCGTTTTATACGGAATTAAAACCAGCCCTGTTGGTTACCAACACGAGTTAGGAAATCTTGTAGCTTATCCATAGTCTCTGTTAATTTGCTAGCATTACCATCAAAAAAACCTGCTTTAAGGGGGGCAAATTCATTACCGTGCTTATTAATATTTTCCACGAAATATTTTTGGGCCGTCCACCTGTCGTATTCAATATTTCTCCAGCCGAAACGGCCAAAGGGAGCCCATACCATCGGGTCTCCCCTGCTAGTGTGCAATGTGTGATCTAAAAAACACAAAGCAATTAGGTACTCCATTATGTCAAAACATTTATCAAACTCGTATTCTTCTGGAATGATCTGAGAAAAAAGATCCTTTAGCAATACATTGATATGATCTGATAGCGGAGTTATATGCCCTCCTATCCCCGCAAGGTTCCTTTGGGAAGTGTGGGCTAGTATTTTGTGGTTGTTTAAAACCATATAGGAGGGAACTTCTTTTTCATTTTCGCGAATCATAATATTTTCAAAAATTAAGTGTAGATTGCGGAAGTTATTTGACCAAATAGATGAGACTCCGGCTGCATAAAATAGGAGTAATGCGGGATAACGCCTTAAGGTAATCCAGTCTCTGAAGCCGTCTCCCCTTTCTATGGCATTGGCGATTCTCTGGATTTGCGGGGTTAAGATTGAGAGATGCTCCGTCTTTGCCCAAAAGAAACCGTATGCCATTAAATTTAGCAATACCTCAATATCGTTTTCGTAGGTGCGGATTCTTTTGATTGCCAATTCGCTGTCGATTGGCATGTTGTACGAGTATTTGTCTTTCAGCAACTCTCCTATGGATTGACCAGAGGCACTCATGACAAGGTCATGCAGCCTAATGGTTTGCTCGCTTTGTATATATCTTTTCAAACTGTTCACGGCGATTTTGGTGGAAAGTGGGTGCGGCCTTTCAAATTCTTCTAAACTATTAATGTTTTCTTTTATGTCAGTAAAAAATGAATTTGCATCGGATATATTTATGGGCTCTGCGTTGATTAGCTTTATCGTTTTACTCGCAATATCAGATTTTTTATTTCGAATGGCCCAGTAAGTAGAAAAGCGCCTCCCAGAGTGGCGTTCAATTGCCGCTCGTAACGCATGATCCCAATCCGCAGACCATCCACATACTATTAAACCATATTCATCAAAAATTCTTTTTAGTAGAGAAGCTATTGGACGAGCATAATTCGATAATTCGTTTGGTGCATTTTTGATCCGTTCGTCTAAATAGTCACCATTAACCTTTAAAATAGTACAGTCGCTATGCGCCAGAGGTATTGCACCGCTGGCACCATCTGGAGTGCTGATTACCGTAGGTTGTAGACCCCTCTGCTGAAGAGCATGCTCTAGGAGCCTGTCAAAATTTGTCGTTATAACGACCTTTACGTATCCATTTATTATCAAGTCAGCAATGGCATTGTGTGCCTTCGTGGGTAGCTTTACGCCCTGTTCCCTCTCATCGTCTGTGGGCTCGAAGTAGCTTCTAAGCAAATCTCGTCGTTCAGCGGGAGTTTTGGCTAGCTCTTTTAGAAGGTCGCCATATATCGGCTCCTTACCATATTTTTCCGTATACCAGTCTGTAGGATTGCCTTCGCAGTCCTCTCCCAGTTGATGCGCGATTTTTTCTATTAAATCCAGGATGATTTCCCAGCCTGTTGGGACGCCGGCCGCTCTGGAAGTGCCCGAGCCAAGGAGGAGCGCGTAAACGCCTTTACTGGAATAGATGGAAAACGAAAGAGATATGAGTGGATCAAGCACGACTACACCCCCCGGCATAAAGAAAAAATCATTCTACTTCCACGGCCCATCCAACCGCACCGCCTCCCGCCTTCTGACCTCCTCGCCATAAAAGCGCTCCAATAGGTGCAGGCCCAGGTCCACCCCCGAGGCCACGCCCCCGGCGGTGATGATGCGGCCCTGGTCCACTATCTTTTGGCGCACAACCTTTATAGAGGGAAAAGCGGCGGCGAAATCCCCCAGACGCAAAGGATGGGTGGTGGCGGTCAGACCATCCAGCAGTCCAGCCCGGGCCAGCCAGTAGGACCCGGTGCACACCGAGGCCAATACCTTCACCCGCTCGGCCTGCATTTTAAGGAAAGTCACGATCGGTTCCAGATTCTCGGGCACCCGCGCGCCGGGGCCGCCGGGCACCACCAGGATGTCCATGTCCGGGGCGTCGTCCAGGGTGAAATGGGGCCGCACCACCAGGCGGTCCATGCACTCCACCTCCGGGGTGGGGCCCAACATGAAAGCCTGGAAACAGGGCCGCCCGGCTTCGTCGGTGGACCGCGACAACACCTCAAAGGGACCGGCGAAGTCCAGTACCTCTACTTCGTGGAACAGCAGCACTCCGGCGGTCATGGGGCCAGCCATGCTAAACCTCCCGCACCAGGGCCAGGCCCTTGGCCAGGGCCTCGCGGTTGGGGGCCATTTTTGTTTCGGGGAACATCTCGCCCAGGGCCGCCTCCACCTCGCTCGCATCGATGGGCAGCAGGTCCAGGCCGCACAGCGCGCCCAAGAGCACCACGTTGGCCAGGATGTGGTTGCCCAACTCCAGGGCGGCGGCCGTGGCGGGCAGCCAGTAGAGCCGGCCGCACAGGCCCTCCAGGGTGGCCTTGAGCTCATCCGTTTCGGGGTAGCTCTGCTCCCCGGCCAGCACCCCCAAAGGGCGCAGGGGCCGGTCGTTGGTGAGCACCACCACCCCGGGGTGGCCGTAGGCGCCCAGCAGCCTGAGGGCCTCCAGGGGCTCCAGGCTCACGATGGCCGTGGCCCGGTGGTCGGGCATCATCGGCCCCAGCACCGGCCCGGAGCTTACCCGCACCTGGCTCGTCACCGAGCCGCCCCGCTGGCTAAGGCCGTAGGTCTCGCCCACGGTCACCTCGTAGCCCGCCGTCAAGAGCGCCCGGCCCAGCACCTGGCTGGCCAACACATTGCCCTGGCCGCCCACGCCGGTGACCACGATGTCCAGGGGATCGATCTTGAGCGTTTTCATGCCGTGGCCTCCTTGGGCCGGGCCTGGATGGCCCCGGCCGGGCAGATCTGGGCGCACACCCCGCAGCCCACGCACACCACCTCGTCCACCGTGGCCTTGCCCGTGGCCGCATCGAACACCAGGCCCGGACAGCGGAACACCCTGGTGCAGAAGCGGTTGCACCCGCAGTCTTCGCCCCGGCACAGCTCGGGGTCCACGCTCATGCGCCAGGGGTGGCCGCCCTGCTTGCCTTGCACCAGGGCGCAGGTTCGGCGGAAGATGAGCACCCTGAGGCCGCCCCCTATTTGCAGGGCGTCGTAAAGCGCCTCCTGGGTGGCCTCCAGGTCGTAGGGGTCCACCACGGCGTAGGGCAGGCCCAGCCCGGCGCAGACCTGCTCCACATCCACCACCGTGCCCGCTTGGCCCATGGCCGTGGCCCCGGTGCCGGGGTGGGGCTGGAAGCCGGTCATGGCCGTGGCCGAGTTGTCCAACACCACCAGCACGTAGTCGCTGTTGTTCCAGCGGGCGTTTACCAGGGCGGGCAGGGCGGCGTGGAAAAAGGTGCTGTCGCCCACCACCGAAATCACCGGTTGCTCCAAGCCCTGACCCCGCAGCTTGCCCAGGCCCGAGGCGATGCCCGGCCCCGAGCCCATGCAGTGCACCGCATTCACCCGCTGATACCCGGTGGGCAGCACCCCCATGGTGTAGCAGCCGATGTCCCCGGACACGATGCCCTCGCGGCCATCGGCGGCCAAGACTTGCTTCATGGACCAGTAGCTGGCCCGGTGGGGGCAGCCGGGGCAAAAGCCCACCTGGCGCGGGGCCACCAGGGCCTGGGCCGCCTTGGCTTTTTCCAGATAGGACGGGTCCGTCTCCTGCCAGGGCAGGCCCAGGATGTCGGCCAGGGCTCCGGCCACCCGGCTGGGGCTCAGCTCGCCGATGGGCGGCTTGTGCCCGGTCTCCTGGCCGTAGAAATCCTTGAGCCCCAACTCGCGCACCTGCTGGGCGTAGATGGACTTGACCCCGCTCTCCAGATGCGGGTCCACCTCCTCGGCGAAAAGTATTTTTTCCGCCCTGGCCAGGTGTTCCAGGATCAGCTCTTGGTCCAGGGGCCAGGTGGCCCCCATATGCAGGATGCCCACCCGCTCGTTCGCGCCCACCAGGCGGCGGGCCTCGTCGGCGTAAAGGCGGCTGGAGCCGCTGGCGATCACCAGCAGTTCGGGACGCACAGGCCCATCATAGTAGTTGACCCCGGCGGCGGTGAGAATCTTCCCGGCCTGGGCCAGCTTGTCCAGCATCACCTGGTGCTTGGGCACCACCGGGATGGTGAACCAGCGCTCATTGGGGTCCCAGTGGGGCCGGGGCTTGGCTTCGGGTAGGGGGCCTGGGGTAACCCCGGCCCTGGTGTGGCTCAGCCGGGCCAGGCCGCGCAGCACCACCAGGTTGCCGATCTCCTCGCTCAGTTCGAAGGCCAGCTTCATCATGCTCAAGCACTCGGCCGGGGTGGCCGGCTCCAGCAGGGGCAGGCAGGCCACCCTGGCGATGAAGCGGGCGTCTTGCTCGTTGGTGGAGCTGACCCCCGAGGGGTCGTCGCAGGTCACCAGCACCAGCCCGCCCTTGATGCCGCTGATGGTCAGGTTGCAGATGAAGTCCTGGGCCACGTTGACCCCGTTTTGCTTCATGGAGGCCATGCCCCGAAGCCCGGCGTAGCTGGCCGCCGCAGCGCTTTCCAGGGCCACCTTTTCGTTGGTGGACCACTCCACGTAGATGCCCGCCGAGTGGGCCGAGTCGGCCAGGGTCTGCAAAATCTCGCTGCTGGGGTTGCCGGGATAGGCGGCGGCCAGGGACACGCCCGCCTCCAGGGCTCCCCGGGCGATGGCCTCGTTGCCCTGCAAGAGCACCTTTTGACCGGGGGTCAGCTTGCTCACATCAGCCATTGGGGTGCTCCTCGCTGGCGGCGGCGGCCCGCTTGCGCTTGGCCGAGGCCGCTTGGGTCAGATGCTCCATGGAGGCGGGATCGGCCGGTCGCAACTCCAGCAGGCCCTTTTCGGCGGCCAGCTCCAAGAGCCCGGCTCCGGCGTTGGTGCGGGCCAGGATGGTGTTCCAGCCCGGTTTGCCCTCGCAGGCCCCAACGCTCAGATCCGCGCCCTCGCTGGTGAGGTCCGGGCACCCGGCGCAGCCGGGATAGCTCAAGGCCCGTACGTCTTCCAAGGGCAGCTCGTGGTAGGCCCCGTTGCTCCATACCTGGAAAATGCCCGCCGGTGGGGGAGGGAAGTCGGCCCGGCCGATAGGGGCCTGCACCCCGTGCCTGGCCAGCAGCCCCCGCAGGCCCCGCCAGGGCAGGTTCATGGTGCAGAAAAGGCCGATGACCAGATGGATGCGCTGGGCGGCCTGGGGATGCTCGGGTGATGCTTTCATGGCCTGGAGGGCCGCCACCTGACAGGGCAGGCCCACCAGGGCCAGGGGATGGCCGCTATCCTCGGCCAGGGCCTGGTTGAGGCGGCTCAGGGCCCCGCCACCGGCGTAGACCGAGCCCGCCGCGCCGAGCACCCCGGCGCGCTCGGTTACCCGCACTCCCTGGGGCGAGCCCCTTAGGCCGGCGGCGGTGACCACCGCCTCGCGCACCAGGGACTGTTCCAGAGCCAGGGCAAGCAGCTCGCTGACCACTCCGCCGTACTGAACCCGGCCCTGAAGGTCCTTGGCTGTGGCCCGGCCCTGCCAGGCACCCAGCACCGGACCGATGGGCCCCTGACTTTCCCCCGAGCCGCCCCGCTGGGCCACTGGGCAAAAGGCGTAACATCTTCCAGAGGATAGGCCACAGGCATCCGGAGCGGCCACCTGGCCGTCCAAAAAAATCAGGTGAGGGCACAACCCCAAACAGGCCCCGCAGGCCACGCACAGGCCGGGATTTATCACCTCGGCCAGAAGGCGCTCGAGCCCGGTGGGTTGTAGGTCGGGTGAAGCGGCGGGTGGGACCATGGTCAACCTCCCCTGGCTGGTGTAAAATCCGTTCTCACCAATAGCAGGGACGAGGCTAAAAATCAACGCCCACCGTTTGCTGGTTATTAGCTATTGCGCCGTGCATTTTTTACCATATAATATGTCACAACCGGCTCTTAGGAGCCGGGTGCTTTCAGGGGAAGGCGGCCTAGGGCGTCGGAGTCCTCGAGAGAGGACGTGGCGTCAGGGTGCCTTCTTCTGGGATGAGCGGGCATAACTCAGTTGGTAGAGTACGAGCTTCCCAAGCTTGAAGTCGCGGGTTCGAACCCCGTTGCCCGCTCCACTTTGACCTAGCCGAACCAATCCCGGCTTACGGGCCGCGGCTGGGCCGCGCGACCCAGGGCTGGGTTGTCCCTTTTTGAGGGGGTTTCCCGGCGCCGTCCTCCGGCGCGGGGAAGCTTGCTTCGATTAGTGGACCTGATCCAATCTGGCCGGCTTTTCCGGGCCACCGCGATGCGCGGACAGATTTGACTTGGTCCACGGCCTTGGGCGTACCCAGGGTCCGGGGTGGCGGCTATGCGGCTTGCCACCCTTGGGGAGGAAAACGCTTGGAGCCCACGGCACCGGCCAACGAGATGGAAAAGCGCTTCGGCGAACTGTTGGAGCCGGTGGTGCGTTCCGAGGGCCTGATGCTGGTGGAGTTGTCTTGGCGGCGCGAAAGTGCCGGTCAAGTGCTGCGCCTTTGCGTGGACCGGCCCCAGGGCGGCGTGAGCCTCACCGAGTGCACCACGCTTAGCCGCCAGGTGAGCGACCTGTTGGATGTGGAGGAGCCCACCGAGGTTCCTTACAGCCTGGAGGTCAGCTCCCCGGGGCTCAACCGCAAGCTCAAGGATCCCCGTGAGTTTGATTTGTTCGCGGGGCGGCCCGCCCGCTTGGTGGTGAGCCTGTCCGGCGGAGGCACTCAAGTTGTCCAAGGGGTGCTAAAGGGCACCATGGGCCAGGACGTGTTGATACAAGTGAAGGGCAAGGTCAAGGCCTTGCCCGTGGCCCAGGTGGCCAAGGCCAAGTTGGACCTAGATTTTTAGGGGGGCGGGACACAGCGCAACCCATGCTCTTAGGTTGGGGAGAACCCAATGAGTGAACTGAAACGGATGATCGACCAGGTTTCGCGGGAAAAAGGACTGGACCGCGAAATTCTCATCAATACCTTGGAAGAGGCCATGCGATCGGCTGCGCGCCGTAAGCTGGGCTCCAAGGTGGAGGTGGATGTCGCCTACAACGACGATACCGGCGAGGTGGAGGTCTTTGAGTTCAAGGAAGTGGTCAACGATGTCGACGACCCCGAGACCCAGATTTCCTTGGATCACGGCCATCGCCTGGACCCGGACTGCGAGGTGGGTGACGAACTGGGCGTGAAGGTGGACACCGCCGATTTCGGGCGCATCGCCGCCCAGAGCGCCAAGCAGGTCATCATCCAGCGCATGAAGGACGCCGAGCGCGACATCATCTTCGAGGACTTCAAGGACCGCAAGAGCGAGATCATCAACGGCATCGTGCAGCGTTTTGACAAGGGCTCGATCATCGTGAACCTGGGCCGCACCGAGGCGGTGGTTCCCCCCCGGGAGCAGGTGCCCCGGGAAGGCTACCGCCCCGGCGACCGGGTGCGGGCCTACGTGCTGGATGTCAAACGCATCTCTCGCGGCCCCCAGATCGTGCTTAGCCGCACCCATCCCGGCTTCATCGAGGCCCTGTTCGAGCTGGAGGTGCCCGAGATAGCCGAGGGCATCGTGACCATCGAGGGCGTGGCCCGGGAAGCGGGCAGCCGCACCAAGCTGGGCGTGGCCAGCAACGACCGCGACGTGGACCCGGTGGGAGCCTGCGTGGGCATGAAGGGCAGCCGGGTGCAGGCGGTGGTCCAGGAGCTCAGGGGCGAGAAGATCGACATCATCGCCTGGGACCAGGACCCGGCCCGCTACGTGGTCAACGCCCTGGCCCCGGCGGAGATCAGCCGGGTGGTGGTGGACGAGGCCAACCAGACCATGGAAGTGATCGTGGCCGACGAGATGCTCAGCTTGGCCATTGGCCGGCGCGGGCAAAACGTGCGCCTGGCCTCCAAGCTCACCGGTTGGAAGATCGACGTGAAGAGCGAGACCCGCTACGGCGAGTCCCTGCGCGACGGCTACCGCTCCCTGCTGGACGTGGTGGGGGTCTCCGACGTGGGGGCCGACACCCTGTACCAGGCGGGTTACGGCTCCGCCGAGGCCCTGGCCGAAGCTGATCCCGATGAGCTGGCCGCCTTGCCCGACATCACTCCGGAGCGGGCCGAAGAGCTGATCGCGGACGCTCAGCGCTATCTGCAGGAGGCTCCCCAGCGCGCCGAACTGCCCATCCCGGCCGCCTCGGATGATTCCGGTGCCCTGGCCGCGGTGCGCGAGGCCTGGAACGAGCTGGCCGGTCAGGCTGGCGGTGGTGGAGATGAGGCCGAAGAGCCTGAGGATGACGGGGCTTCCCGGGAGCAGGAACCCGAGGCCCCGGCGGAGTCTGAGCCGGAAGCCGAGACGGAGCAAGAGCCTGTGGCCCCTGCGGAACCGGAGGCTGATCCGGAGCAAGAGCCTGAGGCCCCTCCCGAGCAGGAGCCCGAGCCCTCCCTAGACGAAGAGTTGGAAAAGAAACAATAGCCCACCCGCAAGGGGAGGCTGACATGACCCCCATCGGGGGGCTGCATAGGCCGCCAAGGGGCGGCCCCGGGAGCCGGGACCAAGCGGCTCCGACCAGGTAGAGACCGAGGAGATATTTGATGGCCAAAATGCGGGTATACGAGCTGGCCAAAGAGCTCAAGATCGATAACCGCGATTTGATTCGGCAGCTTATCGAAATGGGCCTGGATGTGCGCAATCATATGAGCGCCCTCTCCCCAGAGGATGCGCAAATAGTGCGTGACAAGTTAAAGGCCGAACGCAGTGAAGTGGTGGAGGAGAAACGGGTCACCACCCGGGTCATCCGCCGCCGCCGCAAAAAGGTGGAGGCCTCCGAGGACGCCGCCCCCGAAGGCGCCGAGGAGCCTTCAGAGGATGAGCCCGAGGAGCCCGAGGAGCAGCAAGCGCAGGCCGCGCCCGAGGCCCCCGTGGCCGAGGCCCCGCCCGCCGCTGAAGCCCAGGCCCCCGAGGCCCCACCCGCCGAAGTCCAAGCGGTTGCCGAGCCGGAGCCCGAACCTGCCCCCGAGGCCACTGCCGAAGTCTCCGCCCCTCCCGAGCCCCAAGCTCAGCCTGAGCCCGAGCCCACGGCCGAGGCCCAGCCCGAACCCGCGCAAGAGCCCGAGCCTGAGCCTGAGCCCGAGCCCGAGCCTGAGCCGGAACCCGAGCCGGAGCCCGCGCCCGAACCGGAAGCGGAAGAACAACCTACGCCAGAGCCGGAACCTGCCTCCGAGCCCGATAAGGAGCCCACGCCAGTGGCCGAAGCCAAACCCTCGCCCGAGCCTGCGCCTGAGCCCAAAAAGGCGGCGGCGGAGAAAAAGGAGCCGCAAGAGCGGCCCCGTCCTCAAAAGGCCAAGGTGGCCCGGCCCAAGCGGTCTATGGAAGACACCCCGGCCCGCATTATCAGCAAGCCCACCACGCCCGTGCCCCCCATGGGGGACCGCTGGCGTGAAGACACCCGGCCCGCCCCTCCGGCAGCCCGCCGTGGGCCGCGCCCCGCTCCGGGCGCGCCGCCCGCCGTTGGCGATGTGCCTCCGCCGGACAAGGCGGACGGACGTCCCAGCCGACGCCGCAAGAAGGGCAAGAAGGGCACTCCGATCCCCAACGACGATGTGCTGATGCGTAAAGCGGGCAGCAAACGCAAGGCGATTCTGGACCGGGACGCCCTGTATGGTGGACGCCCCTCCAGGGGACGCCGCCGGGGTGGCGGCGCGGTAAAGAAATCGCGCAAGACCGAGCTGACCACGCCCAAGGCCATCAAGCGCCGGGTAAAGGTGACCGAGGCCATCACCGTCGGCGATCTGGCCAAGCGCATGGGTGTAAAGGCCGCCGAGGTGGTGGGCCGCATGATGAAGATGGGCATGATGGTCACCCTCAACCAGGCCCTGGACACCGACGACGCCGGTATCGTGGCCGCCGAGTTCGGTTTCGAGATCGAACGGGTGGGCTTCGAGGAAGAAGGGCTGTTGGCGGCCCATGAGGATAGTCCCGAAGAGATGGAGGCCCGTCCTCCGGTGGTGACCATCATGGGCCACGTGGACCACGGCAAGACCTCCCTGTTGGACAGCATCCGCAACGCCAACGTGGTCGACGGCGAGGCCGGCGGCATCACCCAGCACATCGGCGCCTACGACGTGCACTTGCCCAACGGCGGCCATGTGGTGTTTTTGGACACTCCGGGCCACGAGGCCTTCACCCAGATGCGGGCCCGCGGCTCCCAGGTCACCGACGTGGTGGTTCTGGTGGTGGCGGCCGATGACGGCATCATGGAGCAGACCAAGGAAGCCATCAGCCACAGCAAGGCCGCCGAGGTGCCCATCCTGGTGGCCATCAACAAGATCGACAAGCCCGGGGCCGACCCCGAGCGGGTGCGCCGCGAGCTTAGCGAGCGGGGCCTGGTCTCCGAGAGCTGGGGCGGCGACACCATTACCGTGGAGGTCTCGGCCAAGACCGGCCAGGGCATCGACGAACTGCTGGAGATGCTCCAGTTGCAGTCCGAGGTTCTGGAGCTTACCGCCAACCCCCACAAGCCGGCGCGAGGCCACGTGTTGGAAGCGCACTTGGACAAGGGGCGCGGCCCGGTGGGAACCATCTTGGTTCAGGAAGGCACCCTCAAGGCGGGCGACAGCTTCGTCTGCGGCAGCTTCGCGGGCAAGGTGCGCTCCATGCGCGACGACCGCGGCAACCCCATAGACAAGGCCGGCCCTTCCATTCCGGTGGAGGTGCAGGGCTTTGGCGGGGTGCCCGAGGCGGGCGACGAGTTTACGGTGGTGGAGTCCGAAAAGGTGGCCCGCCAGATCGCCGATCACCGCGCCGTCAAGAGACGCGAGGCCGAACTTTCCGCCCAGACCAAGACCTCCCTGGAAGGCTTCTTCGAGAAGATGGCCGAGGGCGAGGTCCAGGAGCTCAAGCTGGTGGTCAAGGCCGACGTGCAGGGCTCGGTGGAGGCCCTGGTGGAGGCCCTGAACAAGCTGGGCAACGATGAGGTCAAGGTAAACGTGATCCACGCGGCCACCGGCGCCATCAACGAGTCGGACGTGATGCTGGCCAGCACCAGCGACGCCATCGTCATCGGCTTCAACGTGCGCCCCATGGGCAAGGTGAGCGAGACCGCCGAGGCCGAGCGGGTGGATATCCGCACCTACGAGGTGATCTACCACGTTCTGGAAGAGGTGACCGCCGCCCTCACCGGCATGTTGGCCCCCCTCCACAAGGAAGAGGTTATCGGCCGGGTGGTGGTGCGCGAGACCTTCGGCGTGCCCAAGGTGGGCACCGTGGCCGGCAGCTACGTGACCGAAGGCCGTGTGACCCGCGGAGCCCAGGTTCGCCTGCTGCGCGAAGGCGTGGTCATCGCCAACACCAAGGTTTCCTCGCTTCGGCGCTTCAAGGACGACGTCAAGGAAGTGGCCCAAGGCTTCGAGTGCGGCGTGGGCCTGGAGAACTACAACGACATCAAGGTGGGTGACGAGATCGAGTTCTACGTGATTCACGAGGTGGCCGCGGAGCTGTAGGCCTTGGTGGTGGGCGCCATGACCATAACCCTGCATTTGGGCCAGGGCGGCAGCCTCAAGGCCAAGCGCAAGGTTGTGCGCAGCCTCACCGACCGGGTGCGGGCGCGGTTCAACGCGGCGGCCGCCGAGGTCGGGGCTCAGGACTTGTGGCAGCGCATCGAACTGGGTTTCACCGTGTGCGGCAACGAAACCGCCCACGTGGAGAACCAACTCGAGTCTATAAAGCGCTTTGTGGAGCGCCTGGCCCTGGCCGAGATCACTGACGTGCGCTTGGAGCTTATCAATCTTAAGGAGATGACGTGGGCACCCGCCGCACAAAACGACTGGGCAACCTGATCCTGGCGGAGCTGGGAGGGTTGCTGTCGCGCCGGGTGAAAGACCCCCGGGTGGCGGTGGTAAGCCTGACTGCGGTGGACGTGGCTCCGGACCTGAGCCAGGCCAAGGTGTTCTTCAGCGTGTTGGACCCCAGCCACAGCGAGCAGGCCCTGGCCGGTTTCAGGGCGGCGGCGGGGTTTTTGCGCCGGGAATTGGCCGCCAACCTGCACCTGAAGACCATTCCCCGCTTGGTGCCGATTTACGACGACTCCCTGCTCAAGGGATCCCAGCTGGACCAGGTGATACGCCAGGCCCGGGCCCAGGACGAGGC
>JAIPDO010000088.1 GCA_021737645.1 Desulfarculaceae bacterium
GATCTCCGGCGGACCCACCACTCGGTTGCGGCCGCTCTCCTTGGCCTCGTAGAGCCGTTCGTCGGCCCGGCCCACCACCTGGTGGTAATCGCCGCCGTCCTGGGGATACAGGGCCGCACCCAGGCTGATGGTCACCTGGGGGGCTTTTTTGCCATCGGGCAGAGTGAAGCGGTGGCTCTCTATGGCCGTGCGCAGCTTCTCGGCCACGGCCGACAGCTCTTCCCGGCCCACCCCCTGCAACACCACCAAAAATTCCTCGCCCCCGTAGCGCACCACCCGGTCCGGTCCCCGCACGTTTTCGATGATCACCTTGGCGAATTCGCTCAGCAGGGCGTCCCCGGCCGGGTGGCCGTAGGTGTCGTTGAAATCCTTGAACAGGTCGATATCCAGCATGATCAGGCCGTAGCGCCGCCGGGGGCGATTATCGTCCCCGTCCAGGGATTTGGTCAGCTTGTCCAGGGCGGCCCGGTTTTGCAAGCCGGTGAGCTTGTCGCGGTAGGCCATACCTTCGGTGAACGAAAATATCTTCAGCACCACCCGATCCAGGTAAAAAATCACCAACAGCCCGGCCACCACGGCCAGGCCCAACTGCACCGCGAACACTACGCTCATGGTGTGCCAGGTCTGGCTGGAGCTTTGGCTCAACTCGGTCTGCAATAGGGCATGGTGATCGTGCAGGTGCACATAGTATTTCTTGAAAATGCTGTCGAATTGGGCCGTGCAATTAATCAAGCATTGGCGGCCCCTACTGAAATCGCCGGCAATGATGCGGTCCAGCGACTTCTCATAAGCCGCGAAAGCCGTAGCGATGCCTTCGGTGCGCTCCATGACCATCTTTTTGGTCTTGTCCGGGGGCAGACTGTTGGCGTGGGCCCTGAGTTCGGCCAAGGAGCTCTCGGCCTTGGCCCGGTGGCGCAAGTAGGCCTCCCGGTAGTCGGCCTGGCCCTTGCTCTCATAAAACCCCTGGCTGTCCAGGAGCATGGAGTGTATGGCCGAGTGGAAACTCTCGCCGTATTTCAGGTGATTGGAAACCACCACCAACTGCTGCACATGGTCGTGCAGTTGGCTGATGCCCAGCCAATAGAACCCATAGGAGGCCAGCACCACGACGAACAGCACCCCCACCGCCAATTTGAAGCCGAAATGTTTGACACCCATGGGAATGCCCTTAACCATGGTCTAACGGAAAATCAGTAAAGATTGTAGTTTGATGAAGGAATCAGCAGGTTGGAAGCCACTTTTTAAATGTTACCCGAGCGCCGGCCGGAGGGGCAAGCCTTCTTAATCATCCCCCCTTTGACAATACCCGACCGCCGAATTACACTTATTCGAGTGCATCCAAAGGAGGAGGCGAGCGAAATGTGTGAATGTTGCGGAAAATCCGGCCCCGGCCACCAGCACCCGCACGGGCATGATCACGATCACGGCCACGGCCACGATCATGATCACAGCCACGGCGAAGGACATCACCATTGCCAAGGGCACGGGGACCAGTCCGGCACCCCCCGCCCCTTGATCACCCTGATTCAACCGGCCAAACCCAGCCCCAGCGGCGACTGAGCCATACGGGGAGGTCCCGCCCCCCCGGCGATAAATCATGCCCAAATGGTTGACCCCTTCGCGCCTGGTGTTGGCGTCGTTTGCCCTTTTCATCATTTTGGGCGCGGCGCTCCTGTCCTTGCCGGCAATGCAGGGACCGGAGGGGGTCGCCCCCCTGGACTGCCTGTTCACCGCCACCAGCGCGGTTTGCGTCACTGGCCTGATCACCGTGGACACCGCCACCGCCTGGTCCTCCTGGGGCCAGGGGCTGATCCTGGTGATGTTGCAGGCCGGCGGCCTGGGCATCATGACCTTTTCCGTGGCCCTGCTATATCTTGCCCGCATGCGGCCCGGCCCGCGCACCCACCTGGCCCTCAAGGGGGCCCTGGGCCCGGTGCCCGGCGGGGAGATAGGCCGCCTGGTGTCCGACGTGCTCATGTACACCTTCCTGCTGGAAGGGGTGGGCGCGGCCATTTTGTTCGTCCGCTTCCTGGCTGATTTTCCCGCCCCCACCGCCGGTGCCCTGGCCGTGTTCCACTCCATCAGCGCCTTTTGCAACGCGGGCTTCAGCCTGTTCGGCGACAACCTGGTGGGCTACGCCACCGACCCCACGGTAAACCTGGTGATCCTGGGGCTGGTGGTGCTGGGCGGCCTGGGCTTCGTGGTGCTCCGGGAGCTGGTGGGCCGCCTGCGCCGCTCCCCGGAAAACCCGCGCCGCCGCCTTTCGCTCCAAGCCCGCCTGGTGCTGTTCACCACCGGGGCCCTCATCGTGGGCGGCATGGTGGCCCTGTTGCTGGCCGAGTGGCTGGGCAAGGGCCCGGCCTGGCAGCAGGGGCCCTGGACCTTGCTGTTCCAGGCCATCACCCCGCGCACCGCCGGTTTCAACACCGTGCCCATGGGCCAGCTCACCAACGCCTCGCTGGTGGTGATCATGGTGCTCATGTTCATCGGCGCCTCGCCGGGCTCCTGCGGCGGCGGCATAAAGACCACCACCATCGCGGTGCTCTGGTCCCTGGCGGTCAACCGCCTCAGGGGCCGCTCCGGGGCCGAGGCCTGGGGCCGCACGGTGCCTGAGCGCCAGGTGGAGATGGCCCTGTTGTTGGTGCTGGGCACCGCGGCCACCCTGTTGGTGGCGGTGGTGCTGCTGTCCGCGGTGGGCCTGGCCGACGGCGGCCACATGCGCGGCGACTTCATCAGCCTGGCCTTCGAGGCCACCAGCGCCCTGGGCACGGTGGGGCTTTCCCTGGGGGCCACGCCCATGCTCACTCCGGCGGGCAAGGTCATCATCATCCTGCTTATGTTCCTGGGCCGCCTGGGGCCCCTGGCCTTTGTCTACTCCGTGGCCCAGTCCCTGCGCGATCCGGGATACCGCCTGGCCGAGGAACGAGTGATCATGGGCTAACCCGGAGCCAAGACGCGGCCCGAGGAGTATGCTATTCGTAGGCAAGTTGGGAGGCTCAGATGAACCTGGCGGTTATCGGATTGGGGCAATTCGGCTCGGCCCTTGCCCTGGAGCTAAAGAAACTAAAACACCACGTCACGGCCATGGACTCCGACTCCAGGGCGGTGGCCCGGGTGCAGGACGTGGTGGATCAGGCGGTGGTGGCCGACTGCACCGACCGCAGCCTCTTGGAAGAGCTGGGCCTGAACCTGGTGGACGGGGCGGTGATCAGCCTGGGCGACCACCTGGGGGCCAGCATCCTCACCACCCTGCACCTCAAGGAGATGGGGGTGGGGCGCATCGTGGCCAAGGCGGTGAGCCCGGAGCACGAAAAAATCCTCAAACGGGTGGGTGCCGGCGAGGTGGTTTTTCCCGAGCGTGACGCCGCCGAGCGCCTGGCCCGGTCCCTGGCCGACCCCAACCTGCTGGACTTTCTTCCCATCGGCGACGAATTTTCCGTGGCAGAGCTGGCCCCGCCCAGCGCCCTGGTGGGCAAGAGCCTGGCCGAGTTGGAGCTGCGGCAAAAATACGGGGTCAACGTCATCGCGGTGCGCGAGCTGGTGCCCGAGCGCACCCATCTGGTCCCCTCTCCCAATTATGTGCTCAAGGACAGCGACGTGTTGGTGGTGGCCGGACGCCAGGAAGATCTGGAAAGGCTGCGCCAGGCCAAGTGACCCAACCTTCTTATCGCAGCGCCCTTTATATCCTGGGACTCACCACCTTCGTGGCCATGACCGGGGTGGGCATCATCGTGCCTTTTTTGCCCCTGTACGCCCGGGACCTGGGGGCCAACGGGGTGATGCTGGGGCTTATCTTCAGCTCCTTTTCCCTGTCCCGGGCCTTTGTGGTGCCCTGGCTGGGCGGGCTCTCCGACCGCTGGGGGCGCAAGCCTTTCATCATCGCGGGCATGGCCGGCTACGGTTTCACCTCGCTGCTTTTCATGTGGGCGGCCAGCGCCGAGGCCCTGGTTTTCACCCGCCTGCTGCAAGGCGTCTTCGCGGCCATGGTGCTGCCCATCGCCATGGCCCTGGTGGCCGACATCACCCAGCCGGGCATGGAGGGCCGCTCCTTCGGGGCCTTCAACATGTTCTTTCTCATGGGATTTGGGGTGGGGCCGGTCATCGGCGGAGCGGTTTATGAATACGCCGGGCTCAACGCCAACTTCCTGCTCATGTTCGTGCTTAGCGTGGCCGCCGCCCTCACCGTGCTGTTTTTCGTCAAGGAGCCATCGGCCGAGGTGCGCTCCGGAGGCAAACGGGGCCTCAGGGAAATGATCCAACTGACCCGGGACCGCGACTTTTTGGCCATCATGGTGGCCCGCATGGGCGCGGCGGCGGGCATGAGCTGCTTCATCTCCTTCCTGCCCCTGGTGGCCACCGGCCACGGCCTGGGCACCTTTGAGGTGGGCCTGTGCCTTACCGCCAACGTGCTGGTCACCACCGCCATGCAGAGGCCCGCCGGAAACCTGGCCGACCGCCTGCCCCGCCTGCCCCTGGCCGTGGGCGGCCTGGCCCTGTCCGGGGTGATGAAAATGCTCATCCCCTGGGGAAGCGATCTCACATCCCTGATGCTTTTGTCCATGGCCGAGGGTGTCTTCGCGGGCACGTCCCTGCCCGCGCTGACCGCCATGGCCGTGAGCCGGGGCAAGGCCTTGGGCTCGGGCATGGGGCTCACCACAGGGGCCTTCACCATGGCGCTGAGCGTGGGGGTGTTCTTCGGCCCGGTGAGCGGAGGCTGGGCCGTGGACCTCAGCGGCATCAGCGGCGCGGCCCTGTGGCTGGGCGGCGGGGCCGCCGTGACTTCGGCGATCCTGTTATGGCTGCTCTATTCCACCTCTAAAACCGACCATCGGGGGGTGCAGGCCAAGGACTTGGTCCCGGTGGACCGCCTGCACCATTAGCCGCACCGCCCAGACCAGGCAGCCCAGGGACATAAGCAGCTCGGCCGGTTCCTGGTCCCGCCAGACGATCACTTGGCCGATGGCGAACCCATCCCCCCCGAAAATCGCCGCCAAGAGCACATCGCCCCAGATGAAGTAGGAATAGATCAAAAACACCGGCAAAAAATACAAGGTCATGGTACAAGGCGGCACGAAAGTGTCGGCCAGGGAACGCAGGGCGGGGTGCTTGAAAAGCCTGTCCTTGACCAGCCAACCCAGGGACAGGGCCAGCCCCACCAGCATGTACATGGCGTGCAGATGGGACTGCACCGGCTTCAGGTTGTGCAGCGACACCTCGTGTTGGGCGTTGTAGCGGGCGAAGAACTGCGGCAGGTGGTAGCCCAGGATGCGCTCGCCCCAGCTTATCTCGTCCCCGGCCACGGCCAGCAGCAACAAGCCCAAAGCCAGGGCCAACCAGGCGTGCGCCCCCAGGCCCGAGCCCCGGAAGCCGCGCGCGGCCCACAGGCACAGGACTCCCGCCGCCGCGTAGCAGCAAAATTGGGCGTTTTCCAGAAAACCGTCTTCCTGGATCATGGCGTGATAGTAGGCAGGGGCGTAGATCTTGATCCCCACCATAAGCAGGGACAGGGCCAGGGGCAGGCCGAAAATAATCAATCGCCAGGGCCGGTCGGCCTGGTCGCCGTGCGTCATGTTGTTCCCACCTCCGGGCCGGTGAAAAACCGGCCCTCCCGCGGACCAAGCGGGAGCATTGCTTCAAGTTGAACACGCCCACCCAAGGCGTGAGGACAGGGCTGGCGGGGTTCATATTATGCGGCGAGGGCGGGGTTGTCCAGAATGCCTGTGCCTTTGCCGCCCAACCCGGTGGCGCCCACGGCCCCAGACCTTAATTACGCCTGAATCCTCCCTCACCTCTCCTTGACTTTCCCAACCCCCCGCAGTAGATTCTTTGCTTGACCTACAACTACAGTTAAGTTCAGGAAACCGCGATGGAATATGAAGCGGTCATAGGGCTGGAGGTCCACGCCCAGCTCCTCACCGAGTCCAAAATTTTCTGCGGCTGCGCCACCAAGTTCGGCGCGCCGCCCAACACTCACGTCTGCCCGGTGTGCCTGGGCATGCCCGGAGTGCTGCCGGTACTCAACGAGCGGGTGGTGGAGTTCACCATCCGAGCCGGGCTGGCCACCAACTGCTCGGTGCAGCCCAAGAGCGTATGGGCCCGTAAAAACTACTTTTACCCCGACCTGCCCAAGGACTACCAGATCAGCCAGTACGAGCTGCCCATCTGCTTGGACGGCTGGCTGGACATCCAGGTGGAGGGTCAGGATAAGCGACGCATCGGCATCACCCGCATCCACATGGAAGAGGACGCGGGCAAGCTGGTCCACGACCCCAGCCAGCCGGTGAGCTACGTGGACTACAACCGCACCGGCGTGCCGCTCATGGAGCTGGTCAGTGAGCCGGACCTGCGCACCCCCGCCGAGGCGGGAGCCTATCTCCGGGCCCTGCGCGACATCCTGGTCTATCTGGAGGTCTGCGACGGCAACATGGAGGAAGGCTCCTTCCGCTGCGACGCCAACGTGAGCCTTCGGCCCGTGGGCCAACAGGAGCTGGGCACCAAGGCCGAGCTGAAGAACATGAACTCCTTCCGGGGAGTGGAGCGGGCCCTGGAATACGAAATTCGCCGCCAGCGGGCCCTGTTGGACGAAGGCGGCAAGGTGAAGCAGGAGACCCGCCTGTGGGACCCGGACCAGGGCAAGAGCTTCGGCATGCGGGGCAAGGAAGAGGCCCACGACTACCGCTACATGCCCGATCCGGACCTGTTGCCCCTCATTGTGGACGACGCCTGGGTGGAGCGGGTGCGCGCCGGGCTGCCCGAGCTGCCCGAGGCCAAGCGGGCGCGCCTGGTGGCCGAATTTGGCCTGAGCGAATACGACGCCGGGGTGCTCACCGCCTCCAAGGCCCTGGCCGACTACTACGAAGCGGTGGCGGCCGCCGGGGCCCCGGCCAAGACGGCGGCCAACTGGGTGACCAGCGACCTTATCGGCGCGCTAAAGGCCCAGGGCCTGGAAATCGGCCAAACGCCCATCAGCCCCGGGGGCCTGGCCGGGCTGCTCAAGCTCATCGAGGCCGGGACCATCAGCGGCAAGATGGCCAAGGAAGTCTTCGCCGAGATGATGGACACCGGCGAGCAGGCCGAGGCCATCGTCAAGAAAAAGGGCCTGACCCAGGTGAGCGACGCCGGGGAGTTGGAGTCCCTGCTTCAGGAGATCTTCGCGGCCAACCCCGACGAGGTGGAGGCCTTCAAGGGCGGCAAGAAAAAACTCATGGGCTTTTTCGTGGGCCAGGTCATGCAAAAGACCAAGGGCCAGGCCAACCCCAAGGTGGTCAACCAGCTCATCAACAAGCTGTTGGGAGGCTAGCGGTGGTCCCGACTCTTTATTGGCAAGACGACGTGGTGATGATCCTGGACCAGCGCAAGCTGCCCAGCAAGACCACCTTCATCGCCTGCCGGGACATGAAGCGGGTCATCTACTGCATCCAGACCCTGGCGGTGCGCGGAGCCCCGGCCATCGGCATCGCCGCGTCCATGGGCCTGGTGCTGGCGGCCAAGGCCATCCGGGTCAAGGACCCGGCCAAGTGGCGCCAGCGCTTTGCGCCCCAGGCCGAGGTGATGCGCGCGGCCCGGCCCACGGCGGTGAACCTGGGCTGGGCGGTGGATCGCATGCTGGCCATCGCCGCCACCGCCCCGGACGACGTGCCCACCATCCTGGCCATGCTGCGCCGCGAAAGCGAGATGATGCTGGCCGAGGACGTGGCCATCAACCGGGCCATGGGCCGCCACGGCAACAAGCTGGTGCCCAAACGGGCCACCATCCTCACCCACTGCAACGCCGGCTCTCTGGCCACCGGGGGCTACGGCACCGCCCTGGGCGTGGTGCGGGCGGCGGCGGAGGCGGGCAAGAAGATCAAGGTCATCGCCGACGAGACCCGCCCGCTTTTGCAGGGGGCCAGGCTCACCGCCTGGGAGATGGTGGACGAAGGTATTCCCGTGGCCGTGGCCCCGGACGGCGCGGTGGGGGCTCTGATGAGCAAGGGCCTGGTGGACCTCTGTGTGGTGGGGGCTGATCGCATCGCGGCCAACGGCGACGTGGCCAACAAGATCGGCACCTTCAACGTGGCCCTGCAAGCCAGGCGACATGGGGTGCCCTTTTACGTGGCCGCCCCGCTCAGCACCATCGATATGGACACCCCCAGCGGGGACCTGATACCCATAGAGGAGCGCGACCCCGCCGAGGTGCTCGCCTTTGCCGGCAGCCGCGCCGCACCCGGAGCCGAGGCCATCAACCTGGCTTTCGACGTGACCCCTAACGACCTGGTCAGCGCCATCATCACCGAGGTGGGCGTACTCAGGCCGCCGTTTAACCGCAGCCTGGCCGCGGCCAAGGCCCAGAGTTTAACTTAGCCCTTTGGGAGAGCGCCATGGAGTGTAGAAAAGAATTGCTGTCCGCCGACAGCTGCAAGCCCAAGCCGGCCGACGAATCCGCGCTTGGTTTCGGCCAAATATTCTGCGACCACATGTTTCAGCTGGACTATGAGCAGGGCAAGGGCTGGCACGATCCGCGCATCGTGCCCTTCGCCCCCCTGTCCCTGTCCCCGGCCGCCCTGGTGCTGCACTACGGCCAAGAGGTCTTCGAGGGGCTCAAGGCCTATCGCGGCGTGGACGGCGGCATCTACATGTTTAGGCCCAAGGCCAACATCGAGCGCATGAACCGCTCCAACCGCCGGCTTTGCATCCCCGAACTGCCGGTGGATGAGTCCCTGGAGCATTTGTTCGAGCTGGTCAAGACCGAGCACGAGTGGGTGCCCACCCTGGAGGGCACCAGCCTGTACATCCGGCCCACGGTCATCGCCACCGAGGCCTGCCTGGGGGTCAAGGTCAGCTCCAAGTACCTCTACTTCGTGATCATGGGACCGGTGGGGGCCTACTACCCCGAGGGTTTCAACCCGGTTCGCATCTACGTGGAGGAGACCTACGTGCGCGCCTCGGTGGGCGGCGTGGGCGAGGCCAAGACCATGGGCAACTACGCGGCCAGCCTGTTGGCCGCCGAGGAGGCCCACGCCAAGGGTTTCACCCAGGTGCTGTGGCTGGACGCCTGCGACAAGAAGAGCATCGAGGAAGTGGGCACCATGAACATGTTCTTCGTCATCGACGGCGAGATCATCACCAGCCCGCTGCACGGCTCCATATTGCCGGGCATCACCCGGGACTCGGTCTTGACCCTGTGCCGCCACTGGGGCCTGAAGGTCAACGAGCGCAAGCTGACCATCGACGAGGTCATAGAGGCCCAGGCCGCGGGCAAGCTGGAAGAAGCCTTCGGCACCGGCACCGCCGCGGTGATCAGCCCGGTGGGGGCCATCCACTACCAGGGCACCGACTACGACGTGGCCGACGGCCAGACCGGCCAGCTGAGCCACAAGCTCTACGACGAGCTCACCGGCATCCAGCTGGGCAAACGGCCCGACCCCTTCGGCTGGGTGGTCAAGGTCAAGTAGCCCCGCCTACCTAACAAGCACAAGCCCCCGCCCGGCAACGGG
>JAIPDO010000112.1 GCA_021737645.1 Desulfarculaceae bacterium
CACCCAGGAAGACCGCATCGGGGTGATGGTGGCCCTTTACTCCCAGGTTGCCCAGACCTATCTGGTGGTGCGCACCCTGCAGGCGCGCATAGCGGCCACCACCGAAAACATCGAGTCCCAAAAGGGAGTGCTCAAGCTCACCCAGTCCCGTTTTAAATGGGGCTTGGCCACCGATCTCGACGTCTCCCAGGCCCAGACGGTGCTGGGCAGCTCCCAGGCCCAACTGCCTCCCCTAAAAAGCGACCTAAGCCAGTCTTTGAACACTCTGGCCCTGCTGCTGGGGCTTCCGCCCAACTCGCTGGCTCCGGAATTGATACGTCACCGGCCCATCCCCATGCCCCCGGCCGAGGTGGCGGTGGGAGTGCCGGTCGACCTGTTGCGCCAGCGTCCGGACATCCGGCGTTCCGAGCGCCAGTTGGCCGCGGCCACCGCCCGCATAGGGGTGGCCACCGCCGACCTCTATCCCCGTTTCAGCCTGATAGGCTCTCTGGGAACCGCGGCGACCACCGGCGGGAATCTGTTCAACGGCGGCAGCACCTACTTTTCCATAGGGCCCAGCATGTCTTGGAACCTTTTTGCCGGTGGCAGTATTCGCGCCCAGATCAAGGTGCAGGACGCCCAGGCCGAGCAGGCTCTTTTGACTTATGAAAACACCGTGCTCTCCGCCCTCAAGGAGGCGGAGGACGCCATGGTGGCTTTTCAGCAGGAAAAGCTGCGCCGGCAATACCTCAAAACCACGGTGGTGGCTTCAAAGCGCGCCCTGAAGCTGGCTATCCGCCTATACAAAGAGGGATTGCAAGATTTTCAAAGGGTGCTGGACGCTCAACGCAACCTGTTTGACTATGACAACCAATTGGCCGCTTCGCGCGGACAAGTGGCCATAAATTTGGTCAACATCTACCAGACCCTGGGTGGCGGCTGGGACCCCGCGGCCAAACGCGAAACCCCGCCCAACAATGCACTGGAGGCGGCCAGCCGCTAGGGCAGGCGCCGCGCACCTTCAAGGGAAATTGCCATGATCAAGGGGATAAGCAAACAGGCACTAACCGCTTTGGCCATATTGGCCGGGCTCACTCTTGCGGCCGCCGGTTGCGACCGCGGCGAAAACAAATTCGCCGCGCCTCCGCCACCCACGGTTACGGTGGCCAAGCCGGTCACGCGAACGGTCACTGCCTACCAGGTGTTCACCGGCAATACCCAGGCCCAGTTTTCCGTGGACATCGTGGCCCGGGTGGAGGGTCAGCTCAGAAGCGTCAACTTCGAAGTTGGCACCATGGTGAAAAAGGGGCAGTTGCTCTTTGTCATCGAGCCGGAGCCTTACCAGGCCAAGGTGGACATCGCCCTGGCCAACCTGGCCGTGGCCAAGGCCCAGTTGCAACTGGCCCAGGCCACTTTGGTGCGCAAGGAAAACGCTTACAAGGACCGGGCGGTGAGTGAGGTGGATGTGATCCAGGCCAAGGCCCAGGAAGCCGAAGCCATAGCCCAGGTGCAAGCGGCCAAGGCCCAGGTGGAGCGCACCCGCATCGACTACGGCTACACTCACGTTCATGCCCCCATATCCGGACGTATTTCGCGCAACTTGGTGGACGTGGGCAACCTGGTGGGGGCTGGTAAGGCGACCAAGCTCTGCTCCATCGTCATGGACAATCCCATGTATGCATATTTCACGGTGGCCGAGCGCGACATAATGGAGGCCCGCCACAACGAGCGTAAAAAAGCGTTGCCCCTGGATGAAAAGGGGCGGCCAATGGCCCACTTGGCGGTTTCCAACGAAAAAGACTTTCCCCATGCCGGCTATTTGGACTGGATAGACAACAAGGTTGACATCAACACGGGCACCATCCAGGTGCGCGGTGTCTTCCCCAATGACGATGCGGTGCTGCTGCCCGGTTTGTTCGTGCGGGTGCAGGTGCCGATCGGAACTATAAAAGACGCCATACTCACCCAAGACCGCGCCCTGGGCCGCGATCAGCGTGGTTCCTACCTGCTGGTGGTGGATAAAGACAACGTGGTGCAGTACCGGCCGGTGGAAACCGGACCGATGCAGAGCGACGGCACTATAGTCATCCGCAAGGGTATAACCATTGACGACCGGGTGGTGGTCAACGGCTTGCAAAGGGTGCGCCCCGGGGCCAAATGCACCCCCATGACCCAAGAGCAGGAGAAACAGGCCCAAGCCGCGGCCCGACAGAAAGCCCAAGCCCAGCAAAAGGGCCAGACCAAGGAAAAGCCCGCCAAGGGCGAAAAGTAGGCTGGTTTAAATGTTCTCACGCTTTTTCATCAACAGGCCTATCTTCGCGGCGGTGGTGTCGATCATTATCGTGTTGGGCGGCTCCCTGACCCTGCTGGGTCTACCGATATCCCAGTACCCCAATATCGAGCCCCCCACGGTCACCGTGACCGCCAACTATCCCGGGGCCAACGCCACCGTGGTCTCCGCCACCGTGGCCCAGCCCATCGAAGAACAGGTCAACGGCGTGGAAGGCATGATCTACATGTCTTCCAACAGCGCCTCGGACGGCTCCTACACCTTGACCGTCACTTTTGAAACCGGCACCGACCAGGACATGGCCCAGGTGCTGGTGCAAAACCGGGTAGGTATCGCCACTCCCAAACTGCCCGAAGAGGTCAGGCGCCTGGGCGTGACCACCAAAAAGAAGTCCACCAACTTTGCCATGTGTGTCAACCTGCTCGATACCAAGGGCCTTTATGACAGCATTTTCTTGGCCAACTACGCTACCATCAGCATCAAGGATGAACTGGCCCGTGTCTATGGAGTGGGCGACGTGCAGGTCTACGGCGCGGGCAACTACAGCATGCGCCTGTGGCTTGATCCGCAAAAGCTCAAGACCTTCAGCCTAACCACCGACGATGTGGCTTCGGCCATCCAAGAGCAGAACGTGCAGGTCGCCGCCGGCGTTATCGGCCAGAGTCCGGCTCCCAAGGGACAGAACTTCCAGCTATCGGTCAACGTGCTGGGCCGCTTGACCGATGTGGCTGAATTCGAGCAAATCATTATAAAAACCGGCTCCGATGGCCGCATCGTACGGGTCAAGGACGTGGCCCGGGTGGAACTGGGCGCCCAGACCTATACCATCAGTAGCCAGATGAACAAAAAGCCCTCGGCCACCATTATGGTCTACCAGCTGCCGGGCGCCAATTTGCTGCAGATTTCCGACAACTGCCGCCAGGTTCTCAAGAGGTTGAGCAGCAGCTACCCAGAGGGCCTTGAGGTGGTGGTCACCTATGACGCTTCCGATGTGGTGCGCGCTTCCATCCAAGAGATCATAGAGACACTGATCATCGCGGCCATCCTTGTTATTTTGACGGTGTTCGTGTTTTTGCAGGACATCAGGGCCACCCTGATCCCCGCCATCACCATCCCCGTTTCGCTCATCGGCACCTTCGCGGTCATGGGCATCCTCGGCTTTTCCATCAACACCCTTACTCTGTTTGGATTGGTGTTAGCCATCGGCATTGTGGTGGACGATGCCATTGTTGTGGTGGAGAACTGCGCCCGAAATATAGATGAACACGGGCTCAGTTCCAAAGAAGCGGCCATAAAATCCATGGAGGAGATCTCCGGCGCGGTCATCGCCACCACCTTGGTGCTTTTGGCGGTGTTTATTCCCACCGCATTCATGGGCGGCATGACCGGCATTCTTTACAAGCAGTTCGCCCTGACCATCGCCACGGCCACCTTCTTCAGCTCCATCAACGCCCTGACCATGAGCCCGGCCCTTTGCGCCCTGTTGCTCAGGCCGTCCAAGGAACACCGCAACTGGTTCTGGCGCGGCTTCAACGCCTTCCTGAGCTGGTCCACCAACCGCTACGAAGGCATCGTGGGGCTGGTGGTGCACAAGCTGGGTATTTCCATGGTCGTCTACGTCATCCTGTCCGTGGTGGCCTTCTACACCATGGTCAACACCCCCACCGGTTTCGTACCCGTGGAGGACCAGGGTTACGCGGTTAGCACCGTCCAGCTTCCCGATGGAGCCAGCATGGAGCGGACCCAGGAGGTGTTGGACAAGGTCAACAATATCATCGCCGAAACCCCTGGAATCCAATACAACATCGCCTTTACCGGCCTTTCCTTGTTGGACTCCACCGCCAACTCCAACACCGGGGCGGCGATCGTGGTGTACAAGAGTTGGGATGACCGGGCCGGTAAGGCAGGCGAGAGCCAACAAGACATGTTGATGCGCATCAACTATGGCATGATGCAGATACAAGAGGCCACGGTCATGGCCTTCCCCACGCCGGCCCTGCCCGGTTTGGGCCTGGCCGGGGGCTTTGAATACCAGTTGCAGGACCGTGGGGCCCTTGGGTCGCAAAGTCTGCAAAACATGGCTTACGAGATTATCCAGGACGGCAACGCCCAATCCGGGCTGACCGGCATGTACACAACTTTCAGGGCCGATGTGCCCCAGTTGTTCGTGGATGTCGACCGCACCAAAGTCAAGACCCTAGGCATCCCCCTGTCAACGGTGTTTGACACCCTCCAGGCCTATCTTGGCTCAAGCTATGTAAACGACTTCAACAAGTTCGGACGCACCTTCCAGGTGAACATGCAGGCCGAGGCCCGCTTCCGGGCCAAAGCTCATGACATTTCCAATCTGCAGGTGCGCAACGCCTTGGGCGATATGGTGCCTATGGCCACCCTGGCCACCATTAAAAACACCGTGGGTCCCCAGGTGGTGCCGCGTTTCAACCTCTACCCCTCGGCCACAATTCGCGGCAACGCCGCGCCGGGTTACAGTTCCGGTCAGGCCATCGAGCTTCTGGCCAACATGTCCGCGCAGAAGTTGCCCGCATCCATGGGCTACGCTTGGAGCGGCATCACCTACCAGGAAGTGGTTGCCGGCGGCAGCGGTGCGGCGGTATTCGTGGTGGCGGTGATCTTCGTGTTCTTGGTGCTGGCGGCGCAATATGAAAGCTGGAAGCTGCCTTTGCCCGTCATTTTGGCGGTGCCCTTGGCGCTGCTGGGTGCTTTTGCCGCAGTGCAACTTCGCTCCTTGGACAACAACGTCTATACTCAAATAGGCCTTGTGCTCCTGATCGGTTTGGCCACCAAAAACGCAATTCTGATCGTGGAGTTTGCCCGCGATCTGCACACCCAGGGCAAGGGCATCGTGGATGCGGCCATGGAGGCGTCCAAGCTGCGTTTCCGGCCTATTCTCATGACCGCGTTCTCCTTTATCCTGGGCACGCTTCCTTTGGTGGTGGCCACCGGAGCCGGGGCCGGGTCTCGTATCGCCCTGGGCACCGCGGTGTTCGGCGGCATGTTGGCCGCCACCTTCCTCGGTGTGGTCTTCGTGCCCGGCCTTTTCGTTCTCTTTGAGCGCATTGGCAGTAAAAAGAAAAAGGCCCTGCCCGAGCATGCCTCGGCGCCGGCAGAGGCGACCGGCGCCAAACAAGGCGAGTAAGGCCTATACCTCTCAGCCTACGATCAAAATCAACGCCCGCCGGGGGAGGGGGGCCACCCTCCCCAACGGCGGGTGCTTTTTTATGCCTTCTGGGCGGGGCCACTCTCATCAGCTTTTCCGCGGTAATGGTGCGTTTGGTTTCAGTGGGCCCCGCCACCAGCGCCTTTTATCGCATGCTCATCGGTGGCCTGGTTCTCGCCATTTGGGCTCGCCTGCGGGGCAAGGCCCTGTGGGGCGGGTGGGTAGGCCTGGGACTGGCCTGCTTGGCGGGCATTCTTTTGGCCTTGGATTTGGCTTTTTGGCACCGGGCCATCCTGTTGCTGGGGCCGGGGCTCAGCACCATTCTGGCCAATTTTCAGGTATTCGTGGTGGCCGGGGTAGGAGTGTTGATCCTGGGCGAGAGGCCCGGTTGGCGCCTGGGTGCGGCCATACCCCTGGCCATGTTTGGGCTGTGGCTGCTGGTGGGGGGGAGGTGGCAGGAACTGGGCCCAGACTATCATTATGGGGTAGGCCTGGGCCTATTGGCCGCCTGCGCCTACGCCTCTTACCTCCTGAGCATGCGCTGGGCGGTGCGCCGCGTGGGCGGCCTGGACTCCATGGCCAATGTGGCTGTGATGTCTCTGGTTTGCGCTGGGTTGCTATTGGCGGAGGTTTGGCGCTCCGGGGAGTCCCTGGCCGTGAGCTCCGCTTGGGACTGGAGTTGGCTGGCCGTCTATGGCCTGGCCTGCCATGCCGGGGGATGGGTGCTCATCTCCTTGGGGCTCAAACAGGTGGCCGCTTCACGGGCGGGCCTGGTGTTGTTACTGCAGCCGACCCTAGCCTTTTGCTGGGACGTGCTGTTTTTCGGCCGCCCGACAAGTTTGCTGGAGGCCGGAGGGGCCTTGTTGGCCGTGGCGGCGATTTACCTGGGTGCCGGACGCCCATCCGCCAGATAACCACTCCCCCATAGCATCTTAAAACCCGACAATGCAGGCTTGTCCTCCGAGCAACTCACTAGTGCAATATACGGTAAAAACGGCTCAGGCAGTCTCGGCAACGAAACGGGGAAATTCCAAAAAGCGAAATGGCGCGTTCCCAAGCGTTGCGCCTATGAGATCGTCTTATGTCTCTTCCACCACAACGCGGACAAGACCTGCTCCCAATGGGAAATAGCGACACTACGGACCTCATTAATCTTAGTGGTTTTTTTATTATGTCCTATAGGTAAACAAAATCCCGACAATTGTAAAGGGATTCATTGGCTGGAAAAGAATGAAACCTAAATAACCATACAATACGATATGTTATAAATTCAGCCTTGGTTGAGACGAATTGTATATTCGTTGACATGCACCGGGACTTTTGCTACCAGTAAGATCAATGGGCGCCCGCGAGGGCCTAACAGGGAAGACGGTGCGAATCCGTCGCAGTCCCGCCGCTGTAACCGGGGACGAAAGCCGCAACCAAGCCACTGCCGCGCAGATAGCGTAGCGGGAAGGCGCGGCCGCTAGGTCGATCCGGAAGCCAGAAGACCTGCCCATGCATGTGCGTGTGAGTTGGGCGTGGTAACTCGACTCGTCGCAATCTTAGGGACCAAGTAAGCTGGGTGCCATCCCTAAGCCTGTACAGGCTTGGGGATTTTTTTATGGGAGTGTGTGACTTGGCCAAAACCATCGTAATAGCGGGAACCAGCAGCGGAGTGGGCAAGACCATGGTCAGCTTGGCCCTCATGGCCGCTCTGCGCCAACGGGGGATCGCGGTGCAGGCCTTCAAGGTGGGGCCGGATTTCATTGATACTGGGCATCACGCCCTGGTCACCGGGAGGACCGCCCACAACCTGGACGGCTGCATGCTGCCTCCTGACGAGAATCGTAAGATTTTTTCCCGCTACGCCGCCTCAGCCCAGGTGGCGGTGGTGGAAGGAGTGATGGGCCTTTACGACGGCGCTAATCCGGTGGATGAGGCCGGGTCGACTGCCCAGATGGCCAAGATTTTGGGAGCGCCGGTGCTTTTAGTGGCCAACGCCAGCTCTTTGGCCCGCAGTTTCGCGGCCTTGATCAGGGGGTACACGGGTTTTGATCCACATTTGACCTGGGCTGGCGTTTTGGCCAATCAGGTGGGAGGAGGGGCTGCCCATGGCCGTATGTTGGCCCAGGCCATGACTTTGGCGCCCAAAACCAGCCTTCTTGGCTGCTTGGTGGATAAGAGGGATCTGAGCCTGCCCGAGCGGCATTTGGGTTTGATAACCGCCGAAGAGGGCGGCTTGGGCCCTCTGGAGCAGGAGCAGCTTGCCGCATGGCTGGAGAAGGCCGTGGACCTGAACAAACTACTGGGGCGCTTGCCGGACCTGGGTAAGGAATCAAACACGGGGCTTGAGCCAATACCCCCCAAAAAAGTGCGGCTTGGAGTGGCCCGAGACCGGGCATTTTGTTTTTACTACCATGAGAACCTGAGGCGTTTGGAGCAGGCCGGAGCCGAACTGGTTTTCTTTTCGCCCCTACACGACTCCGCCTTGCCACCGGGCTTGTCCGGTCTATACCTTGGAGGCGGTTATCCTGAGTTGTATGCGCGCAATTTATCGCGAAACGTTTCACTGAAAAAGGAAATAGCGGAATTAGGCCGTACGGGAATGCCCATATACGCTGAATGCGGGGGCATGATGTACTTGGGCCGGGAAATGCGCGACCTCGGGGGCGGCGTATGGCGCATGGCCGGCCTGCTGCCCTTATCTTTCACCATGCTGCCCCGCCTGAAAACCCTGGGATACCGTTGTGTGGTCTTCAACGCCGACACCCCCCTAGGGCCGGCAGGAACCACCGCCCGGGGACATGAGTTTCATTATTCCGAGATATCATCATGCGGATCGGTGCACGGTATGCGCAGCGATTGTTACGCGGCGTTTGAGCATGGCGGGCCCTTGTCCGACACCCCGGGTTTTGGTTTGGGCAACACCTTGGTCAGTTACGTGCACCTTCACTTTGGCAGCAATCCGGTTTTGGCCGACAACTTGGTGAACGCCTGCCTAAAATACAAAGAACCATGAGCTGAACGCACAACGCAAAAAAATGGGGATCGGCCTATTATATGGTGGAGGGGCCCCATACCGGGCGTCCCTGGCGGCAGGTGAAGCTGGCCGGTTGGGTGGCCAGTACCTCCTCGATCAGGGCGGTTACCTCCAGTAGCTTGGCGAAGTCCACCCCGGTGTCGATGGCCATCTCCTCCAGCATGTTCACCAGGTCCTCGGTGGCCACGTTGCCCATGGCTCCCACCGCGGTGGGGCAGCCGCCCACCGAGCTGTCAAAGATGCGCACCCCGGCCTGATAGGCGGCGTAGGCATTGGCCAGGCCCAGGCCGCGGCTGTTGTGAAAATGGGCCGCCAGGCGCCCCATCTTTTCGGACACCATGCGGGGGTTGGCCATGCCGGTGGTGTCGCCAAAGGACACTTCCGCCACTCCCATGTCCGCATAGGCCCGAGCCATGGACAGCACCCGCTCCTCGAGTATGGCCCCCTCGTAGGGGCAACCGAAGGCGGTGACCACGTAGCCCCGCAGGCTGCGCCCCGCCGCCAAAACCAGGCGGGCGATCTCCTCGAAACCCGCCAAGGAATCTGCGATGGACATGCCCACGTTCTTTTGGTTGTGGGCCGTCGAAGGCCGACCCCTCACCTGGATTCAAAAGATGTTGGGGCATTCCAAGGCGACAACCACCGACGTCTATCTGCACGACCTGGGGGCCTACGCATAATGTCTCCCACTATCTCCCACCAAAAAAAAGAAAAACGGGCTAGCCGAAAAGGCTAACCCGTTGATATTGTTTGGCTGGCCCGCCAGGATTCGAACCTGAATAATCAGCTCCAAAGGCTGATGTCCTGCCGTTAGACGACGGGCCAAAAAACGCTTACGATTTTACCAGGTCAGGCGCGGAACGCCAGTGTTAACCGGGGTGTTTCACGAGGATCAGGCGTCTTGCCTGAGTCTAATCCTCTTT
>JAIPDO010000027.1 GCA_021737645.1 Desulfarculaceae bacterium
CCAGCCGTCAGGCCATGCAGAGCCTGATCTTGGCCTCGCGCCGGGTGAGCGACGGAGCCAGCGTGGTGATCTTCCCCGAGGGCACCCGCTCCGACGACGGCAACCTTTTGCCTTTTAAAAGCGGCGGGTTCCTGCTGGCGATCAAGTCGGGCAAGCCGGTGGTGCCCTTTTACCTGCACGGCACCCGCCAGGCCATGGCCAACGACCGTTTTCTGTTGGACCCCGGCCCCATAGAGGTGATCCTGGGAGAACCCATTGCCACCGCCGGCCTCAAGGCTGGGGAGCGCGAGGAGCTGTCCGGCTTGGTGCGCGAGCGCATACTTGAGTTGCAGCGACAGGCCGGGGAAGGGCCTCCGGTTGACAGCCCCGCAACCGCAGCCTAGATTGTATCCCCAAAGTCTATTCAAGGCTTGAAAGAGGAAGCGATTTGTCCGCCAAGCTCCCTAAAAAGACCGTCAAGCTGAGCAAACCCAAGATTTCCAAGGGCCGCAAGGCCAAGGCCAAGGGCAAGGCCAAGGCCGCGAAGCCGCGCAAGCCCAAGGCCGCTATGTCCGGCCGGACCCTGGCCGCCCTGGCCCAGGTGGCCCGCACCATCGGAGCGGCCCTGCTGGTTTTGCTGGCCATCGGCGTGGTCGCGTCCCTGGCCTGGTACAGCGCGGCCGACCCTTCGCCCATCCACGATGTGAAGGGTCAGGCGGGCAACCTGCTGGGCGAGCCCGGCGCCGCCCTGGCCGCCGTGGCCTACGATGTATTCGGCCTGGGGGCTTGGTGGCTGGTGCTGTTGCCCCTGCTGGCCGCCTGGCTTTTGTGGTCGGGCCGCGCCGCCGGGCGCATGCTGCCCTTTTGGGCCGCGGGCCTGGGCCTGCTGGTTTCCACCGCCGCCATCCTTGGAGCGGCCGACGGCAGCATAAACCTGGGCGGGGCTCCCCTGCCGGTGGGCGGCGGAGCGGGTAGAGCGGTGGCTCAGAGCCTGGGACAGGTGGGGGCTTGGCTGGCCTGGGGGCTACCCCTGCTGTTCGCGGCCGGGTCTTTGGGCCTGCTTGCCTGGTCCCTGTGGCCTCTGCTGGGGCCGCTTTTGCGCTCCCCGGCGGTGGACGGCCCCCTGGCCGAGCAGGCGGTCTCCCCGCTCAGCCTGCAACCGGGCGGCACTCCAGCGCCCGCAGCCAAACAGGAGCCAGAGCCCGAGCCGGAGCACGAGATCGTGATTTCCCGGCCGGAACCGGCTCCGGAGCCGGCCGCCCCGGCCCCGCCGCCGCCCTTGCCCAGCGCAACGCCCAGCCAAAACGGCGAAAACGGCCCGGTAATCAAGCCCCGCCTGGCCGGGGGCGCGTCCGCCTCCGGGGTGGTGACGCCTTCGCCCAAAAAGGGCCGCTTTAAGTTGCCCGATCTTGACCTGCTGGACCCCGGCCCAGGCCCGGCCCCGCCGGAGCAGGCCGAGGCACTCAGGGCCACCAGCAAGGTGCTGGAGGAGAAGCTCTCCGACTTTGGGGTGCACGGCGCGGTGCGCGAAGTGGCTCCCGGCCCGGTGGTCACCCGCTTCGAGTTCAAGCCCGCGCCGGGCGTGAAGATAAGCAAGGTGGCGGGCCTGGCCGACGACCTGGCCATGGTGATGCGGGCCAAGTCCATCCGCATCGTGGCCCCCATTCCCGGCAAGGCGGTAATCGGCATCGAGATACCCAACCCCACCAGGGAGATGGTGGCCCTGCGCGAGCTGCTTTCGGCCCAGGTGTACCAAAAGGCCATCGGGCGGCTCACCGTGGCCGTGGGCAAGGACATCCTGGGCCACCCCATGGTGACCAACCTGGCCCGTATGCCCCACCTGCTCATCGCCGGGGCCACCGGCGCGGGCAAGAGCGTGTTCATCAACTGCCTGGTGTTGTCCATTCTCTACCGCTGCACCCCCGAGCAGGTGCGCATCCTCATGGTGGACCCCAAGCGCATCGAGCTTTCCGCCTACAGCGACATCCCCCATCTACTCTACCCCATCATCACCAGCCCCAAGGAGGCCACCGCCGGGCTGCGCTGGGCGGTGCGCGAGATGGAGCGGCGCTACGAACTCTTGGCCGAGGTGGGGGTTAAGAACATCGAGTCTTTTAACCGCCGCCTGGCAGACAAAGGGCCCATCCCCACTCCGGCGGGAGTGGAGAACAACGGGCGTGAATACCTGGAGCCCTTGCCCTACATCCTGGTGTTCATCGACGAGTTGGCCGATCTGATGATGGTCAGCTCCAAGGAGGTGGAGGGGCTCATCACCCGCCTGGCCCAGATGGCCCGGGCGGCGGGCATCCACCTCATCCTGGCCACCCAGCGCCCCAGCGTGGATGTGATCACCGGTCTGATCAAGGCCAACTTCCCGGCCCGCATCTCCTTCAAGGTGGCCAGCCGGGTGGACAGCCGCACCATCCTGGACCAGCAGGGGGCCGAGCATCTGCTGGGCCGTGGCGATATGCTCTTCGTACCGCCGGACTCCTCCGGGGTCAGCCGTTTGCACGGGGCGTTCGTCAGCGAGGAGGAGATCGACCGGGTCACCGCTTTCTGGAAAAGCCAGGCCCGGCCCGAGTACGACGAAAGCGTGGTGGCCGCCACCTCCGACGAAGGAGGCGGCGAAGGCGGCGCGGATGACGACGAGCTATACCCCGAGGCGGTGGCTCTGGTGCGCGAAAGCGGCCAGGCATCCATCAGCTACGTGCAGCGCCGCCTCAAGGTGGGCTACAACCGGGCGGCCAACCTCATCGAGCAGATGGAGCGCGACGGCATAGTGGGCCCCAGCGAGGGCTCCAAACCCCGCCAGGTTTTGATGCGGGATTAAGGCAAAGCGTGCGAGCGATCAGTATAAAAATTTTGGCAGGCCTGGCGTTGTTGCTCCTGATGGGGCAGGGCGTGGCCCTGGCCACCCCCCAGGACAAACCCGAGCCTCCCTCCCTGTTGGCCCAGCGGGTGCAAGAGCGCTACCGCCAGGTTAAGAGCCTGTCCGCCGACTACCAGCGGGCCAGCAGCTTCGTGTCCCTGGGAGCCCAGGGCGGCGGCCGCAAGGTGACCGGTTCGGGCCGCTTGGCCTGGGCCCGGCCCCTGAAGCTGCGCCTGGAGCAGGACACCCCGCGCCGGGAGTTGATCATCACCGGGGGCGCCGCCGCCTGGTGGGTGCGGCCCCAGCGCAGGCAGGCCGATCTGTACCCCCTTAGCCAGTTCACCAGCGGTCTCACTTCCCTCTTGGACGCCCTGGGCGGCCTGGACAGCCTGGAAAAGGACTACAAGGTACTGGAGGCCTCGGACAAGGAGATGGCGGCCGCGCCCAAGGGCAGCGTGCTGCTGGCCCTGGAGCCCCGCAACCGCCGGGCCGATCTCAAGGAGTTGGTGCTGGTTTTCGCCAAAGAGGGCTTGGCGCTACGCGGCTTTGTCATCTACAACCTGGTGGGCGACCGCACCGCCTACAGCTTCAGCAACCTGAAGATCAACCCGGCCACCACACCGGAGATGTTCGCCTACGAGCCGCCGGTGGACTTTCGCATGGTGGATCACCGGCCCTTGCCAGGCCTGAAGGACACGGTGGGCAAGTGAGCCCCGCGCCCCATAGCGTTCTTATTCTGGGCGGGGCCAAGAGCGGCAAAAGCTCCTACGCCCAAGCCCTGGCCGAGGGCTGGGGCGGGCGGCTGATCTATGTGGCCACGGCCCAGGCTCACGATGAGGAGATGGCCCGGCGCATAGCCCGCCACCAGGTGGACCGGGGACCGGCCTGGTCCACCTTGGAGGAGCCCCTGGAGCTGGAATCGGCCCTGAAGCAGGCCGACGCGCCGGGCACCGTGTTCCTGGTGGACTGCCTCACCCTGTGGCTGAGCAACCTGGTGTTGGGGGCCGAACTGGACGATGATCAGGTGAACCAGCGCGGCGAGGCCCTGGCCCAACTGCTGACCAACCTGCAAGCCAGGGTAATTATGGTGGCCAACGAGGTGGGCCTGGGCATTGTGCCCGAAAACGCTCTGGCCCGCCGCTGGCGCGACCTGGCCGGCTCCCTGAGCCAGCGCCTGGCCCGCTCCTGCGACGCGGTATTGCTGATCACCGCCGGCCTGCCCCTGGCCCTCAAGGGCGGGCCGTTGCCACTTTCATGACTCAGGAGAAGCAATGAGCACCCTGGAAGGCATCATAGAGCGCATCAAGCCCCTGGACCCCAGCGCGGGCCAGGCGGCCCAGGCCCGCCTGGACGACCTGACCAAGCCCCTGGGCTCCCTGGGCCGTCTGGAAGAGCTGGCCCGGCGGCTGGCCGAGATTCGAGGTACCGCCAAGTTGGCCCAGCCCTTGGCCGCGGTGGCGGTGTTCGCCGCCGACCATGGCGTGGCCCAGGCCGGGGTGAGCCCTTATCCCGCCGAGGTGACCCCCCAGATGGTGTTCAACTTCCTGGCCGGGGGTGCTGGCATCAACGTGCTGGCGCGCCACTCCGGAGCCCAGGTGCGGGTGGTGGACGTGGGGGTCAACTACGACTTTGACGACACCCCCGGCCTGATCAAGGCCAAGGTGGCCAAGGGCACGGCGAACCTCATGCAAGAGCCGGCCATGACCCTGGATCAGGCCCGCCAGGCCATCGCCGTGGGGTCTCAGGTGGCCGCCCAACTCATCGAAGAAGGCCACGACCTGCTCATCGCCGGCGACATGGGTATCGGCAACACCACCCCCTGCGCGGCTCTCACCTCGGTGCTGTGCGGTCAGCCGGTGGCCGCGGTAACCGGACGGGGGGCCGGGCTGGACGAGACCGGCCTGGTGCAGAAGATCAAGATAATCGAGCAGGCCCTAGAGTTGCACCAGCCTTCGGCGGACAAGCCTCTGGAGGCCCTGGCCGCGGTGGGCGGCCTGGAAATAGCGGCCATCTGCGGCTACATCCTGGAGGCTGCGGCCCAGGGGGTGCCGGTGATCCTGGACGGCTTCATAGCCGGTGCCGGGGCCTTGGTGGCTTCCCGCTTGGCTCCGGCGGTGGTGGGCTACCTTTTCGCCGGGCACTGTTCAGTGGAGATCGGCCACCAGGTGCAGCTGGAAGCTTTGGGGCTGGAGCCCATTCTGAACCTGAACCTGCGCCTGGGCGAAGGCACCGGCGCGGCCCTGGCCCTTAACGTGCTCCGGGCGGCGGTGGCCATATACAACGAGATGGCCACTTTTGCCGACGCCGGGGTCACCGGGCATCAGGAATAAGAAGTGAAGAGCTTTTTACTGGCCTTGCAGTTCCTCACCGTGGCCACGGTGAACTCCGGGCTACGGGCCGACTCCCTGGACCTGGCCCGTTCCCGCGCCTGGTACTCGGTGGTGGGCGGGCTGGTAGGGCTGGTCCTGGCCGGGGCAGCCTGGTTGCTGGGCTTCAAAGTCCCGCCTCTGGCCCTGGCCGCCGTGCTGGTGGTGCTGTGGGGAGGGCTCACCCGCTTTTTGCACTACGACGGCGTGGCCGACACGGCCGACGCCCTGGTGCACACCACCAGCCGCGAACGCGCCCTTCAGATAATGAAGGACACCCGTTTGGGCAGCTTCGGGGTGGCGGCCCTGGCCGGGGTGATGCTCATGAAGTTCGGGGCCCTGGCCTCGCTTTCCGGCCCCTCCCTGTGGGGCGCCCTGGTGGCGGCCCCGGCCCTGGGGCGGGCTCTTGCCGGCATCCTGGCCGGACTAATGCCCCCGGCCCGCCCCGGTGAGGGCCTGGGAGCGGCCGTGGCCCAACAGAGCACTCTGTGGCCGGACGTGATGTGCGGGGCCTGCGCCCTGGTCATAGCCCTGTTGGCCGGTGGGCTGGCCGGAGCGGTGGCCTCCCTGGCCGTGCTTATTTTGGGCCTGGTGTTGGCCATGTGGTTTCAGCGTCGCATAGGCGGGGTCACCGGAGACACCCTGGGCGCGGCCATCGAATTGGGCGAAGTGGCCGCCCTAATGGCCTGGTGCGCGGTGGGGTAAAAAACCTTGCCTGCCCAAGCGGCCTATGCTATTCAACTTAATGCCCGGCAAGTAACCGGAACTAAGCCGTAACCGGCTGTCCTTATATAGCTTTCACACATGCCCAAGGAGTTGGCCATGAGTCTGGCCTACGATCTGACCCAGGTGAGCATGCCCGAGGACGTAACCTCGGAGATGCTGACCCGGATCGATGAGATTTGCGCGGCCCACCGGGGCAAACCCGGCGCCCTGATCCCGGTGTTGCAAAAGTGCCAGGAGGTGGTGGGTTATTTGCCGGTGCCGGTGCAGGAGCGCATCGCCGACAAACTGGGCGTGCCTGGCCACGAGGTCTACGGGGTCACCACCTTTTATTCGTTTTTCTCCATGGAGCCACGCGGGCGCCACGTCATCCGGGTGTGCATGGGCACCGCTTGCTACGTGCGCGGCGGCAAAGAGGTTTTGGAGCGCCTGGAGCGGCATCTGAACACCCCGGTGGACACCACCACCGAGGACCGCCGTTTCACCCTGGAGCAGGTGCGTTGCCTGGGTGCCTGCGGAGTGGCCCCGGTGGTGGTGGCCGACCTGGACACCCACCGCAAGGTCATGGCCGACAAAATCGTGGAGTTGGTTGAGAATTACGAATAATTCGGCCCAGCCGGTTCGGGGGAGGCTTGCATGTCCCAGATCAGCATAAATGATCTAGCTGAGATTCAACAAAGATCCCAACAGGCCCAGGCCCTGCGCCACGGGCAGGCGGGGGTGGGGACCCAACGCATGCACCTGCTGGTTTGCGGGGGCACCGGGTGCCAAGCCGCGGGCAGCATCGCGGTGATCGACGCCCTGAGGGCCGAGATCGCCAAACAGGGCCTGGAAGAGGAAGTGGCTGTGGTGGAAACCGGGTGCAACGGCTTTTGCGCCCTGGGCCCGGTTATGGTCACCTATCCCGAGGGCATCTTCTACGTGAACCTGGAGGAGACCGACGTCGCCGAGCTGGTGGAGTCCCACTGCATGGGCGGCGAGCCGGTGGAGCGCCTGCTCTACAAGGACCCTGGCACCAAAAAGCGCATTCCCCACATGCGAGACATCCCCTTCTTCGCCCTGCAACGGCTTATAGCCCTCAAGAACCGCAGCATGCTCGACGCGGAGAGCATCGACGAATACATCGGCCAGGGCGGCTACCAGGGCATGGCCAAGGCGCTCAAACAAATGAGCCCCGAGGACATCGTGGCCGAGGTGAAAAAGTCCGGCCTCCGGGGCCGGGGCGGGGCGGGCTTCCCCACCGGCATGAAGTGGGAGTTTTGCCAAAAGGCCACCGGCGACACCAAGTTCGTGCTTTGTAACGCCGACGAAGGCGACCCCGGCGCGTTCATGGACCGGTCCATTTTGGAGGCCGACCCCCACGCGGTGGTGGAGGGCATGGTCATCGCGGCCAAGGCCATCGGCAGCCATTTTGGCTACGTTTACTGCCGGGCCGAATACCCCCTGGCGGTGCACCGGTTGCAACTGGCCATAGACCAGGCCAAGGAATACGGCCTGTTGGGCGATGACATCCTGGGCACCGGCTTCAGTTTTGACTTGCAGATATACCAGGGCGCGGGGGCCTTTGTCTGCGGCGAGGAAACTGCGCTCATGCGCTCCATCGAGGGCAAGCGCGGCATGCCCCGGCCCCGGCCTCCCTTCCCGGCCCAGGCCGGGCTTTGGAACAAGCCCACCATCCTCAACAACGTGGAGACCTGGGCCAACATCCCCCAGATAATCAGCAACGGCGGGGACTGGTACGCCTCCATCGGCACCGAGAGGTCCAAGGGCACCAAGGTCTTTGCCCTCACCGGCCACGTGAACAACATCGGCCTGGTGGAGGTGCCCATGGGCACCCCGCTCAGGACCATCATCTACGACATAGGCGAGGGCATCCCCAAGAAGCACCGCAAGTTCAAGGCGGTGCAGCTGGGCGGCCCCTCGGGCGGCTGCATCCCCGAGGAGCACTTGGACACCATCTGCGATTACGAGGCCATCGTAAAGGCCGGGGCCATCATGGGCAGCGGCGGCATGATCGTCATGGACGACTCCACCTGCATGGTGGACATGGCCCGTTTCTTCATGGACTTTGTGCAAGACGAATCCTGCGGCAAGTGCACTCCCTGCCGGGAGGGCACCCGGCGTATGCTGCAAATCCTGGAAAGGATCACCGAGGGCAAAGGCGAGCCGGAGGACATCGACACCCTGGAGGAACTGGCCGAGATGATCCAGGAGGCCAGCCTCTGCGGCCTGGGCCAGACCGGCCCCAACCCGGTCTTGTCCACTCTGCGCTATTTCCGCGACGAGTATATGGCCCATGTGGTGGACAAAAAGTGCCCGGCCCGCTCCTGCGTGGCTCTGCTGGAGTTCAAGGTGGACGTGGACAAATGCAAGAAGTGCGGCCTGTGCTTCAAGAACTGCCCGGTGGACGCCATTGCCTGGAAGAAAAAAGAGCCTGCGGTCATCGATTTAGATAAGTGCATCAAGTGCAAGACCTGCATTGAGAACTGCAAATACGACGCGATCTACTAAGGCGTTTTAAGATAAAATAGGCGGACCGGCCCCTGGTGGCCGGTCCGTTTTAATTTTCAGCGAACGGCAGGAACATGGACTCTCGCATCACTCCCCTCACCGACGATCTGTTTTTCATCGAGCGCGGCTGGCTAAACGCCAACCATCTGGTGTTCACCGGTAGTCCTCGCACCCTGATCGACACCGGATACATAAGCGACCTCAACGAGACCGAATCTCTCATCGCCCAGTGCGGCCTATCCATCGAGGACGTTGAGCTGATTGTCAACACCCACACCCACTGCGACCACATCGGGGGCAACGCCGAGTTTCAGCGCCGCTCGGGCTGCAAAGTGGCCCTGCACCTGGTGGACCGCTACTTCATCGACCAGCGCAACGACTGGGCCACTTGGTGGGGCTATTACCAGCAGGACGCAGAGTTTTTTCCCACTGACTATTCGCTCACCGACGGCGAGGTGCTCACCCTGGGGGAGATGAACTGGCTGGTGCTGCACACCCCCGGCCACGCCATGGGCCAGATCGCCCTGCATTGCCTGGACACTGGATGGCTGGTCAGCGCGGACACCCTGTGGGACGGCGACTTCGGGGTGCTAACCCCGCGCATCGAAGGCCTGGACGCGCCTTTCAGACTGCGTGAGAGCCTGGAGCGCCTCAGCCGCCTCAAGGTGCAGAAGATTCTTCCCGGCCACGGCCCGATCATCGACAACGCCCCGGCGGCCATCGAGGCCTGCCTGGCAAGGGTGGACGCCTTCATCCAGGACCCCAAGCGCATGGCCTGGGACCAGGTGCGCAAGATCATGCTCTATGTCCTGATGATGCGCGGTCCCCAGCACCGCGAGGGCCTGTGGCAAATGCTCATCACCTCGCCCTGGTTCCCAGAGACGGTGGACATGTACTTTGACGGAAAGATGAAAGCCACCTTCCAGGGGGGCCTTGATTATTTGATGGAGCGGGGCTTGCTCAAACTGGACGAGGAAGAGCGCCTATTGTGCACCCTGCCGGCCTGACCGGGCGCAAAATGCAGTATTATCCGGGATTATTTTGTCGGATATATCCTGGTCGGCTTCATTGGCAACCCGCTACGCGAATTCACTATGGAGCCGTAAAAGTGACGGTTCCCCCCAAATCCTCTCCATAGGACCCATTTTTCACCACGTAGTTGATCGGCTTACCATTAATTTGTTTGACATGGATATTCCCGGCTTTGAATTTAATATGGCAAATCCCCTGCCCAACCCTAAAAACATAGCGGTCATCAAGCGATGCATTGACGTTTTGTTTGTAGATGACAATCTCGCAATCCGGTCCGTACAAGGCTGATTCATCAACCGGTTCCAATAAAATCCATGCATCTTCCACCCGGGACGACCTACCGTGATGGCATTTAGTCGCCTCGACAAACCAGCCGTCACCGCTGCCTTCAACAATAATATTCAAAATGTCGCATGGAGCGGTGGGGTCGGCCGACGCCCGGTCGACGAACCCCAAGGCCGGAGCAAAAAACATTGCCATAACCAACAGCACTACTGCGATCTTCATGCTCAATCCTCTCGGTGTTTAGTTCCCGCTCAGATTCCTGTAAGCCTGGCTTGTACGGCAGACGCCGCATATCTAGGCACTTTGAGCAACCCGATACAAGTCACGTTAGAAAGCGCCGTTACTCAATCGTTGGGCATGGTAATCTGCCGCGTCTTCCCTGTCAAATTATGCCCGGCTTGGGGCTGTATCCAATACCAACTTGTAGTGGTGGGCCAAGGGAAAGGCTGAGGTCACATGTGCCCACCAGCGTGGGCAATGGTATGCGCCCTCTGGGGCGCTGCATAATGCGGGATTAAATTTGCAGCCGGTTCACGGAGCAGCGCTCTTCCAGTAGCTCGGCCTGGTGGGGGTGGCAGGTGAGGAGTATGACCTGGCGCTCTTCGGCCACCCGGCAGAGCATGGCCAGGGCGGCGGCCAGGCGCTGGGCGTCGAAGTTCACCAAAGGGTCGTCCAGGATAAGGGGCAGGGGCTCGCCCTGGGAGGTGATCTCCTGGGCCAGGGCCAAACGCAGGCAAAGATAGAGCTGGTCACGGGTGCCTCGGGACAGGGCCGCTATGTCGCGCTCCGGCGCGCCGGGGCCGGAGCGGGCCTTGATTTCCGGCTCGCCCTTGGCCGGGGCCTCGAAGAGGTCGGTGCCCAGCCACTCATAGGCCCCGTCCGTGGCCATGGCCAGATAGCGCCCCGCCTTTTTTAAGAGGCCAGGCTGGGCCTCCAAGCGAAACTCTTCCATGGCCCGGCCCAACAGGGTCTCGGCCACCAGCAGGGCGTCGTGACGCCTGGCCAAAGTGGTTCGCTCCTGGGCCAGGGCCTCCAAGCGGGCTTGGGCCTGGGCGGCGGGTTCGCTCTTGCCCAGGTGCTCAAGCTCCTTGGCCAGCTCGCCCTTGCGGCCGGCCAAGGCCTGCATTTGCCGCTCCAGGGCGGCCAGGGCCTCGCGGGCCTGGTCCAGGGCCTGCTGGGCCGCCTCCGGGACCGGGGGGCTGACCAGGGCGGATGGCTCCATTCCCTGCTCGATTTCCGCCACCGCCGCCCGCAGCTTGTCCGCCTGGCGGGAGCGCTCCCTGGCCTGAGCCAGGGCGGGCATGTCGGCTAGGTTCAGGGCGGCTAAATGCCGGACCAGCTCCTGCTCTAGGGAGCGGGCCGCGTCTTGCTCCCGCACCGCCTGCTCCTGCTGGCGGTGGGCATGGGCCAGGGCGTCCTGGGCCTGCCTGGCCCGTTGACGCATCTGATCCAGGGCCGCTTCCATGCCACCGGTAGCCTGGGGCGCGGCCTGTTTGGCCTGGGCCAACAGGGCCTCGCGGTTTTGTTCCAAGGCGGCTCGCTCCTGGGCCTGGGCCTCGCGTTCGCCCTCCAGGCGGCGGGCCTCGGCCAGGGCTTGGCTCAGGGCCAGGGCCTCGGACTGGCGCAGGGCTGGGGGCAGGCTTTCGGCCGTCCGGGACAGCTCCTGCTCCGCTGCCGCCTGCTTGGCTTGGGCCTGCTCCAGGGCAGCCACGGCCTCGGCTTTGCGCTGCCCGGCCAGCTTGTTTTGCCCTCGCCGGTGCAGCCAAAAGCCCAGCAGGGCCAGGCCACCCGCGGCCAGCCCGCCGCCCAAAGCCCAGAACCACCAGGGCACCTGGGCCAGATAGGCCCAGAACATGGTTTTTCCTCCGGCCACAAGGCCCATGAACACCAGGCCCAGCCACCACACCGGCGCGGATGGCGGCGCGGGCAGGGTCTCCAGGGCGCGCTGGGCTTCCTCGGCGGCCAAAGCCGCATCCTGGGCCTGGCTCCGCAAGCGCTCCACCTGGTAGGGAAGCCCGCTGTCGATGGCCGCCAACGCCGAACTCTCCAGGCCCCACTGCTCTCGTAAGGCCCGCGCCTGGCGAGTTAGGGCGCTTTCCGCCGCCTCTTGCAAACGGTGCGCCGCGTTGAACTCGGAGCGCATCTCCTGCAACTGGCGCAGATCGGCCTCCATCCGCTCCGGCTCCCCGCCGGGCACCAACTGCGTGGCCTTGGCTTGGGCCTGTTCGGCCTCGGCTTTGGCGGTCTGGGCCCGCTTCAGCGCGGCCTGGGCCTGGCCCATAAGGTCGCGGGCCTTGGCTTCGTCCTGCTCCGTGGCCAGACCCTGGCGGGTCAAATCCTCGATCTGCTCCAATAGCCCCGACCGCCGAGCCAGGGCCTTGGCCTGCTCCAGGCGCTTGCCCGCCTCCTGCACCGCTTGGGCGGCTGCGCTGCGCTGCTCGGCCAGCTCATTCTCCTGGGCGGCCAGAGCCTCCAGATCGTGCCGGGCCTGGCGGGCCTGCTGCTCCCTCTGAAGGGCGGCTGCCTTGGCCTCTGTGGCTTGGGCAATGCGCTGGGCCAGTTGTTTGCTCTCGGCACCTTTGCGGCGGTCGTCGGCATAAAGGCGCTCCCGCTCGGCGCCCCAGGCCTGGCGCACGCTCACCGGATTGGCCACCTCGCCTCGCGTGGCCGCCTCGCTGAAGAAATAGCCCGATAGCCACTGGCGGGTGCTCTCCAGCTCCTTGCCCCCGCCCCCGGCGTACATGGCCTGTTGCAAATCGTCCAGCCCGATGCGGCTCACAGTGAGGAAGGCCCCCTGGCCCAGGCCCAATTGCAACTCGCCCGGTTGGTTGCCGTTCAAGGCCACTTCGCGGTTCGCCTCGTCGCGCAGGGTCACGGTCTCGCGCTTGTCCAGATGGCGGCTCAGGGTGAAGGCCTCCCCCGAATCCAGGCGGTAGATCAACTCCCCGCCGGTGTCGCCCCCAGACCAAGGCTGGGAGGGGTGCACCCCGCCCTTGCGCGGGCCGAAGCCGTAGAACAGCCCGGCGATAAGCTGGCTCAGGGTGGTCTTGCCCCGCTCGTTGGGGGCCAGCACCAGGTTGAGCCCAGGCGCGAACTCCAATACCCGCCCGGCGGGCAAGCGGCCAAAACCGCCTATACTCAGGCGCTCAAGCCGCATCGTTGTTTTCCCCTCCGCCTTGCCACAGGCCGCGCAGGGCCAAGGAGCGTGCTTCGTCCAACAATTCCTTGAGCCAGGCGCGGCGTTCCTCCGGAGGAAGGCGGCGCTGGTCCGGGTGCAGAGACTTGGCCAACTCTTCGTCCAGGGCGGCCAGCGCCTCGTCGTCCTGCCCGGCCTGGGCCATGAGGGCCAGGGTGCGCCCCAACACATCGGGCCGCGTGGCCAGGGTCTGGGGGTCGGCCGGGGGGCACAGGGTATTCATGTCCAGCACCAGCCCGGCCAGGCCCAGCTCCCGTTTCAGGGAAGCGGCCACCGCGCCTGGCTCCTCCCGTCCCAGCACCCGCCACAATGGCGAAGGCCCGGCCAGCTTCAGGCGCAGGCAGTGCTCCTGGGGCCAGGGCGAAGCCGGGGACTCGATGGCCTCGCGCACCCGAGCCACCAGGGCGGCCGGGCTCTCCAGGCCCATTAAGTTGTCCAACACCAGGTCGTGGAACATCAGCGGGGCCAGGTTGATGAACTCCGCGCTCAGGGCGCCACCCGCCAACTCCAGCAGCCAGGCTCCCTTGGGACCGGTCTCGCCCAAATGGGCCCCCTGGGGGGTGCCCGCGTAGAGCACCCGTGGATGCTTGCCCAGTTCCTGGGGGATGTGGATGTGCCCCAAGGCCCACAGGGCGAAAGGCCCGGAGAGTAGGTTTTGCAGGGCAGCCGGAGCATAAGGATCGTGATCGCCGGGCTTGGGGGCCGAGGCGATGTTGGCGTGCAACACGGCCAGGCCGGTGCGCCCCGGCGGGGGAGGGGGCAAAAGCTGGGACAGGTCCCGGGACTCGCGATCCGTGGCGTGGGCCATACCCGCCACCCATAGGCCCTCTTGGGCAAGTTCCACCCCCTGGGCCTCAGGCCCGAAGACGGTTAGGCCGGAGGTGGCGGGCCAGGAAGCCCACACCCCGCCGGGCAGCCATGGGTCGTGGTTGCCCGGTGCTATGAATACTTTGGCCCCCATCTCGCTCCAGGCGGCCAGTGCCTTTTGCAGGGCCAGCACTGCCCCCAGGGGCGGCTCCGGGGCGTGGAACACGTCGCCGGGCAACAGCACCAGACCCACCTGGCGGAGGCGCGAGAGCTCCACCAGGCGCTCCAAGGCGGTGCCACGGGCCTGGGCCGCCGTGACGGTCAGGGCCGGGTCCGGCGCGGCCACGGGTCCGCCCAGGTGCAGGTCGGCGGCAAGAAGGATGCGGGTGGTGGTCATAGCTAGGGGATCAGGTACGTGGCGTTGCGGCCCATGACCAGCTCCATCTGACGAGAGCTGAGCCCGGCCTCGGGGGAGGACAGCTCGCGACGGTAGCGCTTCACCGGCAGCAGGGGATAGTCGCTGCCCATGAGCACCTTGTCGTCGCCCATCAGCTCCATGGCCAGGGCATAGGCCCTGGGCCGGTAAAGGAACGGACTGGCCGCCGTGTCCAGCCAAACGTTGGCCAGGGCCTGGGACACCTCGCGCTTGAGGCAGGCATAGAAAAACAGCCCCCCGCCCATGTGGGCCAGGATCAGCTTGGTGTTGCAGTGGTTGGTCACCAGATCGTACAGCGCAGCCAAAGTCATGGGCGCCTTGCCGGGATACTGGTGCCCCACCGGCTCATTGGTGTGCAACAGGATGGGCCGGTCGGCCTCGTAGCTCAGGCGGCACAGGGGGGCCAGGCTTTTCACGTTGAGGTCGGAGTCGTAAAAGGCGATCTCGCCCAGGCCGTGCAGCCCCCCGGCCAGCGCCCGTTCGGCCTCGCGCCGGGCCCAGGACTGGGGCGGGTGAACCGCGGCCAGGCCCCGCAGGCGCTCGGGAAACTGGGCCACCGAGGCCATGAGGTAGTCGTTGTGCAGGCGGGCGTTTTCTTCCTTTAGCCAGGGAAAGCCCACCGCCCAGGAGACATCCACCTGGCCTTGGTCCATGGCTTCCACCAAGCCCTCGGCGGTGACCATGGGGGCCTCGGGGTCGGCGTAGATGGCCGCGAAGGCGGGCTCACCCTCACAGAAGCGGGGCCGGTCGGAGAGCATCTCGGGCGGGAAGATATGGGTGTGTGCGTCTACTATCATGCTTGGCACTATAGCAACCGCCTTTCAGGTGGTAAAGCTTCGCTTGCGGGGTTGACAGGAGCGCCTACGTGTGTATAGCATACTAGACGAACGTATATCAACAGGAGGCGACCATGGCGGGTATAACTCTGGAGGATTTGGGCTTCTGCGAGATCGAGCTGGACGAGGTGGAGGTGCCTCTGCTGGGAGTGGTCCAGGCGGGCCAGCCCATCGAGGCGGTGGCCGAGAGCCGCACCGTGTCCATCCCCCAGGACATGCTGGGCCGCTACCGCACCTTTGCCCTGGAGGTGAAGGGCGACTCCATGATCGAGGAGAACATCCGCCCCGGCGACGTCATCGTGGTGGAAGAGCGCCACACCGCCGAGAACGGCCAGACCGTGGTGGCCTTGATCAACGAGAGCGACGTGACCCTCAAGAAATTCTACCTGGAGTCCGACTGCATCCGCCTGGAGCCGGCCAACCCCACCATGGAGCCCATCGTCCTGCGCCATGACCAGGTGCGGGTGCTGGGAGTGGTGGCGGGGCTGATCCGTCATTACCGCCGTCATTGATTTAGTCCGAGCCTGCGTTAAGCCTGTTCGCCGGGGATGAGCCCGGCCACCACCAGGATGGTCAACTCTTCATCGCCGTGGTTGCTCAACTCGTGCCAGGAGCCTATGGGCAGGTGAATGGCGTCGCCGGGAAACACCTCGCGCTTTTCGTCATCCACCTGCATGATCCCCTTGCCGCTCTGGATAATGTAGATCTCCTCCATGGGGTCCACGTGGCCTTCCAGCTTGTTGCCCGGTGGCACCGAGGCGTGGGCCAGGAACATCAGGGTGTTCAGGTGGCGGCGCACGTCCAGCACCATGTGGGCCACCCCGCCGCCGTGGGCCTGGTAGCGGGTCTGTTGGGTATCGGGATGCTCCAGGTTGCGCACCAGCATATATCGTCCCCCTAACCTAATTCGAATGTCGTAATGCCGAAAACTTCATCCGCCAACCACTGCGGCCTGCCGTTTTTGTACATGCGAGCCGTCTCGAACACCGGCTCCATGCCCAGGCTCTGGGCCAACTCCACCGCCGCCGGGTTGTTGTGGGGCGCGTCCAGGTACACCGTGGCCCCCCGAGCCCTGGCGGCCAGGGCCAAATACAGGGTGCGGGCCTCCTGGGGACCGGCCGCGAAAAGGGGCCCGACCTTAAAGCCTTCTTGGCAAGGCCGCATGACGCCATAGCCCGCCAGATCGCCGCTGTCCATCATCCCCAGGGCGGTGGCTCCGGGCATGGCCAGCCAGGCGCGCAAAAACTCGGGCCTGGGTGCCGGGAAATGGGCTGTGTCATAAGCATGCACCAAGTCCCAGGGCAGGGCGGCCAGCTCAATGGCGCCGCCGGGGTCTTCCCCGCCGCCAAGGCGGGCGTAGCGCACGCTCTTGAAGGCAAGCTCGAATCCGGCGGAGCGGTAGTTGCCTTGCTGGGCCACCACCCCGTCCAGGCCCATGATGCGCTCTCCGGCGTGGGCCAGGGCCGCCTGGCTCATGGCCATGCCGATGCCCCGGCCGCGCATTTCGGCCCGCACCAGAAAGAAGCCCAGGAAGCAGTAGGTGTCGCCGTAGTTCACCGCCGAGATGCAGCCCAGGGGCTCGCCCCCGGCCTCGGCCACGAAAAATCCCTGGGGGTCGGTGGCGTAAAACACCGCCGCGTCGTGGGGGCCGGGGTTCCAGCCCTCGGAGGCGGCCCAGGGCACGGCCAGGTTTTGCACCTCGTCCAGGCTCATGGGCCGGACCGTGAGCCCCGGCATAGGGGCGGCCATGGCTAGCCGCTTTTGCGGGCGCGGCGCACGGTGAGGCTTTCGCCGCCCACACCCCAGTTGTCGGTGTCGTGCTCTTCGATGACCACGTAGGTGGTCTCGGGCTTTTTGTTCAGCACCGAGTAGAGCACCTCGGTCATTCCGGCGATGATCTGTTCTTTTTGCTCCACGGTGAGGGGACCCTTGGTTACCTTGACGTTTACAAAGGGCATGGTTCTCTCCAGATAGTTTGGCTTGAGTTGATCAGGGAGCGCTCCCCCGGGAGCGCGGTGCTAGTGCAATCTCGGGTCCAGGGCGTCGCGGATGCCCTCGCCCAGGAGGTTGTAGCCCAAAACAGTTACCAGGATGGCCAGGCCTGGGAACAGGCTGAGCCACCAGGCGATCTCTATGTTGGCCTTGCCCTGGTTGAGGATGTTGCCCCAACTGGCCGCCGGGGGCTGCACCCCCAGGCCCAGGAAGGACAGGCCGCTCTCTACCAAAATGGCCCCGGCCACTCCCAGGGTGGCGGCAACCAAGACCGGGGCCATGGCGTTGGGCAGGATGTGCCGGAAAATGATGCGCAGATCGCCCGCCCCCAGGCTCTTGGCCGCGACCACGTACTCGCGCTCCTTGAGGCTAAGAAATTCAGCGCGCACCAAACGGGCCACCCCCATCCATGATGTGAGGCCGATCACCGCCATGATGTTGAGGATCGACGGCTCCAGCAGGGCGATAACCGCCAGGATCAAAAAGAAGGTGGGAAAGCAGAGCATCATGTCGGTGAAACGCATCACCGTGGACTCCACCCAGCCGCCGTAGTAGCCAGCCAGGGCGCCCAACACCACCCCGATGAGGGTGGCCAGCCCGGCGGAGATCAGCCCCACCTCCAGGCTCACCCGCGAGCCCATGATCATGCGCGAAAACACGTCGCGACCCAGCTCGTCGGTGCCAAAGGGGTGGGACAGGCTGGGGGGCAACAGGATGGCCTCCACGTCGATGGCGTTGGGGTTGTGCACGGTGAGCCAGGGAGCCAGGGCCGCCACCACCAACAAGCCCAGCACCACCAACAGCCCTACCATGGCCAAACGGTTGGCCCCCAGGTTGTGCACGAACTGGCCCCACAGGCCCCGGTATTCGCCGCCCGCGCTCATTTGGACCTCACCCTGGGGTCGACCAGGGCGTAGCCCAGGTCGGCCAGCAGGTTGCCCACCAGGGTGAGCACCGCGCCGATGACCAAGCCGCCCATGACCACCGGATAGTCCCGGGCCATGACCGAGTCGTAGAACAGCTTGCCCATGCCGGGTATGGCGAAGATGGATTCGAAGATCACTGAGCCGCCGATGAGGGCGGGCACCGAAAGTCCCAGGATGGTGATCACCGGCATCATGGCGTTTCTGAGGGCGTGACTGTAGATCACCAGGCGTTCGGGCAGGCCCTTGGCCCTAGCGGTGGTCACGTAGTCCTGGCGTATCACCTCCAGCATGTTGCCGCGCATGTAGCGGCTCATGCCCGCCAGGGAGGTGAAGGCGCTTAAGAGCACCGGCAGGGCCAGGTGACGGGCGTAGTCCAAGAGCTGGCCCGCCCAGGAAAGCTGGTCGTGGTTCAGGCTCTTGATGCCGCTGATGGGTAGCCAGCCCAACACCACCCCAAACAGGATCATGCACAGCAGGGCCAGCCAGAAAGTGGGCGTGGCAAAGCCCAGGAACACGAACACCGTGGTGGCCTGGTCGAAGATGGATCCCCGGTGGGTGGCGGAATACACCCCTATGGGCACGGCGATGACCAGCACCAGGGCCAGGGATAGCAGGTTGATGGTCACGGTGATGGGCAAACGGTCGGCGATCTTGTTCAACACCGGCTGGCCGTCCGGGGCGAAGGAGCGCCCGAAGTCCAGCACCGCCAGGCGCTTGAGCCAATTCCAGTACTGCACGGGCAGGGGCTTGTCCAGGCCGTAGAGCTTGGTCAGGCGCTCCTTGGCGATCTCGCTGACCTTGGGGTTCAGGTCCGTGGCCAGGTCGGTGGGGCTGCCCGGAGCCAGGTGCATGATCAGAAAACTGATAAAGGTGATGCCCACGAGCAGCGGCACCATCATGGCCAGGCGTTTGGCTAAATAGGTGAGCATGGATGCCTACCTGGTCAGGGCCGGGTGCTGAAGGGCCTTAGGCACCCACCAGTCGGTGAAGTTGTAGCTGATGCCCGCCGAGGCGGGGGTGATGCCCTTGATGCGCCGGGCAAGTATGGGCAGAGCGTCGGCCACGTACAGGAAGGTGTAGGGCTGGTCCTCGGCCAGGATTTCCTGGAGCTCGAAAATCAGGGCCCGGCGCTTTTCCCGGTCAAAGGTGCGGCGCTGTTCGGTGAGGATGCGGTCCACCTCGGGGTTCTTGTAATAGGTGAAGTTGAGCTGGCCCGGCTTGGCCTTGGATGAATGCCAGATATCGAACTGGTCCGGGTCCGGGGTGGTGGACCAGCCCAGGAGCACCGCCTCGAAGCGGCCCTTGTTGATGAACTCCTTGATAAAGGCGGCCCATTCCACGGTCCTGAGCTTCACTCGCACCCCTATCTGGGAAAGCCGCTGCTGGATGATTACCCCGGTGTTGGCCCGGTAGGAGTTGCCCTGGTTGGTGATGATGGTGAACTCAAAGGGCCGTCCGTCCTTGTCCAGCAGCCCGTCGCCGTTGCTGTCGGTCCAACCCGCCGCGGCCAATAGCTCCTTGGCCTTGGCCGGGTCGTGGGGGTAGCGCCGCACTTTGGGATTGTACCAATAGGTGCCTGGTTTAAAGGGCCCGGTGCATTCGCGCCCCAGGCCCAGGAGCACCCCCTTGATGATCTCCTTTTTGTCAATGGCGTAGCTCAAGGCTTGGCGCACCCGCTTGTCCGCAAAGCGGGGGTCTTTGAGGTTATAGCCCAGATAGGTGTAACCGGAGGAAAGGTAGCGGTACTTTACGAAGTTCTTCTTGAAAAAGGCGTTCTCGGTCTGGCGGCGGTACTGCAGGGCGGTGAGCCCCATCCAGTCCAGGCCGCCGGACTTGAGCTCCAGGAACATGGTGGCCATGTCCGGTATCACCCGGTAGGTTACCTGGGCGATGTGGGAGCGGCCCCTGAAGTAGTCCTTGAAGTAGCGCAGCACCACCCGGGCGCCCGGGTCCCAGCGCACGAACTCGTAGGGACCGGTGCCGATGGGATGGCGGTTGAGCTTAGAGGCTCGCACGTCCTTGCCCTCCAGCAGATGGCGGGGCATTTGGGTCAAGGTCCAGGAGGCCAGGCCCGGCGCGAAGGGCTCGTCGTAATGCACCCGGAAGGTGTAATCGTCCAGGGCCTCGGCCTTGGTCACTTTCAGGTAGTCTCCGGAATAGGCGGTGGGGGTCTTGGGGTCTACCATAAATTGATAGTTGAACAGGGCGTCGGCAGCGGTGTAGGGCTTGCCGTCTTGCCAGCGCACTCCTTGGCGTATTTTGAAGGTGATGGTCAGCCCATCGGGGCTCACGGTCCAGGATTTGGCCAGGTCGCCTATCAGGTTTATATCTTTGTCGTATTTGAGCAGGCCGTTGTAGATCAAGCCGCTCATTTCGTGGCTGGCCGAGTCGCTGGTGATCATGGGAATCATGCTGGTGGCGTCGCCGATGGTGCCCACGACCAGGGAGCCGCCATCGTCCACTGCCGCCGCCGGCCCTGGGGCCAGGGCAAAAAAGAGGCAAAAAACTAGTGCGGCGGTTATCTTTGTCATGCGGCCTCCGGGAAAAAGGGGCGATCTGGTACCCACCCCGGCTGTCAGTCTAGCCGCAGCCCGCTGGGCGCGCAAGGGGATTTGCCCGCCAGGCCGGGCGCTTGACGCCCCTCATACGCCTTGTTACCATGCCGGTTAACAACGAAAGGGAGTTCATATGCAAGATAAGCAATTGCTCGATTTCATCAAGGCCCGCCGCAGCACTCGCCGCTTTAGTGCCGAACCGGTTAGCGACGACATGGTGAACACCATCTTGGAGGCCGGGCGCTGGGCTCCCAGCGGCAACAACAACCAGCCCTGGCGTTTCTGCATCGTGCGCGACCCAGAGATGCGGGCCAAGCTGGCCCCTTTCACCAAGTTCGGCGCGGTGCTCAAAAACGCCCCGGTGCTTATCTGCACCTTTATCCACACTCCTTCCATGTACAATGACACCAAGGACCACCAAGCGGTGGGCGGCTGCCTGGAGAACATGCTGCTGATGGCCCACGGTCTGGGTTTGGGCGCGGTGTGGCTGGGCGAGATACTCAAGAGCGCCAAGGAAGTCCGCGAAACCCTGGGCCTGCCCGAGGAGTTGGAGCTTATGGCGGTGATGGCCCTGGGTCACCCCGACGGAGGCACCAGCAAGCCCGAGCGCAAGAGCATGGACGAACTGGTGGTGGCCCGTTTGTAATTACGATTTGCCTGGCCCCAATCAATGCAAGAGGGGAGTCGCCATATCATGAGATTCGGTAAAGGTATCCTGGTGGCCCTGTTGGGCCTGAGCCTCCTGGGGCTCGGCGGATGCTCCATTTTCTCGGCCAAGCCGGTGGGCGCGGATTCCGGCAAGACCAGCGTCCAGGGTTCCAACGGCGCCAAGGGCGGAGCCACTGCTCCGGCCGCCATCGGCCGTTACTATGACTTTGACGACATCCAGGTGCCCAACGCCCTGAAGCTGGACAAGAAGCGCTCGCTGATCTTCCGGGCCGGCAAGTTCAAGGCCGGCGTGTTGGTGTTCACCGACAACCTGGAGGTCCAGAGCCTGATAAACTTCTTTATCGACTCCATGCAAAAGGACAACTGGGTGCTCCAGGGTTCTTACAAGTACCCCCGGGTGGTGCTGTTTTTTGCCAAGAAGGGCAAGACCGCGGTGGTCAACATCATGGAAGACACCTTCAGCACCGAAGTGACCATCTGGGTGGCTCCCACGGTGGATTGATGGAGCAAAACGACGACAAGCCGCGGGTGCTCCTGGGGGTAACCGGGGGCATAGCCGCCTATAAGGCCGCCGAGCTGGCCAGCCGCCTCACCCAGTCCGGCTGCGCGGTGCGGGTGGTGATGAGCGATCACGCCCGGCGTTTCGTGGGGCCGCTTACCTTCACCGCCCTCACCGGCCATCCGGTTCCAGACGATTGGTTCGATCCGGGCCAGGAAGCCACCATCAGCCACATCGACCTGGCCCGCTGGGCCCAAGTGGTGGTGGTGGCCCCGGCCACGGCCAACTTCATCGCCAAGGCGGCGGGCGGCTTGGCCGACGACCTGCTCAGCACCATCATGCTGGCCACCACCGCCCCGGTTCTCATCGCCCCGGCCATGAATCCCCAGATGTATGCCCACCCCACGGTGGGCGAAAACCTGGGCCGTCTGGCCGCCCGTGGGGTGAGCCTGGTGGGCCCGGCCGCCGGGTACACCGCCTGCGGCGAAGAGGGTGCCGGGCGCATGGTGGAACCCACGCTCATCGCCGAGCATGTCTTGGACCTGCTGGCCGAGCGCGACCTGGAAGGGGTGCCCATGTTGGTCACCGCCGGGCCCACCCGTGAACACCTGGACCCGGTGCGCTATCTGTCCAACCCCAGCAGCGGGCGCATGGGCCTGGAGATAGCCCGCATGGCCCGGCGCAGGGGGGCCAAGGTCACCCTGGTCTTGGGCCCCACCCATCTGGAGCCGCCTTACGGGGTGGAGGTGGTCAGGATCACCTCGGCCATGGACATGGCCGAAGCGGTGATCGGGCTGGCTTCTGAGCAAAAGGTCATCGTCAAGGCGGCGGCGGTGGGCGATTTCCGCCCGCAACAGTGCCATCCCAAAAAAGTCAAAAAGAACGGCCAAGGCGAAACCTGCGAGCTGGTGGCCACCACCGATATCCTGGCCGCCCTGGGCCGGGACAAGGCCGAACGCATTCTGGTGGGCTTCGCCGCCGAGACCGACGAAGTGCTGGCCCACGCCGGGGCCAAGCTAACCGCCAAAAACCTGGACCTCATGGTGGCCAATGACGTAAGCGCTTCTGACAGCGGCTTTGCCGTGGAGACCAACCGGGTGCACTTCCTCACCCCGGACGGCGAAGTGGAGACCTTGCCGCTTCTGAGCAAACAGGAAGTGGCCCAGCGCCTGCTGGACCGGGTGGCCCGCCTGCTGGATAGGGCATAGGCCCGTGGTCGATTCCCGCTGTCTGGCGAACCTGGCCGACAACCTGGCCTGCCGCTCCCGCCTGGGAATGACCAAGGTGGCCGGCAGCCGGGGCGAGATGGAGCAGCTCATGGAGGCGGTGATGCCCGCCGCCCCCACCCTCCGCCTAAACAGCCTTGCCCAGGTGCGTCAGTGGATGGGAGAATGTACTAGGTGCCCGCTTAGCCAGGGACGTAACAAGATAGTATTCGGCAGCGGCCCCGAGGACGCCCGGATCATGTTCATCGGCGAAGGGCCGGGGGAGCAGGAGGACCGCCAGGGGTTGCCCTTTGTGGGCCCGGCGGGCAAGTTGTTGGACGCCATGCTGGCCGCGGTGGGTATGAAGCGCGAGCAGGTCTACATCGCCAACATCGTAAAATGCCGCCCCCCGCGCAACCGCGACCCCCAGGCCGATGAAGTGGCCGCCTGCCGCCCCTTTTTGGAGGCCCAGGTGAAGCTCATAGCGCCCCAGGCCATCTGCACCCTGGGCCGCCCCGCGGCCCACGCCCTGCTGAACAGCGACGCGCCCATGGGGCGCTTGCGGGGCAAATGGAGCCAGACTTTGGGAGTGCCGGTGCTGCCCACCTATCATCCGGCCTATCTGCTGCGCACCCCGGAGGCCAAGGCCCTGGCCTACGCCGATTTGAAGGCCCTGGTAAAGGGCCCCACGTCATAAATTGAATCCTGGAGGGGCCATGCCCCGCTACCTACCGTCGCTGCTGCTGGCCTTGCTCCTGGCCCTGGCCCTGGCCGTGCCCGGCCCGGCCCCGGCTCAGGAAGCCGGTGGGCGGGTGTGGGTCATCGAGCTCAGCGACACCATCAATCCCGGCAGCTCCGAGTTTTTGGTGGACGGCCTGGAAAAGGCGGCCACGGCGTCGGCGTCGCTGGTGGTGATCCGCCTGGACACCCCCGGCGGCCTGGTCACCTCCATGCGCGAGATGGTCAAGGCCATCCTGGCCTGTCCGGTGCCGGTGGTGGTCTACGTGGCCCCGGCCGGAGCCCGGGCCACCAGCGCGGGGGCGTTCCTTATGCTGGCCGCGCCGGTGGCGGCCATGGCCCCGGCCACCCACGTGGGCGCGGCCCACCCGGTGGGGGGCCAGGGTCAAGACATCAAGGGCACCATGGGCGAGAAGGCGGTGAGCGACCTCAAGGCCCTGGCCGCCAGCCTGGCCAAACGCCGGGGCCGCGACCCCAAGCTGGCCGAGGAGATGGTGGTCAAATCCACCAGCTTCGACGCCCTCCAGGCCAAGGAACTGGGCCTGGCCGACATCGTGGCTCGGGACCTGGGCGATCTGCTGCAAGCCCTGCAAGGCCGCAAAGTGCCCACCGCCGCCGGGGAAAAGGTCATCAACACCAAGGGCCGGACCATTCGCTTCCACCATCCCGGCTGGCGGGACAAGCTGCTCAGCCTGCTGGCCAGCCCCAACCTGGCCTATATACTGCTGATGATCGGCTTGGCCGGGCTCTACTTCGAGTTTAGCCACCCTGGGTCCGTTTTTCCGGGTGTGGTGGGCGGACTGGCCCTGATCCTGGCCTTTTTCGCCATGAGCACCCTGCCGGTGAGCTACGCCGGGCTGGCCCTTATAGGCCTTGCCGTGGTGCTGTTCTTCGCGGAGATAAAGATCACCAGCTACGGAATGCTTTCCCTGGCCGGGGCGGCCTCGCTGATCCTTGGCTCGGTTATGCTGTTCAAGTCCGGGGAGAGGGTGGTGGCGGTTTCCCTGACCGTCTTGATTCCAACCGCCCTGGCCATGATTTTGTTTTTCGGCGGGGTGGCCTATGTGGCCGGACGGGCCCAACTGGCCAAGTCCGTCACCGGCCGGGAAGGCCTGTTGGGCTCCGCCGGGGTGGTGGTGGACGCCGGGCGGGTGCGCCTGTTGGGCGAGCTGTGGCGCTACGCCAGCGACCGGCCCCTGGAGCCTGGGCAAAAAATCGAAGTGATCGCGGTCAACGGCCTGGAGGTAGAGGTGCGGCCCCTGCCGCCCAAAGAGCACAAGGTTTAGCCCGCATGCGGGCTAAAAGGAGGCAAGGGTATAATGGGCATCGTATCGGGAATCGTCGCTGTTCTGGGCGGCCTGCTGCCGGTGGTGGTCTTATTGATCCTGTTTTTGGTGGTGTCGCTCCGGGTGCTCAAGGAGTACGAGCGGGGGGTCATCTTCCGCCTGGGCCGGGTCATCGCCGCCAAGGGGCCGGGGCTGATCATCCTCATCCCCATCATCGACCGCATGACCAAGGTGAGCCTTCGCACCGTGGCCATGGATGTGCCGCCCCAGGACGTCATCACCCGGGACAACGTGTCGGTGAAGGTGAACGCGGTGCTTTATTTTAGGGTAATGGACCCCACCAACGCGATCATACAGGTGGAGGATTACCTCTTCGCCACCAGCCAGTTGGCCCAGACCACCCTGCGTAGCGTGTGCGGCCAGGTGGAGATGGACGAACTGCTCTCCGAGCGCGACAAGATCAACGGCGAGTTGCAGCAAATTCTGGACCAGCACACCGATGCCTGGGGCATCAAGGTGAGCACCGTGGAGGTCAAGCACATCGACCTGCCCCAGGAGATGCAAAGGGCCATGGCCCGCCAAGCCGAGGCCGAGCGTGAGCGGCGGGCCAAGGTGATCAACGCCGAGGGCGAATACCAGGCGGCGGAAAAGCTGGCCCTGGCGGCGGAGATAATCAGCCACCACCCCCAGGCCCTGCAACTGCGCTATTTGCAGACCCTGAGGGAAGTGGCCAGTGAAAACAACAGCACCACCTTGTTCCCCCTGCCCATTGACCTGTTCAAGCCGTTTCTTAAAATGGTTGAAAAGAATGGCTCCAGCGAGTAAACTCCCCCATTCAACGGTGGGGGCTCTGTGCCCCCTTCGCATAGCAAAATCAGGAGAGTAGGCAAGACATGGCTGACGAGGAAACCCTGCAAGCCCAGACCAGTGAAGAGCCCGCCGCCGAGGCCGATAGCAATGTAATCATTGTTGAGGTACCCGACCCCCCCAAGCCCCTGGAGAAAATGACCGCCAAGGAGCTTAGGGAATACGGCTTGGTGCTGGGCAATATCGTGGGCGTGCACAGCATGAACAAGGAAGAGCTGCTGACGGCCATCAAAGAGGCCATCGGCATCACCGACGAGTCGGGCAGCAAGCTCTTTGCCAAAGAAATCGCCAAGGTCAAGGTCGAGATCAAGAGTCTCAAGGCCGGCCGCGAAAAAGCCCGCGAGGATGGCGACAAGAAGCAAGTCGAGATCCTGCGCAAGCGCATCGGCCGCCTGAAGAAGAAGACCCGGCGTCTGTCCGCGGCAGGCTAGTCATGGACTACGCCGCCGGCCTGGAACTTCTAAAGAGTCAGGTTGACGACGAACGCATACGCATGCACAGCCTGGCCTCGGCCGTGGTTTTGCGCGCTCTGGCCCGCAAGTTGGGCCAGGACGAACAAACCTGGGCTTTGGCCGGGCTGTTGCACGATCTGGACTACGGCGAGACTGCCGAGGACATGCACCGCCACGGCCTGGTGACCGCCGAGCTGTTGGCGGGGCGTGACGTGCCCGAAGAGGTGGTCAGCGCCATCAAGGCGCACAACGCCGAGAACCTGGGCCTCACCCGCAGCACCCCCCTGGACCTGGCCCTCACCGCCGGGGAGACCATCACCGGTTTGGTGGTGGCCACCACCCTGGTGTATCCGGACAAGAAGCTGGCCAGCGTAAAGCCCAAGAGCGTGACCAAGCGCATGAAGGAGAAATCCTTCGCCGCCAGCGTCAACCGCGACCACATCCTGCTCTGCGAGCAGTTGGGAATCCCCCTGCCCGAGTTTGCCGCCCTGGCCGTGGAGGCCATGCGCGAAATCAGCGACGAGCTGGGCCTCTAGCCCCACAAGCGACCCGGCGGAGACGGGCCGCTCGGCATGATCACACCCCTCTGATATTTCCCCCTGGAGTTGCCGGTTTATTTGCAAGGCACTATCACGGCGTAGCCGCTGAGGGAGAACAAAATGACTGAAGATTCATTCACTAGGCAGACGGGGAAGCCCGCGCCGTCAACCGCCAGGCTCTATTACCTGGATTGGCTGCGCATCACCGCCATACTATTCGTATTTCTGCACCACTGCGCCAAATTCTATGATTTCCACACCTTCACCATCTTCGACGAGCCGCGAAGCTTGGCCATGTCCGCCTTCCGGGAGTTAAACTTCTTGTGGATGATGCCCCTGTTCTTCGTGATTTCGGGCGCGGCGGTGTTCCTTTCTTTTCGCTCTCGCAAGGTGGGCGGTTTTCTCAAGGAGCGCTTGCTGCGCATCCTGGTGCCTCTGCTGCTGGTGGGCACCTTTGTAATCGGTCCTTCGCTGGTCTACTTGGAGAGGCTGTTCCAGGGCAAGACGACGTTGAACTTTTTTGCCTGGTACCCGCACTTTTTCGACGGCATATACCTGGCCGGGGGGAACTTCACCCCGCCGGGGGTGGGCACCCATCTTTGGTATCTGCTGTATTTGTTCGTCTTCTCCCTGATTGGCTTGCCCCTGTTTATCAACTTTGGTAAGAGCGAGAGCAGTCTGCTCACTCGGGCCGCTGGGGTGTTCCAGCGGCCTTGGGCCCTGCCGTTGCTGTTTCTGCCGGTTTCGGCCGCCTCGGTCCTGGCCGAATCGGCCGGGTTGGGCATAACCCGTATTGCCGGGGGATGGGACCCGCTGTCTTTTCTGGTGTTTTTCCTCTGCGGCTACGTGGTCTATTGCCGGGAAGCCACCCGAGAGGTCATCAGGCGCTTCGCCTGGGTATACCTGGTGGCGGCGGTTGTCCTGAGTTGGCTGCACCTGGACTCGCACTTTGGGCTTGATTTGGTGATCTCCGGCGTGACCCGGCACGGGCCAGACGGTGCTCTCCTGCCGTTCGACCGCCAGGCCTGGATGCTGGTTTTGGCCCTGCGCGGGCTATTGGGCTGGTGCTGGGTTCTGGCCTTATTGGGGTTGGGGGAGCGCCTGCTCAACCGGGACAACCGCGTCCTGGATTATGCCAACCCGGCGGTGCTGCCCTTTTACGTGATCCACTTCTCGGTCATATATCTGGTCGGCTACTACCTGATTCAATGGGACCTGAATCCTCTATTGGAGTTCGGAATCATAGCGATACTGTCCTTCGTGGGGATAATGCTCATCTATGAATATTTTATAAGACGCATCAATGCACTCCGTTTCCTATTAGGCATGAAGCTGATAAAAAAGTAATAATAAAAAGGTATATACAAATATATTTAATAAAATACCTTAAGTATAAACAGGCCAAAAAACGGCCCGGAGCAGGTTGAATTGCTCCGGGCCGTGTTGCTTTCAGCAGGCCTCGGGGAGGCCACGCAAGCTTCTTAGTAGCCCAACTCAGCCAGCAGGTCGACCAAGCCCTGCACCGCGTTGGCGCTCTTGTCCAGGGCGGTCTTCTCGTCCGCAGTCAGCTTGATCTCGATGACCTCTTCGGCTCCGCCCACGCCCAGCTTCACCGGCACGCCGATGTACAGGTCTTTGTAGCCGTACTGGCCGTTCAGGTACACCGCGCAGGGCAGGATTTTCTTCTTGTCCTTGAGGATGGCCTCAGCCATTTCCACGGCCGAGGAGGCCGGGGCATAGTAGGCGCTGCCGGTTTTTAACAGGCCCACGATCTCCGCGCCGCCCTGGGCGGTGCGCTGGCACATGGCCGCGATCTTGTCGGCGGGCAGCAGCTCGGTGATGGGGATGCCCGACACGGTGGAGAAGCGCGGCAGGGGCACCATGGTGTCGCCGTGGCCGCCCAGCACGAAGGCGTGGGTGTTTTCCACGGACACGTTCAGGGCCTCGGCGATGAAGAAGCGGAAGCGGGCCGAGTCCAAGACACCGGCCATGCCGATAACCCGCTCGCTGGGGAAGCCGGAGGCCTTCAGGGCCACGTGGCACATGGCGTCCAAGGGGTTGCTGACGATGATCATGACCGCCTTGGGAGAGCGCTGGGCCGCCTCCTTGCACACCGTGTTCACGATGCCCGCGTTGGTCTTGATCAGGTCGTCGCGGCTCATGCCGGGCTTGCGGGCGATGCCCGCGGTGACGATAATGATGTCCGAGTCGGCGGTGGCGTCATAGTCGTTGGTGCCGGTGATCAGCGCGTCGTGCTTTTCCACCGGGGCGGCCTCGCAAAGGTCCAGGCCCTTGCCCTGAGGCATACCATCGACAACGTCAACCAGGACGACATCGGCCAATTCTTTTTCGGCGGCGCGCTGGGCGCAGGTGGCCCCCACGTTGCCGGCGCCGATGACGGTAATCTTCTGGAGCATCTTACTTTCTCCTTATTGAGCTTTGTGCTAGGTTTATAGGACGAAAAAAACATACTACCGTAGTTCATCCGGAGTCAACGCCAGCGGCCGTAATTTTCACAATATGGCCCCAAGAGGAGTGTTATGAGTACGTTACCGGTGCATGAAACCGATCTGGAAGGGGTGCCTTTGGTCGCCAGGGGCAAGGTTCGCGACATCTACGACCTGGGCGATCACCTGCTCATCGTGGCTACCGACCGCCTAAGCGCCTTCGATGTGGTGCTGCCGGACCCCATCCCGGACAAGGGCAAGGTGCTGACCCAGATATCCTTGTTCTGGTTCCAGCAGATGGCCGATATCACCCCAAACCACCTGGTGGCTTGGGAAGTGGCCGATTTTCCGCAGGAACTGCAAAAATTCGGTGAGGTGCTCCAGGGACGCTCCATGCTGGTGAAAAAAGCCCAACCCCTGGCCATCGAGGCCATCGTGCGTGGCTATCTTTCCGGCACAGGCTGGAAAGACTACCAGGCCTCGGGCAAGGTCTGCGGCTACGATCTGCCCGCCGGGCTTCGGGAGAGCGACAAACTGCCCCAGCCGCTGTTCACCCCCAGCACCAAGGCCGAGATTGGTGAGCACGATCTGAACATCGACCTGGCCCAGGCCGAGAAGATCGTGGGGGGCGACCTGGCCCAGGAAGTGGCCAAACGGGCCTTGGCCATCTACGGACGGGCTCGGGAATTCGCCGCCACCAAGGGCATCATCATCGCGGACACCAAATTCGAGTTCGGCACCATCGACGGCGAGCTTATCCTCATCGACGAGGTGCTCACCCCGGACTCCAGCCGTTTCTGGCCCGAGGACAAGTACGAGCCCGGCCGGGGCCAGGAAAGCTATGACAAGCAGTTCGTGCGGGACTATCTGGAGAGCATCGGCTTTGGCAAGAAGCCCCCGGCCCCCAAGCTGCCCGCCGAGGTGATCGAGGGCACCCGCCGGCGCTATTTGGAGGCGCTGACCAGGCTGTCCGGCCACGGCTTGGCCCAATAGGCACCCAACCGGGGCCCCGCCCCGGCCACATAGGGAGTAAGCAAGTTGAAAGAGAAAGTTGAGCAGGCCCTGGAGAAAATCCGTCCGGCCTTGCAACGCGACGGCGGCGACGTGGAACTGGTGGAGGTCACCGACGAAGGCATCGTCAAGGTGAAGCTCACCGGAGCCTGCGGCGGCTGCCCCATGAGCCAGATGACCCTCAAAATGGGCATCGAAAAGGTGGTCAAGCAGGCGATTCCCGAGATCAAGAGCGTGGAATCGGTCTAGGCCGCCCATGGCCCGCAAATAGAGCCGAACGCCCGCTTCCGGCCCAAACAGTTGCCGGGAGCGGGTGTCCCATCGTACAGACCATACTGCCAATTTGGCGCCGCCGGGGGGCGGCTCCGGGGGGAGCGGCGGCATGGGGCAACCCAAGGATAAACAACGCTTCAAGGTGCTTTTGGCTTCAAGCCGGGAGCAGGACACGGCTGGACTGGGCCGCTGCCTGGCCGCTTTGGGCCACCAACTGGCCGGGCTGGCCGGCGAGGGCCGCTCGGCCTGCCTGTTGCACCATGAGCTGCGCCCGGACCTGGCCATATTGGACGAGGGCTTGGCGGGCCTGGGCGCGGTGGAGGCGGCCCGGCGCATGAACGCCCGCGGCCCTCTGCCGGTGGTGATCATCAGCAACAACGGCCGCACCCGCCCCAGCCCGGGGGCGGAGCCCGCCTTTGTAAGCGCCTATATTTCGCCGCCCTGGGAGCCCAGCCTCATCGGCCCGGCCCTGGCCATGGCCTGGCAAAACCATCACCGCCTGCGACGCCTGGAAGGCCATGTTGCGGAACTCAACCAGGCCCTGGACAGCCGCAAGAACATTGAGCGGGCCAAGGGGGTGCTCATGGAGCAGCGGGGATTGAGCTTGGTTCAGGCTGAGCAGGCATTGGAACAAGAGGCCCGGCGGCGGAGGGTGAGCCTGGCCCAGGTGGCTCAGGACGTGGTGGCCGCCCAGGAGGTTATGAGCAAATAGAACTTAGGCTCTGTGATAGGGCAGGCCTGCCAAAATGGTGCAGGCGCGGTAGAGCTGCTCGGCGGCCACCAGGGCGGCCAGCTCGTGGGCCATGGTGGGAGGTCCGAAGCTCACCAACTGGTCGGCCCGCTTGCTCACCGCCGGGTCCAGGCCCAGGGCTCCCCCCACCACCAGCACCAACCGGCTCTTGCCGCTAAGACGCGCCCGGTCCAGGGCCTTGGCCCAGTGTTCGCTGGTCCAGGCCTTGCCCTTTATCTCCAAAGCCCACACCAAGTCCTTATCGTCCAGGCGGGCCAACAGGCGTTGCCCCTCTTCGGCCTTGGCCAGTTCGCCGGGCGTCTTGGGCCCCAGTTTGGCCGGGCGCACCCCGATCAGGGAGCCGCCGCCGTAGGGCTTCAGGCGCGCCAGGTAGTCATCGATGCCCTGGGCCAGGTAGGCGGCCTTAGGCTTGCCCACGGTGAGCAGCAGATGCTTCACCGCTGGGTGTCCAGCCAGGCCTGGCCGTCCAGGGGCTGGCCGTCCGGCCCCAGCTTAATTATCCAGCGGGAGGTGGCCTCGGCCAAAAGGGTGTCGTCCGCGGCCAGGTAGATGCGGCCTTCGGCGGTGGCCAGGCGGCTGCGCTGGCCGGTGACCCGGCCCACCGCCTTGAGCGGCACGCCCAAGGGCACCGCCTTGCGGTAAGTGATCTCCATACGGGTGGTAAGGCCCTGGCCCACGTAGTTGATCACCGCGTAGGCCATTATCTCGTCCAGCACCGTGGAGACGATGCCCCCGTGGGCGATCTCGTCCCAGCCCTGGTACTGGCGGCCCAGGGTGAGGCGGCACACCGCCGCCTCGTCTTCGTAGCCCACCCGCATGCGCAGGCCGTAGACGTTGCGCGCCCCGCAGGCAAAGCAATAGCCGCTGGTGGTCAGGTCGTTTTCTTTGAGCGCCCCCACTACTTTTTCTCCAGGCCCAGGCGCGCTGCCACCTCCAGGGCGGTGGCTTTCACGAACTTGTCAAAGGCCTCGCCGCTCAGGGGCCGTCCCGGACCGGGCATTTCCTGCTCGGACAGGGCCAGCACCTCCTCCGGCCGGTTGACCAGTTCGGGGCGGGGGACGACGCCGTAGTCCCGGGGGAAGGCGTCGTCAAAGTACATCTGTTGGAAGCCCACGAACTTCAGGTGGTGCGCCGTGGCGTCGCAGATGGCCTTTTCGCCGTCCGCCACTATGCCCGTCGCCTTGGCCCGGAGTAGCCCGGCCAGGGACTCGCCGCCCTGGGTGCACACCACGTGCCCGTGGCGGTTGGCCAGGATCATGTGGTCCATGATCTCTTGCTCGCTCACCTGCACCACATACACCTTGGGGCCGCCCGCCTTGGCCTCGTAGCGCCGGGCCAGCTCCACCACCCGGGGCATGGACACCGGGTTGCCGATCATGGCCGCCTGGGCCACCGAGGCCTGCACGGTAACCGGCCGCCACACCCGCTTACCCGGATCGGACTCCTGATAGTAGCGGAACACCGGGTCCGCGTGCTGGCTCTGCACCCCAATGACCTTGGGCAGGTCCGCGATGATCTCCAGCTCCTTGAGCTTCATGAAGCCGCTCATTATGGCGCTGATGTTGCCCGCGTTGCCGATGGGCACCAGCACCACCCGGCCGCTGAGATCCCAGTCCAGGTCCTGGGCCACCTCGTAGGCGTAGGACTCCTGGCCCAGGATGCGCCAGGCGTTTTTGGAGTTTAGCAGGGCCACCTGGTAGTTGTCGGCCAGGTGCTCCACCACCTTCATGCAGTCGTCGAACACGCCGGGGATTTCCAGCACCCGCGCTCCGGCCCCCAGGGGCTGGCTGAGCTGGGCCGGGGTAACCTTGCCCTGGGGCAAGAGCACCGCGCTTTTCACCTCCGGGGCCAGGTAGGAGGCGTATAGCGCCGCGGCGGCCGAGGTGTCGCCGGTGGAGGCGCACACGCTGAGTATCTCGCCCGCGCCATGGTGCTTGACCAGGTAGTTGATGTAGCTGAGCGCCACGGACATGCCCCGGTCCTTGAAGGAGGCCGAGGGGTTCTGGCCGTCGTTCTTGAAGCAGAAGTCCGCGCCCAGCTCGTCCTTGAGCAGGTCGCTGGCCTCCACCAGGGGGGTGTGCCCCTCGCCCAGGTAGAGCACGCTGTCCAGGGGGATCACCGGGGCCAGCAGCTCGGCGTAGCGGAAGATGCCCTTGAGGGCCGGGATGTTGAGCATGCGCCGCAGATCGAACACCCGCCGCCACTCAGCGCCGGAGAGCTTTTTGAGCTGGTCGAAGCCCTTGTCTTCGATGAGCAGCACCGCTCCGCAGGAAGGGCAGGTGTAGAGCAGTTCGGCAATGGAGTGCTCGGAGCCGCAGTCCAGGCAGCGGTAAACCAACTCCCCGCCTGGCTGGGGCAGCAGATTTTTTTGGTCCTCGGGCGCAAATTCTTCGGGGCGCATTTGTCTAGCCTCCCTGGCTGATTATGGGCCAAGCTTAAGCCAGGGGGGCACAGGTGTCAAACCCGGTTAAGGCTCCGCTTCAGCGGGGGATGTGGACCAGGTCGTCGTCGTATTGGCCCTGCTCGGCCGTGGGGTGGCAGGCTCGGCAGTTGCCCCGGGAACCCACCGACTTGCGCTCGAAAGCGCCCGCCGGGATGTCGTCGTCTTCGTGCTTGTGCAGGATGTAAGGCAACTGGCTTATGCGCAGGGGGACGCCGCCCCCCAGGCTCTTTAGAATTTTGCGCGAGATTTTACAGCCGCAGCTTTCCGCCGCGTTGGTCGTCAGATAGGCATTCAGGGCGGCCCGGTCCTGGGGGCTCAGGTCCACCTGATCGCCGAAGTGCTCCGGCAACAGGGCCAATATCCTGCCCCAGGAGGCGGCGGGAAGCAGGGCGGGCTGGTAGGCCATGTGGCAGGCCCCGCATTGTTCTTTGTACAGAGGGTTGTTCACCGTGGGCACCTGGTACTCACCCAGGCCCCGGCCCCCCTGGTGGCGCTCACGTTTGCGGTCCTTGTCTCCGTGGTCGGAAAAGGCCGCGCCCGCGCCCAGGCACAGCACCAACAGGATCAGCGAAAAAATAGCTGCGCGCCGCATGGTTAGGCCTCCGTAGCGGGGAATGTGCAATACAGACGCCAAATATAGGGGCCGCGTGGCCTCCTTGGCCGCAGTTTACAAAAATGTATATCTATTAGCTAGGCTTTTTGAATGGCCGACCCGGCTGCCTCACGCAGCCACTCTTCTATCTGGCCGTCCGGGGGGATGGAGCCCACCGCCTTGACCTCGCCGTTCACCACCAGGGCCGGGGTGCCCCTGAGGCCCAGGGCGGCTATTTCCAGGGCGTCGCTAACCCGCTCCACTTCGCCGGTAATACCCAGGCGGGTCAGGGCGTCGTACACTGCTTGAAGCACGCGTTCGCCCCCGGCGCAGCCTCCGCAGGCCACCTGGATGCTCAGGCCGCCGGTTGCCTGGGCCAGAGGCTCCAGCCCCACCGCCTTGCGCAGCATGTCCCGCAGAGCCTCGGCATAGGCTTGGCGCGCCGGATCGGGGATGTAGTTCTCGCGGCGCACCCTGGCCAGCAATCGCTCGGCCAGCTCTTGTTCGCGTTCCGGAGCGTAGGCCGGGGCCAACTCCTCCAGGGCCTGATCCAGGCCCCTGATGCCCACCTGGTGGCCATTTACTTTGATTTGCTTGACGTCTTTCATGTGCGGCTCTCCTGTGCTTGCCTATAGCCCGGCTGGGATATTTCCGCAAGGGGGCTTGCACTATAATGATACGATGGTATATATGAACATATGTTCAAGTATGGAGATATCCCATGGTAGCAAAAAAGAGCAAATTCATCGAGGAAGAAGGTTGCCAGGTCAAGATGGTGCACCTGAACCGGGTGCGCCAAGCCCGCGAGAAGGAGCCAGCCCCCGCCGAGCTAGGCCGCCTGGCCGACCTGTACAAGGCCATGGGCGACCCCAACCGTTTGCGCATCCTCCTGGCCCTGAGGGGAGGGGAGATGTGTGTCTGTGATTTGGCCGCTCTCACCGGGGTCAGCGATTCGGCGGTCAGCCACGCCCTGCGCCGCCTCAAGGACTTGGCCCTGGTCAATAACCGCCGAGACGGCCAGATGCTTTACTACTCCCTGGACGACCATCACGTGAGCCAGCTCTTGGCCGCCAGCCTGGAACACTTGCACCACTGATAGACTGCGAGGCAACCTGTGCACATCATCCTGGAAATCCTGGCCGAGTGCTGGCGCCTGCTGGCCGAGGCCTCCATTTACATAATCTTCGGGCTGCTGGTGGCGGGCTTGCTCAAGGCCTTTCTCAGCCCCAATTTTGTCAGCCGCAACCTGGGGCAAGGCAAAGTGGGCCCGGTGTTCAAGGCCGCGCTATTTGGCCTGCCCCTGCCCCTTTGCTCCTGCGGGGTGCTGCCCGCCGCCGCCGGGCTAAAGCGCCAGGGCGCGGGCCGGGGCGCGGTGGCCTCCTTCCTGGTTTCCACGCCCGAGACCGGAGTGGACTCCATAGCCCTTACCTATGCCCTGCTGGGGCCGGTGATGGCCATTGCCCGTCCCCTGGCCGCCATCATCACCGCCCTGGTCACCGGCCTGGGTATGGGGGTGTTAAAGGACAAACAAGAGCAGGCCTCCGCCCCTGCGGACCGGACCTGCCCAGTGGACGCCTGCTGCGACGGGGTGGACTGCGCCCCCGAGGCGCACGCCCATCACCATAGCCTGTGGCAACGCTTTGGGGCCGGGCTGTCCTATGCTCGTGGCGATCTGTGGGAAGACCTGGCCGCTTGGTTCTGGCTGGGCATCATCCTGGCGGGGGTAATAGCCGCCTTGGTTCCGGAAGATTTTCTCGCCCGCTACCTGGGCGGGGGCATGGGCTCCATGCTGATCATGTTGGCCGTGGGCATACCGCTGTACATCTGCGCCAGCGCCTCCACCCCCATCGCCGCCGCCTTGATCCTAAAGGGAGTCAGCCCCGGCGCGGCCCTGGTGTTTCTCCTGGCCGGACCGGCCACCAACGTCACCTCCCTCACCGTGCTGGTGGGGGTGTTGGGCAAGCGGGGCACCGCCCTGTATTTGGTGGGCATCGCCCTGGGAGCGGTGGCCTCGGGCCTGCTGCTGGATCAGTTCTTCGCGCTCAGCGGCCTGAGCCCCTTGGCCGTGGCCGGGGCAGCGGGCGAGATTCTGCCCGATTGGCTGCGCCAGGCCGGGGCCGGGTTCCTGGTGCTGCTGTCCATCGCTCCTCTGTGGCGGTTGGCGGTGCGCAAGCTGGGGCGTAAACGTCCCGAGGTGCAGAGCCTGGACAGCCTCACGCCGGTGTCGTCCTGCGGGTCTAGCTCCTGCGGCTGCTCCCACAGTCACTAAACGCTCTATGCTAAAAATAAGGGCGGCCTCATCTTCGCGATGAGGCCGCTCTTTCTTTTTGGTAATGGCAACCAAGCCGGAGTAATACCGGCAGAGCCAGACATCGACAGACAAGGCGTCCGGTGAGCGAGATCCGCAGGCGTATAGTCAATACGCCGAGGAAGCGAGCGATGCCGGCAACGCAGTATGCCGTTGTCTGGAGCAGCCGAAGACGTTGCTAATGACTATGCTCCTCATGACCGTGCTCTTGGCCGGGAGTATGGCCCCCCGCGGCCACGTAGTGGGCCTCGGCTTCGCCCTCGCAAAAGGCCTCCCAGCTCTCCTCACCTTTTAGGTGGATGGCCTGGCCTGGGCGCAGCATCAGCTCGCCGTCCGGGCCTTCCAGGCGGATGGTCCCGGCCACGGCCAGAATAATCTCTTCGTGGCCGTCGCCCGGCTTGAGAATGCGGGCGTGGCCCCCTGGGTCCAGCACCCCAAATATCATGTAGCAGGCGTGGGTGTTAAGGTCTTTGAGTCCCAGGATGGTTTCGCCGCCTTCCCGGCGAACCCGTCCTTCCAGATCGTATATTTCTTTCATGCCTTCTCCTTTGGCTCCATTCCATAAGCGGCACACATCACCGGGTCCGGCTCCAGGGGGCCGTGGGCCCGGAAGCGGCAGCCGCCCCCGCAGTCGTCGGCCGCCTCGCAGTCGCGGCAGCCCGCCAGTTCATCGATTTTTACGGCCTTGCGCCGCGCCCAACAGGCCCACAGGCCTTCCTCGACCCTCCCCAATGGCTGGTCCAGGTAGAAGCCGCATTGGGCCATCTTGCCGTCGGCGGCCACGGTGGCCAGGTGCAGGCCGCAGGCCATGCCGCCGCCCCCGCCGTGGAAGGCCCCGCCATAGGCGCGGGCCATGGCCTGGGCCGCCTGCTGGGGCGTCACGGCCAGTTCGGGGTGCTCCCCCAGGCGGCCGGTCAGGCAAGGAGCGTCTATGCCCCACTCGCCGGCCCCCAGATCGCGCACCAACTCCTCCAGCCCCGCCATCTCGCCCAGGTTGTCAGCGTGGGCCATGGTGGCGATGGACAAGTTCCGGCCCGAGTCCTTGACCGCCTGGGCCGCGGCTACTGCTTTGGCGAAACTGCTCTTGCCCCGCAGGCGCTCGTGGCCCGTTTCCAGGCCGTCCAGGCTTATCTGCACCTCGTCGCAGTTGAGGCCATCCAGAGCGTCTTCCAGCAGCAGACCGTTGGACAGTAGCACCCGCCGTAGGGGCAGGGCGGCCAGCAGGGCGTTGATCTCATTCCACTGGGGGTGCATCAGGGGCTCGCCGCCGGAGAGCATCACCCTCAGACCACCCATGGCTTCGAATTCGCGCAGGACGGCGGCCACCCGCTTCACGCTCAGGTCCACCTTTTGGGCCGCGCCCAAATAGCAGTGGGCGCAGGCCAGGTTGCAGCGCCAGGTGATTTGCAACTCCAGATAGCGCAGGGATGGCGAGGGACCCGGCCCCAGGGTCAGGGGCATGGGCCAAGGGGCGGGGCTCAGTTCCAAGAGGCCTTCCTCCAGGCACACCTGGGCGAACTCAGGCTCCAGACCCACCTGCTCCATGGTCAGGTGGCCCCGGCACTTTTTCAGCGCTTCCAGGCCCTCCTCGTTCAGCTCGTACAGCTCGTCGGACCGGCGGTCGTAGAGAAAGGGTTCTTCCAGCAGGCGCAAACACACATGCCCGGCCAGACGTAGGTAATGATCGGGATTGGGCGCGCTCACAGCTTAAGCTCCGGGGTTTCGCTCAACAGCCAGGCCACGGCCCGCAGCCCGCCGCAGGGGGAGCATTCGGTGCGCTCCACCTGGGGGTCGCGGAAGTCGCAGCCGTCTATGCGAAACTCGCAAGCCTCACACACCGTCAGCAAGCGGGGGTCATCATCGGCCAGGGTGAACAAACCGTCATCCCCTGGCGAGGGCAGGGCGGCCAGGGCCTGGCCCAGCTCCGGGCGGCGCTTTAATAACTCCACCCCGCCACAGCCGGGGTCTTCCTCTTTGTTTGGCTTGTAATAGCGGCACAGCCCGGCACATACCACCCGGCGCAGCAGTTCGGGATGGGACTCGTTTGGGGTCATTGCTTCTCCTGGTTGAACTTGCTGGTCATGGTGGAAGGCAGCTTGCCGTCCAGTGGTTTGATGCGCACCACCTGGCCCAGGTGCACCCCATGCTCCCGGACCCATCCGCCGGGCACCTCCAGCACCATCTGGGCATCTCCCTTGGCACGCACCGAAACCTTTACCCCGCCGGGCGGCACGTTGGGCGATATCTGGCTCACCTTGCCCTGGTTCAGCCAAATGAAATCCAGGGAGAAGTTCATGTCGCGCATGCACATGGTCACAGGCTTGCCGTAGAAGATGAACAGCATGCCTCGTCCAGGCTCCAGGGCCCGGCGGCCGCCCAAGCCCTTGATGCGCTGGGCCGAGCTTACCGGCACCTCGGCCATGACGCTGTGTTCGCCGAAATCCATGCGCACCAGAGGCATGTCCGCCCCCTCGGGCGCGGCCCAAGCCAGGGAGCTCAACAGCGCCACCGTTCCGGCCAGGGCCAGACACGCCGCGCGATGAATTCTTAGGATAGTCAAAGAGGCTCCCTCCAGGCATAAAAAAAGGGGAGGCCCTCACGGTGCCTCCCCTTTCCGGCTAGTTTAAACTAGCAGGAGCTCTTGCACTTGCAGAGCCCGCGCTGCGTGCGCACAACTTTCTTGATCTTCATGATCATTCCTCCAGTTGGTCCCTTCATGGGACGGTTAGTTAGATAAATTATTGGAGTTCAGAACCGCTTTGTCAAGGGGGGGGTGCGCTGAGGGTCACCCGGGGCCGTCCCCGGCTGGGTTCGTGGTCCACGCAGACCTGAACCCCATAGGCCTGGGCCAAAAGTTCCGGGGTGAGCACCTCCTCGGGCGTCCCCTGGGCCAAGGTCTGTCCATGACTTATAAGAAGCAGGCGGTGGCAGAACATGCCCGCCAGGTTAAGGTCGTGGCTCACCAGGCACACGGCCAATCCGTCGCGGGCGCAGGTGTTTTCCAGGAGAGTCATGATGCCCAACTGGTGTTTGAGGTCCAGGGCGCTGGTGGGCTCGTCCAGGAGCAACACCTGGGGCTCGGCGGCCAGGGCCCTGGCCAGGGCTAGGCGCTGGCGCTCACCGCCGGAGAGCTCCCCGGTGCGGCGCTGGGTCAGGCCGGTGAGGCCGGTGTCCATCAGGGCCCGCTGGGCGGCGGCCAGGTCACCGTCGTTTTCGAACATGCGGCCGCCCTGCAAGGCGAAACGCCCGGTGAGCACCGTCTGGCGCACGGTGAAGCCTGGAGCCAACTCGGCGTTTTGGGGCACCAGGCCCAGGCGCCGGGCCACCTCCACTCTGGTGTATGAGCCTAGGTCCCGGCCCAGCAGTTCCACCGACCCCGCGTTGGGGGGCAGCAGGCCGCAGAGCAGGCCCAGCAGGGTTGATTTGCCGCTGCCGTTGGGCCCGATGATGCCCAATAGCTCGCCTGGGGCCAGGCTCAGATCCACCTCGCGAATCACCTGGCTGTCGCCGTAGCCGAAGCCGAGCCCCTGGCCGCTCAGGGCCATTTTGCTTCTTTCTACCACCAGCGGCTCCCCCGTTTGGCCATGAGCAACACGAAGAACGGTGCGCCCAGGAAAGCGGTGACCACCCCCACCGGCAGGGCCGAGGGGCTGATTATCATGCGGGCCACGGTGTCGGCCGCCATGAGGAAGCTGGCCCCGAACAGGGCCGAGGCGGGCAGGAGCAGGCGGTGGTCGTGCCCCAGGGTCATGCGCACCAGATGGGGCACCATGAGTCCCACGAAGCCGATGAGCCCGGACAGGCTGACCGTGACCCCCACCAACAGGCTGACCACCAGGAACATGATCATCTTGACCCGCTCCACGGCCACCCCCATGGAGGCGGCGGCCACCGACCCGGCGGTGAGCAGGTTCAGGTGGCGGGCGAAGAAAAAGATCACCCCCGCGCCTCCCAGGGTAACCGGCAGCAACAGAGCCACCTTGGTCAGGTTGGCCGCGGCCAGGTCGCCGTAGAGCCAGAAGAGGATGGCGTGCAGCTTCTGGTCGGTGGTGGTGGAGATCACGAACATGATCAGGGCGGTGAAAAAGGCGTTGATCATCACTCCGGTGAGGATAAGGGTGCTGGTTTCCATGCTGCCCCTACGCCGGGCGATGGCCAACACCAGGCCCACGGTGCCCAGGGCCCCGCCAAAGGCCAGGGCCGCCTGGCCCCACAGACCCGAAAGCCCCACCAGCACCGAAACCACCGCCCCGCAGGCCGCCCCGCCGGACACTCCCAGGATGAAGGGCTCGGCCAGGGGGTTGCGCAAAATGGCCTGGAACACCGCCCCGCACAGGCCCAGACAGGCCCCCACCAGGGCGGCCAGCAGCAAACGGGGCAAACGAAGCTGGCCCAGGATGATGGCCGAGGACCCCTTCAGGTTGCCGGTTAGCCAGTCCCAGAACTGCCCCGGCCCGATGCTCACCGTGCCCAGCCACAGGCCCACCAGAAGGGCCAGGAGCATCAGGAGACTCAGGCCCAGGCATACGGCGGTCAGGCGGCTGGGGGTGGCCCTCATGGCTTGGGTTCCTTGGGGAAGCGTTCAGGGTGAATAAGCCGGGCCAGGTTCTTTAGCCCCTGGCCCACCCGGGGGCCTGGCCGGTCGATCAGGTCGCTGGAGACCCACTCCACCCGCACGCCGGGGCGGTCGCCCACGCCGGGCAGGGTGCGCCAATAGGCCAAGTCACGCTCCAGGTTCTGGCCTCGCTCCATGGTGGAGAGAATGATCACCTGGGGCTTGGCCTGGATTATGTACTCAAGGTTCAACCGTGGCCAGCGCTGATTGATTCCGGCGGCGATGTTGGCCCCCCCGGCCATGGTCAGCAGGTGGTGGTTCATGGTCTCCTTTCCCACCGAGACCAGGGGATGGCTACCGATGACCACCAGGGTGGAGCGGGGCGTGGCGCCCTTGAGGCGCCGGGCCACCTCGGCCATTTCCTCGCGCAGCTTCCCGGCCAGGCGGCGGCCCGCCTGGGGAGCGCCCAACAACTCGCCCAGGCGCTCCATGCTCTGGGGCAGCTCCTTGGGGGCCACCGGCACGGTAACGTACACCGGCACCCCCAGGCCACTGATCCGATCCACCACCCAGGGCGGATTGCCGTCTTTGTTGGCCAGCACCAGGTCGGGCCTCAGCGCCAGGATGCGCTCCAGATTGGGCGAGACATAGGGCCCCACCCTGGTCAGCTTGCGGGCCTGGGGGGGATAGTCGGCCCAGGTGGTGGCCCCAACCACCTTGTCGCCCAGGCCCAGGGCGAAGAACACCTCGGTGAGCGAGGGGGTCAGGCCGATGAGCCGCTGGGGATGGTCGGGCACCTGAATCTTGCGGCCCATCTCGTCGTTGACCATGCGCGCCTGGGCGGGCAGGGCGGTCAGGGCCAGAAGTAGGGCCAAAATAAAGGTCATGGCTATGTGGCGCCGGATATTCATACTAAGAGCCGCAGGCCGTTCCGGACACCGGGATCACCGGCTGCGGCTGGGAGGCCAGGCCGCGCAGTATGGCCCCCAGGGCCATGGCCAGGGGTTGGGGCAGCTTTTTGCCGCTCAACTTGGGGGTCGGAGTCAGGGTATTGCCGCCGGCGATGCGCTGGGCCTGCGCCTCGCACATCTTTTGGAACAGGGACAGGTCGCCTAGCCGACCGTCGGCCTGGGCGTCGCTCAGGGCCAGGGCCATCTCCACCAGGGCGGTGTTGGCCGGGTCCAGAAGAGCCTCTTCCAGGCGGCCCAGGGACACGCCGGGGCAGGTTGCGTTTTTCCGGTTGGCCAGTGCGTAAAGGCTAACCCCGCGCTCCCGCAGGCGCAGCAGCACATGGCGCTGGGGGTGCAGGCGGTTCTGCTTGGCCAAAGCCTCAAGCACTCCGGCGTGCACCGCCTGGGCCATGAGGGCTCCCAAACGACTGTGCCCGCCGGTGAGCGTAGCCTTGGGTCCGGCTCCCTGGACCACGATGATGTTGTCGGTGCCGGTGCCGGTGGCCTGATAGGCCAGGGGGCGCTTGCTGCTGCGCAGGTCCAGATCCTGCAAAGCGGCGGTCTTGGCCTCGGTGATGGTCACCAGGGCTCGGGCCATGGCTCGTGGGGTGAGGCTGCGGTTGGCGAGCACCAGGATGTTGATGGTCCCCGGCTCGCGGTAAGCCCCGCCCTCGGCGGCGATGCGCAGGGCGTTGTGCATGGCCCCGGCGGTGACCAGGGCGTAGACCTCCAGGCCTTGGTCTTCCCGGCGCTGCACGGACAGGTTGTTCATGTCGGCCCCGGTGAACAGCATGGCGGAGGTCTTGGGATCGATCTTGAGCGCCGCCACCACCCGGTCACGCAACTCGTCCAGGCCACCGCCGTGGCCAAGGCCCCAGGAAGGCGGCGGCATGTAATGGTTGCCCACCAGACGCACGCCCTCCCGCTGGCCCTCCAGGGTGCTGAGCACCATCATGGGTTGCTTGAACGCAACCAGCAGGGCGCGGTGCATGAAGTCCTGGATGCGCACTTCGGCCACCTCGGCCTGGCTAACGTAGGGCAGATCGATTTTTACCGGCCGCCGGTCGAACACCCCGGGCGAGAACACCTGGAACTGCTTGCGGGCGAAATAGTCGCCATAGACCCTGGCTGCCAGCCACTGTACGAAGAGCCCCGAGTCCAGCGACACCCGGCAGGTCAGATCGCAGGGCAGGGTGTAGAGGCGCTGCTTCTTGACCGCCTCTGCCTGGTTCCAGCCGTCGCGCTGCAAAAACTCGCGCGCCGCCTGGGGATCACCGCAGGTGTAGAGCACCTGGGGGTTGAAGTGCAGCCATTGGGCCAGGCTCATTTTCACCGAGCCGCCCTTGGCCCCCAGCTGGGGCGGGATGCCTCCGGCGGCGGCGATCAGTTCGTTTTGAAAAGAATCGTCTCCCGCCGTGTAAACGCAGTTGGCTTTGGGGTCAACACCCATCAGGCGCATCACCCGCCGCCGCTCCTGGGCGGGCACCAGGGCGGTCTTTTGGGCGCTCAGCTCAAAATCCCCTTCGCTCTGCTCGCTCAGGCGCTGGGCCTGCTCGGCCTTGCCGAACATCTTGCCCAGGATTTCCTGACGGGTGTACAGGTCGGCCAGATTGCGGGCGTGCAGGCGCACCACCATGATGCCCTTGGCGGCCAGGTCTTTCTCCAGCTTGGCGTGTACCCGGCTGGTGAATACCACCTGAGGCTTCAGGCTGAGGATGGCCTCCTCGCTGGGTGAGAAGAAGCCACCCACCAAGGCGGCCTGGGGCTCTCCGGCCGGGGTGCGGGTGTACATGGTGTGGCCCTTGACCACGCCGCCCACCCCCAGGGCGTAGAGGGCGTCGGTGACCTCTGGCACCAGGGACACCACCCGTTGGGGCGGGGCCTCCAGGTGGATCTTTTGCCCTGAAAAATCGGTGAAATCGGCGGCGGCCAGGGCCGGAGGGCACGGGGCCATGAGCAATGCCGCGCAAAGGGCGCAGAGCAAAAACCAGCGGCGGGACATGTTCACCTCTTTCCCCCTAGGTGCCGGAGCAGGGCACAAAAAAACCCAAGCCCAACGGGCTCGGGGTTGTTCCCTTGCTTCCTAACCCCCAAGCACGGCCACCGAAATGGCCGTTGGCGCCTCACCGTCTTTCGCAGCGTTGGGGGGCGCCGGGGAGCAGGCAGGTTTTCTGACTTCCGGCTCAAACCTACCGGCCGCGCCTTCCCGACCCTTGGTCAGTGGCATCGCGGCTTTCGTAACCGGTTACAGCGGCGGGACCGCGACGGATTCGCACCGTCTTCCCTTTACGGCCTTTATGGCCACCTGCTCCTATGATGGCGGAATTCTTACACGAAGGGCAGAGGCTGTCAACCTAGGCACCTAATCCAAGGTCGGGTCCATAACTGAATATTGACTGGACCCGTAAATGTATGAAGTCTATTCGTCAAAAAAGTTTCCCCAAACCGACGGGGTTGACCGGCTATTGTCAAAAAACTTAGTATTTTAGTGCCTTATTTTTCATTGACCGATCGTATGCGTTTTGTGCCGTTTGCCGTGCATGGTTAAGTACGGGGTTGTAGCTAATAAATCCGCTGCTGCAAAACAGCCAGTAAAAGGGGGGTATGGAAATGGCCTTAAACTTTACAGCGATTGATTTTGAAACTGCCAATCGCCGCAGAGCAAGCGCTTGTGCTGTGGGGATAGCAGTTGTTGATGACGGAAAAATTGCGAGGGTGGATTCAACGTTGGTGAGGCCACCAATTCTCGAGTTTGAGGGAATCAACGTCGGTATTCACGGAATCACCGAAACAATGGTTGTGGATGCTCCCGAGTTTAACCAGTTGTGGGAGGCTTGGATCCTTCCTGCCATCCCCTCTGGAACCATCGTCGCCCATAATGCCTCGTTCGACACAAGCGTACTTCGAGGATCTTTTTGTGCCTACGAGATGCCTTGTCCAGACCTGGATTATTATTGCACTAGGGTTCTCGCCAAAAACCATCTTTCCGATTTTGTTAGTTACGATCTCCAATCGGTCGCGCAGGCCTATGACGTAAAGCTGACAAACCATCACGATCCAATGGAAGATGCCAGGGCAGCGGCAGAAATAGCCATAGCTCTGTGTGAAGAATTGGGAGCTGACGACTTGGAGGCGGCTTCACGTAAATTAAAAATCAACCCAGGTAAAATGTGGGATCGTGGCTGGCGTTCCTGTGGCAAAGGAAAAGCAGTATGTAAATATGATCCTCTAGAACTCAAGGCAAAAGCGGGACTGTCAGTAGAAAAGCCAGTAGCCAAACTCCACTCTCCCTCTGCGCTTGACCCCATTCTCAACCTTGATTCAATTAATCTCGCCGAACTTAGTGGACTTGTCCAGGGTGTTTTGGCGGACGACAGGCTCGTGTATAGCGAGGCTACATATTTACAGGAGTGGTTGAATAAGGCTCAGACCGCAGGGTTAACGGAGCCAAATCAAATTCGTCCGTTCCTGGCGCTATTGGATGAAGTGCTGAAAGACGGGGAGTTGGACGAATCGGAAGAACGCCGCCTGATGCAGGCTTTGGGAGGCAAGCCCCGCTAACCCCATCAATTTCAGCCGAAGCACACGCTTAGTAGACCGGGTGGTGGCTCAAAGCCCAGCCTCCCTGGGGCTGTAACTCCAGGCGGCTGTTTTTCAGCCAGGCCGCGTCGTCGGCCTGGGGGTAGTCGGTGCGCAGCAAGGCCCCCCGGGTTTCTAAACGGGCCCGGCTGGCGCTGAGCACCGCACTCAGGAACAACCCGGCGCATTCCAGGTCCCAACTCAGCCAGTGGGGGCGCGGGCCGCTCACCGGCAGGCGGGCCAGTTCTTCTTGCCAGGCGGCCAGTTCGCTTTGGCCCAGGGCCAGGTCCTCTTCCCGGCGCTCGATGCCCGCCCGCTGCCAGGCGATCTCCCGCAGGCGCTGGCGCATGGCGCGAAGCTCGGCCCCGCCGCGCTCGGCAGGCTGGGCGGCTTGGGGCGCTTGATCATCGGGTTGCGGCTGGGGTGCATCCTGCTTCAGGGCATAGGCCGCCGCGCCCAGGCCGGTGAGGCGGCCCGACACCACGCATTCGGTAAGGGCGTTGCCTCCCCGGCGGTTGGCCCCGTGCATGCCCCAGAGCATCTCCCCGCAGGCATACAGGCCCGGTATGTCCGTGGAGCCGTCCGGCCCGGCCTGCACCCCGCCCATGCAGAAGTGGGCTCCGGGCATCACCGCCACCGGCTTGCGGCGAAAATCAAAGCGCATCTTGTTCAGCATGGCCAGGGGATAGCGCGACCAGTGCTCCTCGGCCACCCTGGTGAAGTCCACCCGCACCGGACCGGCGGCGGCTTCCTTGGCCATGGCCGCCGAGAGGCGGTCGCGCAGTTCGATGATGCCTTGGTTCACATCGGCGATGCCCGAGCGAGCCAGGATGTCCTGGCCCGCCGCGTTTATCAGGCGGGTGCCCTGGGGGTAGCGGGGGTAGAGCATCACCTTGGGCAGGCCCGGCTCCACCAGCACCAGGGGATAGAACTGCACGAACTCCATGTCCCACAGGGCCAGCCCGGCCTCGGCGGCCAGGGCATAGCCTTGGCCCATGATGGCCTTCATGTTGTCGTTGACCGCATACACCGCCCCGGCGCCCCCGGCGGCCAGCACCACCGCCTTGGCCGCCACCCGCACCGGGCGTCCCCCTGCGTCCAGGCCCTCCAGGCCGGTTGCCCGGCCCCCGTCCAGCACGATGCGGCGCACCTGCACCCCGCCCAGGCGCTTCAGGTTCTTTTCGGCGCGCAGAGAGGCGGCCAGGGTGGCCATGAACCCGGCTCCCCGAAACACGTCGGGCTTGGGGGTGGGGGCCAGATAATAGTTGGAATAGGGGGCCAGTGCCACTCCCATCTCGGCCAGGAACGCGAAGGAGGCGGGCACCTCTTGGCCCACCAACTCCACCCAGGAGGCGCGGTTTAGCCCCCGCCCGGCGCGGATGGTGTCCTCCACGTATTTTTCCAATGGGTACTCGGGGGTAGGGCCACAGAAGTTGCCGTTGCTCATGGCTGAGTTGCTGCCCAGACCCATGCCGCCCCGGTCGATGAGCAGCACCTTGGCTCCGGTGCGGGCCGCCGCCACGGCGGATAAAATTCCGGCCAATCCGGCTCCGACGATCGCAACCTCTGCTTGCAACATGTCTTCTCCCTGTGTGTGGCGTGGTGCCCATCAGTTTATGTCAAGCCTAGGTGAGGGGCAAAGCAAGTAGGAGTCTTCTGCCGCCACTTGAAAAAAAGTGGATATTGTGTGAATTTTTACTTTAAATTGAATCGCTTAGTTGCCCTGCCCAAAACCGTGGTTATAATTAAATTGTAAAGGCGATTAAGCCTTGGCATAGTCCTCCGCGCCGCAGGGATGTGGAGGTTGATCGTGAGGTTACTGATGACCTTGAATAAAATCAAGCGCTGGCCGTTGGTGGGCTTGCTCTTGCTGGGGCTGGTTTTCGCGGCCATGCCGGCGTCGGCGGGCAATATAGATCTGGGCACGGCGGGTGAATATAATCTATTCCTCTTGTCCAACCTGACCATCACGGGCAACCAAGAACCGGGCCGGGTGGCGGTGGGCGGAGACGCTAAGCTGCGCTCCTACACCGTGGGGACCAAGGTCGGTGACTCCTCGGGCAATACCCTGGTGGTGGGCGGCAACGTGTCTTCCAATATCGATCCCGTGGCCACGGGCAACGTGGTGGCCGGAGGCAAGGTCAACGTGCCCGGATGGGTCGATTCCGGTCACATTCAAGAGGGATCTTCCACCCTGCCGGTGGATTTTGTTTACGAGAGCCAGTACCTGTCCAATCTATCAAACGAGTTGGCCAGCTTGGCCACCACCGGTCAGAGCTATTCCCAATACGGCGGCATGTACACCGTGGGCGACGGCACCAGCGAGGTGCAGGTCTTCGACGTGTCCGGCAGCGACCTGAGCAACGCCACCTGGTGGCAGAGCCTGTCCAGCATCCCCGATGACGCCTGGATCATCTTCAACGTGTCGGGCTCTGACATCGACCTCACCGGCGGCCAGTGGGCCCTGGTGGACTGGTCTGACAAGATCATCTTCAACCTGTACCAGGCCCAGACCCTGTCCATAAAAAACATCACCGTAGAGGGTTCCATATTGGCGCCTTACGCCGATGTGACCGCTTCCGGGGCCACGGTGGCGGCCAATTTGGTGGCCAAGTCCTTGAGCGGCTCCCTGACCACCTTGGGCCAGGGGTTTTCCACCTATGACGGTGGCGGTGGTGGTGGCGTGACTCCTGGGGCGGCTGCGCCGGAGCCGGGGTCCCTGCTGCTTATGGGCAGCGCTCTGTTCGGCGCGGCGGGCCTGATGCGCCGCCGGCGCAAGGCGGCCAAGCCCGCCTAGCCTTTCCTCCCAATTACTGGATGTTCAGCCGGGCCTGTTCCGTGTAAAGCGGAGCAGGCCCGGTTTTTGGTTTTCGTCTGCCGGCAATGCCTGCTTTGTCTTGGCTCAAGGTTTATTTTTTGTTATGGCCTAGGAGTATGAACTATGTAATAGATAATGATTATAGTATTTATTGCTAAAATAAATCGATGCACTTTCATAGTTGCATTGATATTAATGATAGTTATATCTATAAACAACTTATCAATCTGGTGATTTATTATCTAGTTTTAGGTTGGGTAAAATTGTAACATCTACTTGCAAACTGAATGGTTCACAAGTAGGTATTGCTCGCAATACGCAAGGCTGTCTTTTTGCACCTCCGTGCGTGCGTAATGATTAAGTTTATTAAGTGAAATGAGTGGTTGCTGCCTGCCTCATATTACAACTTGTTTAATCTTCAATGGATTTATCTTTTAATTCAGACAGTGAGATGTGAGGTAGATGATGTACGAGTCACACCAGGTATTATTGGTGGCCATAGCGGTTGTCTTTATTTACGCAGCGTCTGGTGTCTTGTGTTGCGTTTTTATGCTCAAGGTGCGACGAGAAAAAGAAGAGAATCAGTTCAGGTTTTTCAACTCACTAAAGCAAGGTATAACCTACGGTTGGATTAGGGATCTGGATGATATTAAAAAAATTTATTCTGGAATACAGGGCCGGCACGATGACTTGGAGGTTTTGATAAGAAGGTTTGTTTTTCACTATTTGGTTAACTTCCGGAGACCTTTGGAAGAGCAAATTACCACGGAAATAAAAAATACGGTCGACCGAATATTAAGGCAACTTGATCTGGTAGATAGGCGCGACATTCTTTTGGGAGAAGACCGCATCATACTGGACGGTTTGAAAAGGGCCATTGAAAGCGGCAAAGCTTCCGCCGTGCAAGACAAACTTCTGGACCTGAACAAGTTGCTGGGGGTCAAGAACCAAAGAGCGGCGGCCCTGCCGGTGCACCCCAATAAAAAGTGCGGCTTGGTAATTTTTGGAGCAGCCACGACGATATCCCTCATTTTAGTTTGATGGCGGCGATTTTGGGTGAGGGGTAGCGCAGGGCCCATTTGCCGGGTCATCGGACGCTTGCACGGCATAGACCCCACATAAGTCAAAAATGCGGCCTGCCGGTTTCCGCGTCACAGGCGCCTTGTTGCTTGAACGCGCCGCAATGAAAGGCTGCGTCCCCACCGGGGCGGCAAAAAGGTTAAAATAATGAAAAAGGAAATTGGCTAGCCATTCACTCATTCAAAGGACAAGCGACCATGATCAAGGCCAAAGACATCATGACCAAGGATGTGGTCACCCTCACCCCGGACGCAGAGATAACCAAGGCGGCCAAGCTGCTGCTGGAAAAAGGCTTCAACGCATTGCCGGTGGTGGATAAGGATGGCCGGGTGGTGGGCATCCTGTGCCAGAGCGACCTGATCTCCCAACAGGAGGCCTTGCCGGTTCCCTCCTATTTCACTCTGTTGGATTCCTTCATCCCCCTCACCTCGCTTAAGAAGATGGAGCGGGAAGTCCAGAAAATCGCGGCCACCACCGTGCAAGAGGCCATGACCCCGGAGCCGGTCTCCGTGGGCCCGGACACCGATATTGAGCAGATCGCGGCCTTGATGGTGGACAAGGGCTTCCACACCCTGCCGGTGATGGAAGACGGCAAACTGCTGGGCATCGTGGGCAAGGAAGACATCCTGCGCACCCTGGTGACGGGGGACTAGGCCGTAGGTCTTCACTAGTAGCGGATCGGTCCGCCCCGCCACCTCAAAGAGCAAGGGGCTAGCCCAAACGGCTAACCCCTTGATTTAATTTGGAGCGGGAGACGGGATTCGAACCCGCGACCCTCAGCTTGGAAGGCTGACGCTCTAGCCGGGCTGAGCTACTCCCGCGTAGGACGGCGATTATAGCACGGGATCGGCGAACCAGCAA
>JAIPDO010000114.1 GCA_021737645.1 Desulfarculaceae bacterium
CAGCTCCAAAGGCTGATGTCCTGCCGTTAGACGACGGGCCAAAAAACGCTTACGATTTTACCAGGTCAGGCGCGGAACGCCAGTGTTAACCGGGGTGTTTCACGAGGATCAGGCGTCTTGCCTGAGTCTAATCCTCTTTGCCGATGGCTCGGGGCGCTCCCGCGGCCGCTCAGGCGGTTTCTCCGGCCACTTCGTTTATCCAGCCTATTGCCGCGACGATGGGGGCGAAGCCGATGCTGGGCAAGGCCAACACCGCCGCATGCCGAAGTTCATCAACCGTGAAGCCTTCGCCCAGTGCTCTGCGGGCCTGGCTTTTGATGCCTCCCCGGCTGCCGGTGGCCACGGCCATGCCCATTTTCACCAAGCGGGCCGAGCGGTCGTCCAGGGGGCCGGCATCTTTGCAAAGCACTCCCAGTTTTTCAAAAGCTTGGGCCAACTCGGGAAAATTCTCTTTAAAGTCTAGGTAGGGCTTGGGTAGGCTCATGGTTTCTCTCCTTGACGAGGGGCGTCCAAAAATGCCGTCACCCTATGTTGTTTGGCCGGGCGTGCCTTGTCAAGGACGCGCTTCTGCCTGCCTTTGCCAATATTGCCCCACCGTGCCCTGGAAGACCATGCGCCCGGCTTCCAACAAAGCCACGTGGCTCATGTAGGCCATCATCTCCTCGGGGTAGTGGGTGACGCCCACCAGGGTGGTTCCCTCGGCGGCCAGGCGGGCCAAAATGGCGTTCACTTCGGCCCGGCCTGGAGAGTCCAAACCGGCCAGAGGCTCGTCCAACAACAGCAGCCGGGGGTTGGTGACCATGGCCCTGGCTATCAGCAGTTTGCGCAGTTGCCCGTAGGACAGAGTGGTTATATCCCGTTGGGCCAGATCCATGAGCCCCAGGCGCTCCAGCCAGGCACGGGCCTGGCCGCGCTGCTCCTGGTCCAAATAGCCCCGTAGGCCCACGCTGCCCAGCAGCCCCGAAGCCACGGTGTCCAGGCCGTTCTGATGGTGGAAATGCCTGGCCTGCAAGCCGGCCGATACCAGGCCTATCTCCTGGCGCAGCTTCTGAAGGTTGCGGGGCTCGCTGCTGCCGAACCAAGCCAGAGTGCCGCCGTGCTGTGGGCGCAGTTCACCGCCCAGCAATCGAAGCAGCGTGGTCTTGCCCGCGCCGTTGGGCCCCAGCACCAGCCAGTTTTGACCTGGGAGCACCTCCCAGTCCAACTCGCGCAGCACCGGCTTTTGCTCCACGTTGACCTGAGAGGCTCGCACTCTGGCCAGGAACGCGCCCTGGGAAGCTGGGGGTGGCGGGGCGGGTAGGGCGGCTTGGGGCGAGGGCGCCAGGGCCAAGCCGCCGTTGTTCAAAACATGTTGCAGCGGCCCTTGCAGGCTGATGACGCCCTGGTCCAAGAGGAGGGCATGGCTGGTGCCCGGCACCAACTCGGCCCCCCGGTGGGTGGCGTACACCAGCTGGGTGCCGCCGCGTGCCACCCGTCCCAGCATGGCCAGAAGCCTGCGGCGGGAGTCGGCGTCCAAGCCTTCGCAAGGCTCGTCCAGCAGCAGCAGGCTGGGACGGCTGGCCAGGGCACGGGCTATGAGCACCTGTTTGCCCTGGCCCAGGGACAGCGACAGCAAGCGCCGTTGGGCTAGATGACTTAGCTCCAGCTTGGCCAGCAGTTCATCGGCCCTTTGCCACTGTTCGTCGCTAGGCTCGTGATACAGCAGATGCCCGCCGGTGAGCCCGCTGACCACCACTTCCCGGCTGGTGAGGTCCCACTCGCGGCGGTGATACTCGTTGAACAACTCACCTGAGACCAAGCCGGTGCGGTCTCGAAAGAGCAGGGGGCTGGTGGTCACCCGGCCGTCCACCGTGTAGCGGCGGCGGGAGCGGCTGGAGGGCAGGGGCCACAGCTCTCCGCGCACCAGGCGCAAGAAGGTGCTCTTGCCCGCGCCGTTGGCCCCCAGCACCGCCCAATGGCAGCCGGGGCGCAAGCGCCAGGATATCCGGCGCAGCAAAAGTTTGCCGCCCGCCTCGTAATCGATCCTCTCCAGGTCCACCAAAAATTCAGGCGCCACCACGGGATCGGCTTTGTCAGGATGGTGTTTCATAGCAAGGGGTATTATCAGACCAGGGCATTTCGCGCCAGGGTTGCCTGCAAAGATCGGCCGCCAAGAAGCCACGCGGGTGGGTTGGCCAATAAAAAGCCGAGGCCCGAAGGCCCCGGCTTTGGTTTTCAGGAATGGCGCTGTTTAGAAGTAGTAACCCACGTTGATGTTGAACAGCGCGGTCCATTCGGCGTTGGCATCACCCTCGGCCAAGGCGTTGCTGGGCCCGCCCAGCCACACCATGTTCTTGCCCATGACCAGATCCACGTAGGTGTAGATCGGGCCGGAGGAGATCAGGCAGCCCAGGGTGTTGATGTAGGAGTCGCTCCAGCCGCTTTTTTCCTTCATGCTCATGCTGAAGTCGTTGTAGAACTGCAGGCCGGTGACCGGACCCCAGTCCACCGGGACATCGTAGCTCAGGTTGCCCACCAGCACCGTGGCCTCGCTGGCCACCGGATAGGAGCCGGCAAAAGCGCCCAGGAGCACGGTGTCGTCGCTGACGCCGTCGGGGTTGTCGGGGTTGTACTGGTAGCGCACCGCTTCCAACTGCACGCCGAACTGACCGAACTTGGCGTTGACGTGCGGGCCCACGGCCCAGCGGGTGCCGTTGCCGTCGGAGGTGTTGTTGTACAACTGGCCGAACATGCCGCTGAAGCCGACCTCGATGGAGGTCTTGGCCGCGGGCTTGAAGGTGTAGGCCAGGCGCGCGTTGAGAGTGTTGGTCTCCTCGTTCTGCTGGTCGCCCACGGTGACCACGTCAAAGGAGTAACGCTCCAGCTTGCCCGCATTGCCCCATTCGGCGTTCTTGAAGAAGGCCAGTTGCAGGTCCCAGGGACCGGGGGTGTATTTCCACTTGCCACCCATGTCGTAGTCGTCGGCCAGGCCCAGGTAATAGGGCACGCCGAACCACCAGTTGTGGCTGGCATAGGGCAGCAGGCCGAAGGGAACCTGGGTGATGCCCAACTGGCCCTGGGAGTCCTCGGTGAAGTCATAACCCACCCAACCGTGGTGGATGACGTTCATGTATGAGTACCAGCGATACTGGGCGCTGATGATCAGGTCGTTGTACTTGCCGTCAACGTCCAGGCGGAAGATATCGAAGGCACCATCGCCGCCCTTGCTCTTCTGAGCCTCGTTGAAGCTGGTGTTGCGGTAGTTGAAGCGCAGCGCGCCGCCAACCTTGATCTTGGGCTCATTGGCCCCGGGCTCCAAGGCCTTTTTGGTGGCCACGGTCATCTTTTCAAGGTTTTGCTGCTTCTTGTCGCTTTCGGCCAGCTTCTTCTCAAGCTCGTCGACCTTCTTTTTCAGCTGGTCCATCTCGGCCAGCTTGGCTTTGAGGGCTTTGAGCTCCTGCATGAGCATCTTCACGTCTTCGCCATCATCGGACGAAGCCCAGACCGGCGTGGCGGCGGCCACGGCCATGCTCAACAGAAGGCACAAAGCCAAGGTTAGTTTACGCATTGGATTAACAATTCTCCTTTTCCCTTTAATCCCTTGTGTTGTCGCGCGGGGCCCGCATCCCGGCGGGCGGTTTTTCCGGATGCCGGGAAACGGGTCTAGCCAACCCCGCGGCTTATGGAATCCCTTGAAATTGCTCGCCTGGCCATCAGAGGCACGCTCAAAAGGCTAATGTGTCTCCGGCAGGCCTTGGGCGGCAAACCATATAACTTCGCCGGCTACTTGGCGGCCTTTCTGGCCGCGTCAAGCCACTTGTTCCACTTGTCTTGGTTCTTGGCGATCCACTCGTCAACGTGGCGCTCGATGTCCTTTTGAGACTTTTCGCCTTTGTTCATGCGGGTGTTCTGCTCGTTGATGTCTTCCAGCGGCAGGGTGAACACCTCAAAGAACTTCTTGGCGGCCGGGTTCTTGGCCAGGAATTTCTTGTTGGCCACGATACGGATGTCGCTGGCCACGAAGCCCAGCTTGACCGGATCGCTTACCGCGCCCTTGATGCCGGAGACGGTCATGCGGTCCACCGCGTCCATCTGTGCCTTGCTGGGCACGATCTTGGGCACGTTGATCCACACCACGTCCTGGCCGGGCTTAAGCATGTACACGGTCCAGTTGGGAGTCCAGGTGTAGAAGAAAATGGGCTTGCCGTTTTTGTAGCGGCCCATGGCAGCGGCCATGCCGGCGGCGTAAGAGGCCTTGATGGGCTTGATGTACTTCCTGAGCTTGTAGGTGTCCAGGTGGAACCGGATGGCCTTTTCGCAGCCCCAGCCGGGAGGGCAGGCGGTCAGATCGGCCTTGCCGTCGCCGTTGGCGTCAAAGGCCTTGACCACCTCGGGGCGCTTGAAGTCGTCCAGGGACTTGATGTTGAACTTTTCCGCGGCCTTTTTGGAAACCAGGTAGCCCTGCAGGCCGCCGGCTTTGACCACATAGCCGACCTTGGCCACGGTTTTTTGCCAGTCCTTGGGCATTTGGGCGTTGTGCATGGGGAACCAGCCGTTGGTCCAGTAGTCCATGTCGCCCAGAGATACGGACTTGTAAAAGATGGGGTTGGTCAAGTCCTTGGGCTTCTTAGCCTTGTAGCCGAGCTCGGTGAGGGCCCGGCGCACCAGGGCCTCCTGGAAGAAGCCGGTGTTCCAGGTGGCGCGGGCCGGTTTGACGGTCACGCCCTCGCCCGGTTTGTCTTTGGCCATGGCAGGCACGGTGGCCAGCATGGAAAAAATCAGCATTAACAATAAGGCCGTTTTCACAACACGCATAAGTCCTCCTTGAAAAATTGCTTACCGGCAGAAGATATTCTCTGCCCGGTGATTCGTATTTGATGGCTTCTCATATGCATCAAAACACTAGGATTGATTTTTGTTGGCCATGGATTGGGTTATCCGGTCCAAAATCATGGCCATGAAAACGATGCCGATGCCGCCGACAACCGCACGGCCGATGTCCAGGGTGTTGAGCCCCAGGACGACCGGAGAGCCCAACCCTCCGGCTCCGATGAGCGCGGCGATGACCACCATGGAAAGAGCCATCATGATGGTTTGGTTGAGCCCGGCAAGAATGGTGGGCAAGGCTATGGGCACCTGCACCTTGCGCAAAACTTGCCAGCGGGTGCCCCCGAAGGCCTGCCCCGCCTCCACCAGTTCCTGGGGCACCTGGCGGATGCCCAGGTTGGTCAGGCGAATGATCGGTGGCAGAGCGAAAATGATGGTCGCCAGCACGCCGGCCACGTTGCCCACTGAAAACAGCATGACGATGGGCACCAGATAAACGAACGCCGGCGTAGTCTGCATGGCGTCCAACACAGGTCTTAGGTAGGTGTCGAATCTGTCGCTGCGCGCGGCCAGGATGCCCAGGGGAAGCCCCACGACGGCGCAAAATATCACCGCCGAAACGACCATGGCCAGGGTGGTCATGGTGTCCTCCCAAAGGCCAAGAAGGCCTATGAATACCAGGCTGGCTGCGGTGAACAGGGCCAACCACACCCCAGAAAAGCGCCAGGCGATAAAGGCGAATGCCAATATCACCAGCCAGGGGGGCAGGGCGTTGAGCCCCTGGTCAAAGCCTATTAAGGTTTGTTCCACCGGCCATTTGATGGTTTGGAAGAAATCCCGGTAGTTGTTCACCAGCCAGTCCACGATCTGGGAGACCCAGGCGTCCAGCGGTATGACTTGTTCTTCGAACATTCTTCTCTTCTCCCAATATCAGGCGGCGGCTTGTTCGGAACGGTGCAAGGTCTTGAGGAAGCGGTATTTGGTGACTACGCCCTTGTAGTAGTTGTTTTCGTCCACCACCGGCACCGGCCATTCGTGCGAGGCTAAGATTGGCAGGACGTCCTGCATGGTGGTGTCCTCGCGCACTGCCTCGGCTTCTTTCAGATAGGCCTGTTGCAGCGGGCTGTCTGGGCTGCCGGCCTCAATGGCACGAGCCAGCGATTCGGTCGAAACCGTGCCCAGGTACTTGCGGTCGGCGTTGAGCACGTAACCGTAGTCGCGTTCCTGCTGGCTCAGGTATTCGTGGCAGGTGCGCAGGCTGCCCTGTTTGGTCACGATGATGGTGGGGTAGGAGTCGCGCACGATATCCCCCACTGAAATAATGTTGGTGGGATCAACCCCCCGGAAAAATGCCCTCACATAATCGTCGGCGGGGTGCTGAAGAATTTCCTCGGGCGTGCCCACCTGGATCACACGGCCGCCTTCCATGATGGCGATGCGGTCTCCGATGCGAAACGCCTCGTCCAGGTCGTGGCTGATGAAGATAATGGTCCGCTGGTCTTTTTCCTGGAGCCGCAGCAGCTCGTCTTGCATCTCGGTGCGGATCAAAGGGTCCAAGGCGCTGAATGCTTCGTCCATGAGCAGGATGGCGGGGTCCACGGCCAGACCGCGGGCCAGCCCCACTCTTTGCTGCATGCCGCCGCTCAGCTGCTTTGGAAGAGAATCTTCCCAGCCGGCAAGACCCACCTGCTCCAAGGCTTGCCTGGCGCGTTCGTGGCGCTTTTTCTTGTCCACGCCGGCCAACTCCAGACCGAAGGACGCATTTTCCAGCACCGTCATGTGGGGCATCAAGGCGAACGACTGGAAAACCATGCTCATGTTGTGCAAGCGGAATTGCACCAGCTCGTCCTGACGCATCGCGGTCACGTCCTCGCCGTCGGCGATCACCTTGCCCGCGGTGGGTGTTATGAGCCGGTTGAACATGCGCACGATGGTGGATTTTCCCGATCCGGAAAGCCCCATGATCACGAAAATCTCACCCTCGTTGATGCTGAAATTGGCATCTTGCACGCCTACGGTGAGCCCGGTCTTTTCCTGTATTTCCTCTTTGGATAGGCCTTCCCGGCAAAGGCGCAGACCTTCTCGAGGGTTTGGACCGAAAATCTTGTAAAGTCCTTCGACTCTGATTTTTTCCGTCATGGTTCCTCTTGCCTGTGTAAGTTAATCCGCGCCGTCCTGCTCACCGGTCTGCGAATACTCGGTTTACTTCTTCGTTGCCGTCGTTTTTGCCCGGCAACCAGTTGAACATCTGTATGTGTGGCTTCTCGGTAGCTAATTTTGCCTATAGCGCATAGCTGTTTTTCCCAATAATCATTAGAACCAACGGCCCGTAATGAGCCGCGTATTGAACGAAACCAGGGTTGTCAGTCGATGATGAGATAGGTGCAGACGAGCCAGGTGAAGCGCCAGGAGTAGCAGCCGCTAAAGACCTTGTCGCCAGGGCGGCCTTGAGAGCAGGGGGGAAATATGGATTGGTTAGGCAGCATCGTAATATCGTAACAATGAAGGCTAGTTCGGTTCCAATTTGCCGTTTATGTGTGTAATCTTTACCGGGGCTCCCAGATCGCCGGGGGCGATCAAGGGCGCGGCATCAACCTCTTGGGCTTCCATCAAGTCCACCACTCTGGCCAACACCCGCTCGATCTCGTCCCTCTCGGCGGCGGACAAGGCTTCCAAACGGGAAGCGAAGCGTTCATGCAAGGGCAGGGGCGCCTGCTTGACTGCGGTAATGCCTTCCTGAGTTAAGTGAAGGCTTACCTTTCTGCGGTCTGCTTGGTCGCGCCTGCGTTCCACCAAACCGCGTTTTTCAAGACGGTCCAGAATTCCGGTTACGGTGGCCTGGCTCAAGTACATCTCCTTGGCCATGGCTCCAGGGGTCAGCGGACCCTCCTGGGTCAAAAGGCGCAGGCACAACAATTGGGGCGTGGTCAGAGTATGTTCGCTGGCCAAACGCCGGCTGTGCAGGTCGGTTGCCCGGATTATGCGCCGGATGGAGCGCAGGATGTTTTCGTCAATGGACATCTACGCTCACTGGCCCCGGCTAAGTGGGATGTTTGCCTGAGCAAACCCCGATAGTTATTTTGATCGCTAAAGTTTAGTACACGTAACATTTAGTCGGAAAACTGTCAAGTGAATCGGAAATCATTCACAAATAATCCCAAAGCGGACGGGTGGCCATGATGAACCACTCCCATGGAATGAATGGGTGACGTAACCAATTGAATAACAATGGGATTGATCCCGGACTGGCTTTGCACAGCCTGTTGGTGAATATTTGGCGGGGCAACTAAGCATGCATGGGAAATAATTAGGGTGTGGCCTAATCTACTTGTGGCCCTCAACTTGTTGTTTGTCGACGCCACACTGGGGCGGCTGGGCAGCCTGTACGGCAAATATGCGGGGAGAGCGTAGGGAGAGGCGGGACTACTGCAAAACAAAGGGGCTAGCTCTTGAGAGCTAACCCCTTGTTTTTTTGGTGGGCTGCCGGAGAATCGAACTCCGAACCTACGGATTAAGAGGTCGTTGCCATAAGTACATAAGTGTTTGTAATAACTAAGAAGTTATTTTTTATGATCCCGAATTGGGCAGGTGGGCTAGTCGTGGAAGGCCTTGTAAAGCTCGTCGTAGAGGTCGGCCACGACGGCTCGGGAGTAGTGCATAACGGTGGAAAGCTGGGCATGGCCCACCACCTCTTGCACGATCCTGGGCGGGACGCCACGGCTCATCATGTAGGTGATGGCCGTATGGCGCAGATCATGGAGGCGGGGGATCTCCAGGCCCGCCTGGCGGGCGGCCGCCTTGAACCAATGAGTCAGGGTGTCCGGGTGCACAGGCACCGCGTGCTTGCGGCTACGCCCCCGGCCGGCCACCTGGAAGGCGAACACCGGGCCCACGTCCTTGGGCTCTCCCAGGGCCTCCACGGCCTTGGGAAGCAGTGGCACCATGCGCTGCTTGTCGCCCTTGCCGGTGACCATGGCGGACGGTTTGGGCTCCCAGGTGATGTGCTCCCAGCGGAGGTTATGGGCCTCAGCTCGCCGGCACCCGGTCCAGAATAGAAAAATCCACAAGCGGCGGCGGGCAGGGTTTTGCTCGGCCTTGAGCAAGGCCTCCACCTGGTCCGGGGTCAGGTGGCGGGGAAGCCGCTTAGATTCTTTGATCATGTCGATCTCAGGGGCGCGCTCTATCCACTCCCAGCGGGCGGCCTTGCGCAGAAAGGCCCGGACGGCGCGCAGATCCGCGTTGACTCCGGCCGGGGTTACGCCGGCGGCCAGGCGATGGGCGGCAAAGG
>JAIPDO010000028.1 GCA_021737645.1 Desulfarculaceae bacterium
AGAGCGGCCGCAACCGAGTGGTGGGTCCGCCGGAGATCGGGAGTTCCGGCCCCGGCCAAGGGGGCCCTCCCACGCCGTAGGCCGCGGGGCCTAGTCCAGTTTGGCTTCGTACTTCCCGGCGTCGTAGAGCTCGTCCAACTCCTCCGGGTCCGCCAGCTTTACCCGCACGATCCAGCCACCGATGTAGGGCTCCAGGTTGATCAGGTCCGGAGTGTCTTCCAGGCGCTGGTTAACTTCCAGCACCGCACCGCTTACCGGGCTGATGAGGTCGCTGACGCTCTTGGCGCTTTCCACCGCGCCCAACTCCTCGCCCATGCTGAGTTCCTGCTCCACCTCGGGCAGGTCCACGTATATCACCGTGCCCAGCTGGTCTTGGGCGTAGTCGCTGACGCCCAGGGTGGCCTCGCCGCCTTCTTCCAGGCGGACCCACATATGTTCGGCGTGATACTTGAGATCATCTGGGAAGTCCAACTTAGCCTCCCTGCTTGGCGGCGTTTTTCCGGCGCAAGTAAATCAAGGCCGCGGCACTGACCACGGCCAGGGTCAGGGCGAACCAGCCGGTGGGGGTCATCCCCAGGATGGGTGCGCCCCGCCAGTCGGCCCTAAACGTCTCGATTATAACCCTGGCGATGCCGTGCAGAAAGCCATAGGTGAAGAAAATTTGCCCCGCATAGCGCCGGTGCCGCCAAAGCAGCAAAAGCACGGCCATAATCACCAGCAGGGCCGCGGAGGTGTAGAGCTGGGTGGGGTGCACCGGCACGCCCCGGGGGGCCAGGGAGAAGGGATCGCTGAAGGTGACCGCGCACCAGCCGCCTTCCCAGACGCGGCCATAGCAGCAACCGGCGCTGAAGCAGCCCAGACGCCCCACCGCCTGGGCCAGGGCCAGGCCCGGAGCCACGCAGTCCATTAGGGTGAGCATGGGCATGCGCCAGCGGCGCATGAGGATGAGCCCCACTATCAGCGCGCCGGCCACTCCGCCGTAGAACACCAGGCCGCCTTCCCAGATGGCCAGCACGCGCCAGGGGGCGTGCGTGAACTGGGCGGGCTCCAAGAGCACGAACATCAGGCGCGAACCCACCAGGCCGCTGATAAGAAGCCACAGGGCCAGGGTCATCACCCGGTCCGGGTCCAGGCCCGAGCTTTTGGCCAAGCGGGTCATGAGCCACAGGCCCAGGGCCGCGCCCAGGGCCAGCAGAACGCCGTAGGTGTGCAGGGTCAGGGGGCCGATGCTGAACAAGACGGGATACAAGGAGAGGCCTCAGCTTTCAGGCCTTGCCCCGAATCAGGGCCCAGGCCAGGTATACGCCGCCCAGGGTTATGGCGGCGTCGGCCAGGTTGAACACCGGCCAGTGCCAGTTTCCCGCATACAGGTCCACGAAGTCCACCACCGAGCCCAGGCGCAGGCGGTCCACCAGGTTGCCCAAGGCGCCCCCGCAGATCAGCCCCAGGGCCCAGAAGGAGCCCCGGTTGCGCCCCAGGGGGCCCGAGGCGGCCCAGGCGGCCAGGGCCAGGGCCACCAGGGTGGCCCCTACCAAAAGCCAGCGAGCCCCGTCCATGGTGGCGAAGCTGCTGAAGGCGGCCCCGGTGTTGTAGGCCAACACCAGGCGGGCGAGGCCGGGGATGATGGTCACCGGCCCGTCTTGCAGCCAGGGGACCATGATCGCCTTGATAAGTTGGTCCGCCCCGGCCACGGCCAGGGCGATGAGGGCCAGTTTGCCCAGGAGTTTCACGGGCTAGGCGATTTCCTTGACCACCGAGGCGCAGCGGGAGCAAAGCTCGGGATGCTCGGAGTCGCTGCCCACCGTCTTGCTGTGCATCCAGCAACGGGGGCACTTGTCCGCCTCGGTGGGCTCCACCAGAATCACCAGGCCGGGGATCTCCTCGCTGGCCAGGGTGGGGCTTTCCGGGGCGGCGTCCAACAGCCTCAGCTCGCTGACCATGGTGATCTCGGCGAAGGCCTCGGCGTTGGCCCCCAAAAACTCCAGGGTGTCGGCGTCGGCGGTCAGCGAGAGCACCGCTTGCAGGGAGTTGCCCACCAGCTTTTCCTTGCGGGCGATGTCCAGGGCCTTGTTCACCTCGCCGCGCAAGATGAGCAGGCGTTTCCAGCGCTGGGCCAGCTCGGCGTCCATGACCCCCTGGTCCGGGGTGGGCAGCTCGGCCATGTGCACGCTGTGCTGCTGGTCCTTGGCTCCGGGCACGTAGGCCCAGGCCTCCTCGGCGGTAAAGGACATGATGGGCGCGCTCAGGCGCACCATGGCGTCCAGCAGGTGGAAGATGACCGTCTGGGCCGCGCGGCGCTCGGGCCCGGCCGGGGCGCTGGTGTACAGGCGGTCCTTGATCACGTCCAGGTAGAAGCCCGACAGGTCCACCACGCAGAAGTTGTGCAGGCCGTGGAACACGGTGTGGAAGTTGAACTCCTCGTAACCGGCCAGGCAGCGGCTGACCAGCTCCTGCAAGCGGTGCAGCATCAGCCGGTCCATCTCGCCCATGTCCGCCGGGGCCACCATGTCCTGGGCCGGGTCGAAGTCGTCCAGGTTGCCCATCATAAAGCGCATGGTGTTGCGGATGCGGCGGTAGGCCTCGGCCAGTTGCTTGAGGATCTCCGGGCTGATGCGGATGTCGTCGGTGTAGTCCTCGGAGGCCACCCACAGCCTGAGCACCTCGGCCCCGTACTGGTCGATTACCTGCTGGGGCGGGATCACGTTGCCCAGGCTCTTGGACATCTTGTGGCCCTCGCCGTCCACCACGAAGCCGTGGGTCAGCACCATGCGGTACGGCGGCTCGCCCTTGGTGCCCATGGCGCACAACAGCGAACTGTGGAACCAGCCGCGATGCTGGTCGGAGCCTTCCAGGTACATGTCCGCCGGCCAGGTGAGGCTGGGGTTGGGCTCCAGCACCGCCGCCTGGCTGGTGCCCGAGTCGAACCACACGTCCAGGATGTCTTTTTCCTTGTTCAGCTCGGTGTGGCCGCAGATGGGGCACACCGCCAGGTCGCCCAAAAGCTCCTGAGGGCTGTGGGCGAACCAGGCGTCGGCGCCTTCTTCGCGGAAGGCGGCCACCACCTTTTGGGCCATCTCCGGGGTGAGCACGAACTCGCCGCAGGAGGCGCACTGGAACACGATGATGGGCACGCCCCAGGCGCGCTGGCGGCTGATGCACCAGTCGGGGCGGTTTTCGATCATGCCGTAGATGCGCTCCCGGCCCCAGCGGGGCACGAAGCGCACCTTGTTCTGGATGGCCTCCAGGGTGCGGCTGCGCAGGTCGTTTTCATCCATGGAGATGAACCACTGGGCCGTGGCCCGGAAGATGACCGGGCTCTTGCAGCGCCAGCAGTGGGGGTAGGAGTGGCTGATCTTTTCGGTGCCCAACAGGGCTCCCACTTCCTTGAGCTTGGCCACCACCGAGTCGTTGGCCTCGAACACCTCTTGCCCGGCGAAGAACTCCACCTCGTCGGTGAAGCGGCCCTGGTCGTTCAGGGGGCTGTAGACCTCCAGGCCGTACTTGAGGCCGGTCTCGTAGTCCTCGCGGCCGTGGCCCGGCGCGGTGTGCACCAGCCCGGTGCCCGCCTCCAGGGTCACGTAGTCGGCCAACACGCCCACCGACTCCCGCTCATACAGGGGGTGCTTGGCCTTGACGCCCTCCAGGTCCAGCGGGTCGATGTTCGTCAGCTTGGTCCAGCCCTCGAAGCCGAAGGCGTCCATGTTGATGGCCGCCAGGCGCTCGGCCAGGATGTAGACCTTGCCCTGGTGCTCCACGGCCACGTAGTCCAGCTCGGGGTTGGCCGCCACGGCCATGTTGGCCGGGATGGTCCAGGGGGTGGTGGTCCAGATCACCAGATACACTTGCTTGCCGGCCAGCTGGGGGTACTTGCCGCTCAGGTCGTCGGTGACCGGGAAGGCCACGTAGATGCTGGGGCTGGAGTGGTCGGCGTATTCCACCTCGGCCTCGGCCAGGGCGGTCTGGCAGGAGTTGCACCAATAGATGGGTTTTTTGGAGTGATACACCTCGCCCAGTTCGTAGAACTTGGCAAACTCCGCGGCGGTGACGGCCTCGTAGTCGTAGCTCATGGTCAGATAGGGGTGGTACCAGTCGCCCAAGACCCCCAGGCGCACGAACTCCTTGCGCTGGATGTCGATGAACTTCTCGGCATAGGCCCGGCAGGCCTTGCGCACCGACAGCTGTCCCATCTTGGCTTTTTTGCCGCCCAGCTTCTTATCCACCTCGTGCTCGATGGGCAGCCCGTGGCAGTCCCACCCCGGCACGTACACCGCGTCCAGCCCGCTCATCTGGCGGGACTTGACGATGATGTCCTTGAGCACCTTGTTGAAGGCGGTGCCCATGTGGATGTTTCCGTTGGCATAGGGCGGCCCGTCGTGCAAAATATACTTTTGACGGCCGTCCGATTGCTCACGGAGCTGCTGGTAAAGCCCTTCTTCCTGCCAGCGCTTGAGCATCTCGGGCTCCCGCTGGGGAAGGTTGGCCTTCATGGGAAACTTGGTGCGGGGAAGATTTAGGGTCTTTTTGTAGTCCATGCGGCGTACCCCGGTGTGACGTAAACTACCTTTAAGAATTCGAATTTCTACCATACCCAAGGCCCAAGTCAAGGCCGGCGACGCCAACCGGGCCGTTACAAGGCGGTCACAGGGGCAAGCCACTTGACACTCTGCGGGCGCCCAGCTAGAGTTGGGAAGGATTTTCCCTTGGCGAATAGGGGAGTTAAGTGAGTATACTCAAACGCCTTTTCAGCCGCGAGCCGCAGAAAAAGCGTATTTTCGTTTTAAGTATGGACGGGGTGAGCTTGCCCTTCGCCCAAAAGGCGGGCGGCGGCGGCCTTATGCCCAACCTGGGGGCCATTTTGTCCCAAGGGGCCAGCGCCGGGCTAACCTCCACCCTGCCCACGGTGTCCACCGTGGCCTGGACCAACTACATGACCGGGGTGAATCCGGGCAAACACGGGGTGTTCGGCCTGGTGGAGCGCCACCCGGACCCCTTCTCGGTGATCATACCCTCGTCCATGGACATCAAGGCCCCCACCCTGTGGGAGATGCTGGGCCGTGGCGGGGTGCCGGTGGGGGTGATGAACGTGCCCATGACCTTCCCGCCGCGCAAGGTCAACGGCTTCATGGTCAGCGGATTCCTCAGCCCGGACCTGTCCCAGGCCACCTACCCGGTGGAGCTGGCCCCCCGGCTCATGGAGATGGATTACCGCGTCGAGGCCGACGTGGCCCTGGCCGCCGAGGAGCCCGACTTTTTTCTGGCCGAGATCAGCGAAACCCTGAGCCGCCGCTTCAAGGCGGCCTTCCAACTCATGCGCGAGGACGACTGGGAGTTTTTCCAGCTGCACCTCACCGGGCCGGACCACATCAACCGCCTGTATTGGGACGCCTGGGAAAAGGGCGGCGAAAACAGCGGCCAGCGCATGGCCGAGTTCTACCGCCTGTTGGACGGCTATTTGGGCGAGCTCACCGAGCAGCTTCCCCAGGGTTGCCCCCTGGTGCTGGTGAGCGGCTACGGCATGACCAGGGCCCGGGGCACCGTATACCTGAACCAGTGGCTGGAGGCCAACGGCTACCTGCTGTTCGGCAAGGGCAAAAAAGAGCTCAAAAACCTGCACAGCGACTCCAAGGCCTACAGCCTCATTCCAGGGCGCATCTATCTGAACCTGGAGGGGCGGGAGCAAAAGGGCACCGTCGCGCCGGGCAGGCCCTACGAAGACCTGCGCGAGGAGCTTGTCCACCGCATCAGCGGACTGGAGCACCCCGAGACCGGCGAGCCCCTGGTGGCCAAGGTGCACCGCCGCGAGGACCTCTACTCCGGCCCGCAGCTTTCCAAGGCCCCGGACCTGGTGGTGGAGGCGGCCCAGGGATACGAGATCAAGGCCAACCTGGGGGTGAGCGGCCTGGTGGCCCCGCCGGAGCGGGGTGGCTGCCCCAGCCGAAACGACGCCCTGTTCTACATCAGCGGCCTCAAGGAGGGCCTGAGGCCCGAACCCCACCGTTTGGAAGACCTGGCCCCCACTCTGCTCTCCTTGCTGGACCTCAACGCGCCCCCCAGCCTGGATGGCCAAAGCCTGTTATGAGCCCGGACGGTTTCACCGTCTGGCTCACCGGCCCTCCCTGCGCGGGCAAGACCACCCTGGGCCGTATGCTCGCCGCCGAGTTGGCCCGGCGCGGGGTGGCCGCCGTGCACCTGGAGGGCGGCCAGGCGCGGGCCAACCTGGGCCCGGAGCTGGGCTTCAGTAAACAAGACCGCCACACCGCCAATATGCGCACCGCCTGGGCCGCCGGTCTGGTGAACCAGGCCGGGGCCGCCTGCGTGGTCAGCGCCATCGCTCCCCTTGCCGACACCCGCCGCGAGTTGCGGGCCTGCCTGGGCCAGTACGTGGAGGTGTTTCTGGACTGCCCCCTGGAGCAGCTGGTCAACCGCGACCAGCGGGGCCTGTACCAGCAGGCCCTGGGCAAGGACGGCGGCAAGGAGTTCACCGGCCTGGGCAGCCCCTATGAGCCGCCGGACGACCCGGAGGTGCGCTGCCTCAGCGGGCAAGAGACCCCCGAGGAAAGCCTGGGCAAGATTTTGGCCTACCTGGAGTTGGCCCGGCTGATACCGCCCGTTGGAGAGCAGGCCGTCAAAGAGCCCGCGCCGCAGCAGCAGAGCGATGGGGCCTACAGCCCGGAAGAAGAGGCGGAGCTGACGGCGCGGCTGAAAGATTTAGGTTACCTCTAAAACGCGATCGCGTAGGTTGGGTAGAGGGCGCAGCCCGAAACCCAACAAGTCCCATCTCATGGGCACGCCAATGATGTTGGGTTTCGCTTCGCTCTACCCAACCTACAAAAGCCTGGTCATGCCTGGGTTGGCCATACCCGGCCCCTCCCGCCTGGGGGAAGGTGAAGATCGCCACGTCGCATCTCTTCCGAGATGCTCCTCGCGATGACGGCTATTACTAAAAATATAAATTGAAGATGTTGGGTTTCGCTTCGCTCTACCCAACCTACAGGTCAGGCTGTGCCGCTATAGGCGGGGAGGGCCGGGACAACCCCCATTACATCATTCACCGCTTCCCCTTCTTTACTTCCCCGCGTCAGGGCAATAAAAAGCCCCCGGCCGGGGCCGGGGGCTTGGTGCGTCTAAGCGGGTCTTACTTGTCGTACTTGTCCAACTGGCCGATGAGCTTCTTGGCCGAAGTGGGAACCGGGGCCTTGTGGGCCACCAGGATCTGCTCGGCGGTGTAGGCCTTGCCGTAGAAGGCATTGGTGCGCGCCTTGTCGAACTCCAGGCCCGCGCCGTCCAGGGAGACCCCGGCAAAGGCGCCCGCGCTCATGGAGTAGGAGTAGATGTCGCTGTCCTTGCCGGCAAAGGTGCTGCCGCCGCTGGCGGAACGGCCCACGGGACCGGCGGCCACGGTGGCGTCGCCGCCTAGCTTGGCGTGGCCTTTGAGGATGCCTTTGAGGCCGTTGGAGGTCATGATCATCAACATGAAGTCGGTGGAGGAAGCGCCGATCTGCAGGCCCACGCTGGCTCCGGCCATGGTGTAGAAGGCCGGTCCGCTCCAGGAGCCGTTTTTGGCGCGAGACAGGATGACGCCGGTGCCGCCCTGGCCGCCGATGATGAAGCCGGCTTTAAACACGCCGGGGAAGATGGCCACGGCCTTGGCCTTTTTCAATAGGTCGCGGGCCACGCCCTTGTCCTCGGCGCCCATCATCTTTTGGACCACCACCGAGGCTTCGTCCACCTTCAGTACCGCTTCGTCTTTTTCCCCGGCCAGGGCCGGAACCACCGCCAGGGCTACGAGCAGAGTCAGGCTGGCCAATAGGCAGGTCATAGCGCTAATGTGTTTGCGCATATCTTTATCCCTCCATAGTCGTTTTGTTGATTGCGCCCATGGATGTGCGCATGGGCGCTTGTTGGTTCGTATTTTGTCCCTATAACAATTACGATACGCGCCCTTGGCGGGGGAAAGCAAAAAAAATTACGGTAAAAAATAGGGTGTTATTTCAGCCATTCCCAGGCCACGCCCGGCCCCGGCTCGCCTTGGGGCAGGCCCAGGCGGGCGCACAGGGAGGGGAAGACGTCGTAAAGGCGCGCGCCGTGGACCTCTTGCCCGGCCAAGGCCAGGCGGCCATGGGCGGCGGGAGCGGCGATGAGCACCCCCTCCTGGGCGTGGTTGGCCCCGTCCGGGCCGGAGTCGTTGCCCTCGGTGAAAACGGGATCATCGCTGGGCCACACCGTGGCCAGGGCCCGCCAGGCCAGATCGCCGGGATACAGGATCAATTCCGGGGGCAGGCCCTTGGTGTCGCGGTAGATTTCCTGGGGCCTAAACACCCGGTTGCCCAGGGGCCGCCCGTCCGGCCCGGCCATGGCGGTGAGCTCGGCGCTCAGGCGCTCCAGCAGGGCCGGGGCCTCCTCGGGCGGCACCGCGCCTTGGGGCTCGCGCCCGGCCAGGTTCAGGTAGATGCGCCCGTAGTAGCCGCCGTCGGCCCAGACCCTGGTGTTGGGCCAGTCCACCATCTCCGGGGTAAGGGGGGCGGGTTCGATGGGCGGCTGCTTGAGGGTCAGGTAGCCTCGTTGGCGCAGCCATTGGTTCACGGCCAGGCCGCCCTCCAGGGGCCTGGCCCCGTGGTCGCTGACCACCAGCACCAGGGTGTCCGGGGCCAGGGCGGTCAGCAGATCTCCCACCAGGGAGTCCAGCAGGCGATAGTGCTGGGCCATCAACTCCGGCTGCTCCCAAAAGGCGTGCTGCAAGCGGTCCGAAGACATCTCCACCATCATGAACAGGTCCGGGGCGTACAGGCGGTGGAGGCCCTGGGCCACGGCGAAGCGCCGCCGGGCCATCAGCTCCAACTGGGCGTAAAGCTCCTTCCGGGGGGCGGTGCGGAAGTTTTTCACATCATAGAGATACTCGCCCCCGGCCCAGCGGTTCAGGCGGGGGGCCAGGCTGGGGGGCCACACCCCGCCCTCTGCCCCCGGCGGGGTCAGCGGGCCGCTGACCATGGCGCCTTTTAGCGGCGCGGCGGGAAAGGTGAGGGGCCAGCCCAGCACCACCGAGGTGAGCCCGGCACCGCTGGCAGCGTCCCACAGGCGTGGGGCGTCAACCCACTCGGCGGCGGCGGTGGCCGGGGGGCCGTAGGAGGGCTCGCGGCGGTTGCGGAAGCCGTAGATGCCCAACTGGCCCGGGTCCTGGCCGGTGGCCATGCACATCCAGGCGGGCACGGTGATGGGCGGGATGGTGCTGGTGAGCCGTCCCCAGCGGCCCCGGCTCATCAGCTCTCGCAGATGGGGCAGGTGGTCCGCGAACTTGTCAAAGGCCAGGGAGGGCTCCAGGCAGTCCAGGCCGATAACCGCCACCTTTGGGCGGCTCATGGGCGCTCCTGTTGGGCGGCGGCCAAAAAGCGTTCGAGCTGCTCCTGGTAATAGCCCAGGCGCTCGGTGGGCCGGGCGGCCAGGGCGGCGCGGGCGGCGGCCACCGCCCGGCGGGGGTCTCCGGCGGCGTAATAGGCCTCGGCCAAGGTGTCCCAGATATGGGGCAGCGGAGCCAGGGCCACCGCCTTTTGGGCCAGGCGCACCGCCTGGGCCGGGCGGCGCATGGACTTGTTGCGGGCCGTGGCCCAGAACCAGGCCAGTCCGTTGAGAACCTCCGGGTCCTTGGGTGCCAGGGCAACCGCGCCCTTGAGGTGCACCAGGGCCCGGCGCTCGTCGCCGCGCTCATAGAGCAGGATGCCCATCTGCATCTGCAAGCGGGCATCGTGGGGCCGCTTGGCGATCTCGGAGGCCAGTATGCGCTCCAGGGTGGCCTGCTTGATCTGCTGGTCCAGCCCCAGGCCCTCCACCGTGAAGCCCCCGGCCACCACCAGGGCCAGACCCAGGAAAAACACCCCCAGGCCCCGGCGGATGAGCCGGGCCTGGGCCGCGATGCGCCGGGGATCGGCCTGGGCCTCGCCGAGTGCCCGCACCCGCTGGGCGATGGAGAAGTGGTGCCAGGAGGGCACGTCGCGGGTGTTGCCGGACATCAGGGCGATTCTCTCCAGGGAGGCGGCCAGGGGTTCGGCCTCGCCCATTACCCTGAGGGCGAAGAAGTCGGCCTGGCGCTCGAAGTGGCGCATGAAAAAGCCCATGACCAGGCGCAGGTAGACGATGAGTAGGGCCACCAGGGGCAGGGCCGGGAGGATGCTGAAGGCCCCGCCCGCCCCGTCGGCCCCCAACAGGTCCATGCCCCAGGTGCTGCCCGCCAGCCACCACACCAGGCCGCTGATCAAAAGGGCCAGAGGCTCGGCCAGGGCATAGGCGGCCAGGAACAGGCCCGCGAAGAACATGAGGTAGTACCAAAGGTGGCGGTGCGCCACGTGGCCCGCCTCGTGGGCCACCACCGCGGCCAACTCCCGGTTGTCCAGGGCGCGGGCCAGGGCCGGGGTGATGAGCAGATAGCGCAGCCGGGGCAGCAGGCCCAGGATGCCCGCGGTGAGTAGCCGCCCACCCATGAGCGGCCAGGTGAGGATGCCCCCCACCTCCACCCTGGTGTGCTCCAGGACCATGGCCGCCACCTCCCGCTCCCGGCCCGGCTCCAGGGGGACGCATCCCCACCAGTGTTTGACCAAGACCGGGAAGAACAGGGCCAGGCAGGCCACGAACACCAGCAGATAGACCAGGTTGCCCGGCCCGGTGTTAAGCCAGGCCCCGGCCGCGGGCCAGGCGTGGCCCAGCAGGTCTTGCACCAGGCTCACCGCGAACCAGGGGAAGATGACCGGGGCCACCAGGCGAAGCTGGCCGCCCACATAGTCGCGCCGCTCCAGGCCCTCCAGGCTGGCCGAGCGCTCCAGCCGGTAGGCGGCGCTCCACACCACCCCCAACAGCAGCAGATACAGCCCCAGGGCGGCCACGCCCCGCAGGCTCTCCCACCCGGCCATGCCCGGCCAGGAGAGCATGTGGGCCTTGAGCTCGCCCAGGGTGATGATGAGAAACAGGCAGACGATGGCCGCCAGATGCAGTTGGGTTACCAGGTGGCGTCCGGCCTTGGCCGGGTCCGCCGGGGGGCGCGGCCCGCCCAGGCGGCTTTGGTGTAGGCGCACCGCCAGGCGCGAGGCCAACCACAGCATGGCCGCCAGAGCCGCCGAGGCCAGATAGCTCTCCGCCCCGCTGAGTTGGGGACGGCCCGGCTGGTAGGCCTCGAACACGGCCATGACCAGGATGAAGGCTATGATCTGGGCGAATAGCATGGCGCCTCGGAGGAAGGAGAAAGAAAAAGGCGAGGTCCGGGCCTTGCATGCCCGGACCTCGCCTTGGCGCTAAAAAAATGGCGGAGAGAGAGGGATTCGAACCCTCGGTGGAGCTTTAAACCCCACACTCGCTTAGCAGGCGAGCACCTTCGGCCACTCGGTCATCTCTCCGCGGCCGGCCCTTCGGGCCTTTAGATTGTCTCGCCACCGTTAAGGGCGGCGCTATTTTCGTGGCGGAGGGAGTAGGATTCGAACCCACGGAGCCTTGCGGCTCAACGGCTTTCAAGGCCGCCGCCATCGACCACTCGGCCATCCCTCCTCTATATACCTATAAAATTATAGGGAGGTTCGGACTTTTCGGCCAAGGAACGCTCCTGGGCCCCGCTCCCAGGCTTATGTACCACCAGCCCCCCAAAGGCGTCAACCGTTTAGGGCCGCCGGGCGGGCATTTGCATCAATGATACCTTAAGAATCGTCCTGGTGCGCGGCGGCCTTGTCCAGGTCGATGATGCGCCGTCCCGGCAGGTACTCCTTGGTCTCATAGCGCACGATGCGCCCGAAGCGCTCCACCAGCTGGGCCAGGCGCAGGGCGTCTTCACGGATGCGCGCCGCCTGGCGTTGCAGGTCCGGCACCTCCTGGTACATGCCCATCATCTCGCTGCTGGCCAGCAGGGAGGTGAGCGGCTGGTTCAGCTCGTGGGCCGCGGTGCCGGCCAGCTCCACCACCCCGGTGAGCCGCGCCGCCTTTTGGCGCTCTTTTTCCAGGCGGTGGCGGTGGGTGATGTCACGCAGGCTGATGACCACTAAGCCACCTTCCAGGTTAACCGCCAGCAGTTCGAACATCCCCTGGCCTCCCTGTCCCGGCAGGGGTAGTTCCAACTCTTCCCGAGCCACCTTTCCCTGGAGCACCCATTCCCAAAGGGAGCGTCCCCAGGAGCTGCGTTCGGGCGGCAAGAGGTCCAGCGCCCTTTTTCCAGTTTTCAGATTATGGTTGCCGAACAGCTCCTTGGCCGCCAGGTTGGCCATGAGCACCCGGCCTCGCCGGTCCAACACCAGCACCACATCCGGACTGCCCTCCAGCACCGCCCGCAACAGGGACTCGGAGCGGGTCAGGCCTTGTTCGGCGGCCAGGCGTTGGGTGATGTCCTCCATGAGCAGGAAATACTCATTCTCGGAAAGAGAGCCGGCCCTAAACAGCACGTCCTTGACCGAGCCGTCGGCGCAACGAACCCGGAAGGTGCGGTGGCTCAAGGCCTTTTTATCGGTGAGCATGTCTTTTTGCCAGGCTTCCTCCACCTCGCGGCGTTTCTCGGGGTCGGGGTAGGCGAGATGATTCCACGCATGGATGTCGCCGAATTGATCACCGGTGTAGCCGAGGATGCTTTCCACGGCCGGATTGCAGTACAAAAAGCGTCCCTCGGTGTCGAAAAAGGCCGCGCCCAAGGAAAGGTTTTCGGTCAAAGACTGAAAGCGCTTCTGTTCCTGGGCCAGGGCCCGGGACATCTCCCGCGACCGCTCGGTCAAAAGCTCCACCTGGCGGGCGTGTTCGTTGAGGCTGTCCACCAAAAAGCGGGCCCGCCCGGCGTTGATCCCCAGGAAGAGCCCCCTGAGGCGCAGGCGCCAGGTGTAGGTAGCCCAAGACATGCGCAGCACCGTGGCCGGTTGGCCTTGGAAAAAACAGGCCTCCTCCACCACTTCGGCCGGGGGGCATCCCCAGCGCAGGGGCATGGAGGCCATCCCGCCCATCAGGGTCAAGCAGTTGTCGTGGCTAAGCGCCGGGTGTGTTTTCCAGACGATGCGCAACCGGCAGCTGGAGTTGCTCAAATCGCTCACCTCGACTTTTTCCACTGAACGGGAAAAACGCCTGATGAGCCAGGGCGCCGCTCGAAATAGGCTTCCGGGGCTGCCCATTAGGCGCAGGAAAATGGTCTTCAGCGGGCCCCAGTTATGGAAGGCCATCGCCTCGAAAAACAAACGGTAGGGCACGCGGGGGTCTTGAAAGATGTCTTCCTTGGCCCGGCGCAGCATGTGGCAGTGGACTTCCAGGGGAACCCAGTGCCCGGGGTGGCTGAGAAGGGCCTCGGTATCTTGCGGGCTCAGGCCCAGAATTTGGTCCAGGCCCTCCAGTAGGCCGGGCACCGCCTCCGGGCGGCGGCGGCGCACAAAGGATATCACCGCCATGGTGTTGAACGTGCTGGTGAGTTGCTTGCTCATTGGTTCCGGCTATGGTGTTAATAAACTGCCGGCTCAGTATCCATAAAACCATGCCTGCTTGGCAAGCCTTTCGCGCGGGGGTGCGGCTCGCCGGGCTGGACGAAGGCCACGGTGGTGGTGTATCAATAAAGGTTGTTTGAGGAATTTTGGCATTTCCCAGCTTGATGATAGGGAATGCCTGGTGTATTTTTGACGGATATATATGGTTACCAACGATCAACCCCGGCCCCGAGGTCACGATTGATCTAATGGCGATACCGCCGCCCCAGGCGGTTTGTTTTGGTCCGGGTGATTGGATTTAACTATCCAGGGAGCAAGTAAATATGGACGGCAACAAGGCTCCTAACGTCACGGGGGTGGACAGCCCCGGGCGCAGGACGGTCTACAGCCTCTGCGGCATGTGCGCGGTGCGCTGTCCCATCCAGGTAGAGGTGGAAGACGGCCGCGTGGTCTGGATTCAGGGCAACCCCAACGACAAGGCCATGGAAACCAGCCTGTGCGCCAAGGGCGCGGCGGGAATCGCCTTTGAGTATGACGACGAGCGCCCCCAGTACCCGCTGATCCGCACCGGACCCCGGGGCAGCGGCCAATGGCGCCGGGCCGGTTGGGACGAGGCCTTGGACTACATCGCCGAGAAGCTCCAGGGAGTGATCGAAAAGCACGGCGGCAAGGGCATCGCCTTTTCCGACCGGGGCGGTCCCTTCACCGACCTGAGCAAGACCTTTGTGAAGTCCCTGGGTTCGCCCAACTACTTCAACCACGACTGCACCTGCGGCCGCAACGCCCACCACGCCAGCAAGAGCCTGTTCGGCATGGGGCGCACCGACCTCAGCATGGACATAAAGAACACCAAGCATTTGGTGCTCTTCGGCCGCAACATGATCGAGTCGTTGCAGGTGAAAGAGGCCAAGGACTTCATCGGGGCCATGTCCAAGGGGGCCAAGTGCACCTACATCGACGTGCGGGCCACCCTCACCGCCTCCAAGGCCACCCGCTTCTGGATGATTCGGCCCAACACCGAATACGCCCTGAACCTGGCCTTTATCAACGTGGTGCTGGGCGAGAGCCTGTATGACGCCGATTTCGTGAACAAATGGGTGGTGGGCCTGGAAGAGCTCAAGGCCTTTGTAAAAGACACCACCCCCGAATGGGCCGAGGGGGTCACCGGGGTGCCCGCCGATCAGATCAGGATGGCCATCCGCGAGATAGCCGCCGATGCCCCCAAGGTAATCTTCCACCCCGGCTGGATGACCGCCCGTCACCGCCAGAGCTTTTACACCAGCCGCACCTCGCACATCTTGAACGTGCTCATGGGCAACATCGAGCAGACCGGCGGCCTGATCATCTCCAAGGGCCCCGGCGACTACGACGTCAAGGGCCTGAACAAGCTGGAGAGCCGGGCCCCCAAGGTGGAAGACCCCCGGGTGGACGGTATCGGCACCAAGTTCAAGCACTTCGATTCCGGGCCGGGCCTGGTGCACCTGCTGTTCCCGGCCCTCATGAGCGGCGATCCCTACCAGGTGGGAGCCTACTTTGTCTACCGCCACGACCCCCTGAGCAGCCTGCCCGACGTGGAGGCCATGAAGGAGGCCCTGGACAAGCTTGATTTGCTGGTGTCCATCGACGTGAACTACTCGGAGACCGCCTGGTACTCCGACGTGATCCTGCCGGAGTCCACCTTCCTGGAGCGGGGCAACGTCATCGCCCAGAAGAGCGGGGCCAAGCCCAGCCTGCATCTGCGCGACCAGTGCATCTCCCCGCGCTTCGACAGCCGCCCGGCCTGGTGGATCTTCCGCGAGATTTTGCGCCGCCTGGGCAAGGGCGAGGCCCTGGACTTCGAGGACCTGGAAGAGATCTGGCGCTACCAGCTTGAGGGCACCGGGGTGACCCTGGCCGACCTCAGGGCCAAGGGCGTGATCGGCCTGGTGAGCAAGGAGGAGCGGCGCGACCGCGACACCGGCCTGGGCTTCAAGACCAAGTCCGGCAAGATCGAGTTCGTCAGCCCGGTGCTGGCCGAGGCCGGCCTGCCCCAGTTCGCGCCCTTCTTCGAGCCCGAGGAAAAGGGCCCCGGCGAGTTCAACCTGGTGTTCGGCCGGGTGGCCTACCACAACCACGCCCACACCATGAACAACCCCCTGCTCAACGAGCTGATGAGCGAAAACGCCCTGTGGATACAAACCGGCAAGGCCGAGGAGTTGGGGCTGAGCGACGGCGACACCATCGTGGTGAGGGCCAACGGCTACAGCGCCAAGGGCAAGGTGAGGCTCACCGAGTTCATCCACCCCGAGGCGGCCTTCATGGTCCACGGCTTCGGGCGCACCGTGCCCCTACAGACCCGCGCCTTTGGCAAGGGCATCGCCGACCAGCGGCTGATGAAGGGCAAACTAACTTCCTATGATCCCGCCGGGGGAGGCAACTGCCTCACCGAGACGGTGATCTCGGTGCAAAAGGCCTAAGGGGACTACCGCGGCTATAAACCTCACCCGTTGAGGAGCGATTAAAGTGAGCAAATACTATCTTTTGCAGGATTCGGAGCGCTGCATAGGCTGCCTGGCCTGCGAGGTGCACTGCAAGAGCAACAAATCCCTGCCCATAGGCCCGGCCCTGTGCAAGAACATGTCGGTGGGCCCGGTTGAGGTGAAGAACATACCTCGGGTGCGCTTCGTGTTCATGCCCTGCTTCCATTGCGAAGAGCCCTGGTGCCTGAACGTATGCCCCTCCGGGGCCATCCAGAAGCGCACCAGCGACGGCATAGTGTTTATCGAGCCCAGCCTGTGCATCGGCTGCAAGAGCTGCATCACCGCCTGCCCCTGGGGGGCCTGTCAGTGGGACCCCGGCGCGGCCAAGGCGGTCAAATGCGACTATTGCAAGGACCGGGTGGACGCAGGGCAAAAGCCCGCCTGCGTCACCAAATGCCTTACCCAGTGCCTGGAGTTCGGCACCGCCGAAAAACTGCCTACTAACCGGAGGGAGCGCTTCGCGGCCCAGATAGCCCGCGACGCCTTCAACCCCAAGGGCTAACATAATGCGCGCATCCGCCACAGGATTGTCCCTCGTCCTGGGCCGCACCCTTTTGGCCTGGTGCGATCAGGTGGGAGCCGGAGGCCTGGACCGCTACGTATCCCTGGGAGGTTTCCAGGGGCTGGAGCGGGCCGAGGCCATGACTCCGGTGGAGGTCATCGCCGAGCTTAGAACCGCCGGGCTGCGCGACCGCTCCGGCGATGCCGAGCCGGTTTACCTGAGCTGGCAGCGTTTCCTTAGGCGGGCGGACCAGGGCCTGCTGGTGGTGGACGCCAGCGAGCTGGACCCCCGCCACTTGGCCGGGGCCGAGCTGTTAAGCAAAAACCCCTACGGCCTGTTGGAGGCGCTGTACGTGGCCGCCCGGGCCACCGGGGCCTCCCGCTGCCGGGTGCTTCTGCCGCCCCAGCTGGCCGGGCACGCCGCCGGGCTGCTGAACGCCGCCGAGCAGGTGGCGGCCAGCAACCTGACCGGCAACGGCTCCCTGGAGTTGGAGCTGACCACCGACCGTCAGCCCTCCATCATGGCCCATCCCAGTTCGCCGGAGGCCGAGGCCCCGGTGCTGATGCACGACCTGGAGACCTGGTACCACGTCTCGCTGGTCATGTCCCTGGGGGCCGACTGGCACGAGGCCCTGGGGGTGGGCGGCCACACCGGCACCCGCCTGGTGACCCTCTTGGGGGCGGTAAATAAGACCGGGCTGGTGGAAACCCCCATGGGCAGCGACCTGTGGCAGGTGGTCACCGCCCTGGGCGAGGGAGTCAAGGGAAATAAGCCCCTGGCCCTGGCCATCGACGGCGGCATGGGCGGGTATCTGCCCCCTTCGGCGGCCCAGATTTCCCTGGCCACCGAGGAGCTTACCGCCGCCGGGGTAGACCCCGGCCTGGGCACCCTGGAGCTGTTGTCCGCCGGGGAGTGCCTGGTGGACCTCACCCGCCGGGTGCTCTACCGCTATTGGGTCTTGGCCGGGCAGGAGCCCAGCGCCGAGCGGGGCCTTGTTACCCGGGCCCTGCGCATGGTCACCGAGATAACCAGGGGCAAGGGCCTTCCCCACCATCTGGACGAGTTGGCCAAGATCGGCCGGGAGATGACGGTCAAGGGCGTCAACGCCGCCTGGCCCCTGCTCAGTTCCATAACCTACTTCCGCGAGCAGTGGAGCGAGCACGTGGCCAAGAAGGCCTGCCCCAAGCAGGTTTGCCTTCAGCGGCCCCTGGCCCCCTGTCACCGCACCTGCCCGGCGGGCATCGACATCCCCAGCTTTTTGGCCCTGGATGGCCACGGCCGCTATTTGGACGCGGTGGCCAGCATCAGCCAGGACAACCCCCTGCCGTTCGTCTGCGGCCTGGTGTGCCCCGGACCCTGCGAGGGGGCCTGCCTCAGGGGCGGGGTGGACCAGCCCATCTCCATCCGGGCCATGAAGGCGGTTTCCGCGCGCCACGCCTTGGCCGCGGGCGGATATCCCGCGCCCGAAGTGGCCCCGCCCAGCGGCAAGCGGGTGGCCATTGTGGGAGCCGGCCCCGGCGGGCTCACCGCCGCCTTTTTCCTGGCCAAGGCCGGTCACGAGGTCACCATCCTGGAGGCCCAGGAGGATGCCGGAGGCATGCTGCGCTACGGCATCCCCGCCTACCGTTTGCCCCACGAGGCCCTGGAGGCCGAGGTGAAGCGCATCACCGACCTGGGGGTCGTAATCAAGACCGGCCAGAGCATCGACAGCATCGCCCAGATCAGGGCCCAGGGATATGACGCCATCTTCCTGGCCGTGGGCACCCAGGTCAGCCGCCTGATTCCCATCGAGGGGGTGGATCAGCCCTTTGTGCTGGGCGGCCTGGACTTCCTCAAAGACGTGCGCGGCGGCGAGGATATCCAGGTGGGCCCCCGCGTGGTGGTGGTGGGCGGCGGCAACGTGTCCATCGACGTGGCGCTCACCGCCATACGCCAGGGCGGCAAGCGGGTGGACATGGTCTGCCTGGAAAAGCGCCGGGAGATGCCCGCTCACATGGACGAGATAAACCAGGCCTTGGAAGAGGGCGTGGCGGTACACAACTCCTGGGGCCCCATGCGCATCAACCCCGAAGGCTCCATCACCTTCCAGCGCTGCACCAGGGTCTTTGACGAGCGGGGCCGTTTCAGCCCGGAGTTCGACGCCGAGCGCACCCTGACCCTGGAAGCCGATCAGGTGATCCTGGCCATAGGCCAGGCCACGGACCTGGCCTGCGTGGAGGCGGGCTCGGCGGTGGAGGTGCAACGCGGGCTCATCTGCACTGACCCCGACACCCTGGCCACCAGGGAACAAGGCGTCTTCGCCGGAGGCGACGTGGTCAGCGGGCCGCGCACCGTGGTGGAAGCGGTGGGCGCGGGCAAACGGGCCGCGGCCAGCATAGACGCCTATCTGAAGGGCGAGCCCTTCGACCCCGCCGTGGTGGCCCCCACCCGCCGGGGCGAGGTGGAGCCCATCGCGGTGAGCGCCATGGCGCGCACCAACCTGCGGCGGCCGGAGATGCCCATGCGTCAGGTGGCCGACCGCCAGGGCAACTACCATCAGATCGAGCTGGGCCTCACCGACCAGATGGCCCACGACTCGGCCAGCCGCTGCCTGCGCTGCGACCTTTGCATCGGCTGCGGACTGTGCCAGCTGGTGTGCTCGGAGATCGGGGCCGAGGCCCTGCGCCTGGAGCAAACCGACGCCGACCGCCTGGCCTTCAACCAGTTCACCCGGCCTTCCACCCGCTGCGTGGGCTGCGGGGCCTGCGGCTGCGTGTGCCCCACCGGGGCCATCAAGGTGGTGGACACCCCCGACGGGCGTCGCCAGACCGTCTTCACCGGCACGGTGGTCAAGGAGCACCAGCTTTTGAGCTGCGGCTCCTGCGGGGAGCCCTACGCCCCGCCCGCCTACCTGGATCACCTGAAAAAGCGGGTGGGACCGGCGGCGGTGCCCCACGTGGAGCGCGGCATCTGCCCGGCCTGCGCCCGTCAGCGCCGGGCCCAGGAGCTGGCCGGACAGCCTTTCTACGGCGTGGCCTAGCCAAGACCGGCCGGCTGCGCCAGGCGGCGCTATGCTGCGTTGCGGGCGTCGCTCGCCCCCTCGGCGTATTGGCATATACGCCTGCGGGTTTCGCTTTCCCGACGCCTTGCCTAGCACCACCTGGCTGTGCCGGGTCTATTTTCGCCAGACCCCGCATGGCGGCGTTGTCGGCGTCACTCGGTCCTCGGCGTAGGTAGACTACGCCTGCGTCCCTCGTTCGCCTGCCGCCTTGCCCTGCGGCGCCTGGCTGTGCCGGGGTTGGTTGTATACCCCCGGAGATTATGACGCCGTCAAACTTTTAATAAATGAGCGGGTTGGCGTTCCCGCGCAACTAAGCCCCCGGCCCAGCGGCCGGGGGCTTTTTGTCGCCCATGGTGAGACGGTTGCCGGGTTTTCCCGTCCGGTGTTAGGCTTGGCTTGGCCCCAGGGGCGCGGAGGTATATAATCCCCCAAGCCGAGCGGCCATTTATCAGTCTTTAATACCAGATACCAGCCGAGAGGCAGAGAGAGCCATGAGCGCCCCTTCCACTGATTTGCCTTACCCGCTTTTGCAACGTCTGACAGACGACGAGCTGTCCAACCTGGACCATTACCTGGCCGTCGGCGGTTTTGCCCGCGAAAGCCTGACCCTGTTGGAGGCGGTGGTGCGCCTGCGCGAGTCCGGCCTGCGCCGCCGCAATGGTTTGGGGCAGCCGGTGTTCTTGGAGTGGTGGGAGTTCGCCCGCTTCCCTCAAAAGGGCGAGATGGTGGCGGACGCCCGCCTGCGCGACCCCGAGAGCCTGGTGGAACCCAAGCTGCTGACCCGCGACCCCTATGGCCTCATCGAGGCCCTGCACCTGGCCTACCTGGTCAGCGGGGTCCGCAAGGCCCGGTTGCTGCTTGACCCCACCCTGGCCTCCATGCGCCCGGTTATGCTCGATGCCATGGAGGATCTGGCCCGCCGGGGAATCCCAGCAGGGGTCGATCTGGACCTGGAAATTTTGCTGGGCCCAACGCCGCCCATGCCGCTCGCCGAGGGTCAGGCCCGCCTGAGCCACTGCCTGGAGACCTGGTATCAGATCCGGCGCATCCTGGAGCATCCGGGCCTGGGCTCGGAGTACGCCGGCCATGCCGCCACACGGCTGATCACCGTGGGGGGGAAGGTGAAACGCAAGGGCTTGGTGGAAGTGCTGATGAACCGGCCTTTGGGGCAGATTTTGGACCGGGCCGGCGGCTTGGACGAGAAAGAGCCTCCCAAGGCCCTGGCCCTGGATTCCGGGGTGGGTGGCTTTTTGCCGGTGGCCAGCGGTTCCTTGCCCCTGGCCCCGGAAGAAATGATGACCGCCGGGGTGAGGCCCGGTTTCGGCACCCTGTTCGCGGTGGGGCCGGAAAGCTGTATTGTGGACCTGACCCGCCGGGCCCTGATCCGCCTGGCCCAGCTGGGCGATCACCCCTCCGAGTCCTCGCGCAGCCTCACCTGGCACGCGGTGCGCCTGACCATCCAGCTTTCTTTGCGCCGGGGCGGCCCCGAGGCGGTGGAGCAGCTGGACGGCATCGCCGCTCAACTGGAGCGCATGGGCTCTCCGGCGGCCTGGCCCCTGGTGTCCTCGTTGCGCTATTTCCACGACGAATGGGCCGCCCACGCCGCAGGGCAGTCCTGCGTGGCCTTCGACTGCCTCCGGCCCCTGGTGGCCCCTTGCCACTCCGGCTGTCCGGCGGGCATCGACATTCCCTCTTTCATGGCCCTGGTGGGCCAGGGCAAGCACCGCGAGGCGGTGGAGGTGATCCGCCGGGATAACCCCTTGCCCTACATCTGCGGCCTGGTGTGCCCGGCCCCCTGCGAGCGCTCCTGCCTCAGAGGCGAGATGGACCAGCCCATCAGCATCCGGGCCATGAAGGCGGTGGCCGCCAAGCACGCCCTGGAACAGGGCGGCTATCCCAAGCCTCAGGTCTCGCTGCCCACCGGCAAGCGGGTGGCAGTGATCGGCGGCGGCCCCGCCGGGCTCACCGCAGCCTACTTCCTGGCCATCTATGGCCACGAGGCCACGCTTTTCGAGGCCCAGGAGGTAATGGGCGGCACCACCTATCTGGGCATCCCCGCCTATCGCCTGCCCCGGGAGGTGATTGAGGCCGAGGTGGACGCCATCGCCGAGGCGGGGGTGGATATCCAGACCGGTAAGGCCCTGGGGCGCGACTTTACCCTGGACGAGCTCAAGGCCCAGGGCTATGACGCGGTTTTCCTGGGCATTGGAGCCCACGAGGGCTACACCCTGGGCATCGAGGGCGAAGGCGACTTCCCCCAGGTGCACGACGCCATCACCTTCCTGCGCAATGTTTCCCTGGGCACCCAGGGCGCGCCCGCCGACAAGGTGGTGGTGGTGGGCGGCGGCAACGCGGCCATGGACGCGGCCCGCACCTGCCGCCGCCTGGGCTGCGAGGTGACCATAAGCTACCGCCGCACCAGAGGCGAGATGCCCGCCCACGACGAGGAGATCGACGACGCCCTGGCCGAGGGCATCGACATCGCCTTCCTCACCATCCCCATGGAGGTGGTTGGCGAAAACGGGCAGGTCACCGGGCTCAAGTGTCTGCGGGCCGAACTGGGCCCCCCGGACGCCTCGGGCCGCCGCCGCCCCCAGCCGGTGGCTGAAAGCAATTTCATCATGCCCGCCGGGGCGGTGATCTCGGCCATCAGCCAGCGCCCCGACCTGGCCTGCCTGGGCCCCTGGGCCCAGGACGCCAGCCTGTGCGCCAAGACGGTGTACGCCGATCCGGCCACCGGCCAGACCTCCCTGGGCTGGCTGTTCGCCGGGGGCGACGCGGTTACCGGCCCGGCCACGGTGGTGGAGGCGGTGGCCGCGGGCAAGCGCTCCGCCCTGGCCATGGACGCCTACCTGACCGGCAAGACCCTGGAGTTGGCCCTGGGCTTCCCCCACCCCCGGGCCCGAGTGGAGCCCATCATCATGAGCGCGGAGGAAAAGATCCGCCTGAGGCGCCCGGAGATTCCCAAACTGGACCCGGTGGCGAGGGCCACCACCTTTGACCAGGCCGAACTGGGCCTGGACGACGCCATGGGCCTGAACGAGGCCAAGCGCTGCCTGCGCTGCGATTTGTGCATGGGCTGCGGCCTGTGCCAGACCGCCTGCGCCGAGGTGGGGGTGAACGCCCTGATTTTGGCCGACACCAAGGCCGACCGGGGGGTGGTGTTGGACTTCCACCGTGCGGCGGACAAATGCATCGGCTGCGGTTCCTGCGCCAACGCCTGCCCCTCCGGGGCCATCAAGTTGGTGGACGAAGAAGGCAAGCGCAAGACCACCCTGGCGGGCACGGTGCTCAAGGAGATGGAGTTGGTCAAGTGTTCCCGCTGCGGCCAGCCCTATGCCCCGGCGGCCTATTTGGACCAGGTGGCCGGACGTCTGGACCAGCGCCACAAGCCCCTTCGCCTGGAGCAGTGCATCTGTCCTCAGTGCGCCCGCCAAAACAGCGCCCGCCAGCAATGGTCCGGGCGTTTCGCCAGTCTGAAGTAATTACTTTAATACAGTGTACCCTCCCGCCGCCCCGGCCTTTTCCGGCCGGGGCGAGTGGGATAAAATCGAGGCGATGGCTTTTAATGCCCATGACATGGCTTGCCAAAGGCGGCGGGGCGTTATAGGCTGGAGTCGTTGGCGCAAAGGAGGTTAATTTGGCCCAGACCCCCATCGGTGAATTCGCGGAGTTCCGGCCTTCCTGGCAGTCCTTCGGGGTGTGGTACTTCGGGATATTCATTTTTCTGGCCGGTCCCCAGATAAACCCGGAGACTTGGGTTTCGGCCGCCTTGGGTCAGCTAATCGCCTCGATCATCGCAGCCTACGTGGTCATCGTCCGCTTCACCCGCATGTACAGGGTTACGCCCGAGACCCTGGAGGTGGAGCGCACTTTTCCCTCCCATGTGAAGCAGGAGGTGAAGATCGCGGACATAACCCTGGTGGACCTGCGCCGGGGCATGACCCAGCGTGTGCTGGGGGTGGCCCACGTGCACGTGTATGCCAAGGGGCCCGAGGGCGAAGTGCAGCTTCGCTTGAACGGAGTGCCTAATCCGGTGCGCTTTAAGCAGGTGCTGGTGGACAGGGGGGCGGCCAACGAGCGGGTTTTCGGTGCCTTTAGGAGCTAACTCCTGAAGCTGCAAAGGTTTGACAGGCACTATAGGCCCGTGCTACCTAAGAAAAGAGCGGGAAGGCACCCGAGAGCCACCCGCCTAATCCAAGAAACAAACTTTCTCTAAGGAGGATAGCGTCATGGTGGCTTTGGTGGGTGGATTAATAGCCCTATTGTTGGGAATCATCGGCATCTTTGCCTGGTGGGATGAATTCCTGTGGCTGCTAAAGGGCGTTATACCGCCCATCTTGATCCTCGGCGGCATCTTGGCCACCTACCTGGGGGCCGAGGAAATGAAGGACAAAAAGCGCGCCGAGAGCGAGTCGGCCATGGAGCCCTTCAGCCCCGCCCCGGCCGGCGATGAAGAGGCCGAGCGCTACAAGAAGGAAGTGGCCGAGCTTAAAGCCAAGCTGGCCGCCATGGAAGATTCGGACCAAGCGGTGGAGGTCCCTGAGGGCGAAATCACCGGCGAGGAAGAAAAGGCCAAATAACCGACGGGTCTTTTATCCCGTGGGATTAAGTTCTAGGGGGCGCGCCTTGGGGTGCGTCCCCTATTTTTTGCCGTCGCGCCCTTGGTGGGTTTCCCATATCCCGTCCCCCTTCACGGCCCCGAACATCACCGGCCCCCTGATCCAGGCCAGGGCCGTTGGCTCGCCCCTCAGGTAGGCGTCCAGGAATCCCTGGCAAGCCATGAGGATGAGCTGATGATAGCGCGCCTCGTGGGGCGGGCGATCCGGGCCGGGGGGGTATCCCAGGGGGGTGCGGTGGTCGGCCTGGTCCAACCAAAGCAGGTATTGGTCGGCCCTGATGATGTTGTCAAAAGGCACCCGGCGCTCCTCGGCCGGGGTCACCCCCAGGCGGGCTTCGTCCTGGCCGCCGCTCACATGCAGGCCCGGCAGGTTGATGCTGTTGTAGGCCCGGGAAAAGTTGCGCTGGTCCTGGGAAACGGGGGGGCTGAACACGATAAAGGCCCGGGGCACCGGGTCGCGCAGGCTGCGCAGCCCCACGTCGGTGGAGAACATCTGCCCGGCGGCCAACAGGGCGGTGAGCGCCCCCATGGAGTGGCCCATCACGGCCACGTTGTTCAGATCGATGTTGTTTTGCCAGGGGCCGGCCTGATAATCGCGTAGGGAAAGTTTTTGCAGGACAAAGGCCAGGTCCCCGGCCCTGAGCAGGTAGTTGCGCGGGTTGCGCGCCGCCCGCCACAGCCGCCAGGCGGCGAACAGGCGGTTGGTGTCCGCGCCCAGGCTCATGTCGCTGCCGTAGTGCTGCATGGCCGTCACGTAGTAGCCGTGGGAGCACAAAAAGCGGGCGATATAGCCCAGGGCGTCGCGGCTGTCGCCCAGGCCGTGGGAGATGAGCACCACCGGCCAGGGGCCGGGCGCTCCCAAAGGACGGTAAATTTTCACCGGCACCTTGCGGGCCCGCCGCGCATCGTTCCAGGTTTCGTAGCTGATGGAAGCCAGATAAGGCCCGGCCTGAGGCGGGTCGCTGGGCGCGGCGGCCCAAGCGCGGCCTCCCGCCGCCAGCACCAGCAGCAGGCAAAGCAGAGACAAGCAGGCGCGGCGAGTCGTTGCCATGTCTAGTTGGCCCGGAACATGAGGGCCTCGCCCCGGCGCAGGCGCTCGATGTTGGCGGCCAGTTGGCGGCCGATGGCCTCGAAGCTCTGCTCGGTGACCCCGCCGATGTGCGGGGTGGCCACCACCAGGGGATGGGTTACCAGGGGATGCTCCGGCCCCGGCGGCTCGCTGGCGAAGACGTCCAAGCCCGCCCCTCCCAAGTGGCCCGAATCCAGGGCGGTTTTGAGGGCGGCCTCGTCCACCACCGTGCCGCGGCCCACGTTGACCAAAAACGCGCCCGGCCGCATGGCCGCCAAGGCCTTCTGGTCGAACATGCCCAGGGTGCTGGGGGTGGCGGTGAGGGTGGCGGCCACGAAATGGGCCTGGCCCAGCAGGCGGTGCAACTGGTCCGGCCCGGCCAGCTCGGCTAGCCCCAGGCGCTGGGCCAACTGGGGATCGGGGTGTGCCTTGACCGCGCTCACCTCCATGCCCAGGTTGACGAGCCGCCGGGCCAGGGCTTGGCCCACCCGGCCCAGGCCCACGATGAGGGCTCTGCGCCCGAACAGGGACATCCCCAGGGGTGCGCCCCAGGGCCCGGAACTGAACTGGTCCTGAAATTGGTTGAAGCGCCGGGCCACGGCCATCATAAGAAACACCGCGTGCTCCGAGGTGCTCTCGGCATTTTCCGCCGCCTGGTCGGCGGGCACGTTGCACACCGGGATTCCATCGGCGGTGGCCGCGGCGATGTCCACCCCCTCCAGGCCCACTCCCCATTGGTGGATGAGCTTCAGGCCGCTGCCGGTTATCACCTCGGCGGGGATGCGGGCCATGGTGGGCACCACCACCTGGGCGCTCCGGCATGCCTCATGCAAACGCTCCTCCGGGGTGGGGACTATCTCGTCGTCCGGCAGGTTGCGGGCCAGGGTCCGGGCCACGGCGGGGAAGTTGAGGCTGGCCACGATGATGCGCATAAGCTTTCTCCAACTAATGTCATCATCCTACGGCAGGGAGCCCGGCCTGACAAGACGGCCCGAACCGCTGGGCGGTTCGGGCCGTGGAACACAATAGGCGCGAAACTAAAACCCCAGGGACTCCAACAGGCGGTCCACTTTCTTGGCGTCGGGCGAGGGCGGCTCGCCGGGCTCATCGGGAAGCTCCAAGCCCTTGAGGGCCCGCTCCACCTGGGCCTGGGCCTTCTGCTCGGCCTGGAAGGCGTTCACCGCCGGGTCTTTTTCCTTGGCGGTGAGCTTTACCTTGAGCCCGGCCAAGATGGCCAGCATCTGCACCAGGGCCTCGCCCATGCGGCGCGCCCCGGCTTGGTCGGCCGGGTCACCGGCTCCCTTGGCCAAGAGATTGTCCATCTGCGTCAACTGGCGCTCCACATCGCTCAGGCCCTGGAACCTGGCCGCTTGCTGTTGGGACTCGTCCTGCAGCAGGGCCTGGATTATCTCCCCCATCTCCGAAGGAGCCGACGGGGCGGAGCGCGACACCGACTGCACCCTGGCCAGGAAGCTCTCCACCTCTTCCAGCAAGGCCGGGTCGGGAGGCTGGGCGGCGCTGCCCAGCACCTCGGCCTCCACATAGAGGTTGGTGTCCGGGAACAGCTGGTCCACCGTGGCCTGCATTTTTTGCAGGATCTGGCCGTAGCGGGAGTTGCCGGTGGTTTCCTCCAGGGCCGAGAGCACCGCGGGCAGCTGGAAGCGCACCACCCCACCAGGAGGCGGCTCCGAGGGGGCGGCCTGGTTGAGCAACTGCTCCAACTGGCGCTCGTCAAAGGCGGCGGGATCGTCCCACATGCTTTGCAAATGCTTGCGCACCGTCTGGTTGGTGCAGTGGTCGTAGACCGCCTGGAATATGCTGTCCAGGCCGAAGCGGAAGCCCACGGCCTGGCCGTTTTGCACCCTGGACTTGGCCACCAGAGTCATAAGCTCCTGGGCCCGTTTGGCCAGGGGGGCCAGGGGGCTTTGCCCGCCCACGGTAGATTTTTCCACCGCCGAAAGTAGCTTGCTTCGGTCATCGGCGTTTTGGCGCTGCTGTTCGGCGGCCTTTTTTAATCCCGCCAAGAGCTTGCGGGTTTTTTCCAGGGAGCGGCCCATCTCCTGAGTCAGTTCTTCCATGGCCGGGGCCTTGGCGCCCTGGTTGCCCGGCTTGTCCAAAGAGGTGGCCACGCGGCGGGCCAGCAAGCCCACCTCGCGGTAAATGTCGTGGCACAGCTCGCTGTAATAGTCCGCCGCCGGAGGAGCCAGGGCCGGGGATGCCTCCCCGCCGGGCAATTCACGGCGGGCCTCCTGGGCCGGGCGCTCCAGGCCGGGCAGGGCCTGCTGGGAGGCCGGGGGCAGGGTGCGGGCGCCCTCGCCCAGGGCGGTGACGCTGACCTGGTACACCGCTTCCTGGGTGCGGATGGTCATCACCCCGCCGGAAAATTCCAATACGATGTCCGGTCCTTCAGTGGGACTCATGCTGTCAGCTCCGGCCGGGCAGGCCTTGCTTGGTTTAGGTAGCGGTCGCGCTCGGAAAAGATGCAGCCGCAGTATTGTTGGCGATACATCTCCTGCTCCTGGGAGCGCTCAATGCCCTGACGCCAATAGGGCCGCCAGTCGCGATATAGAAACTTCACCCCCCGCCTTTTGCCCGCCGCCTGGCCCAACTCCTTGATTAGTTCATGCTTCTGCCGCACCGAGTATAGCAGAGTGGTGCTGTAATAGTCATAACCGCCGCGTTTGGCCACCGCCGCCGCCCGGTCCAGGCGCTGGGCCAGGCAAGGGGCGCAACGTTGGTTTTCCCGCCAGGCCACGTTGCGCAGCCAAGCCTCGGGCTCGTATTCGTCCTGCACGATCAGCGGCAGATCCTCCCGGGTGGCCCAGGCCTCCAGGGTCTCGCGCCGCCGCACGTTTTCGGTGTAGGGCATTATGTTGGGGTTGTAGAACAGCCCCCGCAACTCCGCGCCCTCTTCCCTTAGCGCCGCCACAGGCATGATAGCGCAGGGACCGCAGCATATGTGCAGTAAAACACGCATGTTGCTAGTCTAACGCAACAATCCCTCTAGGGATAGAGGGCCTTAATCGCTTTTTGCCGCCCATTCCAATTCTATTACCAGGATATGGGCCAGAGCGGCCAGGCACTCCAAGTCCAGGAAGTTGGGGGAGGTGATGTCAAAGAACACCTTGGCTTCGGCCGGAAACTCATCATCCGCGTCGTAAAAGCGTAGCTCCAAGGGAAGCTTGGGCAGGGCCGTGAAGCGCCAGGCCCCGTCATGGGGGCTGGAGGTCTCCAACACCTCGCCGCCCAGGGAGGCGGCCGCGCGTTTGAGTTCGGGCAGGCGGCCCGCGAAGCCCTCGGCCAGTCGCTGGTAGGTGATGGATTGCAAGGCGCGGGCAAAGTCCGCCCCGCCGGGCAGGTCCCGGTAGGGGACCATGCGTCCGGCGGGCTCTCCGCTGCCTGAGTGCAGCAGGTACCAGGCCAAAACGATGCGCTGGGTGATGAAGGCCTCGCCGCCATCGGCCCGGCTTACCCCGTCCGGCCCCACCAGATACTCCCGGCCCAGCAGGCGCACCCGGCACTTGCCCTCCAACCGCTCCAGGCCCAGGGAGGCGGCGGCGGTGGCTAGGTCCGCTCCGGCCAGACGCTCCACCAGGCCCTGGTAAACCTTTTCGTATACGTCGGGCTTTTCCGAATCAAACAAGGTTAGACTTCCTCCGGCACGTAGTCGGCCAGCAAAAGATCCACCACTTCGCGCACCGCTCCCCGCCCCGCCGGGGCTTCGGTGACCATGTGGCACATGCCGCGCACCCACATGGGAGACTCGGGCGGGCAGACAGCCAGGCCGGCCAGGCCCAGGGCGGGCAGGTCGTCGAAGTCCCGGCCCAGGTACACCGCTTCCATGGATTTGACCTGCTGTTCCCAGGTGACCTGCTTGAACAGGATGTCCTTGTCCCCGCCCGAGGTGCGCAGGGTGGCCCCCAGGCGCGAGGCCAGCTCCTCGGCCACGGCCAGGCCGGGGCGGGCCACGATGACCAGCATGCGCCCAGCCTTTAGCCAGGACTCCAGGCCCAGGACATCGGCCCGGTACAGGGCCAGGCTCTCGCTGCCGTCCGCGGACAGATAGCTCACCCCGTCGGTGAGGCCTCCTTCCAACTCCACCATCAGCAGCTTGGCCGCGGCGATGCGCTGCTCCATGGCCATTTCTTCCTGGGGCACCTTGGGGGCGATGGCTTGGGGAATGGTGGGCTCCATGCTGGCGATCCTCCATGTCTGGGCGGGCGGCCAAGTAAAACACCGGGGCGGGCGCTTGGCCCGTCCCGGCTAAGTTAACTTTAACGGCTCGGTAAATAAAGCCTTTTTTGCCCGGCCCCGGTTGTCAGTTTAACAGGGCCGCTACCCGGGTGTTGACCAGCTCCAGGGCCAGGGGGGCGCTCTGCCCGCTCATGCCGCTGACCTCGGAGGCAGGGGCCAAGACGTCCAGGGTCACCGGGTGGGCGATCTTGCCCGCCTTGTCCACCGCCGCCTCGGCGTTGGTTATCACCAGATGAGGCATGGTGAAACCAAGGCCGTAGTTGACCCCGGACTCGATCTCCCCGCCGGTGAAGGCGATGGCCAGCTTCTTTTGGGTGTGGCTGCCCAGGTCGCTCAGATAGGTGTCGCTGGTGTAGGTGGGGAACTCCAGGGTGAGGCTCACCTCGGGAAAGGCCCCCGTGGTGGGCTCGCTGATTTTGTCGCCGTTTCCGGCCAGGTGGTCGCCCGCGAGGCTCCGCTTGAGGCTCAGGGAAAAGCGGCTGGGATGTATGGCGTCGCCGGAGGCCAGGGCCGCGTCCGAGGCGTCGTTCATGAGGAAAGACGCCTGGCGGAACAGCACCCGCTCGCCTCTGACCGGCGCGGCCAAGGCGCTCATGGCCGCCAGGGTGTTGGCCCCGCTGCCGGTGTTCAGGCTCAGGCCGTCGCAGATCAGGTCGAAGCTTACGGTGACCGGCTGGCCCGCCGCGCCTTCGATGGTCAGGCCGTCCACCTTGACCGAGGCGAACTCGTGCACCGAGAACCCCTTGGCCACGGCCAGGGTGCCGAACAGGCCGTCCAGGCCGCCGGTCATGTCCAGGCGGTGCTTGAAGCCGGTGTCGCCCTGGGCGCTGGGGGCTTCGGCCGAGCCCAGGGCCAGGGCCAACAGCACCCCCAGGCTCTGGTAGCGCAGATAGGCCCCCAGGGCCCCGCCGCAGGTGATCAGCCCCTGGTCGCTGGCGGTGTAAAAGCTCTGGCCCGCCGAATCGTCGGGCAGGTGCTCGATGGACTGGCTCACCGACTCGTTGGTGATGTACAGGGCGTTGCCGTCGGTGCAGGCCACGGCCTGGCCCCAGGTGGCGGCCTGGGCAAAGGCGGCCTTGATTTCCTTGCCGCTGCTCATGTCTCTCTCCTTAATTTAGAGTATGTGCTCAAATAATTCCAAGAGCCGATTCGTAGCTAACGCTCAGCTCCAGGTCGAAAATCCCCAGGGGGTCGCCCGCCCCGCCCTCGTAAAGTTCAAGGGCCCCGGCGGTGGTGATAGCCCAGTGGGGGTTCAGCTCCGGGTCGGCCAGGGCGGCCATGACGCTGACGATAAGCGCATCCAACTGACTGAAATCGCTGTCCACCGCGTGCACCGCCCCCCATAGGTGCAACACCAGGCGGCGCTGGGCGCTGCGGTCGCTTTCTTCTTTGGTTTCGATCTGTTGGTTGAACAGAGCCAGGCCGGGCAGCTCGGGCAGCTCGTGGGCCAGGTGGATGCCGCGCACCACCGTGGCCGCGGCCAGGGGCTGGCCCTGGGCCGGGCCCATGGCCCTGAGGCAGGTGAGAAGATCGCTTATGATCTGGGCGCGGGTCATGCCATGGCCTCCATTAGCTTTTGGGCGATGATTTCCCGGAGAGCCTCGGCGGCGGCCTCGGCTCCGGGTCGCAGATAAGGCCGGGCGGGCAGCTCCACCCGCTGCTTTTGCACCCAGCGGCCCTGCACCTGAAATTTTAGGTATTTACGCTGCTTAGCCTGAATAACCGCCCCGTATTCCTGGGCGGCGGCATAGGGCGTGTCCGCGCTGATGCGGCCCACCCAGGTGTCGCCGTCCTGATAGACCTCGGTGCGAAGGCTGTTCGCCAGGCGGCCGGTGCGTATCTGGGGCCCGCCCCCGCCGGGGCGCATGCGCTCCAGAGAGGTGGCCAAGCCAACTTGAAGCGCTTGCTCTAACGAGGCTCGCAGCACCTCGGGCAAGACCCTCTCCAAGCGGGTGAAGGGGTTTTCGCCGCTCACAGCAAGCTCCGGTTGCGGTAGCGCTCCAAGACCGCCTTTACCTGGGGCAACAGGGCCCCGGAGTGGTAGCTAACCGAGCCGTCGGCCAGGGTGCGGGCGCTCACGCCCAAACGGCCCTGGCCCGCGGCCGACTCCTGAAAGCGCACCGCGGTTTGCTCCACCGCCGCCTGGGCCAGGTCCGGCGGGGCGGCGCCAAAACCGGCCCGGTACACCAGCCCCACGTTGTGTCCTCCTCTCGGGAAGACCTGGCCCAACAGGCTGAGCACCCCGGCCCCGCCGTCCAACAGCCAACCCACCCCACCGTTGTTGGAGGCGCTGATGCTTTGGCCCTCCACCACAAGGGTGCTCAGGCTGATCACCGGGTACTGGGGCAAAAGCAGCTCGGGATAGCCCGAGCCCGAGAGTAGGGCGTTGTCCGGGTCATAGGCCGGGTCGCCGCTCACATAGGAGTAGTCACGGGCCATGAGCTTGCGGCCGCAAAAGGCGTTGAACTGGGCGCTCACCGCCTCGATGAGCCCTTCCAACAGGGCGTCGTGGCTGGTGGCGCTCAGGCCCAGGTATTGCTTCACCTGGGCCAGGGAGGTCAGGGCATCAATCGATAAGGCCATGGCTCGGCTCCGGTAAAGGCCCCGGAGGCGCGGGCCTCCGACGCGCGTGGGTTCACTTAGGCGGTGGGCACCGCGCTCAGCATGGCGAAGCGCTTCTCGTCGCTCAGGTTGAAGCCGATGCGCACCTCGGCCAAAAAGGCGGTCTGGTTGTAGGAGAAGTAGGGCTCGGCCCAGGGGTTGGTCTTGACCACCAGGCCCTGGCGCTGGCCCACCAGGGCGCTGCCGGCGAAGTCTCCCGAGAACAGGCGGGTCTGGTTGGTCTCGCTGCCCAGGTTGGTGAGGATGTTGGGGTCGCGCACGAAAGGCTCACCCCACACCAAGGGCTTGCCCTCGCCCTCGGCCCGGGGCTGGCCGGGGTGGCGGTAGATGTAGTCGCCGTTGTCGTCCTTTAGGGTCATCAGGACCTTCTCGGCCTTGGGGTGGCCCAATACCGGCACCGAGGCGGCGTGGGGGGCGTTTTGGTATACCGCGAAGATCAGCCCGGCAAGGTCATCGAAGCTCAGGCTGCCGCTCACGCCCAGGGCGTTGGTGGAAATTTTGCCCGCCAGGCCGGTGATGGGGTCGGTGGCCGCGCCGGTTCCCCGCAGGCAGGCCACGTCAAAGGCCTGGCCGATGGTTTCGGCGAACAGGTTTTGCAGCACCTGGTCCACGCCGGGGTCGGAGTCGTCCAATAGCTGGTTGCTCACCACCACCTTTACCGCCAGAACGTGGGAGGTCAGGGCCAGTTGGCCGAAGGTGGCCTCGCTGGGCGGCTTCTCGCCGTGGGCCACGCCGTCGCCCAGGCCGTAGGTCTCGGTGTCGGTCGCCTCGGGCACCCAGTAGGCGGTGAGCCCCCCGCTGATGGTGGGGAAGGTGATCTGGCGCCCGGCCATGGGCACCTGGCGGCACAGGGACTTGATGGCGCTGAAATTGTTGACCAGGTTCAACACCTCACCGGCCTGCTCGCTGGGCACCAGGTATCCCCCGGCGGTGGTGGCTCCTTCGCGCAGGTCCTTGGCCTGGGGCGCTTCCATCTGCTTCATGGCCGGGGCGCTCAGGCTCACCAGCTCCCCGGCTTCCAAATGGCGCGGGGCCTGGCCCATGCCCAGACGGCGCACGTCGCCCAGATATTTGCTGATGCCCAGGCCGCCGCCCGGCAGCTCGGCCCCCAGGGATACCTGGCGGGGCTCCACCGCGGTGAGTAGTTTTTCCAGGCGCCCGTCGATGAGCCCCTTGAGGCTCTCTTCGTCCAGGGACAGGCCGGTGGCCTGCTCCAACAGCTCGATGATCTTGGCTTGCTTCATGTTCAAAGCTCCTAAGCGATAGGTTGGTTTCAGTTAAGAAGGCCCAGGTGGTAGCGCAGGCGGGCCATGACCAGCTCGCCCAGGGCCGCCTGGGCCAGGGCCCGCGCGGCCTTGGGATGGGCCGCGCCGGGGGTGCCCGGAGTCCGCGCCGGGAAAGGGGTGGTGGTCGCCGCCGGGGTGGGGGTGGGTCGCGGACTGCCAAGCCCCAGAGCCACCAAGGCCTCGGGGTTGGCCGGCAGGGTGACGCAGGAGATCTCGTACAGCTCCTGCTTGGTGTAACGGGTTCCGGTCAAAGAGCGGTCGCCCACCGCGTGGGTGGCCACCTCGCTTTCCAGGGGGGCGAAGCCCACGGAAAAGGCCCGCAGGTAGCCGCCCTTGTAGAGGCGATAGATGGTGTCGGCAAAGGCGTATTCCTCGGCGGTGGGGAACTGGGCCTTGAAAAGCAGGCGGCCTTTATCCACTTTCACCGCCAGGGCCCTGGCCACCGGGGGCGAGGCATAGTCGTGGGCCCAGGGGATCACCGGGTTTTTGAGGAAGTTGGCGAAGTCCCAGCCGGTTGGCTCGATGAGGTCCCCCTGGCGGTCCACGGTGGGGCTGGAGGCCACCGCCCAGAAGGTGCGGGTCGCCTCGTCGGCTTGGCCCACCTCGAAGTCCATAACCTTGTGCACCAGTTTCATGACTGTTCTCCTTGGGCCGCCCGGCCCAGCTTGGCGAGGGTTTGAGTCAGGTTCAGGCCCTGGGTCAGACATTTGGCCAAGGCGCGGCTAAGCTCCTCGCGCCGCTCCGGGGCCAGGCCTTGGGGCAGGATGCCCTGGATCACCTGGGGCCGGGCGCTCAGCTCCCGGGCCACCTTGGCGCGCGACCACCCGGCATAGCGCCCCTCCAAGCGGGGCCAGGCCTGGGTGAGGGACGCGCGCACCTCGGGCTCCAGTTCCATTGGAGCCCCGCCCCAGGCGGGCAAGGTGTTCTGTTGGGCGGGTGGGCTGTAGGGCTCGTCGCCCCAGGCCACCGGGGTTCGCCCCTGGGAGGCGCGCAGTTCGTTGATGGTCAGGGCCCCCCGGTCCAATTGCTCCATGGCCCCCTTGTGGCTCTGGGCCCGGTCGCTGGGCACCGGGTTGTCGAACTTGAGCCGCAAGTCCTGGCCGTAGCGGGGCAGCAGGAAGGCGTTCATGACGTCCTCCCACAGCTCCAAACGGGGGCGCACGCACTCGGCGTTGAAGGTCACCTCGATACCCTGGGCGTTGGCCCGGTTCACGTCCTTGACCAGGCCCAGCTTGCCCGCCGGGACCCCGTAGGCGGCCAGGATGTTGTCCTGGGTCCAACCGGCAAGCTGGGTGAACTCGAAGTCCTTGGCCGAGTAGGCCAGGGGGGTGGCCTTGAGCCCGCCGTCCAGGACCGTGGGCTCGAACACATGGGCCAAGCCCTGGTGCTTCTGCCGCCAGCGGGTGAGCACCCTGCGGGCCTCGTCCTCGGTGAGGCGCTGGTCGGTGGAGAGCACCACCTCGGGCCGGGCCGAGTTGCGGAAGAAGTTGCGCTGATAGATGCGCACCGCCAGGTCGATGTCAAAGGCGTGGGCCATGGCCTCGATGGGGCTGGCCCCGTAAACCAGGCTGCTGGGGCTGGGGTGGCGGAAGTAGAGCACTTCACTGGGGCGGTATACTTGCCGCTTGCCCTCCGGCCCGTTGAACACGAAGCCGGTGATGGGTTGGCGGGTGTTGTCGCCGGTGATGATCTCGATGAGGTCCGCCGGGCTCAAGGGCCACAGCTCGGCGGGTCGGCCCAGGGCGTTGTTCAAGACCAGCACAAAGGCCATGCCGGTCAGCTCCAGATGCAGGGCCAGGGTGTAGCGCAGCTCCCTTCCGGTGTTCAGGGGGTTGGGCCGGGCCAGCAGGTCCAACGCCGGGTGGGCCGTCACCTCCAGACCCTGGCTTTGATGCAGCTTTAGGGGCACCCCGGCCATGCGCCGGGCGATGGTGCTCACCGCCGCGTAGACCCAGCCCTGGTAGGCGGCCAGTTGGCGGGCCCGCCCGGTGGCCGCGCTGCCGCCCAGAAAGGGCGGGGGGCCGGGCGGGGGCGAGGGAAGCTCCAGGCGCTTGGCGCGGCGAAGGGCCAGTTTCTTGTTCAGCCAATTTTTCATGTAATTCCTCACCAGACGTTGGGCCCCGTGGATTTGACCAGGCCCACCGCCCCTTCCAGGGCGTCGGGGCCGTCGTCGTGCACGTTGGGGGAGGGGAAGTGAAGCAACTGCTCGATCAATTCGCCTTGGTCCGAGTGCTCCGGCCGAAAGCGCACCAGGCCCCGCTCCACCAGGGGGCTGAGCCCGGCCAGCCTGAGCTCCTTGGACAGGCGCTGGGTAACGCCCCTAAGCGGCAGGCTCACCCCGGCCTCGGCGGCGGCGGCGGCGAACTGGTCCAGCAGCAGGCGCTGGAAAACGTTGTCCTCGATGCCGAACACCAGGTACTTGTGCCGGGCCAGGCGCCTGAGCACCGCGCGGATGAGCTGGTCCAGGGAGCAGCGGCGGATAAAGGCGTCCAGCACGTAGAAGATCTGGCGCTCGCGGTCCAGGCCCACGGTGACCACCGCCTTGTAGTCGCCGTGGCTGCCGGTGGCCAGGGAGGGGTCCAGGAAACCGACCACGGCCAGCTCGCGACCGGCCAACTCGGCGGGATGGTAGGAGCGCAGCCACTGTTCCTGGAACAGGCCGTCCTCGTCCCTGGGGTTGTTCTGCTTTTCGGTGTTAAAGGCCTTGGAGCCCATGAGGCGCTTTTGTTTGAGCAGCTCCTCGGCCGGGTGGCGGGCGGGCCACAGGGAGCGGCCCTGGTCGTCCAGGGCCCGGTACACATGGCGGGTGTAGCCGCTCCAGGGCTCCTCGGGCGAGTTCACCATGACGGCCAAGGCGCTGCGCCGCGCCAAAATGGTGCCGATGATGAACAGGCTGCCAGCCGGGTCCAGGGCCGGGTACACCGCCTGGTTTATCCACTCCAAACACTCGCGCACCAGACGGGGGTTGCGCACGTTCTTGTCGTTTTCCAGATCGTCCAGGATCACCAAATCGGGACGGTGGCGGCCGTGCTTGAGGCCCCTGAGGCGCTGGCCGCTGCCCCGGGCCAGAACCCTGGCGTGGCCGCCCACCACGAAGTCGCCCGCCGGGCCTTCCGCGCGGCAGCCGGGGCCGAAGTCCTCGGCCAGGCGGGGGTTGAGCCTCAGCTCCAGGCGCAGATAGGAGGTCAGGTCTCCGGCCAGGTCGGCGGTGTCCGAGCCGATCACCACGAAGCGCCGCCGTTGGAACAGAAGCTGGTGCAGCACGTAGCCGAAGGAGACCAGGGTGGTCTTGGCAAAACCGCGTGGCGCGGCCACGGCCACCGGCACCACCGCCGAGCCCCTGGGGGTAAGCAGCTCCACCAACTCGTGGTGAAAGGGCGCGAAGGCGTCGTGAAAGTAGTGGGGCAGATACAGGCGGCAGAAGTACAGGGGGTCTTCGGCGGCCCTGGCTTTACGGACGGCCAGCGGAGGGTCGTCCGGGCCGAAGGCCCCGGCCTCGGTGTGCAAACGGCCCACCACCTCGGCGGCCCGCTGGCGGAAACGGGCGGCGCTCATCTTGCGGGCTGCTGCGCCGGTCATGCCCCGCCCTCCGTATCCAGGCGGGCGAAAAACTTTTCCAACAGACCGCCCAGCCAGGCCCGTTCCTGCTCGTTATCCGGCTGCTCCCCGGCCAGGGCGGCCAGGCGCTCACCCACCTCCACGGCGGCCGCCTTGAGGTCGTAGCCCTCGCGCTCCAAACGGGAGCAGGCGGCGGCGATCTTGGCCAGGTGGTCGGCGTCCTGAGGGGAAAGCTCGCCCAGGGAGATTAGCTCCTCCACTCGGCGGCCCAAAAGCTGGCGCAGGGCGGCGGCGGCCCCGCGCGGGTCGGACCACCAGGCCCGGCGGCGGACCTCCCAGCTACCGGCGGCACACCAGGCGGCCACCCGCTGGGGTTTGAGGCCCAGCTCGGCGGCGATGGCCGAGGTCTCCAGCCCGGCCATGAAGCGGGCGCGGGCCTTGTCCCGCAGCTCCTGGGAAGCGGCGCTCACTCGGCCATCTCCGCCAGTTCGCGGCTCAGGGCCTTGTACTCGCGCACCGCGGCCACCAGCTCCTCCATGGCCTGCTCGGCGTGGTCGATGCGCATGGCCTCAACTCCGTCGAAGTTGTAGAGGTAGTAGTTGATGTCCTTGCCCAGGCGGTCGATCTTGATCTCCAGCTGCTTGAGCCTCTCGCGCTTTTCGGCGCGCAGCCCCCGGGCGATCAGGCGCGATGTCCTCTCCACGGCTACCTCCACAAGCTTTGAGCCACCTGGAACAGCAACCAAAGGGTGAACAGCCCTCCGGTGTAGGCGGCCAGGCGGGTCTCCAGGCGGTCCAGGCGTTGGTCCAGGCCCCGGCACTGGCTGCCCAGGTTTTGGGCCCCGGTGGCCAGGTCTGCGTTGATGCGCCGTTGCTCGGCCACGCTCATCTTGAGCACCGTGTCCAGACGCCTTAGCTGCCCCCGCAGGCTCTCCAGGGCCACCTTGATCTCCTCCTCGCCCACTAGGCGCTAGTCCTGGGTGACGCCCAAGAGGCCGTGGCGCAGGAAGATGGCCACCAGGCCGGTGAGGCCGGTCTGGGCCGCCTCCCACAGGGAGGCCTCCCCGGCATAAAAACCGCCGATGGCGGTGAGCACTCCGGCCAAGCCGGTCCAAAAGGTCTTGGTCTTTATCAGGCTCATGCTTCTCTCCTTGCGCGGCGGCATTGGCCGCCGGTGAAGTGTTGGCTTTGAGCCTAGGCCCAGGCCGAGGGGCGGCCCAGGCAGGGGGCGCACAAATACGCCTTCCCCAGGGGGAGCGCGGCACTGCTTCCCTGAGGAATCTCCGGGCTTGGTTGTAAGGGAGGTGGGGGGATTGAGGGGGAAGAAAAGAGGGCTAGTTGTCACGACAAGGACGGTCGGGGTGCAGGATGTAGCGCAGATGGCGGGTGGACAGCCCCCAGCGCCGGGCCAGTTGGCGGGTGTTGGCCCCGTCGAATTCGTCGCGGATAAGCTGGTTGCGCAGCTCCAGCAAACAGCGCTCCAGCTTGGGGAAGTACACGCTGTTGCCCGAGAACACCTGGGCCAAATGCAGGGTGGGTTCAAGGCCGATGACCCCGGCTATCTCCTGGTACACCTCGGGCAACTGCTCGGCCTGCACCCGCTTCATCCAGCCCGGCACCAGGCCCGGCCCCCTTAAAAGGTTCTGCTCCATGTTTTCTCCTTAAGCTTTTGGTTCAAAACGATCCTGCCAATGTGCTATTTGTGAAAGACTTGCAGGTCAGGTTAATATAACCTTTATGAGCATAAGTCAACACATATTAAAATACCTTAAAAAGATAGTCGGCTTGGTGGTGTCCGGCCTGGTCTCGGGCGGATTCCTGGCCGGCTGCGTGGTTCTGCGCCTAAGCCCTCCCCAGCTGAGCTGGCCCCCGCTTCCGCCGCCACCCAGCCAAGACGCCGGCACCATGGGCCTGTACCTGGCTCTGGGGCTGCTGCTGCTTTTGTTCGTCCTGCTGGGGCTGGGGGCTAGGCGGGCCTGGCGCCAGGCCGGAGAAAGCCTGCCTCTGGACCGCGAGGATCGGGCCTTGCTGCGCACGGCTCGCGATGCGTTGGTGTTTGTTATTAAGCGCCGGATGAAGCGAGCTAGGCTGGTGCTGGTGGGCAAACGCTAGGTGGCACGGCTTCGCCAGGCGGCGCTATGCTGTGTTGGCGGCATCGCTTGGACCTCGGTATATATGAATACGCCTCCGGTCTGCGCTCGCCGCCGCCTTGCCTGGCGCTCCTTGGCTGTGCCGCGCGGCTGCGCCAGACCCCGCATGGCTGCGTTGTCGGCGTCACTCGGTCCTCGGCGTAGGCATGCTATGCCTGCCCCTCGTTCGCCTGCCGCCTAGCCCTGCGGCGCCTGGCTGTGCCATGAGAGTTGATCCCGGTGGCATTCTAAGCAATGGCGTAGGTTGGGTAGAGCGAAGCGAAACCCAACAATGCCCTTTCCAAAGACGGTAATGGGGGCGAATAAAAAAGAGCGCCCGGCTGGTGCCGGACGCTCTGCTTGGCTCTATCACACGGAACCGTGGCTCTCTGGCCTTCACCTCGCCCCTAGTTGGAGGACACCCCCAGCCGCTGCTCCAGGAAAGAGAGCTCGGCGGCCAGCTTGGGCTCGGCCTCCAGCTTGCGCTCGATCTGGTCCACGCCGTACATCACCGTGGCGTGGTCGCGGTTGAACACCTGGCCTATGGCCGCGAAAGAAGCGTCGGTGTGGCGGCGGCACAGGCACATGCCCAGGTTGCGGGGCCGAACCACCGCTTTTTTGCGGCTCTTGCCGGTGAGTAGCTTCAGGTCCAGGCCGTAGACGCTGGCCACCAGATCGCGGATCTGGCCCGGGCTCACCCGGCGCAGGCGGGAGGCCAACTGACCCAGCACCTCGGCGGCCAGGCTGAGGTCCAGGGGCCGCCCGGTCAGGCTGGAGCGGGCCATAAGCCCCACCAGGGCCGAGCGCAGGCGGCGCACGTCGTCGGGTATCTCCTGGGCCAGGAACTCCAGCACTTCCTCGGGCACGTGGATGCTTTCCTGCGAGGCTTGACGCCTGAGGATGCGCACCCTGGTGCTAAAGTCCGGAGGCTCGATGCCCACGGTGACGCTGTCGGCCAGGCGGCTGACCAGGGCCGGGGCCAAGCCCTTGAGCTGGGTCGGGGCCATGCGCCCGGTGAACACCACCCGCTTGCCCGCGTCGGCCAGGGCGTCCAGGGTGTAGACCAGCTCGTCCTGAGTTTTGTCCTTACCGGCCAGGAACTGGACTTCTTCCAGCAGCAGCAGGTCGCAGCCCAGGCGGAAGCGGTCCTTGAACTGGTCGGCCCGCTTGCCCCGGATGGCGGCTATCATCTGGTTGGTGAAGTCCTCGGCGGTGAGGTAGGCCACCCTGGTCCCGGGCATGTGGCCCAGAATCTGGTGGCCCACCGCCTGGGTGAGGTGGCTTTTGCCCAGGCCGGTGCCGGAGATGAGGAACAGGCCGTTGGAAAACAGCCCGCCGCCCCCGGCCAGGGCCTTGGCCGCGGCAAAGGCGAACTCGTTGCCGCCGCCGGCAATGAAGTTGTCGAACACGTAGCGCTGGTTCAGGCGCGGCATTTGCATGGCCCCCATGCGGGGCAGCTCCATCTGGCGGGGAGCCGGGGCCGGTTTGCGGGCCGGGCGGGAGGTGCGGCGCGGGGGCGCTTGGGGCGTCTCCAAGGCCAGCTCCAACTCGGGCCGCAACTGTTTGAGCTGCTGCCTGAGCAAGGGCGCGAAGCGTTCGTAAATGGTGTTGAGGTGCAGTTGGTTGGGGCAGACCAGAGTCAGCCGTGATCCCTTGAGGGGCTGGGGAGTAAGAGGCTCCAGCCACAGGCCGGCATCCTGGGAGTCCAACTCGTTGTTAAGGCTGCTCAAAAGCTCCCGCCACAAAGTGATCGCCTCGGCTGGCCTAGCCGAGGCGCTGGGGGAAGGCTCCAACATGGGGGTGTTGTGCTTATGTGTTTGGCCGTAGTTCATGGTTGAGGAAAAAAAGCCCCCGTCAAACCGCGGCAAGGCGGCATTAATAAGTAAAAACTGACGTTAATAAAGAATGACCCGGTGCGAAATTTAGTCTTGCCCATAATGTCCGTTCTCCCCGCCCACGGTCAATCGCCATATGCCTTGGCTTGGCCCGCTGGGCATCTTTACTTGACCACACTGACAACATATTGGTTTCACTATAAATTCAAGTTAAAATCTTCTAGGTGCCTGAATGAAGGCCTTTGTGGGCAGTTGGGCTAAGCTCTCTCCATACTTAGGTTTCTCAATAATGTCACAACTGTGTCATAATTTGGCCACATAAGAGGAAAACGTTTTTCGCGGTTTTTCGCGGTTTTTCGCCTATTTTCGCCCAATTTGACCCTTGCTAAAGACGCCGGCAGGTAACCAACGGAAAATATGACCAAAGAGAGCGCCCCGGCCCAGGGAGGGTATTCAAAAAAAAGATGCCCACCCCGGCGGGCCGCCACCGAAGCGGGCTTTTGTTTCGATATGCGTGATTTCGCCTGGGGACCAAGCCCCAAACCGCCCCGGCCCGCGCACGGCATTGCCTGATTCACAGCGCCTGTGCCAGCGGGGTGGCGGTTTCCCCAAAGGCGGCGGCCACCGCCGGATGCACGATGCATCCCCCGGCCACGTTGACCCCCAGGGCCAGGGCCGGGTCGCTCTGGGCGGCGGCCAGGCCCTCCCGGGCCAGGACCAAGGCGTAGGGCAGGGTGGCGCCCGTCAGGGCGAAGGTGCTGGTGCGGGCCACCGCGCCTGGCATGTTGGCCACCCCGTAGTGGATTACGCCATGCACCGTGAACACCGGGTCGGAATGGGTGGTGGGGCGCATGGTGGCCACGCAGCCTCCTTGGTCGATGGCCACGTCCACGATCACCGAGCCGGGCTCCATGTTCATGACCATCTCCTCGGTCACCAATTGGGGGGCCTTGGCGCCGGGCGAAAGCACCGCCCCGATGACCAGATCGCTGGCCGCGCACACCGTGGCCACAGTCTCGGGCAGGGAGATCAAGGTGCTCACCCGGTTGCCGTAGAGGTCGTCCAGGTAATTCAGACGGGACACGGAGCGGTTGAGCACCGTCACCTGAGCCCTGAGGCCCAGGGCCATCTTAAGGGCGGCGTGGCCCACCACCCCGGCCCCCAAGATGGCCACCCGGCCGGGCTGCACTCCGGGCACCCCGCCCAACAGCACCCCCCGGCCTCCCTGGGGCCGCTCCAGATAGTGGGCTCCGGCCTGCACCGCCATGCGTCCGGCCACCTCGCTCATGGGCACCAGCAGCGGCAGGCTGCCGTCGGGCAGCTGGATGGTTTCATAGGCCACCGCCCGCACCCGGTCGGCCACCAGGCGGCGGGTCAGCTCGGGCTGGGCGGCCAGGTGCAGATAGGTGTAGAGCAAAAGGTCCGGCCGGAAGTAGTCGTACTCAATCGGCAGCGGCTCCTTTACCTTGACCACCATCTGGGCCTCCCAGGCCCCGGCGGCGTCGGTGATTTCGGCCCCGGCCAGGGCAAAGGCCTCGTCGGGTATGCCCGCTCCCAGCCCGGCTCCGGCTTCCACCCGCACCTGATGCCCGGCGGCCAGCAGCTCGCGCACTCCGGCCGGCACCATGGCCACCCGGTACTCTTCGGTCTTTATTTCCTTGGGCACCCCTAAAAGCATGATCCATCTCCCTGTGAAAAATACGAGCTGGCAGCCACAAGATACTTGGAGGGTTATCCACCGCCCCTAAACCATTTTTGCGCCTCTTACCCACAACCTTTCAACCGTTGCCGTCAGGTTGCCGACGGTTTTTCCACCGGCAAGCAGGCACTTTCCATGGCTTTTTCACCGTCCAACAGGAGTTATCAACAATTTTTCAACCGGCTTTTCAACTTTCCAGGCCATTTATCAACCAGACATCTCCTACTTTTCAACCAAATTAAATAGAATTATATTAAGGTGTTGTATCGTTTATCCACCAAAATGCCGCCGGGCGGTTGAAAAGTGTTTTCAGGACGACCCACGGCTAGTTTTCCGCCACGGTGGAAAACTCCCCCGGCCGCGCCTTGTCTTGCCCAGGGCCGGGGCGGGTGCTAGTCTCAAGGACTGGCGGGCGGCGCACGCCCGGCTGGAAGGAGACACCTTGCTGGATCTGCACAGCCATGTGCTACCCGGACTGGACGACGGGGCCCCGGACCTGGAGCAGGCCCTGGCCATGTGCCGTCTGGCCCTGGATGACGGGGTGAGGCTCATGGCCGCCACCCCCCACTGGTATCCGGCCCGCGATCCCTTGGCCATCAGCGAGATATCCCAGGAGGTGCTGGCGCTCCGGAGCGAATTGGCCGCCGCCGGACTGCCCCTGGAGTTGGTGGCCGGGGCCGAGGTGGCCCTGGACCCGGAGCTGCCCCGCCTGGCCCGGGAGGGGCTTTTGCCCACCCTGAACGGTGGCCCCTACCTGCTTGTGGAGTGCCCCCCGCACACCAGCCCCCGTCTGCTGCCCGATCTGATCTACGGCCTGCGCCTAGCCGGTCTGCGTCCCATCCTGGCCCACGTTGAGCGCACCTGGGCGGGAGCTCAAAACTGGGACTGGCTCACCGGCCTGGTGGAGCAGGGCTGCCTGGTGCAGGTGACCGCCTCCAGCCTCACCGGCAAGCTGGGCTCGGCCCCCAAAAAGGCCGCCGAGGCTCTGCTGAGCCTGGGGCTGGTTAATCTATTGGCCAGCGACGCCCACTCCGCCTCCTGGCGCCCGCCTGGGCTCAGCCAGGCGGCGGCGGCGGCCGAGCGCCTGTGCGGCGCCGGAGCCGCCGAGGTGCTCACCCGCCTGACCCCCCAAGCGGTGCTGGCCGGAGAGGAGCCGCCTCCCGCCCCCCGACCCGCTCCCCGGCGGGGTCTTTTCTTCTGGCGGAAATAAGCCGGCCCATGGGCGCTAAGCCAGCCTCCGCCCTGGTCCGCGACCTGGCTGTGCTGCTCCTGGCCGGAGTCCTGTCCCTGGGGGCCCTGCTTTTGGCCGCCGGGGCTTGGCTGGGCTTGCTGCGCTCCGAAGGCCTGGTGTTTTTGCTGCCGCCTATTATCTACCTGGCCTGGAACAGGCGCTGGTTGGCCACCAGCGCGGTGGCCGCCCTGGTGGCCGCCCTGGCCCTGGGCCAGGACATGGGCGCGGCCGCCGGTGCCCAGGACATGATGAGCCTGCTCAGGCAAGGGGTGGTGATGTGGGACATGTCGGCCCTGCCCCCGCCGCCGGATTTGGCCGGCGCGGTGGTCACCGGCCCGGCCCACTTCTATTGGCTGGTCGCCTTCAGCCACCCCGGATGGCTAATGGAACTAATGGCCCTGCGCGTGTCCTGGCTGCTGTTGTATGCCTACCCGCCCCATCATCCCCTGTGGTACAGCATCGCCGCGCCCGTCTTGGACTTGGCTCTGTACCTGCTGGCCGCCTGGGGTACCTGGCGCGTGAAGGGGCACCGGGGCGCGGCCTGGTTGGTGTGGGGATTCTTGGCGGCGGCCATGGCGGTGGCGGCCCTCACCTGGGTGGTCTCGGACGGGCGTTTTCTCACCAGGCCCCTGTGTTGTCTGGTGTTTTTGGCGGGTCTGGGAGTCGAGCGCTTGCTGCCCAGCAACCTGATGGTCGGTAGTGGCAAAATCCTTCCAAAGCGATAATTGCTGCCGGAGAACGCATTGTCCAACCTGAGTAAATCATTATTACTGTTGGCGGGAGTAGTCCTGCTGAGCACAGCGGCTTACACTGCTGTCTTTCGTCCGCTTATTCTGGGCTGGGGGGCCAGCCCAAGCGAAGCCACCGCTACCCTGCCGGGGGACGCCATGGCTCCCTACACCAGCTCCACCCGGGCGGTGACGATTGATGCTCCCCAGGAGGTCGTTTGGCAATGGCTGGTTCAGCTCGGAGGGGATCGCGGTGGCTTCTACAGCTACACCATCCTGGAAAATCTATTGGGGTATGAAACGGACAACACCATTGTGATTGTTCCGGAGTTTCAGGAAATGAAGGTAGGCCGCTTGGTGGTGGCCACGCCACCGTCCGCCAAGGGTCCGGCCAAAATGAGTTGGAAGGTTGTTGCCGTGGACCCCGGTAAATATTTCGTTCTGCAAGGCTGGGGAGCCTTTGTCCTGCGAAAGGCCGGGCCGGGCAAGACCCGCTTGATCGTGCGGACCCACGGATGGGCCACCCCCACCCTGACCGCCAAGTTGGGATATTTTTTCACCATGCCCCTGCACTACCTCATGGAACGAAGGATGATGCTGGGCATCAAGGCCCGCGCCGAAACGGGGCCTGGGGTGCCTTTGTCTACCCTGCCCGATTACCTCTGGCTCGCGGGAGTGTTTCTATCGTTGCTGGGGGTCATCGCCCTGACCTTTTTGGCCCACGGCATATGGCAGTCCATGGCCACGCTGGTCTACGGCGTCCTGTGGCTTTGGGTCTGCCTAACCGCCGATGCGACACCGGGTTTCGCCTTGGCCTTGTTGGCTCTGGTGGCGGCCACCATGGTCTGGTTTGCAAGAGGTAGGTTGCGCGGCAGCCGGGTTAACTAACTGCCCGGGCAAAAGATAGGCCGCCGCGCTGTGTGGTGCGCGGCGGCCTGAAATTTTCGCGAAAGGGGGCGGTTAGACCTTTTCGGCCTTTTCGGCCTTTTTTTCCTCGAGCTTCTCGGCCTTGGCCGAATTCAACTCGTCGGCTTCGTCTTCCTTGACCCCGCCCTTGAAGTTCTTGATGGCCTTGCCAAGGTTGCCTCCGATTTGAGGCAGCTTACCCGCCCCGAAGATCAAAAGGACAATGACCAGGATGATTAGAAGTTCGGGAATGCCTATCCCGCCGATCATAACCTTAGCCTCCTCCCAGGTGAGACGCCTTCAGGGCCCTCAGTCCAGGTGTTCCTCCATGAGCTTCAGGAAGGCGGGTGATCCCCGAAATTCCTGATTGGCCTGCATGTGAGCCAACCAGGATCGCCAAGTGCCCGCCCACTGGGGGGTGTGCCAAAAGGCCTCGGGCTTACCCCCCTTTTCCATACGGCGAAACGCCTCGTACTCTTCTTGGCAAACCTCGCAGAAGGGGTAGGGCGCGTCCACCGGCGGCGGGGCCACGAACTCGGCGGGCTGGCCGCAGTGGGCGCAACGCCTGGGGCACAGGCCGCAATTAAGCGAACTGGCCACAGCTTGAGCCCGGCGGCGGGCCCGTCCTTCGGCTATGCGCCGATCCTTGCTTTTGCGCCCTTGAAGGTCGATAACCTCGGCCACGGGACACCCCTTAACCTTCCAGCAATGCGATTAAACTCTACCAGCGCCCCCAAATGCAGTCAAGCAGGGGAGCGCTGTGCCAGGCCCGCGGCAATGCCTTGAACCATGGCCTGGGCGGCGGCTACCGGGTCCGCGGCGGTGCGTATGGGCCGCCCCACCACGATGTGGCTGGCCCCGGCGGCCATGGCCCGCTCCGGGGTCATCACCCGTTTCTGGTCGTGGGTTTCCGCGCTGGCCGGGCGGATGCCCGGGCAAACCACCAAGGCCTCGGGGCCCAACAGACCCCGCACCGCGGCCGCCTCTCGGCCCGAGCACACCACCCCGGCGCAGCCCGCCGCCAAGGCCAGGGAGGCGCGCCGCAGTACCAGGGCCTGGGGGTCGCACAGCTCAGGCGGGTAGCCCATGGCCCCCAACTCTTCGGCTCCCAAGCTGGTGAGCACGGTGACCCCCAGCAGGCTGGCCCCTCCCAGGTCCATGTCCGCGAAGATGCCCGCCTGGTCGGCGTGGCAGGTGATCAGATCCACCCCCAGGCCCACCGCCGAGCGGGCGGCGGCGCGCATGGTGGCGGGTATGTCGTGCAGTTTCAGGTCCAGAAAGATGGCCTTGGCCCCGGCCCGGCGCACCCGGCTGATCACCTCCGGCCCGGCGGAGACGAACAGCTCCAGCCCCACCTTGAACACCCCCACCTCCGGGGCCAGCAGGCGCACCAAATTCTCGGCCTCGTCGGCGTTGTCCACATCCAGGGCGAATATCAAGCGGTCGCGTGGGGTCATGGGGCCATCTCCTCCAGATTCATGGCGTCGTATTCCCTGGCCAGCAGGACGATCTCGCCCTGCTCCCGAAAACTGTACAGGCGCTCGCGCCCCACCACCAGATGGTCCATGAGCGCCAGCCCCACCCCCCGGCAGGCAAAGTATAGCTGACGGGTCAAGCGGCGGTCCGCCGTACTGGGGGTGGGGTCGCCGCCGGGGTGGTTGTGGGCGGCCACCACCTCGGCCGCCCCGGCGGCCAGGGCCTTGGCCACCACCTCCCGGGGGTAGACCACCGCCTGGTTCAGGGTGCCGCTGAACAGGTCCTCGCTGGCCAGCACCCGGCGGCGGCTGTCTAAGAGCAGCACCCGAAACACCTCCTGCTTGAGCGGCCCCATGGTCAGCATCAGATAATCCGCCGCCTGGGAGGGATCGCCCAGGGAGGCCCCGTCCATGAGCCGGTCTTCCAGATAGCGCCGGGCCACGGCGGGCACCAGCTTTAGCCCCAGGATGTTCTTGGGGCCGATGCCCTTTATCTTGGCCAGCTCGGCGGGCGGGGCCTCCAGCACGGCGCGCAGGCTGCCCAACTCCTTTAGCATGCTCCTCGCCTGCTGCTTGCAGTCGCGCCGGGGGGTGGCCAGGGTCAGCAGCAGCTCCAGGGCCTCCTCGTCGGTGAACTTGTCCAGGCCGTGGGTCAGGAATTTGTCCCGCAGGCGCTCGCGGTGGCCCGCGCCGGGGTGGGGTGGGGCGCCCATCAGCTCCACACCCCGGAGATGGGCTGGGAGCAGGAGGGGCACAGCCCGGTCTTGGCCACCTGGTCGCTCACCGAGTAGCCCCGGCGGCCTATGATCTTTTCCCCGCAGCCGGGGCACTTGGTGCTCTCGCCGTCATGGCCGAAGATGTTGCCCGGATACACGTAGCCCAGGCCCGCCTGCAAACCCAACCCCATGGCCATCTCCAGGGTGGCCACCGGGGTGCGCTCGGGCCCGCCCTCGGCGTACTTGTAGCGGGGGCTGTAGGCGCTGATGTGCCAGGGCACCTCGGTGGAAAGCTCCTTGGCGATGAAGCGGGCCAGCTTGGTCAGCTCCAGGGGCGAGTCGTTCTTGCCGGGGATGAGCAAGGTGGTCACCTCCAGCCAGATGCCCGCCTGGTGGATGCGCTTCAGGGTGTCCAGCACCGGCTGCAGGGAAGCCTTGCACTCGCGGTGGTAAAAGCCCTCGCTCATGGCCTTGAGGTCCACGTTGGCCGCGTCCAGCAGGCCCTTGCACTTTTCCACGCACTGGGCCGACTCGTAGCCGTTGGTCACGAATACGTTCTTGAGCCCCGCCTCGTGGGCCAGCTTCATGCAGTCGTAGGCGTATTCAAAATAGATGGTGGGCTCGGTGTAGGTGTAGGCGATGGAGGCGCAGCCCGCCTTCTTGGCCGCTCCCACGATTTGCTCGGGCGAGACCTGCGCCCCGCCCGGCCCGCCGCCGGGGATGTCTCCCCCGCCCTCGCGGATGTATTGGCTGATGTCCCAGTTTTGGCAAAAGGCGCATTGGAAGTTGCAGCCGATGGTGGCGATGGAATAGCTGGTGGTGCCGGGCAAAAAGTGGAAAAGCGGCTTTTTCTCTATGGGGTCCGGGTTGCCCGCGATGGGCTTGCCGTAGACCAGGGAGTAGAGGGTGCCGCCCCGGTTTTCGCGCACCTGGCAGATGCCCCGCTTGCCGTCGTCGATAAGGCAGCCGTGGGCGCACAGACGGCAGCGCACCTTGTCGTGATTGCTCATTTTGTCGTAGAGCATGGCCTCGCGCATGGCTTTGTCTCCTTTTTCAGGGCCAGATTAACATAAGCACCCGCCTGATGCGCAACGCGCCCGCTTTTGATATGCCTTGCCTTTATCGGGAACTGTCCCTAGCATGGGAATCGTTAAAGCCAATAATCGGGCCCGCATTCAATACACTACAGGGAATTTTAGGAGCGATTGATCATGAGGTTTGACAGAGCTTGCCTGGCCCTGGCCGCCATGGCCTTGATCCTGACCTGGGCCTTCCCGGCGTTCGCCGCCGACAACCCCTTTAAGTTGGCGCCGCCCTTCAAGTCCGCCATCATCAAATACACCTACTCGGGCACCCAGAAAGGCCAATCCACGGTCTACTACAAAGGCAACGTGCAGGCCGAGCATAAGCAGGTGGCAACCAAGATCCTGGGTTTCGGCAGCGAAGACAACACCATCACCATCACCGAGCCCCAGCGCATCACCACCGTGGACCTGGGCAAGAAAGAGGCCTATTACACCGGCAACTCCATGACCTACATGGCCCAGGAGTACGAGAAGCTCACCCCGGCCGAGAAAAAGCGGGTCAAGAAAAACGCCGAAGAAATGGCCGGCAACTTCCTGGCCGCCATGGGCGGCGGCAAGCCCGAGATCAAGCAGGGCACCTTCATGAACCATCCGGTGGAGATCGTCACCGTCATGGGCCTGACCAGCTACACCTGGAAAGGCAAGCACGTGGTGCTCAAGCAGGAAGGCGGGGTCATGGGCATGCAGATGAACATGACCGCCACCAGCATCAAGACCGGGGTGCCGGTGCCTTCGGACAAGCTCCAGGTGCCCGCGGGCATGAAGGCGGTGTTCAACCAGGAGGCCGACCAGCAGCAAAAGGACATGGCCAAGCGGGTCATGGACATGCTCAAGGACCCGGACTTCGGCAAGAAGCAGGGCCAGATGCCCGCCCAGGCCTCTCAAGAGCAGAGTCAGCAGGCGCCTGCATCCAGCGGCTCCTCATCGGATCAGGAGAAGCAGGCCGACCCCGTGAAAGAGGGCCTGGACGCGGTGAAGAAGCTTTTCAAGTGGTAAAAATTTTCCCGCGCCGGGGGGCTACCTCCGGCGCGGGAAATTCGCTCGTACTATTTAGTCAGACGCCTCGCGCCTAATAACCCATCTTCTTGAGGCCCTGCTCCTGGCGGGACCACTTGGGCTCCACCCGGACCATGAGGTCCAAAAACACCTGCTGACCGATGAGCTTTTCCAGGTCCATGCGGGCCTGGGTGCCGATCTTTTTCACCATG
>JAIPDO010000089.1 GCA_021737645.1 Desulfarculaceae bacterium
GTTGATCAGCGGCTCGGCCACGATGCGCCCCACCCGCTGGTGGGGGTTGAGCGCCTGGCCCGGCTCCTGCCAGATCATCTGGGCCCGTTGCCACAGGCCTTGTCGCCCCCGCCGGCCCAGGGCGGCCACCTCGCGGCCCTCGAACATGACCCGCCCTCCGCTGGGCCGCTCCACTCCCAGGATGCAGCGGGCCAGGGTGCTTTTGCCCGCGCCGCTCTCGCCCACCACGCCCACGCACTGGCTCGCGTCCAGCTCCAGGGACACCCGATCCAGGGCCTTGAGCCCGCCGCCCGGCCCAGCGAAGGACTTGCTGAGCGCCTCCACCCTCAACATGGCGCGTCCAGGGAAAAGGCCCGGCTGGCGGCCAGCAGCTCGCGGGTGTGGGGGTGGTTGGCCCGGGCGGGCAGGAGGCAGGTGGGGGCCTGGTCCACGATGCGCCCCTGGTGCATCACCGCGATGTGGTCGGCCAGGCTGGCCACCACCCGCAGGTCGTGGGAGATGAGGATCATGCCGCCGGGGATGCGCCGTCGGAGGTCCGCGAACAGGGCCAGGATCTCGCCCTGGGTCACCACGTCCAACCCGGTGGTGGGCTCGTCGGCGATGATGAGCTGGGGCTCCATGGCCAGGGCCATGGCCACCAGCACCCGCTGGCGCATGCCACCGCTCAGCTCGAAGGGGTAGGAGCCCAGGTGGCGCGGGTCCACTCGCACCTGCGCCAGCAGCTCGCCAGCCCCGGCCCGGGCCGCGCGCCAGGAAACCCCCCGCAGATGCACGAACACCTCGGCCATCTGCTTGCCCACGGTGAGAGCCGGGTTCAGGGCTGCCGCACTGCCCTGGAAGATCAAAAACATCTGGCGGCCCCGCAAACGGCGGTACTGGGCCTGGTTCATGGTGGTCAGATCCATGCCGTCCAGCAGGATGCGGCCTTTGCTGATGCGCCCCGGCCGGGGCACCATGCCTATTATGGCCAGGGCGCTGAGGCTCTTTCCCGAGCCGCTCTGGCCCACCAGGCCCAGCACCGATCCGCTCTCCAAGGTCAGGCTGAGCCCGCGCACCGGTTCACTGGGCTCTGGGCGGCCGGGAAAGGTGATGTGCAGGTCCTGGATGCTCAACAGGCTCATCAGCGCACCGCCTCCTTCACCCGTAGGGCGTCACGCAGGCCCTCGCCCAGCAGGTTGAAGCCCAGCACGGTGAGGAAGATGGCCAGCCCAGGAGCCAGCAGGAGATGGGGAGCGGTGTAGATGTAGGAGCGGGCCTCGTTGAGCATGGCCCCCCACTCGGGCAGGGGCGGCTGGGCCCCCAGGCCCAGGAAGCTCAGCCCGGCCAGCACCAGGACCATGGTGCCGGTTTCCAGGCTGGCCAGGACCACCACCGGGGGCAGCACCGTGGGCAGGATGTGGCGGCGCACCAGGGCCAGGCCGGAAGTACCCACCAGACGGGCGGCCAAGACGAACTCCCGCTCCCGGGCTGAGAGCACCAGGCCCCGCACCATGCGGGCGTAGACCGGCCACCAGCTCAGGCACAGGGCCAGGGCGGCGGCGGGCAGGCTGGGCCCCAGCAGGCCGATCACCGCCAGGGTGAGCACCAGGGAGGGGAAGGCCAGCACGATATCCACCAGGCGCATGAGCCAGAAGTCGCCCTGCCGCCCGCTAAGCCCGGCGGCCAGGCCCAGGGCCAGGCCCAGGAACATGACCCCGGCCGAGACCATGAGTCCCACGGCCAGGGAGGTGCGGCAGCCGTAGAGCAGGCGGGAGAGCACGCAACGGCCCAGGGGATCGGCCCCCAGGGGGTAGTCCCAACTGGGCGGGGCCAAACGGGCGGCCAGGTTGATCTTGAGGGGGTCATGCGGGGCCAGCCAGGGCCCGGCCAGGGCCACCAGCAACAGCAGGGCCACCAGGCCGCCGCCCAGGAGCAAGCTGGTGTTGAGCCGCCCGCCTCCCAGGGCCACCTTAGGCCTCCCCGCCCTGGGCCGCCTTGCGCCGCAGCTTGGGGTCGGCCATGGTTTGCGCCAGGTCCACCACTAGATTGCTGCCCGTGAAGATGACCGCCATGAACACCACGTAGCACTGGGTTACTGGATAGTCCCGGCTGAGCACCGCCTGTACCGCGAAGCTGGCAACCCCGGGCCAGGAGAAGATGGTTTCCACCAGCAGGGAGCCGCCCAGCAAAAAGCCGAAACTCATGCCCCACAGGTTGAGCAGGGGGATGATGGCGTTGATAAAGGCGTGACGGTAGAGCACCACCCCCAGGGAGAGCCCCTTGGCCTGGGCGGTGCGGATATAGTCCTGAGACATCACCTCCAGCAGGCGCTCGCGCACTATGCGGCCATAAAAGGCGCTCATGCCCAGGGCCAGGGTGAAAGTGGGCAGCACCAGATCTCTGAGTCCGGTGCCTCCCACCACTCGGAATATTTTCCAGTGCACCGCGAAAACAAACAGCAGTAGGATGCCCAGCCAGTAGTTTGGCAGGGCCACCAGGATGGTGGACACCACCCGGGCGGTGTGGTCGAAGATCCCGCCGGGACGCAGCCCGGAGGCCACCCCCACGGCCAGGCTGATGACCAGCATGAGGCCAAAGGCGGCCACGGTGAGTTTGAGGGTGGCGGGCAGGCGGTGCAGCATCTCGCGGCCCACCGGCTCGCCGGTGGCAAAGGACTCGCCGAAGTCCAGACGCACCGCTTTGCTCAGCCAGCGGCCGTAACGCACCAGCAAAGGATCGTCCAGGCCCAGGCTTTGGCGGAAACGCTGGGCCGACTCCGAGGAGGTTACTCCGCCCGATTGCCGCAGCATCATGTCCCCGGTCTCGCCCGGCGAGAGATGGGACAGACAAAAGCAAAGGAACGACACCCCCAACAGGGTGAAGACCAGCCAGAACAGGCGCTGGGCAATGACCTTGAGCAAGGCCCTTGCCTAGCGCTTCTTGCGGGCGTAGCCGAAGTGCTCGTAGCCTCCGGTGGGGCGGGGGTCCAACTCCACCTCGGGCCGTACCAGATATACGTTGGCCACAAACAGCAAGGGGATCACCGAGCAGGTTTCGTCCACCAGCACCCGCTGTGCCTCCTGGATTGCCTCCCGCACCACGGCCGGGTCGTCGCTCATCTGGGCCCGCTCCACCGCCCGGTCGAACTTGGGCCCGGGCAGCACCCATTTGTAGCCCGAATCCACCCAGGGCGAATCGCTGTGATAGAGCAGATAGAGCAGCCAGGCCGGGGTGGGCGAGGTGTTGCCCGACTTCTCCAAGAACAGGTCGCCCTGTCCCGGGGCCATGTAGGAGCCATAGTACATGCCCATGTCGTCGGTTTGGATCACCTCCACCTCAATGCCAATGGCCAGGAGCATCTGTTGCATCAGCTCGGGCAGGGGCTTTAGAGCCGCCCCGGTGGGGAAGCCCGAGACCAGGCGCAGCTTGAGGCGGCGGCCGTCCTTGGCCCGGATGCCGTCCGGGCCGGGCCGCCAGCCTGCCTGTTCCAGCAGGCGCCTGGCCTTGGCCGGATCGTGATTGTAGCCCTTGAGAAAGTCCTCGCCCTGTTCCCAAAACCAGGGGGCCAGGATGCTTTTGGCCGGTCGGGCCAGGCCCTGGTACACCGTCTTGGCAATCACCTTCCGGTCAATGGCATAGGCCACAGCCCGGCGCAGCCGCGAATCATGGAGCAGGTCAAATGGGGCCTTACCGTGCCAGTTCACCGACATCACCACATAGGAGCGCAGGGGCGTGGCCACCTTCTTGTAGGGCCCGCCCGGCGGCAAGGAGGCCAGCATCTGGGGGTCCACCGGGAAGATGATGTCGCACTCGCCGTTCAATAAGGCCAGGAGCCGGGTCTGGGGGTCGGGCAAAAAGCGGTAGATCACCCGCTCATTGGGCGGCTTGTCGCCCCAGTAGGCGTCGTTGCGCCGCACCTTGAGGTAGCGCCCCCGCCGGTAATCCTCGAACACAAAGGGACCGGTGCCCACGGGATGGTTGATGAAGTCTGTGTACGGCGCATAGGCGGCCACAAAGGGGTGGCTGAGAAAGCCGGCGAAGTGAACCGTCTGGTGAGCCGTCTCCACTTCCAGGGTGTACTTGTCGATGATGCGGCAGCTCTCCGGCTTGATGCGCAGGGTCTCGGAGCGGTTGAAGGCGTTGATCGCCAAGGCGTGCTGGAGCGCGGCCGCGTCCCACTCGGCCCCGTTGTGAAAGCGCACCCCCTTGCGTACGGTCAGGCGGTACTTGTTGCCCTGGCGCTCCCAGCGCTCCACCAGGCCGGGACGGGGGCGGTAATCATCGCCCCGGAAGACCAGGGGCTCGGTGATCCAGGCGTTGGGGCCGCTCTTGGCAAAGGAGAGGTAGTGCTTGGCCTTGGAATAGTGGTCCGCGCCGCAGCCGATCACCAGGGGCTTGTCGCCGGCCAGGGCCCAGGGAGCGGCCATCAGCCCGCAAAGGGCCAGAGAAAGACAGAGTAGGGAGCTTCGAAACGCGATTCGCAGTCCGGATAATAATATAACGCCACGAAGAAGCATAGTCGCACCTGTGCAATAGACCTTCATGGCCGCGATGGGATTAGTTCGGGGTTTATAGAAGGGAAGCTGCCTTCTGGCAGACGGTTGATTCCTTATACAGGCAATCGGCGGGAGCGTCAATCAGTGCATTCCCCGTAGGGCGCTGCTTGTTTTGCAAAAAAGGGCTGATAGAACCATGTTGTTTCCTCAGATGCCTTCAAGCTTGCTCTGCTAGGTTGAAGGACGGAAGCGAATTCCATATTGACCTGTATGCTAAGTACTCTGCACTCAGCTTGGTGCTCAATTTTTTAATAGTACCTTTGCTACAGCAACAGATGAGATTGCGTGACGTAGGATTTGACGTAGCGCGCCATGCATTTTGATGCGAAATGCTGCGGTCTGATGCATTGCGATGCAGTTAAGTGCTTAAAAACAGGAGGGGTGCGTACTTACAGGTGTCCTGTCACGCCGGAGGCCACCGGTTCGAGCCCGGCCGTCCCCGCCACGCACACAAAAGAGAGTCAGCCACAAGGCTGGCTCTCTTTTTTTGCGCCGCTTGGTAGTGCATATTTCGCCCAGCGCCCCCCGCTTCCCCTCCTCCGCCCTGGACAAACCGCACTGCCTGCATATATCCTCGGTGGGCCACTGAAACATCCACCTGGAGGCGTTGGCATGAGCCGCCGAAGCAAGGACATCCTCACCGGGCCGCGTTGGGCCAAAGTACGGGCGTTGCTCAAGTCCATGGGCCACAGCGATTACGATCTGGAGCGGCCCCTGATAGGTGTAGCCAACACCTTCAGCAACATCGTGCCCGGTCACTTCAACCTCAGGCAGGTGGCCGAGTCGGTAAAGCAAGGCATCTACCAGGCCGGAGGCACGCCCATCGAATTCGGGGTTATCGGCTGCTGCGACGGCGTGGCCAACGCCCACCTGGGCATGCGCTACATCCTGCCCTCGCGTGAGGTGATCGCCAATTCGGTGGAGATAATGGCCCAGGCCCACCGCCTGGACGCCTTGGTGCTCTTGGGCTCCTGCGACAAGATCGTGCCGGGCCTGCTCATGGGCGCGGCCCGGCTGGACCTGCCGGCCATCCTGGTCAACGGCGGGCCGTCCCTGGGCGGCTGCGAGTTCGACGGACGCTCCTCGGACATCACCTCCCTGCCTGAGGCGTTGGGCATGCTGGCCGCGGGCAAGCTGGACGAAGCGGGCTTCGCCCAGTTGGAAAACGGGGTCATGCCCACCTGCGGCTCCTGCTCCTTTTTGGGCACGGCCAACTCCATGGGCTGCATGGCCGAGGGCATGGGCATGTGCCTGCCGGGCAGCGCCACTATCCCGGCGGTGTACGCCGAACGCCTGCGCGCGGCTCAGAATTCTGGGCGGCGCATCGTGGCCATGTTGGACGAGGGCCTGAGCGCCCGGCGCATCATCAATCGCCAGGGCCTGGAAAACGCGGTCCGCCTGGCCATGGCCATGGGAGGCTCCACCAACCTGGTGCTGCATCTGCTGGCCATCGCCTACGAAGCCGAGGTTGCCATGGGCGTGGAGGTGTTCGAGGAGTTCTCCCGCACCACCCCGCACGTGGCCAAGATATACCCCGCCGCGCCGGCCAACGTGCCGGACTTCCACGGGGCGGGCGGGGTGCCCGCGCTGATGCGCGAGATCCTGCCGCTGCTGCACGCCGAGGCCATGACCGTGAGCGGACGGACGGTGAGTGAAAACGTGGCAGGGGCAAGCAAGACCGGCGACGCCATCATCCGCACCATGGACGACCCCTGGTCCACCCAGAGCGGCTTGGCGGTGTTGAGAGGCAACCTGGCGCCGGACTCGGCGGTCACCAAACCCGCGGCCATCAATCCGGCCATGCACCACTTCACCGGCCGGGCCCATTGTTTCGACTCCGAGGAGGAAGCCAACCAGGCCATCATGGACCGGCGTATCGAGCCGGGAGAGGTGGTGGTGATCCGCTACGAGGGGCCCAAGGGCGGGCCGGGCATGCCCGAGATGGCCATGGCCATGAAGATGCTATACGGCCAAGGCCTGTCCGATAAAACCGCGCTGATAACCGATGGCCGTTTTTCCGGCACCAACAACGGCTGCTTCGTGGGGCACATCTCGCCCGAGGCCGCCGAGGGAGGGCCTCTGGCCGCGGTGCGCGACGGAGACCAGATTACCGTGGACATCCCCGGCCGCCAGGTAAACCTGGAAATCAGCGAGGGCGAATTGGCCGAGCGCATGGCCGCCTGGCAGCCTCCGCCCCCCAAGATAGCAGGCGGCTACCTGGCCCTTTACGCCCGTTTGGCCACTTCAGCCGCCAAGGGAGCTATTCTCCCCCACCGGACAGGTTGAGCTAAACAGCCGCGCGAGAGAAGTTCAAGACCAAACGGCCTGAGCGATGGGACAGGCCATAGCGTCAGGCAGGAGCATGTAGCCAGAGGCAGGATCAACCCCGGCTTGGAGCCATTGCCGACAGGGCTTGGGTCAGATCGGCCACACTGACACCTATATATTCGCTCGCCTCCCGAGGCGAACCACTCTCCGATCCCCGCAGGCTGACCTCCAGCACCTTGCCGTCCAGGCTGGTGAAGCGGGCCTCTATCGGCCCCCGGGGCGAATCTTGGAGCCAGTGGTGCAGATAAAGCCCCGCCCTCACCTTGACCTTGCGGTGAGGCCGTCCCCGGCGGGGTTGGTAGGTCCAGGCCGGTGAGAGCATGCGCCGCCCCAGGCGCTCCATGGCCCCACGAAGTTCGTCATCCAGATCGTGAGGCTCCAAAGTCCCCATGACCGAGGCGAACTCGCCGGCCAACAAGTCGTAGAGTTGATCGTCGTTCAGAGAGGCCTCTTGCCGCGAGCCAAGCTCCCGGCGCAAGGATGTGAGCTGGCTTTGCATATGGCCGAGGAAGCTGCGGCGGAAATCAGGATCAGGCACTCGAAGCACCTGGGCCATGGCCGCGCAGTCGAAGCGGCGCATCAGGTTGCCCACGAACACCACGCAATCGCCGATCTCCCCTGCCCCGGTGCCGGTGATGCGGCGCTCGCCCACGGCCACATCGTTGACCGGAGCAACGCTGGCTTCAGCCCCCAGGTCGCGGTAGACCGCCACCACCGGGGCCAGGAAACGCCGGTAAAATGCCTCCCGGTTCAGGCTGACCAAGGGATGATCACGCTTCAGCACCACCTGCCAGAAAAGCTGATGCTGGTCCAGATACACCGCCCCGCCGCCCACCTCCCGACGAAAAACCGGCAGGCCACGCTGACGGCAGTGATCCAGGTCCAGCTCCTGGGCCGGGTCCTGGAAATATCCCACGGAAACATAGGGCTCGGCGGGCGAGCATAGAATAAGGCCCTGGCGTCCCAGATGGGCCAGGGCGTGATAGGCCAGCTGGGAGTCCTGCCAAGAGACCCTGCCCAGCCGGTAGAGGTGCATGGGGTCTAGATGTCCAGGGAGGCGCGCACCAACTGGGCCACGTCCATCACCTTGATGGGCAGCTTGTTGCGCCGGGCGTGGGTGGCCATGGTGCGCAGGCATTGCTGACAGCCGCTTACCACCGCCTCGGCCCCGGTGGCCAAGACCTGGTCCACCTTGCGCCGGGCGATCTCGGCGTTAAGCCCCTGGTCGATCATCTCCAGGTTGCCGCCGCCGCCGCAGCACAGGCAATTCTCCCGGTTGTCGGCCAGCTCCACCAGCTTTATCCCTGGAAGGGCTTGAATCAAACGGCGGGGGGCCTCGAAGACCCGCGCCGCCCGGCCCAAATCGCAGGGGTCGTGGTAGGTCACGGTCATCTCGCGCTCACGCAGAGGCAGGCGGCCCTGGGACACCAACCGGTCCAGATATTGCGTGGCGTGGCTCAGCTTGAGGCCGGTGGGGTAGTGCTCCCGCCACATCATGTAGCAAGAGGGGCAGGCAAACACCACTTCCTTGGCGCCCTTGTCGGCCACGGCCTCCAAATTGTGCTCGATCATGGCCTTGGCCCCGGCCAGATCTCCCGCCCCCAGTAGGGGGAAGCCGCAGCACCACTCTTCTTCGCCCAACAGAGTGAAGTCCACCTGGGCGGCCTCCAGCACCTCGGCCAGGGCGATGGGTATCTGCTGGGCCAGGGGAAAGAAGGAGGCCACGCAGCCGGTGAAGTAGACCACCTCGGCCTGGTCCTTCACGTACAGGTCCTCGGGTGGCTCGTCCATGTCCTCCACCCACTCGGCCCGCTCGTCCTGCTCCTCGCCAAAGACGTTGTGACTCTCGGTCAGGTTGTCGCGAATCTGGTCCACCTTGGGCGGGTAGGCCTCCTGCGCCACCAACTCCTGCCGGAGGCTCAGCCACAGGTCCTTGAGCCCGATGCCCGCCGGGCACACCTCGGTGCAGTTGCCGCAAAGGGTGCAGCGGAACACGGTGTCGGAATAAGCCTTCCACTGCTCATCCGTGGGCGGCTTGCCGCCGAACAGACGGCGCAGCCAGCCAGCCCCGGCCTTGCCCGCTTTGCGACGCCAGTCCAGGCGATAGAGCCCGGACAGCTCGCCGTCGCCCGAGGCGGCCACGGCAGGGCAGGCCTCGGCGCAGGCCGCGCA
>JAIPDO010000029.1 GCA_021737645.1 Desulfarculaceae bacterium
GACAGGGCCTTTACCGGCACCAGAAAACTATTGGGGGCGGCATTCCATTTGTTGCCGTCGCCATCCAGCCCGCCTCCGGTAGCCACAATATGCAGATGAGGGTGATGGCCAAGCTCCTGGTTCCAGGTGTGTAGCACGGCGGGGGAGCCCACCTTGGCCTTCAGTCTTTCATACCCTTGGGCCAGTTCAAGAAGAGCCTGGGAGCCGGCCTGAAACAAGAGGTTGTATATGACCTGCTTGTTGCGCAAGGCCAAAGGGCTCAGCTCGCCTGGCAAGGTCACCACCACGTGGAAGTAATGGGTCGGCAGTATCCTTCCCATGCGGCCCGCCAGCCATCTCGCGCTGGCGACTGCTTGGCACTTGGGGCAATGACGGTTGCGGCAGGAGTTATAAAAGACCGCCTTGTACCCGCATCCCGCCTGGCATTCGTCTATGTGACCGCCAAGCTCCGGCGTACGGCACACGGTTATGTCGCGCATTACCTTTCGTTGGTCGCCAAACAGCAAACTTTCCCGGCGATAGTCGCCTCCATATGCCCTTAAGATGTCCGACAGCTCAAGAGCACGCGGCTTCCCGTCCCCGCAATCAGCGGGCGGTGTGATATGTGCCATGGCCGGCTACTCTCGGGCTGCCGGCTTTATGGCCTCTATTTTCTCCAAGGGGCTGGTCACCTCCGCCATCAGGCGGTCGGTCACGTGCACATACCTGGCCGTGGTGCGTATCGAGTAATGGCCCAGAAGCACCTGCACCACTCGCAAATCGTGACCGGTCTCCAATAGGTGGGTGGCGTAGCTATGCCGAAGGGTGTGCGTGGAAGCCTTCTTGTTGATGCCGGCGGCCTTCACCACTTTCTTCATGGCTTGGCTCACCGCGCCTGTGCAGAGATGAGTCCCTGGCTTCCTGCCTGGAAACAGATACTCGCCTTCAGGCCGGTATTCGGCGTAGTAGCGGCGAAGCAAATCCAGGGTGCTTTGGCCCAAGGTGACATAGCGGTCCTTCTTCCCCTTGCCCAGTTCCACTCGCACCAGCATCCTCTGGCTGTCGATATCGGTCTTTTTCAGCCGACACACCTCCAAAACCCGCAAGCCGCAGCCGTAGGACAGGCCAAAGACAGCCCTGTACTTGACGGACCTGATGGCCCCAAAAAACTTGTCCACCTCCTCCATGCTCAAGACCACAGGTAAGGTCTTGGGACGCTTGGGAAGCTTCAAGTCCATAACCACCATGGGCCGATTGAGGATAAACTTGTACAAAAACCTGGCCGCATAGCCAAACATGCACTGGTAAGCTGCCCCAGTGCTGGTCTCCTCGGCCAGGTAGCGTTGGTACTCACGGATTTCGTCTCTGCCCATCTCTGACGGACAGCGCATGAAATGCTTGGCGAAGCGCTTGATGTGATCCAGGTAGCTGGTTATGGAGCTGGTGCTGTAGCCACGGCCCACCATCTCGGCACGCATCTTTTGACGAAGCTCTCCCATCGTTTCCCTCCTTGCCTAAATTGACGTTTGAGGAAAACGGTAACTCTAAACAACGGCGGGTGGCCATCTGCGCTATCAAGGGAAACTCGCGAAAAAACAAAACGCCCCGGTCAAAACGGGACGGTCGGAACCGGTCCCCACGCGAAGCGTTTAGTGCGGTCGGCTACAGGCTTAACTCTGGCGGCTCGGGCGAAAATTAGCGTAGTATTTGCTAGCTGAAAATCAGGCTGGTTTTGAGCAGTGGACGTCAAGTGATTTTCCCCGTTTCGCCAACTATGGAACCAATTCCGGCATAAGCGAATAACTTACTAAAATAAATGGCTAATTAGGTAAAATTAAGTTTTTAGGCCTCCGGCGAGTTACGCCGGAGGCCGACTCCCTACGTCAAACCATACGTCATGGCCAATTTTTGGCAAAAAAAGAGGCTAGCCCAGATGAGCTAACCTCTTGATTTTATTTGGCGGGGACGACGAGACTTGAACTCGCGGCCTCCGGCGTGACAGCAAGGATTTGGCCGATCATAAAGAAACAACAATAAATAGTAATTGGCTGTAATTAGAAATAAAATCATCAAGCAAAAACCAGGTGACCCCTCAGGTAAACCCTAAAAAAGCCGGGAAAGTTGTCATATGTTGTCACGCTATGCCCGCCTGAGTAGATGAGTAGAGGCTAGCTTGCGGACCATCCCTGGTTTAAAGTAGTTTTATTGCGTCGCCCGATTGAGGGGCGGAACACTGAACATGGAGGGTCAGTGACTAAGCTCAGGGTCCATCATTGGCTGATGACGATTGTGGCGGGGATTATCGCAGGTGTTGCTTCGATTATTGTTTCACCTTCTGTGCGCGAGTTGATAAAGGCAGCTTGGGTTGGAACAACGTCTGCGCTCCGATGGTTCTTTGTTGCAAAGATTCAATTGCCTGTATGGCTAGTAACGCTCCTATCCCTAGTGTCGCTAATCGTGGCCATTAGGATCATAGTGGCGCTAAGTAGGTCAAAACAAGAAGATGAGCGGCCGTGGCATGACTATAAATCGGATAATTTTTTGGGCGTTGATTGGCGTTGGGATTATGATGTTTTTGGCCGCATGACCACTCCGCTTGCTTTTTGCCCAGATGATCAAACAGCATTAGTATTTGAAATCCCACAGTTTCAAGGCGATATTTTTCTACGTTGTGATTGTTGCGGAAAGAGAACCAACACATCTAGATCAGATGCAACTGATGTTGAAAATACGGTGAAACGATTGGCGGTAAGGAAAATTGATACTGGTGAATGGGAGCAGGTAGTTAATAGTCAACCAGCCGATTCATAGCTTCTAATGTGAACAGCAGGTTGAAAACTATTTGATCCCTGGAAATGGGGATAAGCGCCCATGCACATGCTGACTTCGATAATGTCAGGGCAAAAATTTAGCAATTCCCCTGGAAAACTTCTTAGCAACCACAAAGTTTGTCATATGTTGTCGTGTGGTTACATAAAATGGTCTAGCTCAACATAGCTAACCCCTTGATTTAGCTGGCGGGGACGACGTAACTTTAACTTGCGGCATCCGGCGTGACAAACCGGATACGGCCATAGAAAAGAATAATTTGTTGCTTGTGATTTCTGGAAAATGCTTTGGACAAGAATTGAAAAGCCAAGGAAACACTCCAAAAACCAGAAAATTTGTCATATGTTGTCACGCGAAAAAAGAAAAGGGCTTAGCCATATAGGCTAAGCCCTTGAAATTATGGCGGGGACGGCCGGGCTCGAACCGGTGGCCTCCGGCGTGACAGGCCGGCGCTCTAACCAAACTGAGCTACGCCCCCGCGTAGTATCTATTTTAAAGCCGGTGTCGGTTCGGTCCTACCGCCACCGTCCTCAACGGGGATCGTGGTGGTAGGCGGAACAGGGCTCGAACCTGTGACCCCCGGCTTGTAAGGCCGATGCTCTCCCAACTGAGCTACCCGCCCAAGTCCCGAGGCCACGCGATCTCTCGCCCAGCCTCGCACCCCGTCAAGGGGACTACTATTTATCAATACAGCTGCGATCTGTCAATAGATTACGGTCGATTAGTGCGCTAGAACTTCAGCGCCGCCGTCTTTTTCCGCATCCGCGGGCAACACGTAGGGCTGAGGTGATTCCCGAAAGATGGCCTCGGGGTCATCCACCGCCAGGGCGTAGGTCAAAACCTGGTCCATGTGCTCCACCGGAATCAGCTCCACCGCCTTGAGAACCCGCTGGGGTATCTCCTTGATGTCCTTTTCGTTGTCCTTGGGGATCAGCACCTGGGTGATCTGGGCCCGGTGGGCGGCCAAGACCTTTTCACGCAGGCCGCCGATGGGCAACACCCGCCCGCGCAGGGTGATTTCGCCGGTCATGGCCACCGTGGCCTTTACCGGTATGCGGGTCAGGGCGCTGACCAGGGCCGTGGCCAGGGTGATGCCCGCCGAGGGGCCGTCCTTGGGAATGGCTCCCTCGGGCACGTGGATGTGCAGGTCCACCTTGGTGTAGAAGTCCTCGGGCAGGCCCAGGGACTTGCCCCTGGAGCGCACGTAGCTGAGCGCCGCCTGGGCCGACTCCTGCATGACCTCGCCCAGCTTGCCGGTGATGGTCAGCTTGCCCTTGCCGGGCATGATGATGGCCTCGGTGGTCAGCACCTCGCCACCGGCCTCGGTCCAGGCCAGGCCGTTGGAAAGCCCCACGTGGTCCATCTCTTCGGGCAGGCCGTAGCGGAACTTGGGAACGCCCAGATAGGACTCAATAGCGCTCACCGACACCCGCACCTTGCCCTTGATGTCGCCCTCGCTCACCAGGCGCTTGGCCACCTTGCGGCAAACGCTGGCCAGCTCCCGCTCCAGGTTGCGCACTCCGGCCTCTCGGGTATAGCAGCGGGCGATCTCCAAGATGGCCTTGTCGCTAAGCTGAGCCTGCTCTGGGCCCAGGCCGTTGGCCTTGGCCTGCTTGGGCAGCAGGAACTGGGTGGCGATGCCCAGCTTTTCCAGCTCGGTGTAGCCGGGCAGGCGGATTATCTCCATGCGGTCCTGCAAGGGGGCCGGGATGGAGTAGAGGGTGTTGGCCGTGGTGATGAACATAACCTCGGAGAGGTTGTAGTCCACGTCCATATAATGGTCGTTGAAGGCGTAGTTCTGCTCAGGGTCCAAGACCTCCAACAGGGCGGCGCTGGGGTCGCCCCGGAAGTCGGTGGACATCTTGTCCACCTCGTCCAGGCAGAACACCGGGTTTACGGTGCCGGCCCGGCGCATGGACTGGATGATCTTGCCGGGCATGGCGCCGATGTAGGTGCGGCGGTGGCCGCGAATCTCGGCCTCGTCGCGCACGCCGCCCAAACTAACCCGGATGAAGTTGCGCCCCATGGCCCTGGCAATGGAGCGGGCCAGGGAGGTCTTGCCCACGCCGGGAGGGCCCACGAAGCACAGGATGGGGCCCTTTATCTTCTTGGTGAGCGCCTGCACGGCCAGGAACTCCAGGATGCGCTCCTTGGGCTTGTCCAGGCCGTAGTGGTCCTCATCCAGAATGGTTTGAGCCGCCTTGAGGTCCAGCGAGTCCCTGGTGCGCTCGCGCCAGGGCAGGGCCATGAGCCAGTCCACGTAGTTTCTGACCACCGTGGCCTCGGCGCTCATGGGAGACATCATCTTGAGCTTTTTGAGCTCGGCCTCGATCTTGAGGCGGGCTTCACGGGGCATGGGCTTTTTCTTGAGCTTTTCCTCAAGGTCACGGACCTCGCTTTTGAGGTCGTCCTTTTCGCCCATCTCCTTTTGGATGGCCCGCATCTGCTCGTTAAGGTAGTACTCGCGCTGGGTCTTTTCCATCTGGCGCTTGACCCGGCTCTTGATGCGCTGCTCTATCTGCAGAATCTCGATTTCGCTGCGCAAGAGCTCGAACAGGCGGCTCAGGCGGCGGTTGGGCTCGATAAGCTCCAAAAGCTGCTGCTTGTCGTCCAGCTTCAGGGGCAAATGGCCCACTACCGTATCGGCCAGGGCGCCGGGGTCGGTGATGGCCGACACCGACAGTAGCACTTCCTTGGGTATCTTCTTGTTGAGCTTGGCGTATTGGTCGAAAGACGACACCACCGAGCGGATGAGCGCCTCGGACTCCAGGTCCGAATCAAAACCCTGGTCAACCACTTCAAGGTCGACCATGAAAAAGTCCGGGTTGGGCTGGTAGCCGATGACCCGGGCCCGCTCGCGGCCCTCGATAAGAGCCTTCACCGTGCCGTCGGGCAGGCGCAGGAGTTGGAGCACCGTGCTCAGGGTTCCCACCTGGTAGATGTCGCCCTCGCGGGGGTCGTCCACTTTGGCTTCGCGTTGGGTGGCCAAAAAGATGGTCTTCCCATGCTCCATGGCGTACTCCAGGGCCGCCACGGAACGGTCGCGCCCCACGAACAGGGGGGCCACCATGGATGGAAAGATCACCACGTCTCTCAGGGGCATCAAAGGTGCGCGCATATCCGTCTTCCTCTCTTTAGAAGAGGATAAGTATTCTTTGGGGCGTTTGCATGATTATTTTGCCGTCCCGTGGGCGGACGGACCGGGCCGCACGCGTCTTAGGCGTACTCGGCCTGGTCCGAATAGAGCAGCAGAGGCTGATCACCCTTGGTGATAACTTCCTCGCCCACCACGCACTCGGTGACTTCCTTGAGAGAGGGCAGCTCGTACATTATGTCGAGCATGGCCGACTCAAGGATGGAGCGCAGGCCACGGGCGCCGCTTTTGCGGACCAATGCCTCCTGGGACACCGCCTTCAGGGCTTCGTCGCTGAACTTCAGCTCAACGCCTTCCAACTCAAAAAGTTTCTGGTACTGCTTGACCAGGGCGTTTTTGGGCTCGGTGAGGATGCGGATCAGGGCCTCCTCGCTCAGCTCTTCCAGGGTGGCCACCACCGGCAGGCGTCCCACGAATTCGGGGATGAGGCCGAAGCGGATCAGGTCCTCGGGCTGGCACTTGGCCAGCACCTCTCCCAAGGGGACATCTTCGGGACGCTCCTTCACCTCGGCGGTGAAGCCCATCATCTTGGCGCCCAGGCGGTTTTTTATCACCCGGTCCAGGCCCACGAAAGCCCCGCCGCACACAAACAGGATGTTGGTGGTGTCCACCTTGACGAACTCCTGCTGCGGATGCTTGCGCCCGCCCTTGGGCGGCACCGAGGCCTGGGTGCCTTCGATGATCTTCAGTAGCGCCTGCTGCACGCCCTCGCCGCTGACGTCGCGGGTGATGGAGGGGTTTTCGCTCTTGCGGGCGATCTTGTCGATCTCGTCGATGTAGACGATGCCCCGCTGGGCCCGCTCCACGTCGTAGTCCGCCGCCTGGAGCAGGTTGAGGATGATGTTCTCCACGTCCTCGCCCACGTAACCGGCCTCGGTGAGGGTGGTGGCGTCGGCGATGGTGAAGGGGACGTTTAGTATCTTGGCCAGGGTCTGGGCCAACAGGGTCTTGCCGCAGCCGGTGGGGCCCACCAACAGGATGTTGGATTTTTGCAGCTCCACCCCGCCCATTTCCATCTTGGCGTCGATGCGCTTGTAATGGTTGTGCACGGCCACGGAAAGAATTTTCTTGGCCCGGTCCTGCTCAACCACGTACTCGTCCATTATCGCCTTGATTTCCACGGGCTTGGGAATGGCGACGCGGCTGGCGGCCTCTTCCTTCTGGTACTCCTCTTCGATGATCTCGTTGCAAAGCTCGATGCATTCGTCGCAGATGTACACCGAGGGCCCGGCGATGAGCTTTTTCACCTCATCCTGGCTCTTGCCGCAAAAGGAGCAAACTAGATCGGAACCTTTGCCGTCGTTATTTTTGGTCATTTAGACCAGCCTCCGTCCCCCTGGGGAACTTGCGGGGTGCTTGTCATTCAGCCAATTCGCGGTGAGTTATCACCTTGTCGATGATGCCGTAAGCCTTGGCTTCTTCCCCGCTCATGAAAAAGTCGCGCTCAGTGTCGGTGGCGACCTTCTTTACGCTCTGACCGGTGTGTCCGGCCAGAATCAGGTTGAGCTCCTCCCTAAGACGCAAAATTTCCTTGGCATGTATGTCGATGTCGCTGGCCTGGCCCTGAAAGCCGCCCATGGGCTGGTGTATCAGGATGCGCGAGTGGGGCAGCGAAAAACGCATGCCGGGCTCGCCGGCGGCCAAGAGGATGGCGGCCATGCTGCTGGCCTGGCCCAGGCACAGGGTGCTCACCTTGGACTTGATGTAGCTCATGGTGTCGTAGATGGCCATGCCGGCGGTCACTTGCCCACCAGGCGAGTTTATGTAGAGGCTGATGTCCTTGGTGGGGTCCTCAGCCTCGAGGAACAACAATTGCGCTATGAGCACGTTGGCCACGTGATCGTCAATGGGCTCGCCCAAGATGATGATGCGGTCTTTCAACAGCCGCGAATAGATATCGTAAGATCTCTCGCCGCGGCTGGTTTGCTCAATGACAAAAGGAATTAGGGGCATCAGCGCCTCGTTTCGTTAATCAGATTCAGCTAGCGATTTAGCCCTCGGCCTCGCCGTTTTCAGCGGCCAATTCGGCTGGGTCTACTTGTGTAATAGTAGCACCGGCCTTTACAGCCTGCAACGTCTTTTCTTCCAGGATATGGGCGGTCAGTGTGGGCATGGCATTGTTTTTATTGTATATATCTCTGAGCGCCTTAGCCGGCTGACCGGTGCTTTCAGACATTTTTTCGAACTCGGCGTCGATGTCTTCATCGGATATCTGGATGTCTTCCATCTCGGTAATCTTGCCCAAGACGATACCGGCGCGGACCTTCTTTTCGGCCTGGGGCCTAAAGTCATCGGCCAGCTTCATGGGGTCCAGGCCCGCGGCCTTGGGGTCCATGCCCGACTGGGTCAGCCGCTGCATGAAATCCTTGACCATTTCCTCAAGCTCGCCCTCCACCAGAGAGGTGGGGATCTCGAACTCGCCCAACTCGCGCACCTGGTCCAAAATCTGGCGGCGCGTCTCCTGGTCCTTCTGCTCCTGGTACATCTTTTCCAGGTCCTGGCGGATGCGCTCCTTCAGGGCGTCCAGGGTCTCGAACTCGCCGCCCAGGGAGCGGGCGAAGTCGTCGTCCATCTCGGGCTTGACCTTGCTCTTGAGGCCTTTTACCTGCATGACGAAGCGGATGTCTTTGCCGGCCATGGACTTGTTGGGGTGGTCGTCTTCAAAGTGCACGTTGGCCTCGGCGGTGTCGCCCACCTTGGCCTTGACCAGGGCCACCTCGATCTCTTGCTGGCTCTGGCCCGTGCCCAGGTCCACTTCCACGTTCTCGGCCTTGCCGCCGTCCAGGGGCTCGTCACCGTCAAAGGCCTCGTAGTCCACCACCACCACGTCGCCGATGTCCGCGGGGCGCTCTTGTTCCACCGGCACCAGCACCGCTTGGCGCTCGGCCAGTTGGTCCAGGCGCTTGGCGATCTCCTCGTCGGTGGCTTCCAGCTTGGGCTCCTTAAGCTCAAAGCCCTGGTAGTCTTCTTTTTTGATTTCGAACTCGGGGCGTATGTCAAAGATCAACTTGTAAACGAAATCCTCGCCCGCCTTGGGAGGATCGAAGTCGAAATCCGGCTGAGCCACCGGCTCCAGGCCGCTTTCCTTGAGTGCGTCGGAATAGCTGCCGCCCAGAAGCTCTTGAGAAGCCTCGCTGGCCGCCTGGTCCCCGTAGTAGCGCTCCATAATGGGCCGCGGCACCTTGCCGGGGCGGAAGCCCTTTATCTTCACGGAGTTCTTCAGCTTGTTGTAAACCTTGTTCAGGATCTTATCGACTTCTTTGGCCGGCAGCTCCACCGTAATGCGTCGCTGGACCTGGCTCAGCTCTTCCACGTTGACCTTCATGACCGGTATTCCTTGCCCTCAAGAGGGGTTAGGGGTGAACTAATCTGAAATTGTAGTGATATAACACCCCACTGGACCCGCCGCAACCCAAAAGCAGAACCCAAGGGGCCGTAATCGGTTGGTTTTCAGTAAGTGGCCAGCTGTTGGCGCACCAGGGTGATGTCCTCGGCCTCCGGCAGGAAGGGGTAGTTGCGCAGGTCCGGACCCGGCCGTTCGTTGCCGTAGGGCCGGTTGCAGGCCACCTTTCCCGAGGCCCCTGGGCAGCCCGAGGTCATGAAAGGACGTCCCGAGGCGATGGCCTGTTCGATCATCTCCGGGTCGTCGCCGAAGAACACGATGCGCCCCTGGCCGTCAAAGGCCATGTCCGAGGCCTTGGCCTGGTCGTGGTCGATAAGCCAGCGGGCCAACTGGATGCGGCGGTAGCCTGAGGCCGGGGGCTGGGGGGTGTCGGCCATGGCCGAAAAGCGCTCGGGGTAAAAGCAGAACAGATGGGTGTAGCCGCCCATGCGCCGAGCCCGGTCCATGGCCCATACCAATTCTTCCTCGGTCTCGCCTAGTCCGTATATGAGGTGCACCCCCGCCATGTCCCGGCCAAAGACCTCGATGGACTGCTTATAAATTTCCCAGTAGTGATCCCAGCGGTGGGGGCCGCCGGCGGGTTTGCCTCTGAACTTGGCAAACAGCTCCGGCGTGGCCGCGTCTATGGCCACCCCGATACGATCGGCCCCGGCCTCTTTCATCTCCACCAGGTTGTCGCGCTTGAGAATGGTGGGGGCAATAAGAAGGCTAACCGGCAGATGGCTGCCCGCGCGCACCCGGCGGCAAATCTCCAGGGTGTCTTCACGGGCCTTGGGGTGGGTGACCATGGATATGCACACCCGCTCCACGTGGGGCGGAGCTGCGGCGCAGGCCTCGACCACCTGGTCCAACTCGTAGGCCCGCCAGATCACCCGGATGAATTTTTGAAACCTGGGGTCCTCGGCCGGGATTTGGCTCTCACGGGCCAAGCCGCAAAAGGCGCAGTTGGCCTTGCACCCGCCAGGGTAGGTGAGTAGCAGGTTGATGCACCCCAGGCGGGCGTTGCGATAAAAACGGCCCTCGGCAAAGCCCAGGGTCATGGCCGCGGCCAGGGAAAGGCGCACGTATTCCGGGCTGGAGTGGCTCAAGTCTGCCTCGGCGGCGGCTAAGGGCATGGTTTCTCCTCGCTTCAGGCCAGGGAACAACAGGTGTCTTGAAAGGTAACTTGTACACCCAAGGACCGGGCCTGCTCAAGGGCTCCGTCGCTGGGGATGGCCAAGGCGTTGATTCCCGCCCGCACCGCCAGGGCGTCCAGCTCGGCCCGGTAGCGCCCCCGGGGGCGGGCGCAGCCCAGGTGGTGGCGGGCGGTTGGCATGCGCATACGGGCCTCGGCCATGAAGCGGGCCACCTCCTCCACTGTGGGAGGTTCGGCCTGGGCCAGGGGGGTGTCCTTGAGCGGCATGAGCACCACGAACACCATCCGCTGGGGGCTAAGCTGGGCGACCGTCTCCAGGGCGTCGTACTCGCCGATAAGGTGGCCGTGGTCCAGGCCCATGATGATGTGGGGCACCACCTCCAGCCCGGCGTCTACACAGGCGGCCAGGGTCTCGCCCTGGGCGGCCAGGCCGTCGGGCAAATGCAGCACCCGCTGGGCGGTGCCCTCGCTGCCCACCACGTCGATCAGGGCTTGGCGCACTCCGGCGGCCTTGAGGGCCAGGGCCGTGGCCGCGTTTATGCGTCCCACATGGGCGGTGAGCACCAGATCGGTTTCAGCGGCCAGGCGCTCAATGGCGGGCAAGGCGCTTTCCCAGGGCAGGCGGCCCTGGGCGTCGCTGCCCCCGGAGATGAGCATGCCCACTTGCCCCTGGGTGGCCAGGCGCTTGCCCAGGGCGTAGAGGGCTTCAGCTCCCACGGCCGGGTGCATGGTTCGCAGCAGTTGCCCCCGGCAATGGTCGCAGCCCTGGCGGCATTCGGTGCCGGTGATGCTTACTGCCGGGTAGCGTCCCTTGCGGCCATAGGCGGTGAACATGCCCGGCAGGAAAATGCCCAGGTTGGGGCCGTGGTGTTGCCAGGACAGCTCGCGGGCCTGGTCCAGGGCCTGGTTCAGATCAGGCACGGCGCCGTCTTCCCCAGGCGGGCCAGGTGCGGGCCATGAGCCCGGCAAAGTCAGCGCCGTCCCAGCCTTGCTCCATTTCCTGGCGGGCGGCCAGGCCACGGGCCAGGTGGCTGCCGTAGCGGGCCAAAATTTCTTGCTGATATTCGTCGCCCGCTTCGGACCGGCCCCCGGCCAAGCCCACGGCTGCGCGGCCCGCTTCAGTGCCGGAGAACACCGCCTGGGGTATGCCTGCCCCGGTGACCGCATGGGTGAGCCCGGCCGCGTCTCCGGCCAGAAGCACTCGGCTCTTGGCCATCTCGTCGCGCGGTCCGCCCACGGGAATGGCCCCCCCGGCCAAAGCCAGCACGCCGGGCAGGATGAGGCCTTGCTCCATCAAGCGGGCGCGCAGCTCGTCCAAGAGGCGCTGGGGCTTGGCCTGAACCCGGCAGCCAAGGCCCAGGTTGGCGGCATCGCCGCGCGGGAAGAGCCAGGCGTAGCCGTGGCGTATGGTCTGTTCCAGATAGACTTGGGTGCGCTCCAGGGGTTTGGCCAGAGGCACCTGCATCTGCACCCCGGCCATGAGGGCCTGGGAGGACCACCCGGCCAGGCGGGTGGTGAGCGAGGCCGCGCCGTCGGCGGCCACCACCGCGCCGGGGGTGATGCTGATCTTGCGGGCTCCCCGCTGAATTTCCCAGGCGTCGCCGCTTTGGCTCATTAGCTTGGCCCCGGCCCACACCCGCGCCCCGGCCCGGGCGGCGGCCAGCACCAGGCCGTGGTCAAACACCTGACGGTCCAATATCCAGCCCGGCCCTGGAGTGAAAGTTTCCTGGCCTTCCAGAACAGTGAGCATGCCTTCCACCGGCTGCACCTGGCTGCGGGCCGGGAAGTCTACCTCCCTGGCCAGCAAACGGGGCACGAACTCGGCGCAGTGGGGCAGGGCTCCGAAGCGGCGTTTCTTGTCAATAAGCAGCACCTGGGCCCCGGCCTGGGCCGCCTCCTTGGCTGCCAAAGCCCCGGCGGGGCCGCCGCCGATGACCAGTACGTCCACCATCTCAGGCATGGCCCATCCTCCGGGCCACCTTTTCGATGAGCGCGGTGTTCATCTCGGTCTGGTTGTCAAAGTGCCCGGCATAGGCGGCCATGCCCTTGCCCAGGTCGTAGCAGGTGGTGGAGTCCAGATTGACCAACACCCCCTGAGCCCCGGAATCTTCCATCTCCCGCTGGTGCTTGGCATAGAATGCCTCGCAGCAGGAACCCAGGAACCAACCGCCCTGCTTTTGGATCAAGGCCAGGTTCTCCATGAGGTGTTCAAAGGATTGGATGCTCACCGGCTTGAGGCTCAATTCCTCGCCCAGGGTGATCATCTGAGTAAATTGGCACTCGCCGCAAACCCCGCAGTCGGGCACGTAGCGGTAGTCGCAGTCCGGCGGTTTGGAGCAATAGGGGAGCAGCAGCCAGGCCGGTTTTTGGGCCAGGGCCTGGTCTGGGGTGAGGTTCACCAAAAACAGCTCGGCCGCGTCTTCCTGGCCCAGCTCCCGGGCCAGCGCTAAGCGCGCCCCGGCCTCGGCCACGGCGCGGGCCGCCTCTTGGGGAGTGATGCCCACCAACTCGCCGGTGGCGCCCGTCAGGAACTCCTCCACCACCCGGCGAAGCTCCTCGGGCTTGGCCTTGACACCCATAAGGGCCGCTTCCAGGTCAGGCACCAGGCGCTGGGGCCGGGCAAAGAAATCGCCGCTGATCAGGGCCTTTTGCACCCGCGTCCCCCGCTTTTCCAGCCAAAGGTGCACCCGCATGCTGCCGCCCTCGCCCTGCACGTAATGGCGCAGCCAGGCCGGACGGTCCGAGGGGAGGGATTTTAGCTTGAGCCATTTTTCGGAGCGGAAATAGGGCAGGCGCTGGGCCAGTTCCTCACGTTCACCGTCGGTCAGCCCTCCTGGCTCCAGGGTGAGGCCCAGGCCTTGGGCCAGGCCCCGAGCCAGGGCGTCTTTAAGCTCGGCCATGGGCAAAGGCCGTCCCAACAGGTCTTCCAAAAAGGCCATGCGCTCCATGAGCGAGTCGATCTCCCGGCGCTTGAGCTTTTCCACCGGCACCCTGAGCGCCCTCAGGAAGCGCTCGATTTCATTGCTCACCAGCACGGTGCCCTGGAACATGGCCCCGCCTTCCAAGACCATGCCCCCGGTGCCGGATATCTTGCGGCCGTCCACCTCGATGTCGTTGCGGGGCCTAAAGCAAGCCTCCACCCCCAGGGAAGACAGGCCCTGGGCGGCGGCCAGGCAGATGCGCTCCAGGGCGGCGTTGAAGCCACCGGCAAAGGGGCCCTCGCCCCAGGGGGCGATGATCTCCCAGCCCAGGCTGGATTCCTGGAACAGTAGGGCTCCGCCGCCGGTCACCCGGCGGTTCACCTCTATGCCATTGGCGGCGCAATAGTCCAGGCGCAACTCCCGCTCCGCTTCCTGATGATATCCCACCAGGGCGGCGTCCGGGCTGAAGCGTAAAAATCGCAGGGTGGGAGGGGAAAGGCCCGCCCCGGCCCGGCGGGTGAGCACCTCGTCCAGGGCCATGTTCTCGGCGGCGGTCAACAAACCGGTGTCTAGCAAGCGGAAGATCGTCAAGTTTAATGAACCCCCGGATGGGTCAACGATGGGGTAAAAATACCTTTGCGCGAGGTCCGAGGCAAGCGAAGTCCATCAGGAACGGGCTTCGGGGCGCAGCTCGAAATGCTCTCGGTGCAGGCTTTGGTTGGGCACCACATGGATGGTGAGCTGAAGCAGCCCCTCCAACTCCTCCAAGGCGAAGCGCTCCTCCTGGAGCATCACCTCGGCCACGTGGGGGTGCACCATGACGCTGACCGTGCCAGCCACCGAGTTTTTCATCTCCCGCTCCAAGGCGCGGAATATCTCGTAGCACACCGTGGTGGGGTCGCGCAGGCGGCCGGAGCCTTCGCAGTAGAAACAGGGCTCGCCCAGGGACTCGCCCAAGGATTCGCGCACCCGCTTGCGGGTCATTTCCACCAAGCCCAGGGGGCTCATGGACAGTACGTTGGTCTTGGAGCGGTCCGCGCTCAGGGCCTCTTTCATGGCCGCTACCACCCGTTCGCGGTTGTCCTCGCGCTCCATGTCGATGAAGTCGATGACGATGAGCCCGCCGATGTCCCGAAGGCGTATCTGGCAGGCGATCTCCTTGACCGCCTCCAGGTTGGTCTTGACGATCGTCTCTTCCAGGTTGTAGCCGCCCACGTAGCGCCCGGTGTTTACATCAATGGAGGTGAGCGCCTCGGTCTTTTCAATGACCACGTAGCCGCCGCTCTTGAGCCAGACCTTGCGCTCCAGGGCCCTGGCCAGCTCCGGCTCCACCTCGTAGGCGTCGAAGATGGGATCACCCCGGTCGTAGAGCTCCACACTGGGCAGCAGGCGGGGCATGAAGGTGGATACAAACTCCACCACCTGGTCGTACTCTTCCTGGCAATCGATGATCAGGTGGTCCACCTCGCGGGTGAACAGGTCGCGCACCGCCCTGAGGCTAACCGACAGGTCCTGGTGCAACACAAACGGCACCGAGGCCAGGCGGCGGCGCTGACCGATGGAGTCCCACAGAGAGCGCAAAAAGTCCATCTCGGCGGCCAGTTTTTGGCGGCTGACCCCCTCGCTCACCGTGCGGGCGATAAAGCCCATGCCCCCAGGGCGCAGTTCCTCGATGAGCCCGCGCAGGCGCTGGCGCTCTTCAGGGTCTTCTATGCGGCGGCTCACCCCCACGTGGTCGATGGTGGGCATCAGCACCAGGTTGCGCCCCGGCAGGGTCACGTGGCTGGTGATGCGGGCTCCCTTGTTGCCAAGGGGCTCCTTGGCCACCTGCACCATGATCTCCTGGCCCTCGCGCAGCATCTGCTCTATGCGGCTGCCGGGGCTGCGCTGGGCTTCGGGGGGCACCTCGCCGGCGTCCCACTGCATCTCTTCCGGGGGCTCGTAAACGTCACTTACGTAAAGGAAGGCGGCCTTGGGCAGGCCGATGTCCACAAAGGCGGCCTGCATGCCCGGCAGCACCCGAGCCACCCGGCCCAGGTATACATTGCCCGCCAGGGACATCTGTTTGTGACGCTCCACGTAGACTTCCACGCATTGGCCGTTTTCCAGCAAGGCCACGCGGGTTTCATAGGAACGCGAGTTTATGAGCAGAGTCGAGGCCATCAGCCTTGAACTTCCTCTCTAGCTTCCACCTTGAGGGCCCGTCCGGCCGCCGCCTCCTCAGGGCTGAGGCCGAAGATGCTCACAAGCACCTCCATCGGTTTGGGCCGTCCCCCGGCCGAGCCGGTGGCCAACAGCAACTCCTCGCCTTCCAGCTTCAACTGCCGGATGGCGGCCTTTAGGTCGATCTCCCGTTGGCCCTTGGGGGAATGTCTAAGCATAGTCCACTCTCCGGCCTCATGGAAAGCCTCAAGGAGCGCCGGGTCCAGGGGCTGGGCCGGGGTGATCCGGTACACCGCCACCGGCGGGTCGATGAGTTTTTCGCCGGGGCGCCCCGGACGGCCGCCGCGCAGGCGCAGGCCCGGAGGTAGCAGGGCGTTTATCTGGGCGGCCATGTGGTCCGGGTCGTAGGAGCGGATGGTGGACACCGTCAGGGTTTCCACCAGGCTCTCCACCCCGGTGGTCAGGGCGGCGGCGGTCTTGACCAGGGCGTGGGGGTGGAAGCCCTGGGTGTAGGCCAGCTCCACCCCCGCGGCGCGGATGGTGCGCTCAATGAGGCGCATCATCTCCAAATGGCCCAGATAGCGGGCCGGGCCGGTTTTTTCCAAACGGAAGCGCCAGTCCATGCGCTCGCCCTCCGCGGGAGCGGCCGGCGGGGCGGGCAGGGTGGCCTCGGCGCACAGGCGCGGCTTGATGAGCTTGTGGTCGCACACCCCGCAGTCAAAGCAGCGGCCCGCGCGGCAGTCGGCGGTGGATTCTCCAGTAAGGGATTTCTCTCTTTCAGACCAGAGAAAGGCCTTGGTCACCCCCACGTCGATGTGTTCCCAGGGCAAAAGCTCGTCGTGCTCCCTGGGCCGCAGAAAGTCGTCCAGTGACAGGCCGTTGTCGTCCAGGGCCGAGAGCCAAGCCTTGTAGTCCAGGTGTTCGGTCCAGCCGTCGAAGCGGCAGCCCAACTCCACGGCCCTCATGAGCACCGCGCCCAAACGGCGGTCGCCCCGGCTGAGCATTCCCTCGATGATGCTGGTCTTGGCATCGTTCCACTTGGCCTTGACTCTACGGTCGCCCAGGTTGGACTTGGCCAGGCTCAGGCGGTCGCGGGATTCTTCCAGGCCGATCTGCCCCTCCCACTGGAAGGGGGTGTGGGGCTTGGGCACGAACAGGCCCAGGCTGGCGTTTACCACTGGTCGCTTGCCCCGGCCCCGCCCGGCGTTTTTGGCCTCACCGGCCACCAGGGAGGCCAAACGGCCGATGGCCAGGATGTCCTCTTCGGTTTCGGTAGGCAGGCCCAGCATGAAGTAGAGCTTTACCAAGTTCCAGCCCATGCAGTACACCGTACCGGCGGTGCCTACGATCTGCTCTTCGCTCAGGTTCTTGTTGATCACCCCCCGCAGGCGCTCGCTGCCCGCCTCAGGGGCCAGGGTGAAGCCGGTTTTGCGCACCCTTTTGATCTGGTTGATCAGTTCCTCGCCCAGGGAGTCCATGCGCAGGCTGGGCAGGCTAAGGCTGATGCGCCGGGGCTCCAAGGCGTCCATGAGCGCGGCGGCCAGGGGCTCGATGCAGGTGTAGTCGCTGGTGGAAAGCGACAGCAGAGCCAGCTCTTCCAGGCCTCCAGCGTCCAGGCCGGCCATGGCCGCCTGGTACACCTGCTCGGCCGGGCGCTCGCGCACCGGGCGATAGATGAACCCGGCCTGGCAGAAGCGGCACCCCCTGGTGCAGCCCCGGGCCAGTTCCACCCCCAGGCGGTCGTGCACCGGGGTGACCGTGGGAAGTATGGTCCGGTGGGGAGGCGCATGCTCGCCCATGTCGGCCACGATGCGCCGATGCACCTTGGGGTGCTCCGGGTCCAGGGCCTTGATCTCGCTCAGGCGTCCTTCCTCATAGACGGGCTGGAACAAGGCAGGGGCGTATACGCCCTCGATTTTCACCGCCTCGCGGTAAAGGCGCTCTCGGGGCCAGGCCTCCTCCTTGGCCTGGATGAGCAGGTCCATGAGGGGATGGATGATCTCCTCGGCCTCGCCAACCACGGCCAAGTCCAGGAAGTCGGCCAAGGGCTCGGGGTTGACCATGGTCGGCCCCCCGGCGATGACCAGGGGATCGCCGGGTCCGCGTTCATCCCGGCGGGCGGGCACCTTGGCCAACTTAAGCATCATAAGCAAGTTGGTGTAGGTCAGCTCGTATTGCAGGGAAAAGCCGATCACGTCGAAGTCGCCCAGGGCCCGGCCGCTTTCCAAGGACCAGGGAGACTCGCCCTCGGCCTCCATGATCTCCATGAGGTCCAGCCAAGGGCAGAACACCCGCTCGGCGGCCACATCGGGACGCCCGGCCAGGCACTCGTAGAGCACCTTGATACCCAGGTGGCTCATGGCGATCTCGTATATTTCGGGAAAGGCCAAGGCGAAGCTCAGGCGCACCTGGGCCTGGTCCTTGATCACCGTTCCCGGTTCGCCGCCCAGGTAGCGGGCCGGTTTTTCCACCCGGCCTAATAGTTCCCAGCGAGGCACGGGCTAGGATGCCTCCCCCAGCGAAGCCGCTTGATTGGCCGCTTTGAGGGTCTTGAGCAGGGCGGTGGCGTCTTCCGGGGTCAGGCCGCCTTCCGGCACGGCCAGGCGCTCGGCCAGCTGGGCCAGGCGGCTGCTTAGTTGGCGCATCTCGTCGGCCAGCTCGGCCGGCTCCACCTTGGCCAGCTCCACCGGGCGGGCGCCCAGCTCCAGCACCTCGTTCCAGCGAGGGATGTGGAAGCGGACCTTGGGGAAGCGGGTATGGGCCAGGGCCTTGAAGGTGACGATCTGTTCCTCCTCGCCGTGGATCAGGTTCACCTTGACGCCGGGGCGCATCAGGGGCTCCATCCAACTCAGAAGCTCATTCTGGTCGGCGTGGGCCGAGAAGCCGTTGATGGTGTGCACCTTGGCCCGCACCGCCACCTCCTCGCGGAATATCTTCACCTTGGGCGCGCCTTCCACCAGCAGGCGGCCGGTGGTGTTCTTGGCCTGGAAGCCCACGATGATTACATGGCAGTTTGGCCGCCACAGGTTGTGCTTCAGGTGGTGCTTGATGCGCCCGGCGTTGGCCATGCCGCTGCCCGCGATGATGATGGCCGGGCCCATGTGCCGGTTGATGTTCCGGCTTTCCTCGGTGGTGGTGGTGAACTTCAGGTTGGGGAGGTTGAGCGGCGTGTCGCCGTTGGCCAGAATTTCCTTGGTGTCGGCGTCGAAATACTCGGGGTGGTCCCTAAATATGCGGGTGGCGTTGATGGCAAGGGGCGAGTCAAGAAACACCGGCATGTCATCGGGCAGCTCGCCCCGGCGGTGGGCGGCGGCCAGGATGTAGATGATCTCCTGGGTGCGCTCCACGGCAAAGGCCGGGATGAGCACTTTGCCGCCTTCCTCGTAGGCCTCCTTGACCACTGCCAGAAGCTCGTCTACGCTGGCGGGAAGGGATTTGTGGGTGCGCCCACCGTAGGTGGTTTCCATGAATAGGGTGTCCACCGGGTCCATCTTGCCGGGGTCGGGCACGATGAGCTGGTTGGGACGGCCCAGGTCGCCCGAGAAGCCCACCCGGTGCACTCCGTCTTCACCTTGCAGGGTCAGGTGCAGGCTGGCCGCTCCCAGGATGTGGCCCGCGTTTACAAAGCAGGCCCGCACTCCGGGCAGAAGCTCCTCGTGGCACTCCAGCTCTATCGGCCTGAGCAGGGTGATGGCCGCCTCGGCGTCGGCCACCTCGTACAGGGGGTCCAGCGCGTTTTTGCCCTGGCGGCGGTTCTTGCGGCTCTGCCATTCGGCCTCCATCTCCTGGATGTGGGCCGAGTCCAGCCAGAGGATCTTGAGTAGCTCGCAGGTGGGTTTGGAGGCGAATATAGGGCCGGAATAGCCGCCCCGCACCAAGCGGGGCACCAGGCCGGAGTGATCTATATGAGCATGGGTGATGAAGATGGCGCTGAGGTCCGGCACCCGGTAGGGCCGGTCGATCCAGTTGCGCCGCTCTAGCTGGGAGCTGCCCTGGAAAAGGCCGCAGTCCACCAGGAAGCAGCGGTCGTCGTCCATTTCGATGAGGTAGGATGATCCGGTGACGGTGCGGGCCGCGCCCATACAGGTTAGTCGCATTACCTACTCCTTGGCCTGGTAGAATTGCTCCGGCCGGACCCACGGCCCATGTCTTGACAGCGGGCAACCGTTGCGTGGACTATACGAAAACGACTGCTAGTATATCAGGGTCTTTGTCCTTGGTCCCATGGCCGGGGGCAAAGAATCATCCCCAAGAGGTGAGGCCATGCCGGATAAAAGCGAGCAACAATACGTAATCGACTCACTCAGCGCCCGGGAATCCTGGCGCATGTTCCGCATCATGAGTGAGTTCGTCGACGCCATCGACGAGATGAGCCACATCCCCAAGGGGGTGAGCATCTTCGGCTCAGCCAGGGTGGCGCCGGACAGCCCCGAGTACAAATTGGCCGAAAACATGGGCCGCCAACTGGTGGAGGCGGGGTTTTCGGTGATCACCGGCGGCGGCGGCGGGGTCATGGAGGCGGGCAACAAGGGAGCCACCGAGGCGGGCGGGCACTCCATAGGGCTCAACATCGAGCTGCCTTTTGAGCAGCGGCCCAACCCCTACGCCAACGTGCGCCTGGACTTCCGCTACTTTTTCGTGCGCAAGGTCATCTTCGTCAAGTACTCGGTGGCCTACATAGTCATGCCCGGAGGCTTCGGCACTTTGGACGAAATGGCCGAGGCCCTCACCCTAATTCAGACCAGGCGAATACGCCCCTTCCCGGTCATCTTGATGGGCAGCGATTACTGGTCGGGGCTGGTAGACTGGATCAAGAACACCCAACTAGCCGGGAAGATGATTAGTCCTGAAGATTTGGACTACTTCCGGGTCATGGACGACCCGGTCGAGGTGGTTCGGCTCATCAAACAAGTGGTGATACTGTAGAGTCCGAAATAAATCTTTTCGGCGCGGAGCGTTACATGAGAGCAACCAAGTTAGTGGTTTTCGCAATCATGGCTGCGGCCATTACCTTAACTTTTATGGCCGGGGGAGCGTCCCTGGCTGCAAGGAGCAATCCCGTGGTCAAACTTCAGACCAGCATGGGCGACATCGAAGTCGAACTGTATGCCGACAAGGCCCCAAAATCCGTGGAGAATTTCCTGGCCTACGTCAACAAAGGCTTTTACAACGGCACGATTTTCCATCGGGTGATCAACGGTTTCATGGTCCAGGGCGGCGGGCTCAACGACAAGATGCAGCTCAAGGCCACCGATAAGCCCATTCAGAACGAGGCGGACAACGGCCTGACCAACGATGAGTACACCCTGGCCATGGCCCGTACCATGGACCCCAACAGCGCCACCGCCCAGTTTTTCATCAACGTGACCGACAACGACTTCCTCAACTTCAAGAGCAAGGACGCTCAGGGTTGGGGCTATGCCGTGTTCGGCAAGGTGATCAAGGGCATGGACGTAGTGGACAAAATCAAGGCCGTGGAGACCACCACCAAGGGCATGCACCAGGACGTGCCGGTGACCCCCGTGGTGATCGAAAAGGCGGAAGTGGTCCAGGAGTAAGCCTTGGCCAAGAGCGCGGCTAAAACCAGCGGGCGGGGTTTTTCCCCGCCCGACCCCGCCAGGGTGAAGGCGGTGTTGGCCGCCCTTAACAAGCTGTACCCCAAGGCCAAGTGCGCCCTGGACTACACAACTCCGTGGGAGCTTTTGGTGGCCACCATCCTGAGCGCCCAGTGCACCGACCAGCGGGTGAACCTGGTCACTCCCGGCCTGTTTGCCAAGTATCCCGCTGTGGCCGATTTCGCCAAAGCGGATATCACCGAGTTGGAAGATGCGGTGCGCTCCACCGGCTTTTTCCGCAACAAGGCCAAGTCCATCAAGGGCGCGGCCCAGGCCATCGTGGAAAGCCACGGCGGGCAGGTACCCGGCGATCTGGACGCCCTGGTGAAGCTGCCCGGCGTGGGGCGCAAGACGGCCAACGTGGTGCTGGGCAACTCCTTCAATGTGCCGGGCATCACCGTGGACACTCACGTGGGACGAGTTTGCCGCCGCCTGGAATTCACCGACCAGACCGACGCGGTCAAGGCCGAGTTCGCCCTCATGGAGATCATCCCCAAAAAGCGCTGGACCGCTTTCAGCCATCAGGTCATTTCTCACGGACGTCAGGTGTGCCACTCGCGAAAGCCGGATTGCCCGAACTGCGGACTGCTCAAGCACTGCCCCTTTGGGCAGGAGCACATAGCTGATCAGGATTAGGACCATGGAAAAAGAACGAGTCTTCGTCGTGGTCCTGGGCAAGGACCAAAAAGGAATTATCGCCCAGGTAAGCGGTTTGTTGTTTCAGCACGGGGCCAACATCGAGGACGTGCAGCAGAAGGTCATGGACGGCACCTTTGTGATGACCATGCTGGTGGACATCAGTGAGAGCGCTTCCGGCTCGGCCGGGCTGCGCAAGGCCTTGGACGAGCTGGCCGAATCCTTGGGCCTAAAGGTGATGCTGCATAACGAGGCGGTCATCAAGGCCATGCACAGGATTTAGGGGTAGGGTGCCGCCATGGAATTCGGAGTAGAAGAGGTATTTGAAACCGCGGGGATGATTCTCTTTGAGAATTTCGACATCCGCGCGGTCACCCTGGGGGTGAACCTCAAGGATCTGATCGACCGCGACGCCGGCCGCCTGGCCGAGGATACCCAGGAGCGTCTAGCCGGGCTGGGCAGGCGCCTGGTCAGCGAAGCCGGGGCGCTCAGCGAGTCCATGGGCCTGCCCATCATCAACAAGCGCCTGTCCATCACCCCGGCCGCCTGGCTTATCGAGCCCTGCGCCCAGGCCGACGCGCCCCTGGTGCTGGCCCAGGCCCTGGACCGGGCCGCCTGCGAGGCGGGGGTGGACTTCATCGGCGGTTTCGGGGCGTTGGTGCAAAAAGGGGCCACCGCCGCCGACCGGCGCATCATGGAGTCTTTGCCCCAGGTGCTCAGCTCCACCCAGCGGCTTTGCGGCTTCTTGAACCTGGCCTCCACCCTGGCGGGCATGAACATGGACGCCATCGTCCGCCTGGGCCACATCCTCAAGGACATGGCCGCCGCGGCGGACAAGGGCATCGCTTGCGCCAAGTTCGTGGCCTTTTGCAACGCGCCGGAAGACAATCCCTTCATGGCCGGGGCCTTCCATGGCGGGGGCGAGGCCGACGCGGCACTGAACGTGGGCATCAGCGGGCCCGGCGTGGTGCGGGCGGTGGTGGACAAGCACCCCGAGGCCGACCTCACCGAGCTTAGCGAGATAATCCGGCGCACCGTGTTCAAGATCACCCGTGGTGGCGAGTTGGTGGGCCGCGAGCTGGCCCGGCGCCTGGGCGTGCCCTTCGGGGTGGTGGACATAAGCCTGGCTCCCACCACGGCCATTGGCGACAGCGTGGGCCGCATCTTGGAGGGCATGGGCCTGGAGCGGGTGGGCGCGCCGGGCACCACCGCCGCCTTGGCTCTTTTGATCGACGCGGTTAAAAAGGGCGGGGCCATGGCTTCGGGCCGGGTGGGCGGCCTCTCGGGCACCTTCATTCCGGTGAGCGAGGACGAGGCCATGATCGAGGCGGTTCAGATGGGGGCGCTGAGCTTGGAAAAACTGGAAGCCATGACCGCCGTATGTTCGGTGGGCCTGGACATGTTCGCCGTGCCCGGCGATACCAGCGCGGGCACCTTGTCGGCCATCATCGCCGACGAGTTGGCTATAGGCATGGCCAACGACAAGACCACCGGGGTCAGGGTGATCCCCGCGCCGGGCACCGTGGCCGGAGATATGATCGACTTCGGCGGCCTGTTGGGCCGCGCGCCGGTGATGCCGGTGTGCGGCTTCTCGGGCGAGGCCTTCGTGGCCAGGGGCGGCAGTATGCCACCCCCCATACGCTCGCTGAGGAACTAGTCTGAAGATCACACGACGGCCCAAGGCTCACCTTTGCCGGGCAGTCGGGGTTGGGTTTCCGCCGAGGGGGAAAAATGGATTTTCAGATACGGGTGTTGTCCTCCATAGCGGTCCTGGTGGGCCTGATCTGCCTGGCGGTTCTGCTGCGCAAGCTCAAGGTGCTCGACGAGTCCCACGGCGCTTTGTTTGCCAAGCTGGTCTCCCAGGTGACCCTGCCCGCCACCATCTTCGTCTATCTGGTTGAACAACCCATCCCCTGGTGCGAGACCCAGTTGGCAGGGATCATGTTCCTGGCCGAGGTGGTTTGTCTGGTTCTGGCCTGGCTGGTGGGGCGTTGTATCGGCCTGGACCGGCCCCGCCTGGGCGCTTTCATCCTCACCGCCGGTTTCGGCTCCTCGGCCCTGTTGGGTTATGCCCTGGTGTCGGAGGCCTTCCCCGGCCAGGCCCAGGCCATAGTGGACGCGGTCATCATCTCCGAACTGGGCGTGGGCCCGGCCCTGTTCACCATAGGGGTCATGGTGGCCATCTACTTCGGCGGGCAGCAAGTCGGAACCAGGGAAAGGGTTTCGGCGGCCCTGGCCTTTTTCCGCTCCCCCATATTCTTCGCCCTGGCCCTGGGGCTGATTTGCGCTTCGTTTGGTTTGCCCATCCACAACCCGGTGGTGGCTTCTCTCCTGGACGGCCTTAAGGTGGTTGCCGGGGCCAACACCCTGGCCGTAGCCCTAACCGTAGGCCTTATCCTGCGGCTCAACGTGCTCTCCGCCGGGGTGGGGTTGGTGGCGGCGGTGTGCGCCATTAAGCTGATCCTGAAGCCGCTGCTGGTTTGGCTGCCCTTGTCGCTTTTGGATCTGCCCGATCTGGGCAAGCACATCCTCATTCTTGAGGCGGCCATGCCCTCGGCTCTGCTGGGCGTGGTTTTGGCCAAACGCTACGGCTGCGACGGCGGCCTGGCGGCCAAGCTGGCCTTTTCCACCACCATCGCCGGCGGGGCCACCATTGTGCTGGTGGCCTGGCTAATGATCTGATAGAGGGTTCCGCTTCAGACTACTGGCTGATTCTCCAGCCAAGCCTGGAACATTAGCACCGTCCATAGCTGGTGGTGCCGGTCGCGGCGTTCGCTCTGGTGCTCGCTCCAGGCCTGGGCGATGGGCTGGGGGTTGAACCAGCCCTCCCGCTCCAGGCGGCCCGGCTCCAGCAGGGCCGCGCCCCAATCCTTTAGCGGACCGCGCAGCCAGGCGGCCAGGGGAACCCCGAAGCCCATCTTGGGGCGGTCCAAAAGTTGGCGGGGCAGGTGGCGGTAGGCCACCTGGCGCAGGGGCCACTTGCCCCGGCCGTCCCGGGCCAGGAGCCCGGCGGGCATGCGCCAGGCCAGCTCCACCACCCGGTGGTCCAGCAGGGGGCTGCGGGCCTCCAGGCTCACCGCCATGCTGGCCCGGTCCACCTTGACCAGGATGTCGTCGGGCAGGTAGCTCATCCCATCCCAATACATCATGCGCCGGTCATAGGGCGCGGCGTCCTCGGGCCCGGAGGCTTGGGACAGGACCGTGCCCGCCTCGCCATCGCCGCGCACCAGCCCGGCCGGGTTAAAGCCGAGCGACATGAGGCGGCGGTACAGTTCGCGCTCGTCGCGGCAGGCCAGGAGGGACGCCACCCGGTCCAGGTTGTCGGCCGGGTTGCTCTTGCGCAGCCGCCGGGGCAAAACCGCCATGGCCCCGCGCAACAGGCGGTCCCAGGTGCTGGTGGGCAGGGCCGTAAGCGCTCCGGCCAGGGCCCGGCGCAGGGGCAGGGGGGCCTGGCGGTTGAAGCGGGCCAGGCGCTGGGCCCAGAAATAGCGGTCATAGCCCATGAAGGCCTCGTCCCCGCCGTCGCCGGTGAGGGCCACGGTGACCTGCTCTCTAGCCAAGCGGGAAACCAGGTAGGAGGGTATCTGGGAGGAGTCGCCAAAGGGCTCGTCGTAAATGGTGGGCAACAGGGGAACCACGTCCAGGGCCTGCCCCGGCGATACGTAAAGTTCGGTGTGCTCGGTGCCCAGGTGCTTGGCCACCTGGCGGGCAAAGGGTGCTTCGTCATGCCCGGCCTGGTTGAAGCCGATGGAAAAGGTGCGCACCGGCAGGGAAGATCGTTGCCCCATCAGCGCCACTACAGTGGAGGAGTCGATGCCGCCGGAGAGCAACGCGCCCAGGGGCACATCGGAGACCATTCTCATATGCACCGCGTCGCCCAGCAGCCCTTCCAAGCGGGTCGCCGCCTCCTGGGGAGGGCCGGCGAGGGGATCGGCCAGGCCTCGGGCCATGGCCTGTCCTAGGGACCAGTAGGCCTGGGGCTCGGGCAAAACCTGGCGTTGGGTGGGGTCCAGGCAGATGAAGCAGCCTGGGGTCAGCTTGCGCAGGCCCTGGAATATGCAGTGGGGCGCGGGCACGTAGCCGTGGCGTACGTAGGCGGCCAGAGCCCGGCGGTCCATCTGCCCCTGAAAATCGGGGTGGGGTGCAAGGGCCTTCAGCTCCGAGGCGAACATCAGGCTGCCCTCAGCCCAGCCGTAGTAAAGGGGCTTTTGGCCCATGCGGTCCCGGGCCAGGAACAGTCGCTTGGCTCGCCGGTCCCACAGGGCCAGGGCGAACATGCCGTTGGCCTCTTGTAATGCCTTTTCCAGGCCCCAGGCGGCGATGGCCTGCAAAAGCACCTCGCTGTCCGAGCGCCCCCGCCACCTCCCGGCCAGCTCCGGGTCAGCGGACTCCAGGCGGCGGCGCAGGGTTTCGAAATTGTAGACCTCGCCATTGTAGGCCAGCACCAGATTGCCGTCGTGGGAGAGCATGGGCTGGGACCCGGCCGGGCTCAGGTCGATGATGGACAAGCGGCGGTGCCCCAGGGCGACCCCGCTGCCTGGATCCACCCACTGGCCCGAGTCATCCGGCCCCCGGTGAGCCAGGGTCTGGTTCATGGCCCGGCAGATATGCTCCAGATCTTGTCTGCCGCGCTGGGAACGGCTGTCTATGAAACCGGCGAATCCGCACATGCCTGTTCATCCCGATGAAATGAGGCGCGCCCGCCATGGGGCGCATTGGCCAAAACTAGCACGAGCCGCCCCGGCTTGACTATCCCCGCTTCGCCTTGAAGAGAGGTGGCCCGGGGTGCGATGATTATAGGTATGGCGGCTTTTTTGTCCGGACGGCCACGGCGGCTGCCCGGTGGAGGAGGGGAAAGCCATGTTCACGCGAAGGTTCTTAGGTTGTCTTTTGCTGCTGACCCTGGCTATGCCCGCCCAGGGAGGGGACTACGCCGCCGCGCGGAAGCAAATGGTGGCCCGGCAACTGGCCTCCAGGGACATACGCGATCAGCAAGTGCTGGCGGCCATGGGCCGGGTGCCGCGCCACGAATTCGTGCCGTTCAAAATGCGAGGCCAGGCCTACGGCGACCATCCCCTGCCCATAGGCCAGGGCCAGACCATTTCCCAACCATATATCGTGGCTTTCATGAGCCAGGCGGTGCGGGTGAAGCCCGGCGATAAGGTGCTGGAGATCGGCACCGGCTCGGGCTACCAGGCTGCGGTGTTGGCGGCCATGGGGGCCAAGGTCTACAGCGTTGAGATCATCCCCGAACTGGCCCAGCGGGCCGGGACGCTGCTCAAACGCTTAGGCTACGCGGTGCATATCAAAGTGGGTGACGGTAACTTCGGCTGGCCCCAAGAGGCTCCCTTTGACGCCATCCTGGTAACCGCAGCCGCCCGGCATGTGCCCCCCAAGCTGGTGGAGCAGTTGAAGCCGGGCGGGCGCATGGTCATCCCGGTAGGGCCGGGTGCATGGGCCGAGGAGTTGGTGCTGGTGACCAAGGATTCGCAGGGCAAGGTGAAAAAGCGCTCCCTGATGGCGGTGCGTTTCGTGCCCCTGGTGGGCGGCGATCAGCCCAAGTAATGCACAAAGGCGGAAAAGAGGTGTGCCATGGAAATTTATCTGATGCAACACGGCCCCAACCTGCCGCCGGAACAAGACCCCCAAGAGGGGCTGAGTCCACAAGGGGCTGAAGTGGTTACCCGCACCGCTTTGGCCCTGGCTCGTTTGGCCTTGCGTCCGGGCCTCATAATTTCCAGCCCCAAAGCCAGAGCGCGCCAGAGCGCCGAGACCGTGGCCCGGGCCCTGAATTACGATTTGGAAAAAATTCTGATCAGCGATCAGGTCAAGGCCATGACCGAGCCCGGCGACACCTTGCATTATTTGGCAACTCAGCAGGACAAGGCCCCTCTGATGGTGGTGGGGCATTTGCCCAATCTGGCCAAGGTGGCCGCCGGGCTGCTCTCGGCCGCTGGTCAGGCCAAGGTGGATTTCCAGCGAGGCGGGATTTGCGCTATCGAGGTGGAGGACCTGCCCAGAGGCAAGGGCAAGCTGCTTTGGTATTTGCCTCCGGCAGTCACTTCTCTAATCGCGCCGTAGACGATTGCGCCTCAATCTTCCAGGTCTTCGGGATGCTCGGGAACCCAACTGGGTTTTTTGATCCTCTCTAATATGAATGGCGGCAGGCTCAGCACCACGATGCCTAAGATCAAAAAGGCCTCAAAGCCGATGAGGCCGCTGATCTTGACATCGATGGGCGGCACGAAGCCTACGAAAAAGGCGAAAAAGCTGGCACCTAGGCCCAGCCCTCCAATGATCCACATGCCGGCCATGCCGCCGGGCACCTGATAGGGCCGCTTGGCGTCACGGTCGCTGTAGCGCAGCTTGATGGCCGAGGCGAACATGAGGATATACATGATCAAGGTGATCTGGGCGGTGAGGGCCGAGAGAATCCAATAGAAACTGTTGGCGTTGGGCACCAGCAAAAACAAGAGCACGAACACGGTGCTCACCAGGCCCTGGGCCACCAGGATGGATACGGGCATGTGGGCCTTGTTCACCTTTTCCAACACCGGAGGCAAAGAGCCGTCCCGGGCCGTGGCCAACAGGCCCTTGGATGGGCCCACCAGCCAGGTGGATATCTGGGCTATGCCTCCGGCCGCCACCAACACCGCCAGCACCGGCACCAGCCACTGAAGCCCGAAGGGATCGAAGAACTTCTCCATGGCCTGCATCAGCCCGGCCACCAGGCTGATATCCTTGGCCGGCACCACCACGGCGATGGCCAAAGAGCCCATTATGAAAATGGCCACGATGATTACCACCGATAGCAGAATGGCCTTGGGGTAGTCGCGCTTGGGGTCGCGAGCCTCACGGGCGTGATAGGCGGCCATTTCTATACCAAAGTAGCCCAGGATCACTCCCGCGAAAAATGACATGTTGGAAAACTTCATTTCCGGGATGAAGGCGTCCCAGGAAACCGTGAACTGCACCCCCTTGCCCATGACCAGCCAGATCACCGCCATAATGATAAGTAGGCTGCCGGGGATGATGGTGCCGGCGATGGTGCCTATGCTGGAGATGAGCCCCGAAGCCTTCATGCCGAAGAAGTTAATAAAGGTGGCGCCCCAATAGACCACCAACATCACCGTGACCATGAAGAACTTGTTTTCGTCCAAGCTGGGGGCCACCGCATAGGCGATGGTGGCGGCCACGAAGGAGAGCACCGTGGGGAACCAGACCACGTTCTCCACCCAATCCATCCACACCGCCAAAAAGCCGTATTTGGCGCCGAAGCCGCGCTTGACCCAGGCATATACGCCGCCCGCCTCGGGATAGGTGGTGGCCAACTCGGCCGCCACCAGAGCCACCGGCAGGAAAAAGGCCAAGGCGGCCACGCCGTAGAAAAAAACCGAAGCCAGGCCGTAAAAAGCCATCAGGGGAAGGTTTCGCAGGGTGAGGATGGCGGCCATGTTGATCATGGCCAGAGTGAAGATGCCCAAGGTTCTCTTGGGGCCGCCGCCGGGGTTGTCAGCCATGCTCGCCTCGCGAAATATTTGTGGGGATCAAGCTTTTGTAATGCACCTTAACGGTGGGGCCAAGGCCGGGTCTTTGTCAAGCACCTTGCCGGTTGACCAGCCCCCGGCCGGCCAGTATCCTTGCATCCTTTACCATCCCCCGCAAAACCCCAGGTGTTCGGGTTAAGGTGTGCGCAATGCTTAGGCGCTGGTCCCAACCAAACGGCTATCGCCACGTTTTGGCCGTTGGTCTGCCCTTGGTGGTGAGCTTCGGCAGCACCTCCTTGATTCACTTCACGGACCGGATGTTTCTGGCCAACTACTCGGTGAACGCCATAGCCGCCGCTCTGCCCGCGGGAATAGCTTCTTTTCTAAGCATCTGTTTTTTTATGGGCGTGGTCAGCTACGTCAACGTCTTCGTGGCCCAGTACGTGGGCGCCGGAGCTCCGGAACGGGTGGGGGCCTCCCTGTGGCAGGGGATTTATTTCTCACTGGCCGCCGCCTTGTTGTTGGCCTCGCTGTATCTCATCGCCGAGCCTCTTTTCAGGTTCGCCGGGCACCATCCCGACGTCATTCGCTTGGAGGTGATCTATTTTCGCATCTTGACCCTGGGGGCGGGAGCGGTGGTTTTGGCCACCACCTTGAGCTGCTTTTACTCCGGCCGGGGGCTCACCCGTCCGGTGATGCTCATAAACCTGGCCGGGGCAGGGATCAACATTCCCCTGGACTATCTGCTCATCAATGGGGTGGGGCCATTCCCGGAAATGGGCATCGCCGGAGCGGCGGTGGCCACGGTCATATCCCAGGTTCTGCTGGTGGTGCTGTTCGGGCTGGCCGTGTTTCGCAAACGCAACGAGCACGCTTTCGCGGTGCGCCGGGCTTGGGCCTGGGACAGTGTCCTGATGCGGCGCATGCTGCGCTATGGCCTGCCCGGCGGGGTGCAGTTTTTCCTGGACATCCTGGTGTTCACATTCTTTGTATTCATGGTGGGGCGCCTGGGCCGGGCCGAGTTGGCGGCCACCAACATCGTGATCGCCATCAACACTTTGTCCTTCATGCCCATGGTGGGCATGTCCGTGGCGGTGAGCACTTTGGTGGGCCAGGCCATCGGCGCGGGCAAGCCCTCCGGAGGGGTGCGGGCCACCACCAGCACCCTGCATATCGCCTTGGTTTATATGGGCCTGGTGGCCTTGGCATTTGTCTTCTTGCCTCGCGAACTGCTTAGTTTTTTTCACACCGACGGTGCCCCGGCCGCAGCCCATATCCACATGGTTGAGCTGGGGGTGGAGCTCTTGCGCTTCGTGGCGGTGTACTCCATGTTTGACGCCATGGTTCTGGTCTATATCGGGTCTTTGAAGGGAGCCGGGGACATTTACTTTGTAATGTGGTCCATGGCCCTGGTCTGTGTGGGCCTGGTGATAGTGCCCTTGCTGGTGGGAGTGGAAGCTCTGGGCCTGGGGCTGTATTTCATCTGGGGCTGCGTCACCATGTACGTGGTGGTCCTGGGCTTGATCCTGCGCTGGAGATATTCCCGGGGCTTGTGGAAAAAAATGCGGGTCATCGAAGCCGCGCCGAGCTCCGGATAAAGCGGGCGGAATCAACCGGGCCACTGAACCACGCAAAAAATGAATCGCATGGGCCCATGCGCCTGCTTGGCTTCTTGACCCAGCGGGACCATGGGCCTAAGGTGTTTTAGCGTCAGTTTTTATCCCCATCTTGGAGTGGCGAAAAGTGAGCGCGACACAACAGAGCATCCCGGTGAGTGAGTTGTTGGACCAAGCCCCGGTGGCGGTCACCGCTTTGGACAACAGGGGAACCATCGTGTTTTTCAACCAGTACGCTGGCAACATCGTGGACCGTAAGCCAGAGTACCTGGGCCGGGACATCAGGGAGTTTCATCAGCCGGCCAGCAACGCCAAGGTCGATGCCATTCTGGATGCCTATGCCCAGGGAGGGCGCGAGGAATACTCCTGGCGACTCAAGCGGGGAGACAAAGAGTTCATGGTGCGAGTCAGGCCCTGGCTGCGAGACGGCAAGTGGGCGGGCTTGGTGCACACAGTAATGCAGCTGGGGTAGGGCGCGGTGAAGGCTCAGGCCAAATCATACCCGCCGCTTTGGTTGAGCTGGTTGATTTGGGGCCTGGGCGCTCTTTTATATCTGATTGGTTTTTACCAGCGGGTGGCCCCCGCGGTAATAACCAAAGAGTTGATGAGTCAGTTCAGCCTGTCCGCCGCAGCCTTGGGCAACCTGTCTGCCTACTATTTTTACGCCTACGTTGCCATGCAACTTCCCACCGGAGTGCTGGCCGACCATTGGGGCCCCCGCCGCCTGCTTTGCGCCGGAGCTTTGGTGGCGGGGGTGGGATCGGTGCTTTTCGGCATGGCTCCCGCCCTGGTATGGGCCGAACTGGGACGCTTGTTGGTGGGCGGGGCGGTGGCCGTGGCCTGGGTGGCCCTGTTAAAGCTGGCCGGGCATTGGTTCAACGCAAAGCGCTTCGCGGCCATATCGGGCATGGGCCTTTTGGTTGGGGTGGTTGGGGCGGTCACCGCCGGGGTGCCTCTGCGCCTGATGGTGGACGCCTTTGGCTGGCGGCCGGTAATGGTGGCCTCTGGCGCTATTACCCTGGCCCTCGCCTTGGCCATATGGCTGGTCATTCGCGACGACCCAAGCCGGCGTGGCTGGCGAAGCTACGCCCCGCAGCAGGCGGTGGACGGTGCATCGTGTGGGATTTTGGCCGGGGTGGGCCGCATCTGGCGCTATCCCAACACCTTGCTTTTGTTCTTCGCTTCCGGTGGCCTGGTGGGGCCGGTGCTCACCTTTGCGGGACTTTGGGGCGTGCCATATTTGAGCCTGCGCTACGGCCTGACGCCCGCTAAAGCGGCCTTTTTCTGCTCGGTGCTTATGATCGCCTGGGCCATGGGTGGCCCCATCATGGGAGCCCTGTCCGACCGGATGGGAAAACGCAAGCCTCTATATTTGGGAGGCGCGTTAGTGGTGTTGTTGAGTTGGCTGGTGATGCTCTACCTGCCGGGCCTGCCGCTTTGGGCTTTCGTGGTGGTGAGTATCATTTCCGGGCTGGCCAGCGGCACCATCATCATCACCTTCGCCTGGTGCAAGGAATCGGTGCCCGCCCACCTCGGAGGTACGGTGAGCGGAGCGGCCAACATGGGGGTGATGCTGGGGCCGACCTTGTTGCAGCCGGTGGTGGGCTGGTTGTTGGATCTGAACTGGGGCGGCCAAGTGGACCAGGGTGCGCGGGTGTACGACCTCAGCGCCTTTCAAGTCGGCTTTGTTCCCATGATGGCTTGGATTATGGTGGCCGTGGTGCTGGTGGCCCTGGCCCGTGAAAGCCATTGCCGCCAGCTTGTCTGAACCGATGATTTCCCGGTTGAGGCTGGTTTTCAGTTGGATCTAAGGGCTTCCGGTTTGTGGTACGAGGCCTTTGATGGTAAACAAGCGGATGAGAAATCGAGGCGTTGCACAGCAAGGGCGTTTTTCATGAAGCATGCGGACTGGGCACATCGTCCGGTGATAATCACTGGCGCGGCGGGATTTTTAGGCCGTCACCTAATATCGGCCCTGGCCAAGGCTGGAGCCAGGGTGTTGGCCCTGGATCAGGCCGCGCCGCCGGATGACCTGCCCAGCCAGGTTCAGTGGCGTCAGGTGGATTTGATGAACCCCCAGGGCATGGCCCAAGGCCTGGAGCAGGGGCCAGGCCCGGCGGCCGACACCGCGCTGTTTCACTTCGCCGCCTTGAGCATGCCGGTGGATTGCGCCCGCGATCCCCAACTGGCACGGGCCCTCAACGAGGGCATGGCCACGGCCTTGGGCCGTGCTTGGCTGGAGCGGGGAGGGCGGCAGATGGTTTTCGCCTCCAGCGCCTTGGTCTACACGCCGGTGGAGGACGGGAGCAACATAAGCGAGGACGGCCCGGTGATGGGCCGCAACCCCTACACCGAGGCCAAGCTGGCCGCCGAGCAAGGACTGACCTCCTTGGCGGCACAAGGCGGCCTGGCTCTGCAGATAGTTCGCCTGAGCAACGTCTACGGGCCGGGAGCCCACTCCAACACCGTGGTGCTGGAAGCCATGGAAATGGCCCGCGCCGGCCAGACGCCCATCATGCGTCGTCCAGGCGAGGAGCTAGATCTGCTCTACATCGACGACGTGATCCAGGGGTTGCTTCGCCTAGCCGCTTTGGAGCCGGTCGTGGGTTGCCGAATCGTCAACCTGGCCACCGGCAAGGCATGGCGGGTAGCCCAGATGGCGGCTGAGATCAGCCGTCTGGCCGGGGTCGAGCCGCCGCCGGACGACGAGTCCCAACCCGGCTATGGCTACCGCTTGGTCCTGGACAACAGCCTCCTGCGCCGCCTCACCGGCTGGGAGCCCCAAACAGAAGTGACCCAAGGCCTGGCGTTCACTTGGAGCGCCTACAACGCCTGATTCTCATGGCCGCCCCGCAAGGCGGAGTTACGGCCAAATTAATTTTCCGCTACAGAGATTCGGATGGCCAGACCTGGCGGCAAGGGCGGACTCTGGCGGCTCAGGCGCAGGTAGCGCGCCGGTGCGGAGTCCACCTCCAGACGCACCGGCCCAGGCGCTACGGCCATGGGAGCCAGGCCGGACCAGTAGAGCCGGGACGGCCACAGGGCCTTGAAGGGGGCTGGGGTGTAGTGCTCGCCGTCTTGGGACAGCTCCAGTTGCAGCCCAGCCGGGCTTAGGGCCAAGCCCTTGGGAGGCAGCAACTCCAACGACCGCAGCTTTTGCATCGCGCCCAGGTCGGCGGCCATAACCGGTCCCTCGGGACGGAGGGTAACTTGGCGGCCGGGCCCGGCGGCCGGAACCGGGGGCGGGTCGGCGACTATCAGACTATAGCCGTGGGCCGTCTTGGCCGTGGTGCGCCATCCGGCACTGGCCAGGGCGGCCTGGGCGTAGCCCGCCCGCCCGCTATCCACCGCGAAATACAGGCGGTGATTCTCTGGTAGAAGCCAGGGAGCCCGTAAATATCGGGGCAGCCAGTCGGGCTGGGCGTGACGATGCGGCTGGGGCCGCATGCCTGCGGGCAGCCAAGCGGCCAGGCCGGGCGGGCACCAAACCCGCGTCTGATCGCCCAACGCTCGGCGAAGCCAGGCGGCGGCGGCTGAGGGGTCGGGCTGGGGCGCTCCGGCCCGGCCTACCAGAACCTCCAGCACCGACCAGTTCCAATTGGGGCGAAAGCCGATCTGTTCCAGGCTGATGTAGCGCAGGCCGCGGGGCGCAAATCGCAGCTCCTGCCAGTTGTCAAAGCGCAGGGCCACCAGCTTGTCCCCGCCGGTCCAGGCGTAGGGCACCGGGTCGCCCTCCACCTCCACCAGCTTTTCCCAGGTCTGGCCGTCGGCGCTGCCTCGCGCCAGGATGCGGTGGGGAGCGTCCTCGGCCATGCCGTTGAACAAGAGCACTTGGCACACCTGGGGCACCTTCCGGCCCAAATCCACCAGTAGGCGCTGGCCCGGCTCCTGACCTTGTTGGGTGCGCCAGCCCAGGTTGGCGTTATAGTCAGCCGCCCTTGGCGACCAGATAGGGTTGGGGGTGGCTTCTAACCGCCAGGCGGCGGGCGAAAGGGCCTGGGGATGCCCAGGCGGGGGAGTCACATCGTAGAACAGCCGCCAGCCGCGCAGCTCGTGCTCCTTGAACCTGGCTCCTAGGGAAAGGAGGTTGTCGCGCAGCCGAGGCACGGCCGGGTTGCCGGTTTCGCAAAAGGCGAAGCGCTTGGCCCTGAGTAGGCCCCGTTCAAAGGCCGGGTTGCGGTCCTTGCGCGAAACCACGAACACCACCTTTTGACGGCAATCAAAAGTGAGCACCGGGGCCACCCAATAGTGGGAGACATAGGCGTGGCTCACTCCCTGGGAGGCCAGAAATCCGGCCATGTCCCGGGCCAGGGCGGTCTGGCCCTCATAGCGGGGCTTGAGGGTGGGGTCGCCCAGGGGGGAGATTCGGTAAACCCCCACCGCCAACAGCACCACCACCGCGCCCAGCCCAGCCCAGGCCGCCAGTTTGACTGCCGTGCCTCGATTCATCAGGCGATCGAAGGCCCAGGCCATGAGCAGCGGCCACACCGCGTACAGGGGCACCAGATAGCGGTGAGTGCCCGAGGACGAGAGGCCCATGGCTCCGAACACCAGCACCACGGTAAACACGGTGAGCAGCAGCAGCTCCGATCCGTCGCCCCGGTCGCCCCATATGGCGCGCCTGAGCAGGTTCTTGCCCCAAAACAAAAGCCCGGCCAGGGCGCTGAGACCGGTGAGCCCCAATACTGCCTGGCTCAGGCCCGGCACCACCACCGCCTCCTTGCCCACCAAGGCGAAGTAGTGGGCTCCCAAAAGCACTGGCAGGCTACGCTGCCAGATAAAACGCAGGCTTTGCCAGAACGGCTCCTTGGGCTTGGGGTGGAACATGAAGTAATAGGTGGACCAGTCGGTGATCAGGTTGTGCCACCACAAGGGCGCACTGCCCAGGAAAAAAGCGGCCATCATCAGGGCGAAGGCCGGGCGTATCACCAGACGCGGGTCGCGACGCCACCACACCAGGGCGCAGGGCAGGATGAAATACACTGCCAACATGTGGCACCAGACCGCCACTCCGGCCACCAGGCCGAACACCGCGCAGAGCCGGGCATAGCCTTTGGTGCCGGGCTCCTTGCGCAGAGACCTGAGGGTGATCCAAATCAGCCACACCCCCAGGGCCAGGGTGTCGATGTAAATGGCTCTGGGCAGCACCGAGTGCCATATCAGGTAGAAGGGGCCCAGGGAGGCCAAGAACAAGGCCACCAGCCCGGCCCGGCGGCCCCAGAGATCTCGCCCGATGAGGTAAACCGCTGCCAGGTAGAACAGGGACATGAAGGTGGGCGAAAGGTACAGGCTCTGACGGCTAACCCCCAACAGAGCGAAAAAACCGGCGGCCACGATGGACTCCAGGCTGCCGCCGTAGTCCTGGCCCCAAAACATCAGGGGCAGGTGGCCGTGCAGGATGTCCATGCCCATGAGCCCCACCACCGCTTGGTCCGAGTCCAGGCTGGGGGCCAGGAAAAAAATTCCCCGAACCGCCAAGGCCAACAGGGCCAGGGCAACGATCCAAAGGGTTGGGGAAAATTTTTGGTCTTCAGTTTGACTCACGTCACCTAGTTCCGCAGGTTATCGGTGCCGGATTTTGCCAGGAATCAACGCAGGCGCAGCCAATCCAGGCCCACCGCGTCACGCCCGTTGTGGCTGAGCATGGCCACCCTCAGATGGTAACGGCCCGGAGCAATATTTACCGGCAGGCGATAGATTCGCCAAGACGCGTCTTCCACCAATACCCGCCCCAAGAGATTGTCGGCCAGATAAAAAGCTATCTCCGGCGGCGGGTAGGCACGGGGAAGGCCCACCACCCGGTCGGCCCTGACCTCCAAGGCGGTGACGCCATCTCCCACCACCACCAAGGCCTGGCCGAAATCGCTGGGGCCACGCAGCACCAGCTGCACCCGATCATTGTAAAGATCGCCATAAAGCCGCGAATGAGGGGTGCGCAGGCTTTCCGCTTCCATATAGCCGGTGGGAGTCACCCGCCCCAGAATCGTTGTAGCCAGCAGCGCGGTCAACACCAGCGCCCCGGCGGTAAACCCCAAACGGCTCAGGCTCCATGGGGGGCGGGGGGGATATGCGTAGCGGGGTTCGCGCCAGAGGTACACCGCCGCGCCGGCCAGCAGCACCAGCCAGGGCAGCACCGGCAGGATAGGCTGCCAGGAAATTTCATTGAACGAAGGCCAGAAGCGGTGGGCCAGGCTGCCCAGATTGTCATCCAGCCAGGCCAGGAGATTGTTGATACCGGTGCGGCGGTGGAAGCGCCATTGGGGGATCAGGGTGAAAACCCAGGCCATTCCCAGGCTGGCCATTCCCAGGCTGGCGCATAGCAACCGCCAAAGGCGTCCGCCCCGAGACCAGGCGGGCAGGGACCACAGGGCCAGCATGGGCAGCAGGGGAGCCAAGAAGCGCCCCGGTGGGGTGAAGCCGCCCTGCCACTGCACCCAGCGCCACAGCACCACTGCGGCAAAGGACACCCCGGCGATGATCAGCGAATAGAGCATCGGGCGGCGATGCTCCCAGCCGAAACGAGCCGCTCCGGCCAAGCCCAGGAGCAACCAGGGCGCGTAGGCCAGCAGGCCGAACTGCTGGTCAAAGAACATGGCCGGCAGTGAAAGCAGCATGGGCCCAGGCTGGATGCGGTAGATGTTTCCCAGTTTCGCGCCCAGGTGGCCCAGGCCGGGCGCGTTCAGCAGCGCCCCCAAAATCAGGGTCAGCACCAAGGCGGCCAGGCATACTCCGGCAATGGCGATCCAACGCCTCCAAGCGGGTCGGTTCAGGTACAGGGCGGAAAGCGTGGCCAGGGCAAGGCCCAGGGAGACCGGAGCCAGGCGCATCTTGACCAGGGCCAGAACCAGGGCCGTCCCGGCCAGGCCCAGGAGAATCCAGCCGGTGCGTTTGTCGATGCGATGCAGCCAGTACAGCCCGGCGGTGACCCCCAACACCCCCAGGGCGCCGGGATACACGTGCTGGGTGAGTTGCAACAGGGGCAGGGAAAAGCCCAAGAGCCAGGTGGCGGCCAGGACGGGCCGAGCGCGGTAGCCCAAATCAAGGGCAAGGCGGCAGAACAAGCCCAGGCTCATCGCCCCGGCCAAAGCCAAAATTGCCAAGGCCCCCAAACGCCCCGCCGCCAGCCAGCCCGGTCCCAGCAGAACGAAAAGAGCCCAGGATTCGCCCAGGGGCCGCGCCAGACGGCTGCTCCAGCCGCCCCAGTAAAACTCCAAGCGGCACTGGGGCAGATGGGCCTGGCCGGATGAGAGGCCCAGGGTGGCCATGAGGCGGTCGGTGTTGATCAGGTAGAGGGTTTCATCGCCGCAGGTGCTGACCGCCTGAGTGATCCAGAAGTTAAGGGCCAGATACAGGGCCAGGGCCAGGGCGGCGCCGCCCCAGGCCAGGAGGCGGCCGTCGGGGACCGGGCGGCCCCCCGCCTCCCACAACAGCGAGGCGGCCAGGGCGGTCTGCCAAGTCAGGGCGGCCATATAGGCGGCCCCGCACAAAAGGGACCAGGCCGGGGTATGGCCGTGCAGGGCGGTGAAGCCCAGAATCAGGGGCAGGGCCAGATAGGCCAGCCAATCGCGCTTGGCCAAGCGGGCCGCGGACAGGGGCGCGTCCACCGAGGCCCAGCGGGCCAGCAGATGCCCGGCGCTGCTCATGACGAGCAGGCCGAGGGGAGCCCAGTCGCTGAGGAACTTCCACCAGAAGCCGGGGCGGTCCAGGCCCACGAGAGGGGCCAGCTCCCCGGCCGGGGAGTCGGGCAGGCCCAGGCGCTGGGCCAGCAGGCGCATGGCCAGAGCCCAAAGCAGGGCCAAGGCCGCTTTGCCCAGCCATGATCGCGGGATCTTCAAGGCGGTTACCACCACCTGCAAGTAGAAAGCATATCCATCGCCTTTCGCCGTAGGGGGCGCGGCCACTCCCAGATTCACGGCACGATGAATGTAAGATACCAGCCGCCTGGGGGCGGGGGCAATAAAATGGCTCCTGGAGACAGGGCAAAAAAAGGCCGCCGCACCCAGGTGAGCGCGGCGGCCGGTTTTTGATGTTGGTTCTAAGCTACTCGGGGATAGCTTCCTTGGGCGACATCTGTTTCTGCCCAGGGCCCACTTTACGGTAGACCTCGCGGGGGGCGCGTTTTACGCCGTCCACGGTTAGCAGGTCGTCGATGCTGATGCCGAAGTGGCGCTCATTGGCCTCCAGGTAGGGGAGAATCAAATCCCAGTCCTGGTCGGTAAGCTCATAGTAGGCTCCGCCGTTGAGCTGCTGGTCCACCAGCTTGTGGTGCGGGTCGCGCACGTAGATGGCGCCGCCGCTGGCCAGGGAGAATAGGTTGGCGCCGGGATAGGGATTATCCAAAGCCACAACCTTGCCCTTCTTGTCGAAGGTGATGCCGTTTAGCACCACGAAGCCGCCGCCGTTGTAGGGGTCGCCGGCCATGAAGGACTCGGCCAAGAAGTCCAGGCAGGTGCCGTTGATCACCACCCGGGGACGGCCCACCGCGTTGATCAGCGGACGGCCCGCGCCGTTGCCCATGATAAAGACCTCGCCGCCCTTGGCGCCGTACATAAAGGCCTGGCCCACGTCGCCGTGGATTACCAAGGTTCCGGCTTTGGTGATCTGGCCCAACTGGTCCTGGCCGTTGTCGTGGATCTGGAGCTCCAGGCCGTCCATGCCCGAGGCGATGTAGTCGCCGGAAGCGCCGTAGATGTCCAGGCGCACGTCCTCGGTTGCCGGCCCCAGGCCGCAGCCCTGGAAGCGCTGACCCTTGAGGCCGTAGACGATGAAGCGCTTCCAGCCCAGGTGATAGGCTTCCACCTCCACCCGGGCGTCGCATTCGTCGCCCTCGGGCGGGAAGTGATGGGCGTAGACCACCAGCACCTTTTCATCGCCGGTGGGAGCGCGCAGATCGCCGCGAGTCTCCCAGTCGATGCGGGCGTAGCGGGTGCCCTTGGTTTCGGCGATGGCCGGGGTGCGGTGCAGGATGCCGTCGATGGAGGTGCGCAGCAATTGCAGCACCACCGAGCGCTTCTTGTCGCCGGTGTCGTAGCGGCGGTCGTTGAGCAGGGTCAGCAGCTCAATGGCCCACTGGGTTCCCTGGTCGCCGGACTCGGCCACTTTTTCCACCTGGGCGATGAACCAGCGAAGCTGGCTGAAGCTCCAGGAGGCCATGGCCTCGGCCGCCTGCTCGTACACCGCGTAGGGCTCGTAGCCCTCGGGCGCGGCGCTCAGCGCCTGTTCCAGGTTTTGGGCCTGATCCGGCGCGATGGCCGCCTCTTCCGGGTCGAAGCGCCATTGGCCCTGGTCCACCTCGATGGGGGTGCCGAACTTGTCCGTGCAGCTCAACTTGTAGCCGTCGCCGTTGCCCTGCACGTTGAACAGGAAGGCGCCGCCGTCGGTGGAGCTGCCGCCACGGGCGTTCCAGTAGCGGTCGGCCACCAGGCGGAAGCGGGGGTCTTCCTGGTTCAGGGAGAGCAGGGTGGCGTCGATGGCCTGCTTTTCCGAGCCAACCAGCCCGATGGTTACGTCGCCCTCTTGCAGGGCGAAGACCTGGGGCCGGAGCATGGAGGTGTCGGTGATGCCCAAAAGCTGGTACAGGTCCTGGTCCGGGTTGGATCGGGCGATGATGAAGAACCAGGGGCCGTCCGGGCTGCCGTGCATGTGCATGGCCTGGATGGCCCGGTACACCGGCTTCCTTTGGGCCGAAAGGCGCTCAAAGTCCAGCTCGGTGGTGGGGGCCATGGCCTCGATGACGTACTCCAGGGGGTAGTGGTACACCCTGGTCCACAGGTCAAAGAGCAGTACCGCAACCTCGGTGTCGGTGAGGAACTGGGTGGCGATGCCGTGCTGGCGCAGGTATTCGCTTACGCTGTAGTAGTTGGCAAAGTCGCCGTTGTGCACCAGGGCCTCGTTGAGCCCGATGAAGGGGTGGCTTCCGCCGGGGTGCCAGACGCGGCCCTTGGTGGGGTAGCGCTGGTGGGCGATCCACACCTGGGCGTTGAAGTCCTCCATACCGTAGTACTGCACCACCGTCTCGGCGAAACCCACGACTTTCATGATCACCAGGTTGCGGGCGTGGCTTAGCACGAAGGCGCGCTTTTCGCCCAGGCTGGTGTAGAAGGTGGCGTTGAGGCGGTTGGTGTTGCGGTAGATGAACTCGTCTTCCAGGGCGCGGCCACTCAGCTCGCTCAGGCCCTCCTCGGCGGCAAAGGCGTCCAGGGCCCCTTGCTTGGCCCGCACGAAGTAGCGCACCACGTCCGGAGGCTTCACCTCCAGGCCGAAGTCGCGGTAGTCGCCCTGGGTTTCCACTCGCGCTTTGTGGTGGATGTCCAGGTAGGGGCTGACACACTGTTCCTCGACTTCTTTTTCCGCCTCGGGGTCCAACAGGGCCACCTGGAGAATGTAGTCGTTTTTGAGCGTGTCGGAGTCAACGCCCAGCTGCGTGGGGTCCAGGCAGGCCGCGGCGATGCCGCCGCCCTTGCCGTTGCCCCGGTTGTGCATCTGGACGGAAGGTTCGAATATATGCCGGCCGCGCACGGGCACGTTGGCCGCGAAACCCACCACGCCGCAACCGCCTTCTTCGGCGGTCCGGTGGGGGCTCAGCGGGGGGGCGTCGGCCGACGCCCTCCGGCGAGAGGCCAAAATAGCCTCGGTCATGCGAGTCAGCTCCTCCCGCGAGGGGAGGCGGTTTTGTCGTCCTTGGGCTTGGAATAGACTGGCCACGACGGCTGTTCCTCTCTCTTTCAAGCCTTTTTTTGATAATCCAGGTGGGTGAGCAGGTCGCTACGTCCCACCAGGTCCCGAACACTCTTGAGTCCCAGCCGCCAAAGGATGTCCCGCAGCTGGATGGCCCAGGAGTTGAACAGGTTGATCACGCGCTGGGAGCCCCAGTCGGAGTCGTAGGCCATCTGAAGCTCGGAGTCGGTGGTGGCGATGCCCCGTGGGCAGCCCCGGCCGGACTCGCAGTTGGCGCAGCGGATGCACTCCAAAGCCACCATGTCGGCGGTGCCGCAGACGATGCCGTCGGCGCCCAGGGCGATGGCCTTGGCCACATCCCAGGCGGTGCGCACGCCGCCGGAGGCGATCAGGGTGATCTTGTCGCGGATGCCTTCCTCGGACAGGAAGCGGTGCACCATGGGGATGGCGTACTCGATGGGCATGGCGATGTTTTTCTTGGCGATGTCCGGTGCCGCCCCAGTGCCGCCGTAGCTGCCGTCCAGGTGCACGATGTGCGCCCCGGCGTAAAAGGAGCCCACGGCCACCATGTCTACGTCCATGGGGGTGGAGACCTTCACCGAGACCAAAGCGCGGGGATTGATGTGTTTGATCCAATCCACATGCTTCTTGTGGTCTTCCACCGAATACACCGAGTGGAAGGGGAAGGGGCTGAACAGGGAGTTGCCCACCACGGCCTCGCGCATCTTGGCCACAGCCGGGGTCACCTTGTCTCCCAGCAGGTGCCCGCCCAGTCCGGGCTTGGCGCCCTGGGCGTACTTGAACTCCACGATGCGCACCCGCTGGATGGTTTCTTCGCGCACCCCGAACAGGCCCGTGGCCACCTGGGTGATCACGTTGTCGGAGTACTTTTCCAACACGGGCGGGAAGCCGCCCTCACCGGTGCAGGTAAAGGAGTTTAGCGCGGTGTAGGCCCGAGCCCGGCTCTCCATGGTGGCCTGGCTCACCGAGCCGAAGCTCATGCCGCCGCCATATATCGGGAAGCCGATCTCCACCGGGGGCCGTCCGTCGTCGTCGCGCCGGTTCAGGGGCAAGGACAGGTCCACGTCGTCCGGGCCGAAGCTGGCGTCCGGCGGCTCGGCCGGGAACACGATGTCCATGCGGTCGAAGCCACCGCCGCTGGCGCCCTTGCGGTATTCCAGGTTCTCCTGGGGCGGCTGGCCGGTTTCGGCCTGAATCCAGGTGGCCACCAACAAATCGGCGGGCCAACGGGGATCGCCGAAGGTTTTCCACACCGGGTTTTGCCCCACCCGGATGGCCTCCACCGGGCAGGCGTCGCCGCAGTAGGAGCCGATGGAGCGGCAGTAGTCCGCGCCCCGGCAGTTGCGGTTGCGCGGGGCCAGCATTTTTTCGCCGGCCTTTACGTGCACCCCGAACTGGCATACCTCGGCGCACTTGCCGCAGGCCACACAGGTGGTCAGGCGCTCGGCCTTGTATTTGGTCAGGGCGTTGCGGTAGCGCGAGGAGGCTTCGGTTATCTCCACCGGCAGGGAGCTGTAGGTGCCGGGAGCCAACTCCGGGGCCGGGGCGGCCTTGGCGGGCTCCAGGGCGGTTACCCGCTCGCCGAAGATGGGCGCGAAGCTCATCTTTTCCAGGTCCTCGAAGACCATGGCCCGGCCCATCTCGCCGCGCAGGCGGCGCACCTCGCGGATGCCCATGGCCCCCATCAGCTCGATGAGCTGGGAGTGGAAGGCGCCTACCAGGTTGAGCAGACGCTTTTTGCCCTGCTCCTCGTCGATGGTGTCCAGGTTCACCGGGCAGTCGAAGCCTTCGGAGCAGGAGTGGCAAAGGCGGCACTCCATGGCCACGTTGAGCACCAGGTCCAGGCCCACGCCGTCCGCGCCGCAGAGGATGGTTTTGGCCACGTGTTCGGCCAAGGCCACGCCGCCGCCCGCCAACAGGGTCACTTGGTCGCGGCAGGCTTCGTCCACCAGGCGCAGGTGCACCTCGCGGATCAGCTTGGTGATAAAGGTGTCCGAGGCCTTGCCCAGGCCCTGTCCATTGTCACCGGCCTGAAGGTAGAGCACCTCGGCTCCGGCCAGGACCACCCCGGCGGCCCGGTCGGCCGCGTTTTCGTCCAGGGGCAGGCGCACGGCCACCACCAGGTCCGGCCTCAGCTCCTTGAGCTGGGCCACCTGGTCCATCACGCCGGGGGCGTATAGCATCTCGGCCATGGCCGCGCCTTCCAAGGGGCCAAGGTCGGCCGGCACGCCGTCCACGCGCACGATGAGATTGGCCTTGAGATCGGCCAGAAGCCCGGCGGCTTCATCATAAGTGGCCACGGCCAGGGTCTTGCCCGCCTTGGCGGCCAGGGCCACGGCCCGGCGGGTGCCGGGGCCTATTTTGCCCCAGGGGGGCAGGTCCAGGACCATGGGGGTGGGCAGCTCCACCATGGGAGGCATGTCCACGGCCAGATCGCCCGCCTCGTCAAAGAAAAGGCGCTCGGGGCGGCGGCCCAGCTCGATGACGGTGCTGATGTACTCGCGGCCGTGGATGCCGTCGCGGGTGGGCCTGACGATCTCGCTCATGTCGGTCCACATCTGGTCGAAGCCAGGACCGGCAAAGGGGCCCCGGTAGCCGGCCCCGGAGACCGGGATGCTGCCGGTGGCGGCCTGTTTCCACAGGGTGGCGATGATGTCCGGCCGCCAATATTCGTCGCCCATGGCCTCGAACTGGGGGTTCACGGCCCGGCTTAGGATGTTCTTCTTGCATTCCTGCACGCAGCGCATGCAGCTGATGCACATGGAGTCTGTGGTGTCCACCACCTGCCCGGCGTCGAAGACCTTTTTGCGATAGACATCGTAGATGCAGCTATCGCGCTTGACGCACTTCAGGCAGCCCAGACAGCCCTCCACCTCCATGGCGGCCAGCTTGGCCACCGGGGTGAAGCGCGGTTGGGTGGGGCCCACCTCGACGTGATACTTTTCGCCCATGATAAAAATCCTGCTCGTCTGCTGGCGTTGAGCCCGGGCCGGAGTCTAGACCTCCGGACGCGGGGACAGGCCTGCCTGGTTGATGATCTCGGGCAACAGTTCCTCGGCCTCGATGGCCTGAAGGTGCACGCCCTTGACCCCCGGCAGCTCTCTAACCTGCTCGATCAGCTCCAAGGTCACCTTGACGCCCTCGGCTTGGGGGTCGGAGGCCTGCTTCATGCGATCGATGAGTTCCTGGGGAACCACCACGCCGGGCACGTTCTTGTTCATGTAGTTGAGCATGCCCGCCGAGCGGGGCACGATTAGCCCCGGCAGGATGGCGGTTTTCTCGGTCAGGCCCATGTCCACGGCCTTGGCCATCTGCTCGGCAAAGGCCTTGATGTCATACACCGCCTGGGTCTGGATGAAGTCCGCGCCCGCGGCCACTTTCTTGGCCAGGCGCAACACGCGGAACTCGATGGGCGGTCCCAGGGGGGTCCAGGCCGCGCCGATGAAGAACTCCGGCTTGCTGGTCAGGGTGTCGCCCCCGGCCTGCACGCCTTCATCGCGCATGTTCTTGATGATGTTTATCAGCTGGATGGAGTCAACGTCGTAGACGCCCTTGGCTCCGGGGTGGCCCTTGAGCTTGCCGCTGGCGCCGGCGCCCTGGTGGTCGCCGCTGATGGCCAGGATGTTTTTGAGCCCCAGGGCGGCCGCGCCCAAAAGGTCACTCTGCATGGCGATGCGGTTGCGGTCCCGGCAGGTCATCTGGGCCACTGGCTCCAAACCGGCGTCCAAGAGGATCTTGGAACCGGCGATGGATGACATGCGCACCACCGCGGTCTGGTTGTCCGTTACATTGTAGGCATCGGCCACACCCTTGAGAATGTCGGCTTTTTTAAGCACCTCATCCACGTCGGGGCCACGGGGCGGGCCCACCTCGGTGGTGAGGGCGAACTGGCCGGCGGCCAAAACCTTCTCTAGTTTGGTTCCCGCGTGCAAACTCATGACCGCAGATCCTCCCGCAGCATCCTCTTGGGCCCTCCGGCCGGCGAGTTGGACCAGTCCTTGGGAGGCCGGACCTTGGTCAGGTCCTCCAACCGGCCGCGGGCGGTGGCCCGCTCCACGATCAGCCGCCAGATACAGGGCGTGTCTTGGTTGATCTCACACATCCCATCGGTGCGGGTGCCGCCGCAAGGGCCGTTTTGCAGGCTCTTGGCGCAGCGGGCCACCGGGCACAGGCCGAAGGTCAGCCCCAGCACGCAGTCGCCGCAGGCGGCGCAACGGCTGGTCCACAGGCCCGGCTCCTCGCGGATGCTCAGACTGGTGGTGTTGACTCCGGGGTAGAGCGGGGTGTCGGCGTAGTGCTCGGCCACCAGCTGCATGCCGATTCCACAGGCCACGCTGACGATGGCGTCGGCATCGGCCGCCGCCTCGGAGATGGCTTCCAGGAACTCGGGTTCGCACTGGCGCTCCAGGGTGGCGCTTTTAACTTCAATGGGGTTGCCGTCGTTTTGCATGGCCATGGCCAGCAGGGGCGCCAGGGTCTCCACCTCGCGCTCTCCGCCGGCGGCGCATTCGGCCACGCAGGTGGCGCAGCCGATTACCAGCACCTTCTTATGGCCGCGCAGGTAACCCACCATTTCCTCAATGGGCTTCCACTCAGCGGTGATCATCGGCGCTCAAACTCCTTTCATGGGGTTGGGGCCCAGGGCCCGCACGGCCTCGGCCCTCTGGCCGGCCATCTCCATTAAATCATCAAGGCTAAGGCCCGCGCCCCGGTCCAGTCCCAGGCGCTCGGCACCCATACCCACCTGCTCAAGAAGCCCCCGGCCGCGCGCGATGCGTTTTTCGGCCCGGTTGCTGCCCACCAGATGCTGGCAGGCCTTTTCGGGGCAAGCCGCTATCTGCAACCCGTCGCAGCCCTGCTCCAGCAGGCGCATGAGATGGGGAAGCTGCACCTTGCTGCTACAGGGCAAAAGCACCAAGCGGACGCTGAAGCCGTCTCCGGCCCGGTTGCCCTGGACCGCCTTGACCTCGGCGGCCAGGCTCTGACGACAGTAGAGCAGGGTGATCTGCGGCTGGAAATCTGCGGTCGAATTATTGGCCATGGTCTAAAAAATCTCCCGGGTCCCCGCCCGGCGTCTAAGCCGGGGCCGGCCGCTCAAAATAACGTTGCGGCTACCGGTTTGGTTGACCGCGACAAGCCCCATGCCGCCTCCCTGCCGGGGAAGCGGCCTCTCGCCGGGGGTCGCGGATTGTAAACTGCACCCGTCCCGCGAAGGGACGGCCGGAGGGCTAAAACGGCCCTTGGCAAACACGGCAACCTTTGCCTTTATGACAGAGGATTCCTTTATTGTCAATACCTGGGCGCCCAGCAGGGTTGTAAGGCCTGCTCCCAGTTGATTTAATGAGTTAACCCGTTGTTTTGTCCATACAAAACGATAGCCCGCCATGGTTTAAGTTCGGGTTGTGGGCCATAGGCGGCAATTTTGCCGCATACGGTCTTGACTTCAAGGAGGGAAGCGGTTAGCGTGAAGTCGATTGCTGGGGAGGGTAAATCCTACCAAACGGAAGGAACACATCTGGTGGACGAACGCAGCAGGCGCAAAATATTGGATGTATTAAGGGTGCTGTCCGAATCGGACAAGCCCTTGGGCGGAACCCGCATCGCCCACGCTCTGGCTCTGGCGGGCAAGGATATGAGCCAACGCACCATCCGTTACTACCTAAGTATTACCGATGATGAGGGCCTCACCCAGCAGGTGGGCCGCCGGGGGCGCCAACTGACTCCGGTTGGCCGCCGGGAGCTGGAAACCGCATACGTGGTGGACAAGGTGGGTTTCGTGGCCGCCAGGGCCGAAGCCTTGATATTCGGCATGGATTTTAAGCTGCGCCAGGGTCGAGGCAAGGTGGTGGTGAATCTGTCGGTGCTGCGTTTCGAGGATCTGCCCCGGGCCAAGGCGGTGATGCGCCGGGTGTTCAGGGCAGGCTACTCCCTGGGCGACCGTTTGCTCATCGGCCGTCCGGGGCAAAAGGTGGGCAGCTACACCCCCGGCGCCGGCGAGGTGGTGGTGGCCACGGTGTGTTCCATCGCCATCAACGGGGTGATGCTCGACGAAGGCGTGCCCATGACCAACCGCTTCGGAGGGCTGTTGCAGGTAAGCGATCACAAGCCCCTGCGCTTCACTCAAATCATCAACTACGACGGCACCACCCTGGACCCTTTGGAGATTTTCATCAAGGGCCGCATGACCTCGGTGAGCCAGGCCGTGGCAACCGGAGAAGGCGTAATCGGGGCCAGCTTCCGCGAGATTCCCGCCCCGGCGGCGGAAAAGGCCCGGCGCTTGGCCGGACGCCTGGAGCGGGCCGGGCTGGGCGGCATCATTCTGGTGGGCCGTCCCGGCCAGCCCCTGCTGGAGGTGCCCTTGTCCACCGGGCGGGTGGGTCTGGTGGTGCGCGGAGGGCTCAACCCCATGGCCGCGGTGGAAGAAGAGGGCATCGTCACCACCAACCGCGCTTTCAACCAACTGTTGCCCTTCGAACAGCTCAGCCGCTGGGAGGAGGTCCTGGTATGAAAAAAGTTCAGACCGGCCCGGTGGCCGCGCCCCGCTATAGCCACAAGCTGCCCTGGTTCAAGTCCCGGCACTTGTGGCTGTTCATCATCCTGATGCTCTATTTTTTGATGGTGCCCTTAATCGAACAGATATTACCGCGCACCAGAACCATTCTGGACTTGTTCATCATCCTGGTGCTGGTGGCCGCCGCCTATACGGTGATCAACCGTAAACGCACCTTTGTTTTGGCTTTGGTCCTGCTGGTCGCGGGGCTTATTTTGGTGCTGGGCGATTACCATTGGCACAGCAACAAAATAATGGTGGTGGCCTGCGTCTGTTATGTGGGCTTTTTGGGCATCATTATTTATTCCATTCTAAAAGAGGTGATGACTCTCAGGGAGGTCTCCTTTGACACCATAAGCGGGGCTTTGAACGGCTACCTGCTTATGGGACTGATGTGGGGATTCGCCTACCAGGCGGTGGAGGCGGCATGGCCCGGCTCATTTGCCATCGCCATGGACGCCAATAAACTGGCCGGTGTCTCGGCTTACGTGGGCCCCGAACTGTCCTCTCTTTTCTATTTTAGTTTTGTAACCATCACCACCACCGGCTATGGCGACATAACTCCTTTGAGCACCATTGCCGGGCAGTTGGCCATCACCGAATCAGTGGTGGGACAGTTTTACATGGTGGTATTGGTGGCGCGCTTGGTGAGCCTTCACACCATGCTTGCCCCAAAAGGGAAGCGTCAACTCACTAAATAGCTTGTTATAATGCCAAGTATGTTGACAATCCTCAGGCTATCCAACAAGATAAGCATGATCTTAGGAGGGCGAAAAGAATGCATCTTCGCATGCGGAGTCTGAGCAAAACATCGGGATTGGTCACTGTGTGCCTGGCTCTGTCTGCCTTGCTGGTCCTGCCCGGCTGCATGAAGGTGGGGCCGGACTACATACCGCCTAAAACCCAGGTTCCCGCTTCCTGGCAGGAATCCAACGACCCCGCCTTGGTCAAGCGTCAAACCGACTTGGCCAAATGGTGGACCGTATTCAATGATCCCCAATTGACCGCCTTGATCAAGCGGGCCGACACCGGCAACCTTGACCTCAAGGTGGCCGTGGCCAGAGTGAAAGAGGCTCGCGCCCAATTGGGAGTGGTGCTGGGCGCGGAGCTGCCTGCGGTGAGCGCCCCGGCCTCTGCCATTCGCCAACAAAACAGTGAAAACGACTTGGCCGGCAGCGGCATCACCGGCAACAACATCTCCCTAGGCCTGGAGGCCAGCTGGGAGATCGACCTGTTCGGCCGGGTGCGGCGCTCGGTGGAGGCGGCCCAGGCCGACTTCCAGGCCACCCAGGAAGACCGCATCGGGGTGATG
>JAIPDO010000030.1 GCA_021737645.1 Desulfarculaceae bacterium
TTGCGGCTTACAGCTTGCGGGCGTCGAACACGCGCTTGGCCTTGCCCTCGGAGCGCTCGATGCTCTTGGGCGGCACGCAGCGCACCTTGACTCCGATGCCGATGGTGCCCCGTATGCGGCTCTCGATGTCCTTTTCTACCTCGCGCAGCTTTTCCTCGCCCAGGTCGTAGACCTCGGGCTTGGCTTCCACGTCCACGCTCAGGGCGTCCAGATAGCCCTTCTTGCGGATGATCAGCACGTACTGCGGCTCCACCTCGGGAACCTCCAGCAGGATGGACTCGATCTGGCTGGGGAAGACGTTGACCCCGCTGATGATGAGCATGTCGTCGGAGCGGCCGAAGACCTTCTTCATCTTGAGCAGGGTGCGCCCGCAGGAGCACTGCTCGCGCTTGAGCTGGGTGATGTCCCGGGTGCGGTAGCGGATCATGGGCATGGCCCGGCGCTGGATGGCGGTGAACACCAGCTCGCCCTTTTCGCCCAGGGGCAGGACCTCTTCGGTGACCGGATCGATGATCTCGGCCATGATGTGGTCCTCGTTGATATGCAGGTAGCCGTCCTTGGCCGGACAGGAGAAGGAGGTGCCCGGCCCGCCCAACTCGGTGAGGCCATAGGCCTCGCAGGCCTCGATGCCCATGCGCTGCTCGATCTCGTCACGCATCTCCACCGACCAGGGCTCGGCCCCGAACACGCCCACCCTGAGCGGCAACTCGCGGATGTCCACGCCCATGTCCGCAGCCTTCTCGGCAATGGTCAGGGCGTAAGAAGGCGTGCTGAACAGCACCGTGGCGCCGAAGTCCTTCATCAGGGTGATCTGGCGCTCGGTCATGCCCGAGGAGGCGGGGATAACCGTACAGCCCAGCTTCTCGGCCCCCTGGTGGAAGCCCAGGCCGCCGGTGAACAGGCCCAGGCCGTAGGCGTTTTGCACGATGTCGTCGCCGCTGATGCCCGCGGCCACCATGTTGCGGGCCATGCACTCGGCCCACTGGTCCAGGTCCTCGGCAGTGTAGGGGCCGGTGATGGGTTTGCCGGTGGTGCCCGATGAGGCGTGCACTCGAACCACCTGGTTCATGGGCACCGCGCACAGGCCGAAGGGATAGTTGTCCCTAAGGTCGGTCTTTACCGTGAAGGGCAGGCGGCCCAGGTCCTCCAGGCTCTTGATGTCCTCCGGGGTGACCCCCACCTCGTCGAATTTCTTTTTGTAAAAAGGAATCCGATCATAGACCCAGGCGGTGGTTTCTTTCAGCTTGTCCAGCTGAAAGGCCTGCATCTCGTCGGTGGACATGGTTTCGAATTTCTCGTCCCACATAGACCCATCCCTCCCTGAGGCTGAAGGTGCACAAGAGCCGTTTCGGCGGCCCACGGTCGCCCCGACCCTACGCGATTTAAACAGAGACTACTCGCCCTCCTGGCCTCTTGTAGCACAAGGTGTAAGAAGTGGGCAAGCTACTTTTTAGCTAAAATGTAACTTCTAAGCTCTTTACGCCCCAACGGCTATTTTTGGGGCATACCATTAAATATCAACCAGTTAACCAACTATTTCCCGCCAGGGGCGTTCTGCTCCAAGAGGGCGGCATTTTCCATAAGCGCGGCCACCGGCTCCAGGCCGTTGGCGCTGTGCTGTTCGATGGCCTTGAGCACCGAGCCGCCGCCGGTGAAGAAGTAGTATTGCGCGTTGTCCAACACCGAGAGGTACAGGCCGGGGCACAGGTCCTTGAACTCCTGAAGGGTGTCGCCGCCGCCGTAGAGCTTGGCCGCCGAGCGGTTGGCGTCGATGGTGGTGTCCAGGGCCCGGCTGCCGTCGGTGAAGTGGGGGGTGAAGCCCATCACCGCGTTGACGAAGATGCTGGCCGCTTGGCCCAGAGCCTGGCTCACCGCCGGGGCCTCGAAGCTCTTGGGGTCGATGTCCAAGACATAGCCCAACTCCATGCCCGGCTTCAGGTCCTCCAGGGCCAGGGTGCGGTACTTACCCTCCTCGCGGCCCAAGACGTCGCTCTCCACTATGTAGGGCAGTTCGATGATCTTGCCCGCCCCCGCGTCGGCGGTCACCAAGTCCCTTGCCGCGGCGATATCCTCCTCGGCCACCCCGGCTATCTTCACCCCGTACTTGGCGCAGAGGTAGGTGTTGTAGATCACCCCGCCCAGGACCAAGCGATCCACCTGCTCGTACAGCGCCTGCAAGGGGCCGATCTTGGTGTCGTACTTGGCCCCGGCCACCACGGCCACAAAGGGCCGGGCCGGGTTGAGCACCATCTCCAGGTGGCGCATCTCGTCTTGCAGCAGATAGCCCGCGTAGGAGGGCAGATGGCGGGTGACGTCAAAGGTGGAGGCGTGAGGCTGCCAGGAGCCGAAGGCGTCGTTCACGTACACATCGGCCAGCCCGGCCAGCTGCAGGGCAAAGTCTTCGCGCACCTCGCCCCCCGCCTCCTCGCCGGCGAACCAGCGGGTGTTGGGCAGATAGATGCCAGCTATCTCGCCCTGGCGCAGGCGGCGGATGTTGTGGTTGATGCTGGTGTCGATGGCCGCGATGCCCTTGGGCCCGGCCGGGAAGGAGGGGACCTCGATCTTTACGTGCAGCTTGCTTTCCAGGTAGGCCACGATGGGCTCCACCCCGGAGTCCTCGCTCACCTTGATATCGCCGGTCTTCTTGTCCTTGGGGCGGCCCACGTGGGTCATCATGATGGGCTTGCCGCCCTGGGCCACTATATAAAACAAGGTGCCCAGGGTGCGGTCGATGCGGAAGGGGTCGTTGATCACCCCCTTTTTGACCACGTTGTGGTCAAAGCGCACCAAAACCACCTTGTCCTTTAGCGAAGCTTGCTGCACCAGGGGCAGCCTCCGGTCCAAACTGGCCAACTCCATGGCTACCTACTCCTTTGGGCCCCGTTGCCTACGGGGTGTGAAATGCGGTTGGGTTAGGCCCCATTGTAATGCAAGCGCCCGGCCAAGCGAAGCATATCCGGCCGGGATATCGGCTAATAAGGCAAGTTCCGGTTATACGGTCGGGCGGACCCCGGCACAGCCAAGCAGTCTAGAGCAAGGCGGCCCAAGGCTTGGGCCACCAAATAAGTTTCACCGGGAGCAGGCAAGGTTGGTGGAGGCAACTCATTGCTCGACCCGCTTTGCCTCCAGCGGCTCGCTGGGGCGAGCGTAGGCCGCAAGCGTGGCAAAGTCACGCTGAGGCCCAAGCGACGCCGGCAACGCGGCTATCGGCCGCTTGGCGCAGCCGGGCCAAGAAACAAAAAAGGCCCCGCCCATAGAGGCGAGGCCTTGATACTTCAAAGCTTGGTCTAGGCTTTGGCGTCCAGCTTTTTGATGCGGTCGCCGGCCACGGCGATGGCCAGCACCGAAATCACGAACAGCGGGAAGGCCACCCAAAAGCGCTCCAAGTTGCTGGCCAGAAGGTAGATGCCCACGAACACCGCCGAACCGATCAGGCCATAGACCATCTGCATTGCTTTCATGGGGCCGCCTCCTTTGCTCCAGGGTGATTTTCTATGTGATAGGTAAACTATAGCACATCACCGGACAGGCTCCAAAGGCGCCCGCCCGCCCACCGGCATCATGAGCACCCGGCCGCGCCACTGGGGGTGCTTCCCCAAATAGCGGCGGATGTCCTCGGCGGGCCATCCGGCGGGCCCGTCACCCAGGTCCAGCACCCCCCACTGGGTGGGCACCAGGCGGCGCGCCCCCAGGTCGGCAAAGGCCTTAAACAGCTCGGGCACGTCCATGTGGGCGTAGTGCATGAACCAGCGGGGCTCATAGGCCCCGGCCCCCAGCAGGGCCAGATCGATCTTGGGCCAGCGGCGTCCGAACTCCTTGAAGCCCTTGAAATAGCCGGAGTCCCCGCCGTAGTAGATCGTCTCCCCGCCCCGCTCGAGCATCCACGAGCCCCACAGGCTCTGGTTGTAATCCTGGCCGAAGCGGCGGCTCCAGTGCTGGGTGGGCAAAAAAGTGAAGGTGGTGCCGCCCACCACTGCGCTCTGCCACCAGTCCAGTTCCTTGACCCGCTTGGCCCCCATGTCCTTTAGCAAGTCGCCCAGTCCAAGAGGGCACAGAAACAGCGCGTCCTTTTGGCTTAGGGCGGCCACCGCGTCCGAGTCCAGGTGGTCGTAGTGGTTGTGGCTGATTAGCACCACCACGCCGCGGGGCAGGGCCTGCACCCCAAAGGCGGGTGGCACGTTGCGGCTCACCACCGCCGCGCTGCCCGAGAAAAAGGGATCGGTGACCACCACCTGGCCGCCCCACTGCACCACGTAGGTGGCGTGCCCCACCCAGGTGAGGCTGGGCGGGGACTGGGGGTCGCGCAGATAGGCCCCGTGGTTGACCACCGTGGGCACCCGGTAGTCCTCATCGTTCAGATCGCCCAGGCTGGAGCTGCTCAGCCACCAGCGGAAAAGGTCCCAGGTGGACTTGTCCTGGGCCAGCCAGGGGTTGAAAAAGCGGCCCTCCGCGTCGCGGTGGGGGGCGTGCAGCTTGGCCGGGTCGGTGGCGGCCACGGTCTTTTGCCAGGCCTTCTCGTCAAAGGGCTTGGGGTTGAAGCATCCCAGGCCCAAAACAAGAACGGCCAAGATCAGGGCCAGGCCCAGACGGCGGGCTATGATAGTTGCGGGCTGCATAAATCATCCTGAGCATGCGGCGCCCGGGCGGCCCCAGGCTTCAAACAAAAATCTTCCTAAATATAATAATATCCCAAACTCACGGAGCCGAACTTGTTCTTGGCCACCGCATTGACCTAATATGCCCTTAATAAGTGGCCTGGGCAAACGGGAGTAAGGAACTGGTGGGAATGACACAATGTTTGGCCCGACGTTTGGCTCGAACCGGCTACGGGCAAAAGGTCCTCGCCCGCCGGGCCGACTTTTCCGCCTTCCGCCAAAAGCCATCCCCATCGATGTATTTGGGACTGGCCCTCATCGCCTTGAGTTACCTCCTGGGTTCGGCCGCCCTGATCCTGGGGGGCTACTTTGCGGTCGAAGGAGGGCCGACCTTGCTCCTGGCCCTGGGAGCGGCGGGGCTTTTCGTGCTGGTTCATCTTGTTTTTATTGCCGGCGTCTGGTTGGCCGGAGCCAATTACGCCGCGATCTTGATGCACTGGGCCGCCCGGAAATTTCTCTTGCATCACCCTGAGGCCTAAGCGACGCCGGCAACGCAGCCCCCGGCCGTCTGGCGAAGCCGGTCACGCCTTCCACCTGGCCCTATCCAGCTCCCTGAGCTTCCCCTCCAGCAAGCGGGCCAAATCCTCCAGGTTGTCCCGGCTGCCCAGCATGTTGCCGTGGATCTCCACGTGCAGGTTCACCGCCGGGGCGGCGGCCTGGGCGTTGGCCGCCCCCAGGTTCAGGGCCTTGAGCGCGGGCAGCGTAGCCGGGGTCACCGCCTCGGCGCGCACCACGTACTCGCCGCGCCGGGCGATCAGCGGCACCTCGTCATGGGCCAGGGAGCTTATCAGCGCCCCGGCGTGGGCCTTGGGCCAGCCCATCACGTAGCCCCCGCCGTGCATGGCGCCCAGGCTCACGTTCTCGTCGCTGGAAGAGGAGCCGGTGTCCGTGTCCGTGGAGCCGCCCGAGCCGCCACTGCCCCCGGTGGTGCCGATACCCTCCAAGCCATCGCGCATGTCCTGGGCCTGGCCCATGCTGTCGATGAGGTTGTTGATGGCTTCGGTGCCTTCCTCGGCCCCTTCGGTGAGCACCCCCAGGGTGTTGCCGATGAAATCGCTTAGGGCCCGGTCGAAGTACTCGGCCTCCTCACCGCCATTGCTGAAGCCCTCGGCCAGGTCCCATATCTCCTCGCGGAAGGCGCGGGCCGCCTCGCCGGAAAGCCCCAGGCGCTCGGCCAGGGCGTCGATGCGCTGGTTGTAGAGGTTCGCCGCGTCGCTGGTCATGGCGTAGCTGTTGATGGCCGCGTTCATCTCCTGCACCAGCCCGCCCACCTGGCCCTCCAGGTCGTTGGCCGCCTGGCCCGAAGCCACAAACTCCTGGGTCATGGGGTCCAGGGAGGCCACCAGAGCGTTGATTTGCTCCTGGGAGTAACCGGCCACGGTGCGCAGATGCTCCAGGGCATCGGCCGCCTCCTGGGCGCTCTGGCTGAACAGGGCGAAACCACCCCCACCCACCCCCTGCTGCACCTCGTCGAAGTCCAGCCCCAGGGCCTGCATCTGGCTGGTCATCTGCTGCATATAGCCCAGGTTGCCCTCCCAGTTGCCTTCCGCCTCCTCGGGGGTCATGGGGCCATCCATGAGAAAGCCCATGTCGCTTAGCATCATGCCCACCAGGCCCGGACCGAGGGCCATGGCCATGGCCATGCCCGGGCCGGCCAGCCCCGCGGCCAAAGCCCCGGTGGCCATGCTTTGACTAGCCCCGGTTCCGGCCGCCACGCCCATGTCGGTTACACCGGCGGTGATGCCCCACCCTTCGGCTATGGCCGCCGGCACCCCGCCGCCGGTGAACGCGCTGGTTACCGCCGCTGTGCTGCCCCCGCCGAACAGGGAACTCACCCAGGAGGTGACGCCCTCCAGCGCCCCAGCCCCCGGCAGGCCCGCGAACTCCCAGGCCTCACTAAAGGTGGCCCCGGATTGCAGGACGTCCAGCAGGCTGCCCGAGCCACCGTCCCAGCCGCTGCCAAAGATCGATGGAATTATGTCGAAGATGCCGAAATCGCCGCTGCCCGAGAACAGACCGGTGAACCAATCGGTCACCGGGTCCATTATCATTTCCTTGAACATGTTGCTAAGGCCGGTCATGGCCCGGTTCAGGGGATCGGTCAACAGCTTGTCCCACAGGCCGTCCACCTTGGTGACCATGTCGTCCCAGGATTTTTCCCAGATGTCGCCCACCTGGTCCATTTCGCCGTCGAATGCGGCCACCACCGTGCCCTTGAGGGCGTTTTTGGTGGAGTCGGCCAGGGTTTTGCCGGTGTTGTCCCAGGTTTTTTGGACGTCAGTGGCCATGCCGGCAACGAAGACGTCGAATTGACGGTCAGCGGAGTCCCACACATCGCTCCAAATCCCTTTGAATTTTTCGCCTAATTTTTCAAATTCGGATGAAACCTTTGGCAGACCTTGTGTGGTGTAATTTAGCGTCACATTTATAGCAGCAGAGTTTGTGTTGCTTGAGTTCATAACAGCTTTCTCCCACCAAGGGTTTTACTCTATTTCCCTCAACCTTCAGGTCCTCCCCACCAAGGCAGTTCACAAAAATATTTCCTCGACTAGTATTTAGTGTTATGTTTTAAAATAGAATTATCTACCTGTATCAACTCAATAGGGGGGAGCCATGAAAGCTATTCATATCATTGCTATAATTGCCATTTCCTTCGTGGCCGGCATGTTCGGCGGAGCCTTTTCGGAGAGGGTGTTCGCCAACCCCAAAGTAAACGAAAAAATTCCTGAACAGGTCACCGCCCGCGCCTTCCATTTGGTTGATAAAAATAATCAGAGAAGGGCAAGCATGGGATTTTCTCGAGATGGCCACCCCCTCCTTTGCGTAAATGATAAAGACGGGAAACCGAGAGGTTACCTTGGCTCCTCCAAAGATGGCCCCCTTCTTGCCCTCGTCGACAAAGCTGGCGAATCGAACATTATTCTCAAAGCCAATGACGATGGGAGTTCGATTCTGGCGCTAATGAAAGACGCGAACCACGCGCGCCTAATGATGAAGTACAAACCTGGCAGTGGCCCCGCTTTGGGTCTTTATGACGATGAAAATTTGGTCAAGGCGTTTATGTCGGTTCAGCAAGGCAATCCAAGCATAAACTTACTTCAGGGCAACCAGAAGCCTGCCATCTCCCTTCTCAGCGACCCCCAAAAAGGCGCGATGCTGGCCGCTTGGAACAGCCAAGGCCAGCACCGCCTGTCCTTCGGCCTCATGCACGACAAGCCAATCTTGTTCGCCTACAACCCCGACGACACCGGCCTGTTGTTCAACACCCAGCGCGACGGCCGCCCGGCCCTGGGCCTGCTCAGCGACGGCAGCGTGGTGTGGTCCGCCACCGGCGTGGCGCCCCAGATGCCCGCCATGGACGGCATCCTCGACCAGATACTTCGCTAACGATCAGCTTCCGGGGGGAATCATGAAAGCCATTCACATAGTTGCCGTAATCGCTATATCCTTAGTCGCGGGTATGTTCGGCGGAACCTTTTCGGAAAGAGTCTTCGCTAATCCGAATGCTGACAAAAAAATCCCTGAACAGATTCTTGCGAGAGCTTTTCACTTGGTTGATGAAAAAATAAAAGAAGGGCAAGTATAGGCTTTTCCGTCGATGGCCAACCTGTCCTATGCGTAAACGACAAAGACGGAAAGCCGAGAGGGTACCTGGGCTGCGGACCTGACGGCCCCACGCTGGTTTTGTTGGACGAGCAGGGACGAGTTTCAATAGCTATGGCCGCCGGCAACAACGGGAGTTCAACAATTGGATTGATGGGAGCGGGAGACAAACCACGCGTGGCAATGGATTACAAGCCCGGGCGAGGACCGGGGGTCGCTCTCTTTGATGAAGACAATGTAGGTAAGGTCGTCATGGCTATTAGCAAAGGCAAGCCTACCATTGCCCTTTTCCGTGGTGATAAAAAGCCTTCAGTTGCAATGCTATACGACCCCCAGAATGGACCTCTTTTGGGGTTCTTGAACAGCAAGAACGAGAACAAGATGGCTCTTGGCCTGCAAAACGACAAACCTCTTTTGTTCGCCTACAACCCCGATGACACCGGTCTGTTGTTCAACACCCAGCGCGACGGCCGCCCGGCCCTGGGCCTGCTCAGCGAGGGCCGCGTGGTGTGGTCCGCCAGCGGCGTGGCACCCGAGATGCCCGCCATGGACGGCATCCTAGACCAGATTCTGCGCTAAATAAGCGCCCGCCAGCGGGCCAGGTCCGTGGGGCGCACCCGGCGACGGTTGCTGAGGTTTTGCCAGGCACGGGCCTCCCACTCGTCGCACATGGTGTGCAGGAAATTGCCTTGCTCCATGGGCGGCTCCGGTCCCAGCCGCTGGGCCAGGGCCTGGGCCTCAGCTTCCAGGCGGGCGGCCAGGCCGGGCCGAGCCAGCGCCGCCGCGCCCCAGTCCTCCATACGCCGGGCCAAGAGCCAGCCCCAGGCGGGCGGCGTCTCATGCAGCCAACCCAAGGCGGCCAGATCCTCCCGGCTGCCCAGCCCCAGGCCCGCCGCCGTAGCGGCCACCTCGGGGCCAAAGGCCAACAGGCGCATCACCGGGTTCAGGCGTGGGCTGCCGAAGCTAAGGCTGTCCATGCCCTGGCACAGCTCCATGAGTGCGTCGCGCTCCCCCTCGCCCAGGGCGGCGAAAGCCCTTGCCGGGGGGCAGCTCTCCCGGGCGCATTTCTCCTGAAACCCGGTGGGCCCGCGCAGGTCTTGGCCCTGGTTCAGGGCCGGGTGCAGCAGGCAGCCTGCCTGGCGTCCCACACTATCAAGAAACCCCAGGCCGGGGCACCAATAGCCGGTGATGGGTTTGGTGGGCGGACCCTGCTCGCGGAGCTGGCGGGTGTTTTCGCTCAGCAGGCGGCGCAGGCTGCCCAGATGGTCGGCATGGTCGTAGCCCGCCGGACGGATGGGCGGGCAGCAGGCCACGCAGCTAAGCCCCCGCCCCGGCGAGCAAAGCAATAGCCCGCTGTGCTTCACAGGTCGTCCTGGGCCTGGCGCACCCGCCCTGGCTCCAGCCCTTGGTCGGCCAGCCAGCGGCGCACCGCATCGAGGTAGCGCTGCAAAAACACCTCGTGCCCCCCCAGGGCCCGGCGGCCGAAGAAAAAGTTCACCTCGATCAGCAGCGGCTCGCCCTCGGCGGTGATCAGCACGTCCACCCCGGCCAGGTCCAGATGGGCCGCCTTTTGCAGCCGCCGGGCCAGGGCCACCGCTATCCGGCGCTCCTCGGGCGGGCCGTCCTTGATGAGTGTGCCGCCCTGGCACAGGTTGGCCCGGAACTCCTCGTGCCTAGCCCTGCGCCAGTACACATCCGCCGCGTCGTGGAGTAGCTCCACCCGCATGTCCACCGCGCCGGGGAAGTAGCGCTGCAACACCAGGCCCGAAGGCCCCCGGTGGCACCAGGTCTCCAGCCGCCCGGCCAGGCCCCGCAACTCCCCGGGGTCGCGCACCAAAAACACGTTCTCGCCCATGCCGCCGCCCGCCCCCTTGGCCACCAGGGGCTCGCCCAGGGCGGCCACCTCGGCTTGGCCCTCTTCCCAGGCCCGCGCCGCGCTGGTGAGGTCGTCGAACTCCACCGTGGCCGGGTGGGGCAGGCTCAGGTCCCTGAACAGGCGGTGGTTTCCCACCTTGCCGTCCAGAGTCAGATGCACCGCCGGGTTGGGGAAAAAGGGCGCGCCGCTGTCCCGGGCCAGGGCGAACAGATCGGCCCGGCAGATCTGGGGCAAGAGGATGGCTGCCGCCTGCCCGGCCACCTCGCGGTCGCGGTCGTCCAGGGGCCGCTGGGACACCAGCACCAGATTGATATCGGCTTCCAGGCCGGGATGATAGCAGACGATGGGCCGGGGCATTTCTTCCTCCGGCCTGGCAGTATACCGCGCCCTACCGCCCTTGGGCCAGGCGCTGGGCCATATGCCCCAACCCCGCCTCGCTCAGCAGCCGGGCCTCGGCATCGATGTCCCACTCCAGGCGCACGATTTCGGCGCCAGGCTCGGGGCTGAGATCGATAATGGCGTAGGAGGCCCGTGGGTCGCCGTCCTTGGATTTGCCCACGCTGCCGGGGTTGACCACCAGGCCCCCGCCCACCCGGCGCACGAAGGGCATGTGGGTGTGGCCCATGCAGAGTATGGACGCCCCGGCCTGTTGTAGCCAAGCAGCCAATTCGTCCTCAGGGTGATCGGGGTACACATACTGGCGCACCGCTGCCGGGCTGCCGTGCACCGCCAAGAGGCGGCCCGCTTGGGTGTCCATCTCTATCTTGTGGGGAAGCTTGGACAAAAAAGCGCGGGTGCCGGATAGCACCCGCCGCTCGGTCCAGGAAAAAATCGCCTTGGGCTCCGGGCCTATGCCCCGGCGCAGAAAGTTGTCCACCCCCTCATCGCCGCCGGCCAGCACCGCCAGGTCGTAGTTGCCGGCCAGGCATTGCCACCCTGCCTCGGCCACCGCCCTAGCCACCCGGTTGGGCCGGGCCAGATACCCCACCACATCGCCCAGCACCAGGACTTGATCCACGTTTCGCCGCGCGAGGTCGGCCTTCACCGCCTCCAAGGCGCTAAAGTTGGCGTGCAGGTCGCTAAGGACCGCCAGGGAGCCCACCAGGCCCAGGGACTAAAAGTAGCCGGGGCGAAACACCTTGGCCGCCGGCTGCTGGCCGCCACCGGCACCACCGGAGCCCTTATCATCGTAGTGTGCCTGCACTTTCGCCTTGAGCACCCGAGAGGGCCGGAAGGTCACCACCTTGCGTGGAGGCAAAAGCAACGGGTCCCCGGTTTGGGGGTTGCGACCGCGCCTCTCGGCCTTTTCGCGCACCGACCATTTGCCGAAGCCGCTCACCAGCACCTCGTCGCCGGTGGACAGGGCTTGCTTGATCAACTCAAGGCCGCGCTCCACCGCGTCGGCGGCCTCGGCTTTGGTCAACTGCCCTTGTGCATAGACTTGGGCTACAATGTCCGCTTTGGTCAAGGTCATTGCCTGCCACTCCTGATAAGTTACTTAGAGTTTAGTAAGTTTAGGACGTTATGACATATAAAGTCAAGAGGGGGGTCACTGGATGCAATATGCCTCCCCTGTGCCGGGGCCGTCCGGGTGCAAAGCTTGTTCTTGACTGAGGGGGCGGCGAAGTGTAGATAATGCCTTCATCATTGCCGGGCTACGGCCTATGCGATGACAAATTGAGGTCCGAACTCCTAAAACCAAGGAGGTCCCCATGGGGCGGCCTCGCTGCCCCGGCGATGGTCATTAAAGACCGGCGCCGGTCGGGGCGGGGTTGATTTACGTTTAATATCCTGCTGCTGGACTACCGGCAGGCTCTCCGCACCGGCTCATGGGGCCGGGCGGCGGCCGTGGCATCCTGTGCTGCGGACCGGGAGGGAGGCGCACATGAAAGCCCTCGGAAGCCACCTAATCCTAGAACTCTACTCCTGCCCGGCCGCCTTGTTGGACGATCCGCAGCACGTCGCCTCGGTGATGACCTCGGCGGTGGAAGCCTCGGGCGCCACCCTTATCAAGCCCTTCTTTCATCAGTTCGCGCCCCAAGGGGTCAGCGGCGTCATCATAATCAGCGAATCGCACTTCACCATCCATACCTGGCCGGAGTTCGGCTACGCCGCCATTGACGTGTTCACCTGCGGCGAGGTTATCGACATGGAGGTGGCCGCCGAGGCCCTGCGCCACGGCCTGAAGGCCCAGGCCATGCAAAAAATGATGCTCAGCCGGGGCATGCTCGACTTGCCGCCGGAGATGATAAAACACAAGCCAGACGCCGAGCCTCTGCCCCGCCCCATGGAGAATTAGCCCCGTTTTAACCATAGGCCCGGCTGGGGGGGACCGCCGCCGGGCTTAGCCGCAGCCCCGGGGAGATACCATGCCCGAATACAGCCAACCCGTGGACCGAGCCGTGTACCTGGAACCAGCCGACCTGGAGGGTTCCCTGGGCCTGGCCCTGAAGGTGGACCGGGTGCTGCACCACGAGCAGACCAAGTACCAGCAATTGCACGTGCTTGAGTGCGGCCCCCTGGGGCGGGTGCTCCTTTTGGACGGCATCATCCAGACCACCGAAATGGACGAACCGGCCTACCACGAGATGCTGGCCCATGTGCCGCTGCTAACCCACCCCGCCCCCAGCCGGGTGCTGATCATCGGCGGGGGTGACGGCGGCACCCTGCGCGAGGTGCTCCGGCATCCCACGGTGCGGCAAGTGGATATGTGCGAGATCGACGCCCAGGTGGTGGAGGCATCCAAGCGTTTTTTCCCCGGCCTGGCCGTGGGCTTCAACGACCCGCGCCTGAACCTGATCATCGGCGACGGGGTGGCCTATTTGAATGAGACCCAGGAGCGTTACGACGCCATCCTCATAGACAGCTCCGACCCCGAAGGCCCTGCCGAGGGGTTGTTCGGCCAGGCCTTTTACCAGAGCGTCAAAGACGCCCTGGCCCCCGGCGGGGTGGCCGCCGCCCTGGCCGAGTCCTACTACCTTTATCAAGACCTGATCCGCGAAACCTTCGCCGTGCTGGAAGGCATCTTCCCCCATGCCTGCTACTACACCGCCCAGGTGCCCACCTACAACAGCGGCCTCATGGGTTTCGCCCTGATGACCACCTTGGCCTATCCCCTGAGCCCGCCGGACGCCATGCGGGTGGGCGAGCTCATGCCGCTGAAGTACTACACCGAGGCGGTTCACCGGGCGGCCTTCGCCCTGCCACGCCCGGCCCTGGAGCTCTTGCCGACACGCATCGCCGAGTTACAGGAAAACATCTTCGCCTCGGGCCGGGGCGGCCTGGCCGGTCTGGCCGGTCTCTAGGCCGCATCAACCAGACGCCAAAAGGCCGTGGGCGCGTCACCCACGGCCTTTGCTATTTCCCGCAACCGCGTAGGTTGGGTAGATGGCGTAGGCCGAAGCCTAACAATCCAGTTGCCTCCACTGGTGGCATAGGAAGGCAAGAGTTGATGAAGGTAATAAACAAGGGGGCTAACGTAATAGCGTAGGTTGGGTAGAGCGAAGCGAAACCCAACAGTTCCATGCTGTCGCCGCGAGGAGCGTAGCGACGAAGCGGTCCCTGTCCGCAGCAGGCACCACGCACCGTCCGCCAACCATGGGCCACACCCAACCAGCATAGCCCACGCCTCCAGCCAATAGCCGTCATTGCGAGGGCGGGCAGAGGCAAGAGAATGCGGGGACAAGACCGCTTGGTCTGCCCGGCCGTGGCCACCTTCCGTTTCCCTTGTCATGCCTGGGTTTGCCAGAAACGGCCTTTGCTATTTTCGGCGATCGTGTAGGTTGGGTAGAGCAAAGCGAAACCCAACAATTCACTCTACTGACCGTGCTGTTAACGGCCTAGGGCGGGGATAAACCCCGCCCTCCCCTGCGGCATAGCCAGGGGCCGCAGGCGTAGTATGTCTATGCCGAGGACCGAGTGACGCCAACAACGCAGCATGGCGCTTCCTGGCGAAGCCGCCCGCCAAACAAACTACTTCTTGGCTGCGAGCAACCTATCTAATTTAGACTTGAGCCCCATCATGGCCATCTTCCCCCCGCTCATGGTGCCCCGGGCCTTGGCCATGTCCACGTACATCTCCCGCACGCTGCCGGGCACCGCCTTCTGCTCGGCCTCGGGCTTGCGCTCCAGGGTAAGGGCCCCCGAGGGGCAGGTGCTCACGCACAGGCCGCAGCCGATGCAGCGTCCCAAATCCAGCACCACCTTGTCCTCGTCGTCCAGGCTAAGGGCCTCCATCTGGCAGCGGTCCAGGCACTCCCCGCAGCCGATGCACTCCTCCGGGTCGGCCGCGGCCACAAAGGGGCTGGCCGCCAGGTCGGCCGGGCGGGGCTGGCGCTTGAGGGTCTTGAGCACCTGGCAACAGCAGCCGCAGCAACAGCACAGGTTGATGGGCTTCTGGGCGTTGGAGGGTTGCAGCACCAGGCCCGCCTCGTCGGCCTTTTGCAAAATGCCCAGGGCCTCCGCCTGATCGATCTCCCGGCCCACCCCGCGCCGCAGGTAGTAGTAGGCCCCTGCCCCGAACACCAGACAGGTCTCCTCGGGCTTGTCGCAGCCCTTGCCCACCAGGGTGTGCTCCCGGCGGCAGATGCAAGGAGCCACCAAAATCTTGTTCTGCTGACGGATCAGCTTTTCCGCTTCCTCGTAGGCCATGATGTGCTGCTTGGCCTCGATGCTCTTGCCCACCGGAATGGTGCGTAGCTGCGGGGCCTTCTGCCAAATACCCGCCTCGAACAGGGTGGGAATGTAGGCGTTCATCAGCTCCACCAGCTCGGCGTCCAGGTTGTTCACCTGGTATTCCCAAATGCCGATGACGTACTGGGAGGCCATGTACAACGGCTCGCGGCCGGGCGGGTAGATGCCCAGGATCAGCCCCTGATCCACCATCTTCTCCAGGCGCTCTTTGGCTTGGTCCACCCCCAGCCCGGCGCGCCGGGCGATGACCCGCGCCTCCTCGGGGATCAGAGTGCAGTGCAGAGCCAGCTCGGCCTGCTCGGGGGTGAAGAGTTTTTTGAGAATTTTCAGCTCCACCCCGTCGGTGGTGGGCGGATAGCCGCCGGGCAGGCTGTCCATGTGGCGGGCCAGCTTTTGAAAAACATCGGGGGCCATGGGTTTCCTCCAGGCAGATTCGTGCGGTAGGCCCACTCTAGCATGAGGCCCATTCATTTCCTAGGTATCTTGTGGTGTTAGGTCGGGAGCGTGTCGAGAGTGGGATTTGATAAAGAGGGGAGTTGGTGAAGGTAAGAGAGCGCAGGGTGCTTAAAGAAATAGCGTAGGTTGGGTAGAGGGCGCAGCCCGAAACCCAACAGCCCACTATGCCTTCGCGAGGCGCGTAGCGACGAAGCGATCTCCGCTCGCAGCAAACGCCCACGCACATGCACCAACGCCCGACCAGAACCAACCCGCCCCGCCTCCCCCTTCCAGCCATAGCCGTCATGGCGAGGAGCGGCGAAGGCAAGAGCTGGGAAGGTCAAGACGGCCCTCCCGCCGCGACGTGGCCATCTTCCGTTTCCCTCGTCATGCCTACGCTTACCGGACACATCTCAACCACACTCCATGCCCCAACCCATCCCGCTCGGGATAAATCGAAGATCGCCACGTCGCATCTCCGGCGGAGATGCTCCTCGCGATGACGGCTATGGCTGGATTTGAGAGAGAGGTATTGTTGGGTTTCGCTTCGCTCTACCCAACCTACGCGACTTTTAGATCACTTTCTCCGCCCGCCCCACTTATCTCTGCAACTCACTCCGTAACGACCTCAACATCATTCGCTCATACAACGCCGGGCTGATCTTGTTGATGAGATAAGTCAGCTTGCCAATCGTGGACAGCACCACCAAGCGCTTCTCCTTGGCCACCGCCCGGTACAGGGCCTCGGCCACCTCTTCAGGCGTGGCGATCTTGCCTACCGTGGACTGCTTGTGCTTGGTCAGGCTGCCATCGCCGTCCAGGGCCGCGTGGGCGATGCCGGTATTGGTGAATCCTGGGCAGATGATGCTCACCGTGACCCCGGTGCCCGCCAGCTCGGTGCGTAGCGTCTCGAAAAGCCCGTGCAGGGCGTGCTTGGCCGCCGAGTAGCCGCTGCGGCCGTAGAGGGGAGCCACCCCGGCCACAGAGGAGATCACCGCGACCTGCCCTTGCCGGGCTAAGAGGCTGGGCAGGGCCGCCTTGGTGCAGTACAGGCTGCCCAGATAGTTCACGGCCATCACCTTGGCCAACACTTGGGGGCTGGTGTCCTTGAAGGCGCTACGGTGGGTGATGCCCGCGTTGTTCACCAGCAGGTCAATGCCACCCAGGCGCTCGCACACCTGGCCCATGGCCTCGCCGCAGGCCTCCGGGTCGGTCACATCGCAGGCCAGGCCCAGGGTCTGGGCCCCGGCCGCGCTTATCTCCACGGCCATGCGCCGGGCCGCCTCGCCGTCCAGGTCCAAGAGCGCCACCTTGGCCCCCAGGCCCGCGAACCGGCGGGCGAAGGCCGCGCCCAGGCCGCCGGCCCCGCCGGTGATCACCACCGTCTTGCCTTGGTAGTTACGTTTGGCCATTTCCGTCCCGCCAGGCCAGGTAAAACTCGAACGCCTCCCGGCTGGTCTTGGCCGGGATGTAGCCCATCACCTCTTTGAGCCGCTTGTTGTCCAGCACCGGGCGGTATTGCAAAAAGCCCACCTGCTCCGGCCCGTACTGGGTAAGGCCCAGGCGCTTGAGCACCCACAGCGCTCCCCGCAGCAGCCCGGCGGGCAGGGGCAGATAGGTCTTGCCCAGGATGCCGGCCATCTCGCGCATGCTTATGGCCCCGTCCCCGGCCAGGTTATAGATGCCCGTGGCGTCGCTGAAGACGCCGCGCCGAATCACCCCCACCACGTCCTGGTCCCAGATGATCACAAAGGGGCTCTCGCTGCCGGCCACCCCCAGCAGGAACGGCTTGTCGAACAGGGCGGTAATCTGGTTGGCCGTGCCCGCCCCCAGGATGGTGCCCGAGCGCAGGATCAGTTGCTCAAGCTCGGGGTAGTCGTGCCGCCAGCGGGCCAGCATCTCCTCCACCTGGCGCTTGTGGTCCGAGTAGGCGAACTCCTTGTTGCCCCTGAGGGCGTCGTCCTCGCTGAGCCAGGCGGGGTTGTCGGCGTGGTAGCCGTAGGCCGCCCCGCTGCTGGAGTAGATGATCTTCTGGGCCTCCGCCTTTACGCAGCCCTCCAGCACCAGCTGGGTGCCCATCACGTCCACCTCGTACTCCAGGCGTCGGTCGCTCTTTTTGCCCGGCGTCACCAGGGCGGCCAAATGCACCACCACCTGGGGCTTCTCGGCCTCGATTATCCTGGGCAAAGCGCGGTCGCGCACATCGGCGGTAATGTAGGTCACGCCGGGCAGGCGGGCCTCTTCGGGTTCGGGCCGAAGGTCCATGGCCACGATGCGCTCAAGGCTGCCGGGGTTGGCGGCCAGATCGGCCACCACCTGACGCCCCAGATAGCCGCCCGAGCCGGTTACCAGCACCGAGGTAGGCCTTGCCGGTTCAAAGCTCATGCCGTGGTCTCCTTTACCGGCCGCCGCGACCAAACCGAGGCCACGGTCAACCCGGAGATAATGTGCCACACTCCCCACCAGGCGGTGATGATGGCCATGCCGCCCAGGCCGCCGAAAAAGTCGAACACCAGGATAAGGCCCAGGGCCGAGTTCTGGATGCCCACCTCGATGGCCACCGCCCGCACGTCCTTGGGGGGCAGCTTGAACAGGCGGGCGCTGGAGTAGCCCAGGCTGAGCGCCATGGCGTTGTGCAGAGCAACCACCAGGGCCACCAGGCCCACGTATTTGATGAAGTTGTGCCAGTTGGCCGCCAAAGCCCCGCCCACCACGGCCAAGAACACGCACACCGCGAAAATCTTGAAAGGCTTGCGCACCCGGTCCACCAGACGGGGGGACCAGCGGCCCACCAGCATGCCCAGGGCCATGGGTATGCCCAGGATCATCACGATGGTGAAAAACACATCAATGGGGCTCAGGCTCACCGCCCGCAGGATGGGCGCGGTGGCCGGGTTCAGGCTGCCCCACACCGCTAGGTTCAGCGGAGTCATCACCACCGCCGCGGCCGTGGACACTGCGGTCATGGACACGCTCACCGCCGCGTTGCCCCCGGCCAGGTAGGTCATCATGTTGCTCAGGTTGCCGCCGGGGCACGACGCCACCAGGATCATGCCCAGGGCGATGGAGGGCGAAATGGGCAGCACCAGAGTAAGCAAAAAGGTGAAAGCGGGCAGCAGGATGAACTGGGCCCCCAGGCCGATGGCCGGCGCCTTGGGAGACTTTATTATGCGGGTGAAGTCGCCCAGCTTCATGTCCAGGGCGATGCCGAACATCATCAGGCCGATTACCGCGTTGAGGGCCAATAGCCCCGACGGGTTGAAGTTCAGCCTTACCGCGTCAACCGCCGCCGCGTCCATATCACCTCCCCTTGGGTTCTTGATGCATGGCCTTGAAATGGATCAGGCCGGGAGCCCACATGTGCTTGACCGGGTCCACCTCCACGTGAATCACCGCGGGCAGGGGCTGCTCCACCGCCGCCCGTAGCGCCTCTTCCAGGCTCGCGGGGCTGTTGGCCTTGGCCCCGTAGGCCCCCAACGAATAGGCCAGCTCCTCCCAGGCGATGGGCCCCAGCTCGGTGCCGAAGGTCTTCTCCGGATCCAGGGACTTCTTGAGCATGGTCTGAACCGGGTGCAGGGCGAAGCTCTGGTTTATCTTCACCATGCCCCACTGCTTGTCCGCGCACACGATGAAGATCACCTTGAGCCCGTGGCGCACTGCGGTCTCCACCTCTTGCGGATGAAAGCCCATGGCCCCGTCGCCGGTGATGCACACCACCTGGCTACCCGGCCGGGCCACCGCCGCGCCCAGGGCCTGGCCGGTGCCCGCGCCCAAGTGCCCCATGTGGTGAGTGGCCAACTGGCAACCTGGCGTGGAAAGCTTGACGTAGAAGTTGCCCCACACCGCGGTGTTGCCGCCATCGAACACGTAAACCGCGTCCGGCTGCAACACCCGGTTGCACACCGCGCCCACATGGGCGGTCATCAGGGGTGAGCCGGTGTCATTTAGCTTCTCGTCCAGCTTGGCCCGGTCTTTGGTTTTCTCCTGGGCCAGCTTTTCCAGCTTGGCCTTGCGCTCGGCCAGGGGCATGGAGCGGTCCCCAAGCTCGGCGATTAGGGCCTTGATGAACTCTTTCACGTCGGCGGTCACCAGGAGGTCGGCCGGACGGATGCGCCCCAGAATCTCCTGGTCTATGTCCACCTGGATCATCTTCTGCTTGTCCCAGGCGGCCCAATAGGGCGGCTTGCCCCACCAATCGGTCTCGCCCAGCTCCGAGCCCAAGACCAGGGCCACGTCGGCCTCGCCCCTGAGGGCGTTCACCGCCTTGATGTGCACCATGGGCCAGGCCAGGGGGGATTCCTCGCTGAGCACTCCCCGCGCGCCCCAGGAGGTGGTCACCGGGGCCTGGAGCAGCTCGGCCAGGGCGGCCAGTTCCTCGTAGGCCTGGGCATGGATGATGCCGCTGCCCGCGTGGATCATGGGCAGCTGGGCCGTGAGCAGCATGTGCGCCGCCTGCTTCACCTGCTCCGGGTCCGGGATCATGGGTTCGGTGCTCCGATAGCGGGCCGGGGCGGGCAGGCCCATGGGCTTGCACTCGCCGTTGATCAGGTTCTCGGGCACATCCAGATGCACCACGCCGGGGCGGCCGTCCCAGGCGGCGCGCAGGGCGGCGCGCAAGAGCTCGGGGATGCGCCCGGCCTGGTCGGCGCAGGCCGAGTATTTGGCCATGGCCCCGATCACCCCCACCTGGTCGAAGCACTGGTAGGCGCCGCCCCGGTCGGGATAGGTGATGGCCCCGCGCCTGCTGCTGGTGATTAAGAGGACCCGGTTGCCCTCAACCTGTTCCACCGCCACCCCGGAGAGCATGTTGGCCACCCCCGGCCCGTTGGAGGCGATGCACACCCCCAGCTTGCCGGTGAGGCGGGCGTAGGCCCCGGCCATCTGGGCGGCCACCGACTCGTGGCGCGGGGTGATGAGTTCCATGCCCCCTTCCACGCAGTTCTTGATCAGCTGCAAATAGGTGCCGTCCACGATGCCGAAGATTTTCTCCACGCCCTCGGCTGCCAGCATCTGGGCGATAACCGCCCCCCCGGTGGTGTCCGCCATTATTTTCTCCCTTTTAACCCGCACACTTCATGAAGGTTGTACGTCCGGCTTCGCCAGCCGTCGGCATCCAGTGTTGCTGGCTGCGCTCGGGCCTCGACGTAGCAGCGGCTACGACTGCGGCCCTCGCTTGCCAGACGCCTTGTCTGCCGACGCCTGGCTGTGCCGGGGCAGGGTACAAACCGCACCTTGACAACGCAGGTGCTTTTTTCATACCGGCCCCATGAATCCTAGTTCGTTGTTTAATGCCACCCAACCCTCATGAAATGCGCGGGCTAGGCGGGGCCAAGACCCGCCCGATGAGTTCCACGGTGCGCTTTATTTCCTGGTCCACGGCCTTTTTGGTCATGCGGCCCTTGATCTCCAGATATTCGCGCATGCGTATCTGGAAATGCCGGGAGACCAGGGAGGCCAGGAACACGATGTATAGGCTGTTGATCCAAAAAGCGGACTGGTTTACCAGCAAGTCGGGCCGCACCAGGCCGCGCTTTATATCTCGGGTCAACACCGCCTTCAGGTGATCGGCGGTGTACTTCTCCACCTCCAGGGACAGCTTCTCGGCAAAGGGCTCCAGCCCGGCCGAGGACACGTTTAGGTAGAGGATGAGGTATTCGGGATGCTTGCGGGCAAAAGCCGCGCCCTGGGTGAAGACGTGCTCCAGTTGGCGGTACACATCCCACTCCGGGTCCAGGCCGCCGTACACCGCTTGGCGCGAGCGATTCAGGCCGTCGCGGCACACGTAGAGGTACAGATCCTGCTTGGACTCGAAGTAGTTGTACAGCGAGCCCTTGGCCACCCCGGCCCGCCCGGCCAGCTCGGCCATGTCCGCCTGGTTGTAGCCCCGCTGGGCGAACAGCTTGGCCGCCTCGCTCAGGAGCTTTTCCCGCTTGGCGGGTTTGATTTTGTCCAGAGTGTTTTTGGGCACGCCCGCCTCCCTCCAAAGTGACTGACCACCCAGTCACCACCCTAACCAAACCTATTGTTACATGTCAAGTGGGTATTTGGGTGATTGCCCGGATGGACGTTGAGATCTTTGCGGGCCGGGTGGAATTTTTGGCGGGCGAGGCAAGCCGCCTCACCGACTGCTTTCAGCCATAGTCGTCATTGAGAACAGCGGCGGAGGCAAGGGCCGACAAGACAAAGGCGGCCTCTCCCGCCGCGACGTGGCCATCTTCCTTTTCCTTTGTCATGCCTGGGTTGGCCAGACACGGCCAAACCGCCTCCCACGCCCCAACCCCTCCCGCCTGGGGGAACGCGAAGATCGCCACGTCGCATCTTCTCCAAGATGCTCCTGGCGATGACCACTGTTGCTGGATTGGAGTGAGGTTAACCATATTGTTGGGTTTCGCTTCGCTCTACCCAACCTACACTAGGTCAGATCATTTCATCCGGCGGCCCATCCCCGCGGCACAGCCAGGCACCGCAGGGCAAGGCGGCAGGCGCGCGAGGGACGCAGGCTTAGTCTACCTACGCCGAGGACCGAGTGACGCCGACAACGCCGCCATGCGGGGTCTGGCGCAGCCGCCCTAGCACCACCGCAGGAGCGGAGCCCGCCTCCCCGTAACGCGCACATACTCCTCCTTGGGCCACCCCAGGGCAATCACGGCGTGAATCTTCTCCCGCGGGGTCACCCCGAAGGGGCGGCCCACCTCGGGCTTCTGTTTCAACACCTCCACGGCAAAGCCGATGAGGCAGGTGCCAAGGCCCATGGCGTGGGCGGCCAAGAGCATGTGCCCGGCGGCCAACAAGGCGTCCTCCTTGGGCGTGGAGCCTCCGGGCAGCGAACCGATCATTATGGCCGCGGTCGCGCCGTGGAACAGGCGGTCGATGCCTTGCTCTTTCCACTCGGCCAGCCCCCGGCTCACCGAGTCGTGGTACTCGCGGTAATACTGGTCCAGCTGGGGCTTGCCTATGAGGCGCATGAGGCCCCGCAGCCAGGCCTTCTCGGACATGCGGTTGAAGGCAGCCATGACCTGGCCCACCCCCTGGGACAGCTCCAAAACCTTTTCCCGGTCGGGCAAAACGGTGAAACTCCAGCGCTGGCTGTTGGTGCCCGAGGGCGCGCTCAAGCCTATCTTCACCAGGTCTGCCAGCATTTCCTTAGGCACCGGCTCCTTGCGATAGTTGCGGCAGGAGCGGCGCGAGGCCATGAGCCTGGCCAGGCCGGGCAGATCGTAGTTGCCCGGGGCCAACCAGCCCTCATCCAGCGTAAAGGTGGCGAAGCTGGACTGGCCCGGGTCAAGACTCTTTACCCGCACCGCCCCCTCGGGGCACACCGCCTGGCAGTGGCCGCAGTTCAGGGAACTGTCGCCGGTTACCACCGCTTTGCCGTTGATCAGGCTCAGCGTCTGGGAGGGGCATACCTTTATACAGCGGCCACAGCCGTTGCAACGCTCCGCGTCTATTACCGTGGTCACTGCTTGGGGCATTGTCAGATCCCTTCCTGGGAGGCAACCGGGTGAAACTTGCAAAGACGGCCTGCTTGCCTTTAGATTGAAGATATCATGGATATAGCAGAAATTTTCAAACTCTGGGGAATGGCGGCCAAGACCGCGCTGGGTTTTTTCTGGAAAGCGGGCTGGGCCTTTGTGCTGGGCTATTTCATCAGCTCCATGATCCAGGCCTTTGTTCCCAAGGCCCGGCTCACCCCACACATGGGCGGCTCTGGCGCAGGCAGCCTCTCCCTGGCCACCATCTTCGGGGCCATCAGCTCTTCCTGTTCGTTTGCCGCCCTGGCCACCGCACGGGCCCTGGTGCTCAAGGGGGCCTCCTTCGTGGCGGCGGTGGCGTTCATGTTCGCCTCCACCAACCTGGTCATCGAGTTGGGCATCCTGATCATGATCTTCCTGGGCTGGCAGTTTCTGGCCGCAGAGGTGGTGGGCGGGGTGGTGCTGATCGTCATCAGCCGGTTTCTCATACACCTGACCCAACCCACTGGCTGGTTCGAGGCGGCCCGGGAAAAGGTGGAGCAGGACTCGCCCCCCGAGGAAGACGACTTCGACTGGCGCAAACGCCTGGCCAGCCGCGATGGCTGGCGCATGGTGGGGCGCACCTTTGGCGGCGAGTGGGCCATGGTCTGGGAGGAGATCCTCATCGGCTTCACCATCGCGGGGCTGGTGGCGGCGGTGGTGCCCGCTGAAGTGTGGAAGGCGGTGTTTCTCAGCGACTACGTGCACGGTGGCCAGGCCGGGTTCTTGGTAGTTTTGGAAAACGCCTTGCTGGCCCCTTTCGTGGCCGCGGGCACTTTCATCGGCTCCATGGGCAACATCCCCCTGGCCACGGTGCTAAACGCCAGCGGGGTGATGTTCGCGGGCATCATGGGCTTTATCTACTCCGACCTCATGGTGCCGCCGTTGGTGGCGGTAAACGCTAAATACTACGGCTGGCGGGTGTCGCTATATATCGCGGCGGTGATGTACGTGAGCATCGTGATAACCGCCCTGCTGCTGCACTACGGCTTCGCCCTGCTGGGCATCACCCCCCACAGCGCCCACAAGGTGGAGCAGGTCACCCAGTTCGCCTTTGACTACACCTTTTGGATGAACCTGGGCGCAGTGGCCCTGGTGGGGCTCACCTTTTGGCTCAAGCGGCGTCCCCAGCAAGACGAACAACATGGCTCGGGGCACATGGGGCACATGGAGCACGGCCATCATGACCACGGCTCCGGCGAGACAGGCTTCAAGCGCATAACCGCCTACGTGGTGATGCTGTTTCTGGCGGTGGGGATGGCGGCCTTTTTCCTGACCCAGGGATGAGCCCGGCTAGAAAACGAACAGGTCGTCCATGCGGCGCCCCAACAGGCTGGCCCGGTCGCGGGCCTCTTGAGGGTCACGCACCATTTCCAATTGTTTGACCTGATCGCGCAGGTCTTCCAAGCGCTCGCGCAGGCTGCCTACCCCTTGGTTCAGGGCCTCGGCCTCCCGCTGAAGCTGGTCACCGCGCCTGAGGTTCACCCGCTGGTCCAAGCGCCCCTGGGCCATGCCCTTGAAGGCCATCTCCATGCGGTAGAGCGGCCCGCCCATGCGGTGAGAAACGAATAAGGCCACCCAATAGACGATCAGCAGAAGGGAAAGCACCACTACGATGTGGAAGCCGATGAGGATGGGCAACACGTCGGGCACGATCGAGCGCCCATGCACCAATAGCAGGATGACCATGGAAAAGACGGTGGCCAACCCGGCGGCCAGCACCGCCCCGCCCAGGCCCCAGACAAAGCTGGGCTGGAAGCCGGGGTAAAAATACATGCGCCGGCGGCGGGTTTCATTTTCTGTAGGCATATTCTTTCCCCCAATGGACCGGTGGCAGACGCAACCGTCTTGGACGGTCGCTGCCCGCTTTGGGCGATCGCGGCCCGCTAAGTATAAAACAAATTTGCTCTACCGCCCAAGTACCTTATAAAGATAGAAGCATCGGGAATTTGCGTTATACCCGCACCCGTAACCGGCGGGAAGCAAGCCTTGGAGGGCCGCCATGAAACGCTTGATAGCGGTTTCTATTATCACTTTTCTCTGCGCCGCGCCCGTCTCGGCCGCCCCGGTTGACACCGCTGGGCTGCGCGCCCAGGGCCTGATGGTGATCCAAAAATTTTTCTCGGCGCTCAAGAATGAGCTGAGGGCGGGCTTGAAAAAGGGCGGCCCGGTGGCGGCCATACAGGTGTGCCGGGTTGAAGCCCCGGCCATGGCCAAGCGAGTGGGGGAGAAAAACGGCTGGCAGGTGGGACGCACCAGCGATCGCCTGCGCAACCCGGCCAACGCCCCGGACCCCTGGGAGGCCAAGGTGCTGGCCATGTTCGCGGCCCAGGCCCAGGCGGGGAAAAACCCCGGCAAACTGGTATTCGGCGAGGTGGTGACCAACGCCCAAGGCAAGCGGGTCTTTCGCCTGATGAAGGGCATAAAGATGGGCGGCGGGTGCCTGACCTGTCACGGCCCCTCGCCCTCGGCGGCGGTGCGCAACCAGCTTAAGCACCTCTACCCTCAGGACAAGGCCACCGGCTACCGCCCCGGCCAGCTGCGGGGGGCCTTCACCCTGCAAAAGGTCTTGGACTGAACCGCCGGGTCCAGCCACGACCAAAGTATTTTCACGCCGTTAAAATATTTTCAACCCAAGTAAATTTTTGTTGCCGGTCCGGGCACCCTGGAAGATAATAATCTAATCTCAACAAATTAAGGGAGACCAAACCATGGCCGGCGCCCCTGGAGAGGATCTATCCTCCAACCTGGAAGACTATCTGGAAACCATATACCACCTGGAAAAAGAAAGCCGGGTGGCCAGGGCCAAGGACATCGCCGAACGTCTCAAGGTGTCCCGGGCCTCGGTTACCGGAGCCCTCAAGACACTGGGCGACAAGGGCCTTATCAACTACGAGCCCTACTCCTACGTAACCCTCACCAAGCAGGGGCAGGGCATCGCCAGCGAGATCGACCGGCGCCACCGCGTACTCAAAGGCTTTTTTCAGGACTTCTTGAAACTTGGGGCGGAGGTTTCCGATGCCAACGCCTGCCGGGTTGAACACGCCATGGATCAGGCGGCCATCAACCGCCTGGTGGACTTTTTGGCCTTTCTGGAGGAATGTCCCCGCACCGGCCCGGACTGGCTGGAGTCCTTTGACCTCTACTGCCGGGACCAGAAGAGCCCGGAGCGCTGCCGCACCTGCGTGGAGCAGTGCCTGGAGCGTGCCGGTAAAGACGGCTCCTAGCCCTTTTCCCTCCTCTGGGCCTCGGGCGGCTCCAGGCGTAGCGCCGCCAGATCCAGCTCCCTTAGCACCTCCTGGTGCTTCCCACTGATCAAATCCCGGTCCCAGGCCAGCTTCAGGTTGTCCAGGCTGTCGGTCTTCACCGCCTGGGCCTGGTGGACCAACACCTGGTGGTCCTGGGGCAGGCGCACCTGCCGGGCCAGGGCGGCCAGCACTTCCAACAGCCGCACCGTGCACATCACGTTTTCCCGGGCCGCTCGCCGGATGGGCTCCAGGCAGCTTTCGGCCACCAGGGGGAAGCTCACCTCCTGGTACACCAGGCGCAGTTCGCCGCCCTCGTCCAGGCGAAAGGCGGGCCGCCGCCCCCGCCCGGCCAGCAGGGCCAGGCCAGAGCCCAGCCAGTCGATGCAGGTGACCGCGGTGTAGGGATCGTTGACCCCCGGCGACAGGGACCTGAGGGCGGTCTCAGCCAATAGCCGAGCCACGTACTCCACGTCCTGGGCCTCGGTGCGCTCCACCCCCATGGTGAAGCTGCGTTGCAGACGCACGGCCAGGGCGGAGGTGAAGCTCTCCGGCGGCCAGACCAGGCACAAGGGGTTGCCGTTTATTACAAAGTCGCCGGGCCGTCTTGTCACTTGAATAAGAAGGTTTTGTTCGCAGGCCAAATCGTAGAGGCGGCCGTGGTCGATCATCTGAACGTAGCCGCTCTGGCGGGCCCAAAGCTCCCCGGCTCGTTGGGCGAAGCCCTGGGGCAGTTCGGGAGTGGGCCAGGTGGCGGGCCCATCGGTGGCCTCGGGGAAAAGGCGGCGCACCGAGTCCTCGAACTCGTGCCCCACCCGGGCCAGCAGATTGTTGGCCTGGATGCTGGAAGCGATGTGATGGATGAAGTAGATCAAGACCCCCAGGCTGGCCAGAGCCAGAGCCAGGCCCACGCTCACCGAAAGGCTGGGCAGGGGGGCGCTGCCCGAGCCCTCGATGGTGCGCAATTCCACCAGACAATAGACAAAGGTGGCCACGAAGGTGCCCAGCACCAGCTGATTGCCGGTGTCGTCCATGAAGTTGCGCACCAGCCGCGGCCCGAACTGGCTGGAGGTGAGGCTCAGCACCACCATGGTCAGGGAGAACACCACGCCGGCCACGGTGATCATTGAGCCCGCGATGGTGGAGAGCACCGCCCGGGCCCCCGCCGGGGTGCCCTCGTAAATCCACCACAGCCGTCCATCTCCCAGAGGATGCAGGGTTTCATCCAGCCCGGCGGTGATGTAAGCCAACACCAGGGCCGCGGCCACCATGAGCCCCGGCACGAACCACAGGCTGTAGCGCACCAGGTACCAAAGGCTGATTAAGCGGTTTTTCAAGACGCGGGCTCCTTTGGCTGGGGCCGGAAGAGAGTGTAGGGAGGCCGGGACCCCGATGCAAACGACCGTATTAAAAATTCTAGCCACGCACGGGCCTCTGGGTCAAACCAGGCGGCCCGCGTTTTGTGCCCATTTTAAGGCTCTGCCGCTTGATTGCCGTAATGCAATACGCTACCATGGCCGCGTTTATCGTTTATCCTGCCCATTTTCACAGTCAATCCTTTTCTAGACATAGGCTCATCAGGCCTTCGGGTTGTACAGCCGCCGGCGGCAATCGGTCGGCCCAAAAAACAAACGCGGCGCTTGCCGCAAAATCTGTGACCGGGAATACGCGCAGACATGAAAAAAACACTTATCCACATGAGCTACAGGTTAATGATCATGACGGCCCTATGCTTGACCACGGCGGCCATGGCCGGCGCCAAGGACAAAACCCCCGCCCCGCCGGACTACAGCTCCGCCTACTATTGGACGGAGCGCACCGAAAAGCCGGACAAGCCCTACGACGTTTTCTACGTGCACCCCACCACCTACTTCAACACCGTGGACGGGCCCAACCAGTCCCTGGACAACAAGGTGGTCCGGGCCACCACCGACGCCACCAACACCCAGCAGACCGGCGTGTTCCGGCCCACCTGCAACATCTACGCGCCCCGCTACCGCCAGGTTAACCGGGGGGTGCTGCCCAAGAAGTTCGCCGAGCGCGACCCCTACCTGCGCATCGCTGCCGGGGACGTGGTGGAGGCTTTCAAGTACTACCTGAAGCACTACAACCAGGGGCGGCCCTACGTCATCGCCTCCCACAGCCAGGGCTCGGTGGTCACCACCCGGGTGCTCAAGAAGCACCGCGAGCTGTTCGACGACGACAAAATCATCGCCGCCTACCTGGTGGGCTGGACCATCACCGACCAGGACTGCAAACAGATGAAGCTGCCCTTCTCGGACAGGCCCGACCAGAATTGCTGCCTGATCACCTGGAACACCATCAGCACCGGCGGCAAGCCCCCAATGTTCTTCCCCCCCGCCTTGTGCATCAACCCCCTGGTCTGGACCCGGACCAAAAATAACCAGCCCAAGGAGCTGAACCTGGGCGCGGTCATCGACATGGGCCACGGCAAGACCAAGAAGGTGCCTCATTTCACCTCGGCCCAGATCAACGACCAGGGAGCCCTGGTCATTCCGGTCCCCGCCATGCTCTCGGAGCTGAACATGCCCATGGGCAAGGGGGTGTACCACCGCTACGACTACGACTTCTTCTACAACAACTTCATCCAAAACGTGAAGACGCGCTGCCAAGCCTGGTCCGCCAAGCACAAGGCCGCCAAATAGATAGCAGGGCGAAAGCGGGGAGGGCCTTCCCTTCCCGCTTTTTTGAGCGCACCGGCCGCCCTCACCCGGCCGGCCCTTCAGCATGGATTTACAACCGCTCCAACCGGAGGGACCTTCTTGGCCAAGACCGCGCACCTGGCCGTCATCTGCCTGCTGGCCGTTCTGGCGGGGCTTTGGGTTCCCGCCGGGGCCGCGGCCGGGGACAACCTTTTGCAGAGCCTCACCCAGGGCCGGACCCAGATCAACCTGCGCAATTATTTCATGAACCGGAACTACACCGACAGTCCGGACCAATCTGCTTGGGCCGTCGGCGCCCGCTTGGCCTACGCCACCAAACCCTGGCGGGGCATGTCGGCCGGCGCGAGCGTCTCAACCTCCCAACCCTTCTTCTACGCTCCCACCAGCCGCCCGGGCACCGACCTCCTTGACGACAGCCAAAACGGCTTTTCAGTGCTGGACCAGCTTTACTTCCAGGCACAGTACGCGGGCTTCAGAGGCGTCATCGGCCGCCAGCTCATCGACACGCCCTTTTTGAACCCCAATGACGCGCGCATGGTGCCCGTCACCTACGAGGCCCTGAGCCTGGGCTACGACCTGAGTGGCCTGAGCCTCAGCCTGGCCCAGGTACGAGGCGTCAAATCCTGGAACGACACCACCTTCCAGTCCATGAGCCGGGCGGCGGGCCTGGACGACGACGAGGGGTTGACCATGGGGGGGGCGGTGTACAAATGGGGCCCCTATACCGTGCAGGTGTGGGACTACTACAGCCACGAGTTCATGAACGCCCTTTACATGCAGGCCGACGCAGCCTGGAAGCTCTCGTCCGGCTGGTCGCTGGCCGCCTCGGCCCAGGCCATGCGCCAGCAGGACGTGGGCGAAGCCCTGTACGGTGAGTTCTACGCCTTCCAGGCCGGCGTGCGGGGCGCCCTCACCTGGCGCAAGACCACCCTGACCCTGGCCTTCACCGACGTGGCCGATGATCACGACATGGTCAACCCCTGGGCGGGCTGGCCTGGCTACACCTCCATCATGGAGCTGAACAACGACAAGGCCGGCCAGTGCACCTTGCTTTTCCGCCTTGGAGCCGACCTTGCCCAATACGGTATCAAGGGCCTCGAGGCCACCCTCACCCACACCAGGGCCACGGTGCCCAACGGCAAGACCCTCATCAGGCCAGACCAGTTGGAGTCCGACGTTGATCTGCGCTACTACTTCCAGGGGGAGCTCAAGCCGCTTTGGCTCAGGCTGCGCGCCGCCTACGTGGACCAGGACATCACCATCGGGGGGGACACCTACAGCGATTTTCGCCTGATAGTGAATTACGATTTCTCGCTCTAGGAGGGGACGTGACGGTGTATTGTGTGTACCAAAGGCCCTATGCTGGGCAGGGGGCGGCATGGGATTAAAAGATTAAGGGCACAGGGTTTATGTGTCCATCCAGAGAATCATTGTCATATAATGATTAATTAGGGCTCCGGAAAACATAAGTTCCTGCCCTGTCTTGTTGGAAACCGCCCGCACCGGCGGGCGTTTCCGGTCCGAAACGAGACATCCGGAGTCTGCCATACAAATCCACAAGGAAAATCATGGCATCGGTGCGCGATATCAAAGAGATTGAATACAGCCGCAAAATATTGGTGGTGGACGACGACCGTGGTCTGTTGGAAATGATCGAAAGCTTGACCCAAGGCCGCTTCGATCTGGTCACCGCCGACAACGCCACCAAGGGCCTTGCCATTCTAGACCAGCAAGGCCCCTTCGCGGTGGTTATGTCGGATTTGCACATGCCGGGCATGGACGGCATCGCCTTGCTCAACCAGGTGCGGGATATCTCCCCGCGCACGGTGCGCATCATCGTCACCGCCTTCGCGGACATGGAGGCGGCCCTCAATGCCATCAACGCCAGCCACATCTACCGCTTTCTCACCAAGCCGCTAAAAGCCCAGGACATCCTCGATGCCATGGACGACGCCCTCAAGCAGCACCGCCTGCTGGTGGCCGACGAAGCAAATCTGGTGCAACGGGAAAAAAGGCTCCGGACCGCCCTGATGCAGCTTCCCCTGCCGGCCATGATCCACGCCGAAGACGGCGAAGCGGTCATGATCAACCAGGCGTGGAGCCAGCTCACCGGCTACAGCCGCGAAGAGATGCCCACGGTGGAGGCCTGGACCCGCCTATGCTGCGGCGACGAATGGCAAATTATGACCCAACAGGTGGCCGCCCTGCACAAGCTCCGGGGCAGCGCCTCCCAGGGCGAGTACGAATTCGCCAATAAATGCGGTGAAAAGCTGATTTGGGATTTCAACTCCGCCCCTCTGGGCGCGCTCCAGGACGGGCGCGGCCTGGTCATCACCATCGCCTCGGACGTGACCGAGCGCCGGCGCATGGCCGACTCCCTGGCCCTGTCTGGTCTGGTGTTCAAGACCACCACCAACGGAATCCTGGTAACCGACGGCAAGGGAACCATCCTGGACGTGAACCCGGCCATGTGCGAGATGAGCGGCTATGAGCGTCACGAGCTTTTAGGCGAAAATCCCCGCGTGTTCAAGTCCGGCCGCCAAAACAGCGAATACTACTGCGACATGTGGGACGCCCTCAACAAGAAGGGAAGCTGGCGCGGGGAGATATACAACCGCCGCAAGGATGGCGAAGTCTACCCAGCCTGGCTGACCATCACCGCGGTGGGCGACAAGGACAAGGGAGCCCATCATTTCGTGGCCATCAGCTCAGACCTCAGCTCGCTCATGGAGGCCCAGGAGCGCATGGAATACCTGGCCCACCACGACTACCTCACCGGCCTGCCCAACCGTCAGGCCCTCAGGGCCTGCCTGGAGCAGGCCATGGCCCAGGCCGACCAAAAAGGCCGCAGAGTGCTGCTTGCCTATCTGGATTTGGACCAGTTCAAACTGGTCAACGAATCCCTGGGCCACGAGCGGGGCGACCAGGCCCTGTTGGCCGTGGCCGAGGGCGACACCCTGGTGCGCTGGGGAGGGGATCACTTCGTCGGGGTGGTGAGCCTGGACGGCAACGGCGAAAGGGCCGAGGAGATGGCCGGCAAGCTGTTGGCCTGCTTCCAAGCGCCCTTCGACGTGGCCGGGCAGCAGCTTTACATGTCCGCTTGCTTGGGCATGAGCTTCTACCCCGACGACACCCGCGACCCGGACACCCTGGTGCAGCACGCCGACACGGCCATGCACGCGGCCAAGGAGCTTGGGCGGCGGCGCTACAAGTTCTTCTCGGCCCAGATGAACCGCCGGGTGGTGGAGCGCCTGGCCCTGGAAGGCGACCTGCGCTCCGCCCTGGACCAAAAGGAGTTCTTCCTGGTGTACCAGCCCCGGGTGGAGGTAAAGACCGGGGCGGTGGAGGGGGTGGAGGCCCTTATCCGTTGGCAACACCCCCGCTTGGGCCTGCTGATGCCGGACCATTTCCTGCCCACCGCCGAGGAGTCTGGCCTTATCGTGCCCATCGGCCAGCAGGTGTTGGAGATGGCATGCTCCCAAATCAAGCAATGGCTGGAGCAGGGGGTTCCGGTCAAGCGGGTGGCGGTAAACCTCTCTGGGCGCCAGTTCTGGGAAGAGGACCTCACCGGCATGATCACCGGCACCCTGGCCCGTTACGGCCTGACCACCGAGCACTTCGAGCTGGAGGTCACCGAGAGCGTGGTCATGGGCACGGTGGCCGCCGCCTCGCGGGTGCTCAGGGAGCTGCACGACCTGGGCATGGAGATCGCCCTGGACGATTTCGGCACCGGATATTCCTCCCTGTACTACCTCAAGGAGTTGCCCATCGACACCTTGAAGATAGACAAGTCCTTCATCACCCATATACCCGACGACCGCCAAAGCACCACCATTGTTTCCACCATAGCCTCCCTGGCCCACGGCCTGGGCATGGGGGTGATCGTAGAAGGCGTGGAAACCCTCCGGCAGCTTAAATGCGTGGCAGGTTTCGGTTGCGAACAGGTGCAAGGTTATTATTTCAGCCGCCCCATCTTGCCCAAAGAGGTGAGCGCCCTGCTCAAGGGCAACGATTACCCCTTTGCCGACAAGCTCCCTAAACAGGCCTGAGCCGCCGCGAGGCCAGGGAGAGCGCGAGCCGAAAACGCGCCCAGGGTCAAGGCGGGGCCAGGGGAGCGAAGGTCCGGCCGAGGCGGCATCACCGGCCAACCATAGGTATTTTCATGCCATCCCCGACGCCATTACTTTTAATAATGGCTACTTTTATTTATAATCAAGCAACGCGATGTCTCGCCCGGCCCCCCGTTGGGCGCTGGGAAGGCAAAGTCTTCACAACTCAACCTGGAGACCCCACCCATGAGACGCTCCTCACTTGGGTTCGCCTGCTTGTTGATCCTTTTGTGCCTGGGGCTGTCTTTTACCGGGGCCGCCCAGATGAGTTACCGCGTCCATCAAGATCAGAGTCTGGCCTACTCCCTGGAGGTGCCGGCCCTTTGGAGCGCCCAGCCCGGCTCCAAGGGCCGATCCCTGGTGTTCTCCGGCCCCAAAGGGAGCCCGGAATACCGCACCACCCTAAGCCTGCAGGTGGTGGACGCCGCCGGCTTCCCCGGCCTGGGGGCGGTGGCCCGTGAGCTAATCTCCCAGTGGTCCCGCCTGCGGGACTACCGCCTGCTTTCCCAGGAAAACGGCTCCCTGGCCGGGCAAAACGCCCTGCGCCTGCTGGTGGCCTTTAACAGCGCCCAGGGCGAGGCCTTCCGTAGGGAGCAGTTCATCTGCCGCAAAGGGCCTTACTATTATTTGTTGGCTTACACCGCGCCGGAAAAGCTTTTCTCGGGCGGCGCGGCCCACCGCAACCGGGCCCTGGCCAGCCTGCGCTTTTTGTCGCCTGGGCAGGAGCGTGCGCGCCAAGAACGCCTGAACGTGGCCGCCTACGGCCCGGCCCTGCTGGACCAACTGGCCGGGCCGCTGTATTCCCCGGCCTTTGCCAACGGCACTCCCCAGGGTGAGCAGGTGGCCCAGTTGCACGGCAAGCTGGTGGCCGAGCTGGCCCGGGCGGCGACGGACCAGGCCGCCGCCCAGAAGCCGGTGCTCGCGGCCCTGGAGCGCCTGGGCGAGCTTCAGACCCGCCAGATGGCCCTATTGGAGGAGCAGGCCGCCGCCTCGCCCCAGGCCCAGGCCTGGTGGGACCGCCTCAAGCCCCTGTACAAGCTCCAACTGAACTACTCCCTGACCCAGTCGGCCCAGCGGGGCATGGTGGAGGGAGCCCTGGCCGGGCAAAGCAGGCCGGAGCAGGTCAGCCAAAGCCTGGCCTCGGTGCAGATGCTGGCAGGGCTGCAACTGGCGGTGAGCGACCAGCAGGCCCTGATCCTGCGCGGCAACCAGGAGGTTTGGACCAAGTCCCTGGCCCTGTGGGACGAGATGAGCGGCGACCTTGGCCTGCCCGCCGCCTTCCGGCTGCGCCTGGCCCAACTCAACCACGAACAACGGAAGCTGGCCCTGGACCTGGGCCGGGTCACCCTGGAGTCCAACGTCGCCCAGGCCCGCAACGTGTTGACCATCAGGGCCATGGAGGTGTTTTCCCGGGAGGTGACCAGGGCCTACGGCGCGGCGGTGTCCGAGGCCATTCCGGCCCTGCGGGCCCAGGCCGCCCAATTGGCCCAGGCCCGTCCCGGCGACCCGGCGGTGCAGGCGGTAACGATGATCCTGGACAACCTGGAGCGCACTGCGGGCCAGATCAAGACGGCGCTGGCGGCGCCGCCGCCAGGCCTGGCCCAGCGCCTGGCCCAGGCGCTGACGCCGTCGCCCGCCTGGGCTGGGGCCTGGCAGTTCACCAAGGACTTCAGCTACAACCTGCTCATAGTGGCCCCCACCGTGGCGGCCAAGGCCACGGCCAACGCCGGGCGTTTCGTGGCCAGCGGGCTGGAAACCAGCACCAAGCAGGTGACCAACTACCTGAGCTACGCTACCTACAGCCCCCTGAGGGTCACCTCCAACCCAGAGAAGCTGGTGGCCAGCGTTGATGAGATCATCAAGAAAAACCCAAAGATGGCCAAGCACCGCAAGGTGCTGACCGAACGCCTGGCCGCAATGGCCAAGGGCCACGCGGCCAACGACCTCCAAGGCTACATGCAGCTAAAAAAACAGACCGTGGATGCGGCAGTGGCCGAATACGCCAAAGGCGAGTACGGGGTGCGGGCGCTCAAGACCGGGGTGAAATACATCGACCAGGTGAAAACCATGAAGGTGGAGCCCGCCGCCAAGTGGGTGGGCGACAAGGTGACCAAGGGCATCCTGGGCAACCAGGTGGGCGGCTTTTTGAGCCCGGCGGCCCAAGGCACGGCCAGCCTGCTGGCGGGCACCGCCTACAAGGTGGTGGCCGACATTCCCAAAAACGTCATGGTTCTCATGAACCCCCAGACCAGCAATGCCGAAAAGGGCCAGGCCACCTACGAGCTGGCCGGCAGCGTGGGGGCCTCGGTGCTGTGCTACACCGGCACCGCCACGGCTATCGTGGGCAAGGTCGCGGGCAAGGTGGCCCCTGGCTTGGCCTCCGGGGCCTCCTGGGCCTACAAGGCCGGGGCCGGGCTGGTCAGCCGCATGATGCCCGCCAGCGCCCAGGCCGCCGCCCAGGCGGCCACCAAGATGGTGGCCCCGGTGGTGCAACAGGCGGGCAAGCAGGTGGTGCGGGAGATGGCCACCCTGCTGCCCGCCGAAGCCGCTGCGGCAAAATACGCGGTAACCGGCATAAGCACCGGGGTGCAAAAGCTAACCGCCATGGCCGCCCAGCCGGTAGGGGCCACCTTGGCCGCCGAGACCAAGGCCATGGTCAGCGAGGTGGTCAAAAACGTCACCACCTCCGGCACCACCAGCCAAATACTCAAGGCCTTCGCAGGCAACTTCGCCATCAAGCCTCTCTTGGAGGGCGCGGCCAACGACAGCTTTTCGGGCGACGTGCTCCTGCCCGTGTTGCAGTCGGCCGAGGCCGCGGCCAACGCCAAGCCAGCCTCCAGCGGGGTGTCGCGCGGCTTCAATAACAGCAATCTGCTTAAAGCGGACAAGCAAAATGTCGAGCGAAGCTTTAACAACGAAAACCTGATTAAAAAAGATCAGGGTTTCAAGACCAGCGCCGCCGCCGGGGCCGATAAGCCCGAGGCCGAAAAGCCCCCCGAGAAAAAGGCGACACCCAAACCGGTCAAAAAGACTAAACCCCGCAAGGAGACCCCGGCGGAGCGCAAGGCGCGCCGCGACGCGCTCATGGCCAAAGCCAAGCGCCTGGAAGCTCGCCAGGACAACCCCGTGTATGGCGAGCAGAAGGTGGACTCCACTGCGGTGATCCCGGAAACCTGCACCATCGACGTGGTGATGTGGCACCCCAAGTACCCGGAAAACAAGTGGCCCGCCACCTTCTACGTCAGGGGCGGCCAAGTGAGCGCCACCTCGGTGCATGTCCAGCGCTTTGAAAAGTGGTGCAAAGAGCATTGGTGCTGCTCCCCCTCCACCACCAACGGCACCTTCAGCGGCAGCCTGATGAACAACGTCATCACCGGCACCTGGAAGCAACACAGCGCGCCCAACCGCTGCTGGTCGATTTGGAACAAAGGCACCAAGGGAGGGGACGGCAAGTACACCTACGCCAAGGCGCGCTGCGAGTACAGCCAGACCTCCAACTACACCATGCACACCACCCTGACCCTCAACGTCAACGGCCGCGCCGAGGAGACATACACCGGCAGCGGCAGCTCCAACACCACCTATGGCCCCCAATGCTGGGAAACCTTAGCCGGCACCACCAAGACCCATAGCTGGAACATGTCCTGGGACGACCCCAAAATGGAAGCCGACCTGCGCAAGCCCATGGTAGGAGTATGGGAGATACGCAACAGGCCCAAGAGCGAGGAGAAATAAAACTTCATGAGATACAAAACACTATTGGCCGTGGCGGCGGCGTGGCTGCTGGCGGCAACTCCGGCCTGGGCCCAGTGGGTGCCCGGCGCCACTCCCGCGCCTTCCCAGTCAACGGCCCCAAAACAGTCCGCGCCCGCCCCGGCCAAGGACTCGCCCTTCAGCCTGCCCACCCAGGGGCAAGGTGCAGCGCAGGCCCCCGCCCAGCCCTCGCCACCGTCCCAGGGTCAGAGCCAGAACAAGGGTCCCTTTGCCCTGCCGGACAAGGCCCCGGCCCCCACCGCCGCCCCAACCAAGCAGCCGGCCTCGGGCAACAGCCCCTTCGCCCTGCCCGCCAAGCCCCAGGCCCAGCCCAAGGCGCCCGCCGCCCAGGCCCTGCTGGACAAGGGAGTGGCCTTGGCCCAGGAGGGAAAGCTGGACCAAGCCAGGGACGCCTTTTTCGCGGCGGTTAAAAGCGACCCCACCAACGCGGTGGCCTGGAACAACCTGGGCCTGACCCTGCGCCGCCAGGGACAGCTCCAGCAGGCGGCCCAGGCCTACCAGAAGGCCATCAAGGCAGACCCCTCCTACGCGGTGCCCTATAAAAACCTGGGGGTGCTTTTGGAAAAAGCGGGGGAGCGGGCCACGGCGGCCAAAGCCTACCGCCGCTACTCCGAGCTGGCCCCCCAGGCCCCGGACGCGGCCACGGTGAACAAGAGGGCCGCCTGGCTGGAGTCCAAGTTAAAATGAAAGCCACGAGGAAACACCCGATGCCTGCAACGCGAATCGCCTACGCCTTGGCCGCGCTGCTCCTGTTGGCCCTGTTTGGCGGCTGCGCCGAGGTCGGCAAATCCGTGCCCCAGGAATGGAGCGCGGCCTTCAAGGACGGCCAGAAGCGCTACGTCTTGACCAGCGGCCTGAACCTGCGCGAGTGCCCCACCAACACCTGCCGCATCCTGGCGGTGCTGCGCCACGGGGATCTGGTATTGACCACCGGCGAAAAGAAGGGCTGGTCCTACGTGGAGGCCGCGGTCAGCGGCAAGCGGGGCTGGGTGGCCAGCCGCTACCTGGGCACCTCCCCCGGCCAGACCCCGCCGCCCAGTTCGGCCAAGTCCCCGGCCGAGCCGCCCCCCCTGCCCAAGGAGCAGTGGGGCGCGCCGGGCGCGGCCCCGCCTGCGGTCAAGGAGCAATACGGGAAATAAAAGGCGCTACTTGGTGAACCGGAAGCTGTCCACCATGCGCTGAAAAGCCCCCAGGTTGGCCTTGTAGATGGGCGTGGGCGCGCTGTAGCTGATCAGGAAGAGGTGGCGCCCCCTTTCCACCCCCACCTGGGCATGGCCGAACTCCACAGGTTGCCCGGCCAGGTCATTGGCCCGGTAGGAGGCCAGGAAATATGGGGCCTGCTGACCGGCCATGCTCACTTCGCCCTTTTTGAGTATCTTGCCCTGGGGCACCTGGCTTATCTGGGCCAGCATGTCCTTCATCTGAGCCATCAAGGTGGTTCCGCCCGCCTGCTTGTCGATGATCTGCACCAACATGGCCACCTCGTGGGCCGGGCTTCCCTTGGGGCCGCTGATCAGGTAGTCCTTGCTCTTGGTGAGCTGCCAGCCCCAGGCGCTGGGCACCTGGAAGGCGAAGCCGAAGTTGGGCTCGTTGATCTCCTTGTAGCCCTGGGCCACCGGGGCGGGGGCCGCCGGAGCCGCGGGGGGAGCGGCCTGGGCCACGGGCGCGGGGGCTGGAGCCGCCTGGGGCGGGGCCTGGGCCGGGGGAGCGGACGCCTGGGGCGCGGGCGCGGGGGCCGGAGCCGGGGCCGCCGCCTTGCCCTGGCTCACGCTGAACCGGGCCGTCTGCACCTGCTTGCCGTCGAGCAGATACACCACCTCATACTTGCCCAGGGGCCAGCCGTTAGCCGGAGGCGAAAGCTGGAAGCTCACATAGGCTCCCTCTTTCAGCTCGATCTGGTTCTCGGCTATCTGGCGGCGCTGCCCCTCCAGATAGTAGAAAACCGCCTTGACCTTGGTGCCCGCCGGGGCGGAGGCCACCTTGGCCGTGGCGTAGATGGGCCCGGAGTTGGGAGGTATCTGGCTCACCACCTGGGTGGGGGCCTGGGTCTTGGGGTCCACCGCCGTGGCGATCTTGGGTTCGCTCATGCTGGCGGTGGAGCAGGAAAAGGAGCCCTCGCAAGCGGCGAGGCCCACCAAGGCGGCCAACATCAGGTAGCAAAGGTAGCGAGGCAGTCGCATTTTGCTCTATCTCCATGGCTGGGACGGCAGCGTAACGCTGGGTCCGTGGACTGTTTTCCATACTGGTTAGTTTAGGATAGCACGCCCATAAAACGCACACCAGAAGCCGATGTCAGGCCGGGGGGGCGGCGTCCAGGCACAGGCCGATGATCTCGGGACTGGTGTGTTTGCGCACCAACTCGTAGATGAACTGACGCCTGGCAGGGTCCATGCGCGAACGGATCGCCGAGACGGTAATGGCGCAGATGACCCGCCCGGCCTGGTCGAACACCGGCACCCCCACCGACACCGCGTCCTTGTGGAACAGGGCGTCGGAATGCACGTAACCCTGTTTGCGGGCCTTGGCGGCCATGTTCCGGATGCGCGCCGCGTCCAGTTGCTCGTATTGGGAAAAAACGCGGCGCGTTTTCGCTCAGCACCGCATCGATATCCTCGTCCCGGTCAAAGGTGATCAGCGCCAGGCTGCCGGCTCCCACCCCCAGGGGGCGGCGGAAGCCCACGGTGATGAGCATGGTGCGGATGGGGTATTCCCCCTCCACCATGTCCACGCAGATGGCGTCGTTGCCCGAACGGATCAAGAGAAAAACCGTGTCCTGGGTGGCTTGGGCGATGGCCTCCAGAGACTCGCGGAAGCGGGTGCAAATGGCGTACTGATGGGCCTGATTGCCCAGGCGGTACAGCTCCAGCCCAAGGTGGTAGAGCTTACTTACCGGGTCGTAGGTGATCAGCCCTTCGCCGGCCAGGCTTTGCAGCACCCGGCGGGTGGTGGCCACGTGCAGGCCCACTTCCCTGGCCAACTGGGACAGCCTCGCCCCGCTTTGGTTGTGCTGAGCCACCGCCCGGAGCAATCCGATGGCTCGGGAAATGCTTTGCACCACCGAGGGGTTGCTTTCTTTTTTTGATGTTTCCGCTTTTTTGGTGGCCATGCCGCCCAATCCAGACCCCATTGCCAATTACGCCGCAACCACGGGCCCACGGCCGGGCTAACCGGCGGGGCCTGGCTACTGTAACTTGATAATGGGTTCGTCTGGTAGGGGAAAAGTGACTACCCTTGCCGACTAAGCTGGGGTAGTTTTAAAAGAATGCTAAACGAACTCACACCCGCAGTCATTCTGGCCCTGGCCGCCTTCACCTTTTCCTTTGCCGGCTTCGGCTTTCCCTGGGTGGCCCTGCCCCTGCTTTCGCTGGTCATGCCCCTGCGCGAGGCCATCATCTTCCACTACCCCTTTGTCCTGGCCCTGGTGTTCTACCATGCCTGGCGCTACCGGGGGCATCTGGCCTGGCGCAGGCACCTGCCGCTGCTCATCGGGGCGGCGGTGGGCATGCCCCTGGGGGTATGGCTTTTGATGGTGCTGCCCGAGGCGGGCATGCGCAAGGGCATGGCCGTGTTTGTGGCCCTGTCGGTATTGGCGCTAAGCCGCGACTGGGGTGAGCGCCTGGCCCGCAAGGTAAGCTCCACTCCCTGGGGAGGAGTGGCCATCGGGGTGCTCAGCGGCTGGCTGCAAGGAGCCTACGCCATCGGCGGGCCGCCGGTGGTGCTCTACATCATGGCCCGGGCCCAGAGCCCCCAGGAGATCAAGGGATTCTTGGGGGTGTACTTCACCTTCATCTGCGTGGTCACCGCCTCGTTGTACGCGGTGGGCGGCTTGTTCACCGCTCACTGGTTCAAGCTGTCGCTCTACTACAGCCCGGCGGTGCTGGTCGGGGCGGTGGTGGGAGCCTGGGCCTTCAACCGGGTGGGCACCGAATGGTTCCGCCGCATCGTGCTGGTTTTGCTGTTCGCCGCCGCCGTGGCCCTGTGGGTTAGCTCCTAGCCCGGATATTTGGCCAACGCCGGGCGTCGGCCAATCTCGCATTAGTCCTCATACGGTCCCTATAAAATAGAGCCCTCGTTCTGTGCGGTAGCTGCTTTCCCCGGACCCATTGCCGGGTTTTGACCCATTTTCCACGCCCATCTTGCCTATCTTGCCTTATCAGCCACCCCCCAGGCCTGTTCCAGGCCATCCAAACCCAATTTTAGCGGCACCATCGGGTCTCAATTAGCCCAGCCAGATACACCCGTGTAGGTTTTACACCCAACAAATGGACACAATGTGAGCAAAATCATATTTTTTACACATTGTATAAATAAAAATTAACAATGTGTAAAAAAACAGTTGATCGGCAAGCCTTGCCGCTCTAAGGTTTTAAGGGAAAGCATCACACTCAGGGTTGAGAGAGCTTATGCCCCCCCAAGCACCCATTGGAGCGGACCAGGAGACCAAAAAATCCCAGCGCGGGGTGCAGAGCATCCACCGCGCCATCGGACTGTTGCGCACCGTGGTTGCCAACAACGAACGCGGCATCAGCCTGGCCGCGTTGGCCCGCGAGTGCGGCCTGCACGTGGCCACCGCCCGGCGTATGCTGGGGGCCCTGGAAACCGAGGGGCTGATCAATTACGACTCGGTTACCAAGCTTTATCACCTGGGCATCGAGCTGTTTTATTTCGGCGCGGCCGCCTATCAGTTTCAGATGCGCGACCGCTACCGACACGTGCTTGAGCGCATCGCCCAGCGCACCGAGGACACCGCCTTTTTGTTGGTGCGCTCGGGCAACGACGCCCTGGTCATCGACCGGGTGGAAGGCGCCTTTCCCATCCGCACCCTTACCCACGAGGTGGGCCAGCGCTCTCCCCTGGGCATGGGCGCGGGCAGCACCGCCCTGTTGGCCAGCCTCCCCGAAAAAAAGATCCGGGCCGTCATCCAGGCCAACAAGCGCCGCTACGCCCAATACAAGAACAGCACCCCCGAGGACGTGTGGCGCCTGGTGGAGCACTTCCGCGAGCGCGGCTACTCGCTCACCGGCGGATTGTTCATCCCCGAGGCCATGGGCTTGGGACGGGCGGTGCGCGATGCCTCGGGCGAGGTGGTGGCGGCCATAAGCGTGGCGGCCATAAACCAACGCATGGACCCCGAGCGCCGCGAAATAGTCGCGGAAATTATCAAACAGGAGATAGAAGCCATGGAAAAGCCCAACGGCTGAGGCCCTGGCTTGACCCAATAGGACCGGAGGGAGCCGCCGAGGAGGGGGTTCTATATCACACTGTGCATAGCGAGAGGTAATTCATGTCTGGGATTTCATTGAAGCTGAGAAAAGCCGGTCTGGCCCTGGTGGCCATGACCCTGCTGCTGGCCCTGAGCCTGCCCGGCCTGGCCGCAGACAAGCCCAAATTCGGCGGCAGCATCACCGTGGGGCTCAACACCGACCTGACCGCGGTTGACCCTCATACCAGCGTAGCGGTGGTCAACGCCATCGTGCTGCACCACGTCTTTGAACCCCTGTTGGCCTACGGCGAGGACCTCAAACTCATGCCCGTGGCCTGTGAAAGCTGGGAAGCCAACAAGGACTACACCGTCTACACCTTCCATCTTCGCAAGAACAAGCTGTTCCACAACGGCCGCGAGATGGTGGCCGCGGACGTGAAGTTCTCCCTGGACCGGGTGATGAATCCCAAGATCAGCCCCCGGGCCAAGCACTTCACCGGCGTAGCCGGCGTGGAGGTCAAGGACAAGTACACCGTGGTGGTCAAGCTGAAGAAGCCTTTCGCCGCCTTCCCCCACTTGTTGGCCTACATCAACCCGGTCATCGCCATCGTTCCCCAGGAGGAGTTGGCCAAGCAGGGCGGCGTATTCAAGGAAAAGCCCGTCGGCACCGGCCCCTACGTGTTCGCCGAGTGGAAGCCGGACCGCTACATCATCTTGAAGAAGTTCGACAAGTATACCGGCCCCACCGGCCCGCGCAGCGGCCTGGGCGGCGAGCGCATCGCCTACCTGGACACCATCAAATTGGTTCCGATCCCCGAGGAGTCGGTGTCGATCATGGCCCTGCTCAACAAGGAGATCGACCTGCTGCAGTACTTCCCGCCCAAGTATGTGGAGAAGTACCACAAAACCTACGCCAAGAAGGGCCTGCACCTCAACGAGGTTCCCGGCCTGTCCTGGTATCAGGTTTACTTCGGCGTCAAGCGCCCGGTGACCAACAACGTGAAGTTCCGCCAGGCCTGCGCCTATGCCATCGACCTGGACAAGGTGACCCAGGCCGCTTATCTGGGCCATGCCAAGAGCAACCCCTCGGTCATCGCCCGGGGCAGCGTCTACCGCACCGACTACCACGACACCTGGTACAAGTATGACCCGGCCAAGGCCAAGCAGCTCCTCAAGGAGTCCGGCTACAAGGGCGAGACCGTGGTTCTGGACACCACCAAGAAATACATCGCCATGTTCCGCCAGGCCGTGGCCGTGCAGGCTGCCATGCAGGCGGTGGGCATCAACGTGAAGCTCAACGTGGTGGAGTGGCCGGTGCTGCTCAAAAAATGCGTGAGCGGCGACTTCCAGATGCTTTCTTACGGTGCGGGCGGCACGCCCAACCCGGCATTGGCTTACGCCTACCTGAAGCGCGGCGGCTTCGAGGACGCCTACCCCGAGATCAAAAAGATCAAGGAAGCGGCCCTGATGACCGACGACCTCAAGACCCTGCAGGGCCTGTATGAGAAGGCCCACCGCATCACCATCGAACAGGTGCCCTGGATTCAGCTGTACAATTACAACTACCTCCAGGCCCATTGGAACTACGTGAAGGGCTACAAGACCATCAACACCGGCTACCCCATCCTGTGGGGCGTGTGGCTGGACAAATAGACCCTATTAGCTGATCGTCCCGGAGGCGGAGCCTAGGCCCGCCTCCGGGACGCCCCCAACTCCGGTGGCGGCCCAACGATGTTAAAGTTTGTTTTAAAACGTATCATCTATCTGATACCCACCCTGGTCCTGGTGGCGGCCTTGGTGTTTCTGCTCATCCACATGATCCCCGGCGATCCCGCCGCGGTGATCCTGGGGCCGGACGCCACCGCCGAGGACGTGGCCTCGGTGCGCCAGGCCCTGGGCCTGGACCGGCCCCTGTATGAACAATTCGTGGTCTGGCTGGGCAACCTGGCCCACGGCGACTTCGGGGTGTCCATCCACTCCAAGCGCCCGGTCATCGACTCCATCGGCGAGCGCTTCCCGGTCACCCTGTGCCTCACCACCCTGGCCCTCGTCTTCGCCCTGGTGGTGGCCCTGCCCTCGGGGGTCTTGGCCGCGGTGTACCACAACACCAACAAAGACTATCTGTTCATGATCGGGACCATCCTGGGGGTGTCCGTCCCCGGCTTCTGGCTGGGGCTCATGGCCCTGCTGGTGTTCTCGGTCCAGTTGGGATGGTTCCCCTCCACCGGCTTCGTGGCCATGTGGGAGGAGTTCTGGGAAGGCCTGCGTTACATGATCTTGCCGGCCATCACCCTGAGCCTGTTCATGGCCGCGGTGGTTGCGCGCATGGTTCGCTCGTCCATGCTGGAGGTGCTGCGCCTGGAATACGTCACCCACGCCAGGGCCAAGGGCCTGAGCGAGTGGAAGGTGATCACCAAGCACGCGCTCAAGAACGCCTTCGCCCCCACCCTGACCACCATCGGCATCCAGTACGGCATGCTCCTGGGAGGGGCGGTGGTCACCGAAACGGTGTTCAGCCTGCCGGGCCTGGGCAAGTACCTGGTGGTGTCCATCTACATGCGCGACTATCCCGTGGTCCAGGGATGCATCCTGTTCATCGCCCTGGTCTATGTTTTCATCAACACCATCGTGGATCTGCTCTACGGCTACTTTGATCCGCGAGTCCAGTACTCATAGGGTGGCGCAAAGTGTTTTGGAAAAAGTTCCTGCATAACCCCATAGGGATGATCGGCGTGATCGTGATCGCCATGAACATCTTCATGGCCGCCTTCGCGCCGGTGTTGGCCACCCACAACCCCCTGGCCATCAACGTGGCCCAGCAGTCCGAGGAGCCCTCGGCCCAGCACTGGTTCGGCACCGACGAGTTCGGCCGCGACATCTACAGCCGGGTGATCTACGGCTCGCGCATCTCGCTGTACATCAGCCTGTTTTCGGTGCTGGTGGCCACTTTCCTGGGCGTGGCCATCGGGGCGACCTCCGGCTATTACGGCGGCTGGATGGACAACATCATCATGCGCATCATGGATGCGGTGATGTCCTTCCCGGCCATCCTGCTGGCCATCGGCATATTGGCGGTGTTGGGCCCCAACCTGTCCAACGTGGTGCTCGCCCTAGGCCTTGTGTATACGCCGCGCTTCGCGCGCATCGTGCGCGGCTCGGTGCTCTCGCTCAAGGAAAAGGAGTTCGTGGAGGCGTCCAAGGCCATCGGCAACGGCGACGCCTTCATCATCTTCCGCCACATTCTGCCCAACTGCACCGCGCCGCTGATCGTGCAGGCCACGGCCAGCCTGGCCTACGCCATCCTGGCCGAGAGCATGCTTTCCTTCCTGGGCCTGGGCGCGCCGCCGCCCGCGCCCTCCTGGGGCAACATCCTCTCCGACGCCCGAAACTTCATGATGGACAACGCCATGATGACCGTGTTCCCCGGCCTGGCCATAACCATGGCCGTGCTGGGCTTCAACCTGGTGGGCGACGCCCTGCGCGACGTCCTGGACCCCCGGCTCAAGTGACGGCCATGGAATCACTGCTCAGCATAGAAAACCTGGAAGTGAGCTTTCACACCAGCCATGGCGTGGCCCAGGCGGTGTGCGGGGTGAGCTACGATATCGGCCGCGGCGAGGTCCTGGGCGTGGTGGGCGAGTCCGGCTCGGGCAAGAGCGTCACCGCCCTTTCGGTGCTGCGCTTGGTGCCCTATCCGGGGCGCATCAGCGCCGGGCGCATAAACTACGAGGGACGCGATCTGCTACAGATTCCGGAAAAGCAGATGCGCAAGGTGCGCGGCGACCGCATCTCCATGATCTTTCAAGAGCCCATGATATCGCTCAACCCGGCTTTCACCATAGAGAACCAACTCACCGAGGCGTTGCACAACCACCGCAAGATGAGCCAGAAAGAGGCCCGTGAGCGGGCCATCGAAATGCTGGCCCTGGTGGACATCCCCGACCCGGCCAAGCGCATCAAGGACTACCCCCACCACCTGAGCGGCGGCATGCGCCAGCGGGTGATGATCGCCGAGGCCCTGTTGTTGGACCCGGACGTGCTCCTTGCCGACGAGCCCACCACCGCCCTGGACGTGACGGTGCAGGCCCAGGTGTTGGATCTGATGCACCGGCTCAACGAGCGCATCGGCACGGCCATCATGCTCATCACCCACAACCTGGGGGTGGTGGCCGAGTCGGCCCGGCGGGTGGTGGTGATGTATTGCGGCCGGGTGGTGGAGCAGGGGCCGGTCAAAGAGATCTTCGAACAGGCCCGCCACCCCTACACCCAGGGCCTGCTCAAATCCATCCCCAAGCCGGGCGGCCGGGGCAAGCTCTACGAAATGGATGGCATCGTGCCCAGCCTGTTCGAGCTTCCCACGGGTTGCCCCTTTAATCCCCGCTGTCCCCAGCGCCGCCCCGAGTGCGGCAAGAGCGCGCCTCCCTGGCGCGAGGTGCAGCCGGGACATCATGCCCTTTGCTGGCTCTACGCGTGAAACGCCATGTCGCTTAAAACCATACTAAAGGTCGAAGACCTAACCAAATACTTCGTGGTAAACCGCTCCCTGTTTTCGGCAGGGGAGGTGGTCAAGGCGGTGGACGGAGTCAGCTTCTCGCTTATGCAGGGCGAGACGCTGAGTCTGGTGGGCGAGTCCGGTTGCGGCAAGTCCACCACCGGCCGCCTGGTGCTGCGCCTCATCGACCCCACCCGGGGCTCGGTGCACTACCAGGGCCAGGACATCGCGAGGCTGCCCGCCGACAAGATGCGCAAGCTCCGTAGCCAGATGCAGATCATCTTCCAAGACCCCTGGTCTTCGCTCAATCCCCGCATGACCGTCAAGGAGATCATCGGCGAGGGCCTGCGCCGCCAGCCGGGCCTCAGCCGGGCCCAGCGCAAGAAGATGGTCCTGGATATGATGGAGACGGTGGGCCTGAGGCCCGAGCACTACGACCGCCACCCCCACGAGTTCAGCGGCGGACAGCGTCAGCGCCTGGGTGTGGCCCGGGCGCTGATCATGCGCCCCAAGCTGGTGGTGGCCGACGAGCCGCTGTCGGCCCTGGACGTGTCGGTGCAGGCCCAGGTGGTCAACCTGCTGGCCCGGCTCAAGCGTGATTTGGGCCTGTCGTATTTGTTCATTAGCCACGACCTGGCCATTGTGGAGCACATCAGCGACCGCATCGCGGTTATGTATCTGGGCAAGCTCATGGAACTGGCCTCCAAGCGCCAACTCTTCGCCCAGCCGCGCCACCCATACACCCAGGCCTTGTTTTCCGCCGCCCCCACCACCGAGGTGGGACGCGAAAAGAAACGGATTATCCTCACCGGCGACGTGCCCAGCCCTCTGAACCCGCCCAAGGGATGCCGCTTTCATACCCGTTGCCCCGTGGCCCAAGAGGACTGCCGGCAACTGGAACCAGAGTTCAAACTTCTCGCACCGGGGCACTGGGTCGCCTGCCACCACCCCATAAACGGATAGTTCAGCAGGGCAGGCACTTTCAAGGAGACATCGATGCAATCAGCCGAGATTAAAAAGCTGCTATTTTCCGCCGTGGATGAATTGCGGCCCCAACTGGTTCAAACTCTGCAGGACCTGGTGAGGATTCCCAGCGTGGTGGGCAGTGAGGCCCAGGCGCAGGGATACATGGAAAAGCTCTACCAGGACCTGGGCCTGGAGGTGGAGGTGGTGCAGCCGGACATGGAAGCGGTGCGCAAGCATCCCGCCTTCATCGACACCGGAGTGCCCTACGACAACCGCCCCAACGTCATCGGCACCCTGCCCGGCGAGCCCGGAGCGCCCTCGCTGGTGATCAACGGCCACATTGACGTGGTCTCCATCGAACCACGGGAGCTGTGGACCCGCGACCCCTGGAGCGGCGACGTACAAGACGGCCGCCTCTATGGCCGGGGATCGGCGGACATGAAGTCCGGCCTGGTGGCCAACTACTTTGCCCTTAAAGCCGCCCTGAACGCGGGGCTGAGCCCCAAGGGCATGGTGCGCCTGATGAGCGTCACCGACGAAGAGGCCGGCGGCGCGGGCGGCACCCTGGCCAGCCTGCTGGCCGGCTACAAGGCCGACGCCCTGCTCATCACCGAGCCCCACGGCATGAACGTGACCATAGCCAACGCAGGGGTCAACCACTTCCGGGTGCACCTGAAAGGCCGCTCGGCCCACGGCGGCACCTCCCATCTAGGAGTCAACGCCATCGGCAAGGTTCTGCCCATCTACAAGGCCCTGGCCGACCTGGACGAGAAGCGCGGCCGCGAGGTCAAGTACGAGCTTTTCGAAAAGGGTTCGGGCCGCTCCTGCCACGTCACCGTGGGCACCCTGCACGCAGGCGACTGGCCCTCCACCGTGCCCGGCGACGCGGTCATGGAATGCCGCATCAGCTTCGTGCCCGGCGAGACCCGTGACGAGATTAGGGCCATGGTGGAGAAGCTGGTGGCCGACACCGCCGCCCAGGACCCCTGGCTGGCCGAGCACCCGCCCACGGTGGAGTGGTTCGCCTGGCAGACCAGTCCCTGGCAGCAGGACCCGGAGCATCCCTTTGTTAAGGCGCTGATGAGCGCGGCGGTGGAGGTGGCCGGGCGTCCGGTGGACTTCATCGGCCGGGCCTCGGGCCTGGATTCCCGCTTCGCCCCGGACTTCGGCATGGTGGCGGCCTGCACCGGCCCCAAGGGCGGCAACATCCACGGCATCGACGAGTACGTGGAGCTGGACAGCGTGGTGGAAACGACCAAGGTGGTGGGCCTGACCATGCTGAACTGGTGTGGCCTGGCTGGCTGAAAGCGGCGTCAACACGAAGGTTGGAGAAACTCAAATGAACGACGCACGGCTCGCGGACAGAAAACTTCGCCAGGTGCCCCAGGGCGTGGGCACGGTGACCCCGGTGACCATGGCCAAGGCCGAGGGCGCCCTGATCTGGGATCAGGACGGCCGGGAATACATCGACTTCGCCGGAGGCATCGGGGTAAACAACATAGGCCACCGCC
>JAIPDO010000090.1 GCA_021737645.1 Desulfarculaceae bacterium
GGCCAGGCCGCCCCTGGTGGAACCGCTCATGGCCCGGGCCGCGTCGTAGAGGCGGCGGCTCACCCCGCAGTGCAGGGCCAGTTGGCCCATGAGGGTGAACAGGGGGATCACCACCAGGCCGTAGTTGGAAAAGGTGCCCACCAGGTCCCGGGCCAAAAGGCCCAGCCCGGCCTGGGGCGACACCAGGTAGGAAAAGCCCAGCCAGCCCACCAGGGCCATGGCGTAGGCCACGGGCATGCCGCTGAAGAAGATCATGAGCATCAGGGCCAGGGCCACCAGGCCCACCACCGCCGGGCTCACGGGCGCACCGCCTTGTGTAATAGGGCCCAGGTCTGACCGGCGATGACCAGGCAGGTGACCCACAGGCCCAGGGAGATGACCCGAGCCAGCACGTGCTGGGGCAGGCCCAGGGTCATGGATATTTCGTTGCTGGCCGCCAACTGGCCCGCGTAGACCCAGCTCTGCCAGGCCGCCGCCCCGCACAGGGCCAGAGAGCCCAGGGCGGCCAGGGTCTGCACCGTGGCCGAGGAGCGGCGCGGCAGGCGCTGCACCAGGGACATCAGCCCCACGTGGCCGTGGCGGGCCTGGGTCTGGGGCAGGGCCAGGGCCAACACCAGGGCCCCCAGCCAGGCCACCAGTTCCACCGCGCCCTCCAGGGGGCTGCCCGTGGCCCGCAACACCACGTCAAGGCAGGTGAGGGCCATCATGGCCACCAGGCACAGGCCCCCACCCGCCTTGAGTGCGCTCACCAAATATCCGGTGAGGCGATCAAAGTTTTCCATTTGAAGCTCTTACTTCTCGCCGGCCTGGGCCAGGGCCTCCAGGGCCGCCTTTACCACCGCCTTGCCATCCAGGCCCCGCCCCGTGGCCGACTGCTCATACTCCGCGATCACCGGTTGGGCCGCCTTACGCCAGCGCCGGCCCTCGGCCGGGGATAGCTGGATGATTTCGCGGCCGGGCTGGGCTAGGAAGAAATCCAGGCCTTTCTTGTCGGCCTGGTCCCAGGTGGCCCCGGTTTTTTCCGCCCATTCCTGGTTGATCTGGCGGATGGTGGTTTTCACGTCCTCGGGCAGGGCATTCCAGCGGGCCTTGTTCATCACCACGAAGAAGCTGGTGGTGTAGGCCACCGGCAGGCTCCAGGTGCCGAACTTCACGGTCTCGCCCAGCTTCCAGCCCAAGTTGGACTCCACCGGGTAGAAGGAGCCGTCCACCACGCCCCGGGCCAGGGCCTGGTAGGAGTCGGGCATGGGCAGGGTCACCGGCACGCCGCCCAGGGCCTTGACCAGTTTGGCCGAGGTGCCGTGGGAGCGGATCTTGAGGCCCTTCATGTCTTCCAGGGTCTTGACCGCCTTGTCCCGGGTGAACAGCAGGCCCGGCCCATGGGCGTGCACGTACATCACCACCACCTGGCCCAGTTCCTTGGGATTGACCTTTTCCACGAAGATATTGGCCGTCTTGGTGGCCTGCACCCCGCTCTTGTAGCCCAGAGGCAGGTCCAGGGCCTCCATGGCCGGGAAGCGGCCCCGAGTGTAGGCGAAGCAGCCCATGGCCAAATCCGACAAGCCGTTGACCACGCCGTCGTAGGCCTGACGGGCCGGGGTGAGGGTCTGGCCGGGGAAGTACTGCACGCTGACCTGGCCGTTCGTGCGCTTTTTGACTTCATCGCACCAGGACTGGGCCAGTTGGCTTTGGGCGTGGGTGGGGGGGAAGAAGTTGCTGTAGGTCAACACGGTCTCGGCAAAGGCCGCGGGGGCGGTGAAGGTCAGGGCGATAAGCAGGCTGAGAGCTGCCAACAGGCTTCGCTGCAACATGATTTTCTCCACGATGTACATGGTCCGATGCGAGGCCGCAAACCACGGCGCGGGCACGGTTGTCTTATTGAACTGGGGGTATGGGTGTTTATGTAGGGGTAGTTATCAGCCGCGGGGCGGCCGATAGTCGTAGCAATAGACGTAAGCATAGGCGCGGACGCTATAGGAGGCGTTGCTGGCCATGGTGTTGCTTTCGTCGCTCCTTGCTACTTAAAAAAATCGGGCGGGGAGCCCGACGCGTGTGAAACCTAGCACAGCTTAATGCCGCCCGCAAGAGGGTTTTTGCCCGCAGATAATATGCGGGCGCTAGGGGCTGGCGTTCAAAAGTGGGCCGGGCTAATATGGAAATGCCAAATAAGGAGCGGCATGGACCCTGAGCGCGGCAAAAACAAGACGCTGTGGCCCATGGCCTGGGCGGGGGCGGGAATCGCCCTGGGGGTGTACGCCCTGATCGCCTGGAGCCTGGCCGACTACACCGGCGGCTGGCAGATGGGCATCGCCGCCCTGATTCTGCTGGCCGCGCCGCCCCTGCTGTGGTGGGTGCTGAAGCGGGGTTGATTGTATTTTGAGTTGGCAAAACAGGCTCTAAGTTCGGCGGGATGAGGTTGCTGTGCCATGCCCGGCACAGACAGCCGATGCAGGGCAAGACGGCAGGCGAGCAAGGAACGTAGTTGTAGACAACGCTACGTCGAGGCCCGAGCGAAGCCGGCAACGCAGTATGCCGGCACTTGGCTGGGCCGGGGCTAGCCCCATTCCATGAGGCGCCAGGCTTCTAACCCCCGCCTCGCCGAATCCTGCTCAGCCTCTTTTTTGGAGCGCCCGCTGCCGGTGGCCACCCGGCGGCCGTCGATGACCAGGGCCACGGTGAACATCTTGGCGTGGTCCGGCCCCTCGGCCTGGATCAACTCGTAGCTGGGGGTGAGATGCAGCACCTCCTGCACCTCCTCCTGCAAGCGGGTCTTGTAGTCCTTTTTGGGGGTGCGCAGCAAGGCCCTTTCCGCCACTTCGGCCAACAGGTCGCTGAGCACCCGGCGGGCCTGTTCCAAGCCGCCGTCCAGGTAGATGGCCGCTGCGATGGCCTCCACCACGTCGGCCAGAATGGAGGGCTTTTCCCGGCCGCCCTGCATCTCTTCCCCCCGGCCCAGGAGAAGGCAGGGGCCCAGGTCCAGGGAGCGGGCCACCGTGGCCAGGCGGTTTTCGTTGACCACCCCGGCCCGGGCCTTGCTGAGATGGCCTTCGCTGGCGTCGGGAAAGCGCCGGTACAACAGCTCGGTGATCACCAGCTCCAGCACCGCGTCACCCAGGAACTCCAGGCGTTCGTAGCTTTCGTTTTCCAACTCCGGGTGTTCGTGGATGTAGGATGAGTGACGCACCGCCTGGGTGAGCAGGGCGGGGTCGTTAAAGGAATAACCCAGACGGGCGCAAAGTTGTTCCAAGCTTGGCTGTAGTTCGTTATTCAATATGCTCCTCCGGGCCAAGTATCGGCCCGGCCAGGGTAAAATGTCAATGCATCGGCACGGGCCGCGCTTGACGCATCCTCCCGGCTACCGTAAGAAAGGCCTGATGAAGCCTCTAAACATTATACATTCAGAATGGTCCAACGGGTGGGGCGGCCAGGAGATACGCATCCTCACCGAGTGCCTGGGCATGGCCGGGCGCGGCCACCGGGTGGCTTTGGTGGGCTGCCCCACGGGCAAGCTGCGCCTGGCGGCCCAGGCCGAGGGGTTGACGTTTCACTCCCTGGATATGCGCGGCCCCTGGGACCTGCCGGCCATCCTCAAGCTGCGGGCTCTGCTCAAAAGCCAGGGCACCGACATCTTGCACACCCACTCCTCGGTGGACGGCTGGGTGGGGGGCATGGCCGCCCGCTGGGCCGGGGTGGCTTCCCTGCGCACTCGCCATCTCTCGGCCAAGGTGCCGAACCACCCCTTCAACATCGTCTATCGCCTGCCTCAGGCGGTGGTGACCACCGGCGAGAGCATCCGCCGCCATCTGGTGGAGGACTACGGCCTGGCCCCGGAGCAGGTGGTGTCCATCCCCACGGGCATAGACGTTGAGCGCTACGCCCCCCGCGATGCCGAGCCCGGCCTGGCCCAAGAGTTGGGCCTAACCCCCGGAGAGCCGGTGGTGGCCATCGTGGCCATCCTGCGCTCCTGGAAACGCCACGACCTTTTCCTGGCCATGGCCAAGGAGCTCTTGGGCCAAGGCCGCCGGGCGCAGTTCCTAATCGTGGGCGGCGGGCCCAAGGAACAGGAGGTGCGGGGCCTGATACAGAGCCTGGGCCTGGGCGAACGGGTGGTGATGACCGGCATGCGCCCGGACGTGGAGCGCCTGCTGCCCTTGTGCGACGTGTGCGTGTTGGCCAGCGACAAGAACGAGGGCGTGCCCCAGGCGGTGTTGCAGCAGATGGCCGCCCAGCGCCCGGTGGTGGCCGCCAAGGCGGGCGACGTGGGCCAGGTGGTCATCGACGGCCAGACCGGGCTCTTGGTGGAGACCGGCAGCGCCTCGGCCCTGACCGCCGGGGTGGCCCGGGTGCTGGACGACCCGGAGTTGGCCGCCCGGCTGGGTCAAGGGGGACGCCGCCTGGTCCTGGAGCGCTACTCCATGGAGGCCATGCTGGACGCCACCGAAAATATTTACGACCAAGTGCTGGCCGGGAGGACGCAGTGATCTGGTGGTTGGTTGCACTGGCCGGGCTGGGGGCCGCGGCCTTCAGCGCCCGCTATCACTGGTGGCGGAGTCGCCTGACGGGCGCGCCGGTGCTCATGTACCACCAGATCGTGCGGGAGTTGGAGGGCACCCCCCTGCCCAAGCTCCGGGTGCCCCCCCAGGCCTTTGCGGCCCAGTTGGGGGCCATGGCCCGGCGAGGCTATGAGGTGACCAGCCTGGGCCGGGCCTTGGAGACAGGCGAGGGGGGCAAGACGGCGGTGCTCACCTTTGACGACGCCTTCGCCGACTTCGCCACCAATGCCTGGCCGCTGATAAAGGCCAGGGGCATGGGAGCCACGGTGTTCGTGGTCACCAGCCAGATCGGGGGAGCCAACGCCTGGGACGCGGGCAAGGGCATTCCCTCGGCTCCCTTGCTGGGCGCCCAGGAAATCAAGGACCTGGCCGCCCAGGGGGTGGAGTTCGGGGGCCACGGCCATGTCCACCGGGACCTGACCTCCCTGAGCCCCCGGGAGCTGGCCGACGATCTGGCGGCCTGCCAGGAGACCCTGAGCGAGCTTTTGGGCAAGCCCGCCCGCACCTTTGCCTATCCCTATGGCTTGTTCAACGACGAGGTGAAGCGGGCGGTGGCCCAGGCGGGCTTCAGCGCGGCCTGCACCACCCGGCCGGGCATGCTGGACGCTTCCAGCGACCCCCTGGCCATAGGCCGCATCATAGTCAAGCGCTCCGACGGGGCCATTGACTTCGCCCTGAAACTGAGCCGGGCCAGGAGCCGGTGGTAGAGGTCATGATCAAGCTTTCCGCCGCCATAATCGTAAAAAACGAGGGAAAAAACCTGCCCCGCTGGCTCAAGGCGGTGGAAGGGGTGGCCGACGAGATCGTGGCCGTGGATTCCGGCTCCAGCGACCGCACCGTGGAGATCCTGGAGCAGGCCGGGGCTCGGGTTTATCACCGGGACTGGACCGGCTACTCCGACCAGCGCAACTTTCTGGCCGAGCGCTGCACCGGTGATTGGATTTTGATGCTCGACGCCGACGAGGTGATCAACCGGGAGTGCCGCCGCATCCTGCGGTCTTTCAAGGCCAACCCCGAGCCGGAGATGGCCGCCTATTTGATGCCCTCCCGGGTGTGGTTTTTCGGCAAATGGCTGCGCTGGGGGGGCTTCTATCCCGAGTGGAACCCGCGCCTGTACCGGCGGGGCAAGGGCTCCTGGGCCCGCCAGGAGGTGCATGAGCGCCTTGAGGTGGACGGGCGGGTGGGGCGGCTGGAGGGCTGCGTCTACGACCACCATTCTTACGATTCGGTGGAAGACTACCGTGAGCGAGCCTTGCGTTACGCCGAGGCTGGAGCCCAGGCCATGTTGGCGGCGGGCAAGCGTCCCGGCCGCCTGACCGGCCCGGTCCACGCCGCCTGGGCCTTTGTGCATAGGTACTTGGTCCGTATGGGTTTTCTGGACGGCAAGGCCGGATGGTGGGCCGCCTGGCTGGAGGGAGGCTACACCCTGGAGAAATACAGCCGCCTGGCCCGTCTGATTAGAGGGGAAAAATCAGACCGGGAGACCTAGGCTACGGATATACTTTAAGCTTGACAGCGACACGGGGTCTATTTAAGGTAGCCAAGACTCTTGTAATGCATGAGTAGTACAAGTCCGGGCCGACAGAGGGCGGCCGGGGTCTTGTGGGAAGGGCCTGTCGGGCCCCAAGTTTTTGTCTGGCAAAGTGCCAAAAGGCACAAAGTAACCGCCGGTAATAACGCCGGGCCGGTCCCGGTCCGGAGACGAAGGTAAAGAATAAATTACCCGCCCCTCAAGGCGGGCGTCCCCAACGGGGGGGCGCGGGAACTAGCGTAAGGAGGCTTATACAAATGGCACTTATCGAACCTCATGGCGGTGGAAATCTCAAGCCGCTGTATGTAATGGACGATGCTCAGCGCGCGGACTTGGCCAAAGAGGCCATGGGTCTGCCCTCTATCCTGATCAGCTCCGCTGCCGCGGGCAACGCGGTGATGCTGGGTGGCGGCTACTTCACCCCCCTGGATGGTTTCATGAGCAAGGCCGACGCCCTGGGCGTGGCCAAGGAAATGAAAACCGCCTCCGGTCTGTTCTGGCCCACCCCGGTGCTGAACATGGTCGAGGACGCCGGTTCCATCAAGGCCGGTGACCGCATCGCCCTGCGCGACCCCAACGTGGCTGGTGAGCCGGTTCTGGCCATCCAGGACGTCGTGGCCGTGGAGACCTTCACCGACGAAGAGATGGCCATGATGACCGACAAGGTCTACCGCACCGACGACATGGCTCACCCCGGCGTCAAGGCCTTCAACACCGTGGGCAAGACCTGCATCTCCGGCCCCATCAAGGTCCTGAACTACTCCTACTTTGAGAAGGACTTCGGCGACACCTTCCGCACCGCCTACCAGATCCGCGAGGAAATGGAAAAGCTGGGCTGGTCCAAGGTCGTGGCCTTCCAGACCCGTAACCCCATGCACCGGGCCCACGAAGAGCTCTGCCGCATGGCTTACAATGACCTGAAGTGCGACGGCATCCTCATCCACATGCTGCTCGGCAAGCTTAAAGCCGGCGACATCCCGGCCGACGTGCGCGACGCCTGCATCCGCAAGATGGTGGAGCTGTACTTCGAGCCCAACACCGTGTTGGTGACCGGTTACGGCTTCGACATGCTCTACGCCGGTCCCCGCGAGGCCGTGCTGCACGCCGTATTCCGCCAGAACACCGGCTGCACCCACTTGATCGTGGGCCGCGACCACGCCGGCGTGGGCGACTACTACGGTGGCTTCGACGCCCAGACCATCTTCACCGAAGAGGTCCCGGCCGGTTCCATGAAGATCGAGATCTACAACGCCGACCACACCGCCTTCTCCAAGAAGCTGGGCAAGGTCATCATGATGAAGGACGCCCCCGAGGGCCATACCCAGGAAGACTGGGTGTTCCTGTCTGGCACCAAGGTTCGCGAGATGCTGGGCCGCGGCGAAGCTCCGCCCCCCGAGTTCTCCCGCCCCGAGGTGGCCAAGATCCTCATGAACTACTACCAGGCCATCGACGGCAACAAGTAGGTAACCACCAACCGGCCCCGGCCGGTCAGGTAGCCTGATATTAAAACCCGCCTTCCGCATTGCGGAGGGCGGGTTTTTTTGCGGAGTTGGGGAGCTTTTTGGCCCCTCGCCCTTGCCAGGGGCGCATTGGGGCCTGAAAATGGACAGAGCCCCAGCCTGGAGGAGTTGCGTGGACAAGAATTTTCAGGAGCGCTACCAGCTCTACCGCCGCCTGACCCGCCGCCTGGCCGCCGTTTTGGAGGTGAACCACATCCTGGAGGCGGTGCGCGCCGAGGCCAAGCAGGTGGTGCCGGGCGCCATGGAGGCCTGCATCCTGCTCCTGGACCCGGAGGCCACCTCCTACACCCGGCCCATGCAGTGCGACCTGTTCGCCACCCCGCGCAACTGCCTGAGTTGCAAGCGCAACCGCCCGGCGGTGCAAAAGGCTCTGGCCCAGCACAAGGCGGTGCTGCTCAACCAGCCCGGCTCGGTCACCCGCCCCGACGGCACGGTGGTGGCCACCGGCCCCGAGGCGGCCATGCCCATTCTGGTCAAGGGCGAGGCCCTGGCCGTGGGCACGGTGTTGGCCCGGCCCGGTTCCCGCTTCACCCGCCGCGAGTTGTTTTTGATGCGCGACCTGGCCGACATCGCGGGCAATCAGCTCCTGGGTGCCAAGCTGCACTGGCAGGTGACCCAGGACAAACTCAAGATCAGCCAGAGCCTTCAGCAGCTAACCCCCTTCGTACCCCGGGCGGTGGCCCGCATGGCCCAGGAGGGGACTCAGGGGCTGTCCCAGGGCAAACAGCGCCGCCAGGTGGCGGTGTTGTTTGTGGATATCGAGGGCTACTCCCGGCTTTTCTCCCGCATGCCCGAAGAAGAGGTCAACCAGTTGGTGGAACGCTTTTTCTCCAGCTTCGTGGACCCCATCCACCGCTCCGGTGGCGACATAAACGAGACCGCCGGGGACGGGTTGATGATCATATTCTCCGACGAGGACCCCGCCGCCGGGGCCCAAAAAGCGGTTGAGGCGGCCTTTGACATCCAGGCCACCGCCGCCATGAACAACCTGTCCCTGGGCCTGGAGGCCGACCCCCTGCGTCTGAACATGGGCATCAACCTGGGCCGGGCCCTGCTGGGGCCAACCCGCCTGGGCAGCCGCATGACCTACACCGCCAGCGGCCCGGTGACCAATCTGGCCGCCCGCTTGGCCGACATGGCCCGTGGCGGGGATATCTTGATAAGCGAAGCGGTGCGGGAGCACGTCGCGGGCCTGTGGCCCACCTACCCCCGGGGAGGGGTGTGCTTCAAGGGCATGGACGAGACGGTGGAGGTGTTCTCGCTGATAAGTTAGGCCCGGC
>JAIPDO010000091.1 GCA_021737645.1 Desulfarculaceae bacterium
GGAGGCCAGGGCTATCATACCCTTTTTGGCCACGTAGCGCGGCCCCCGGGGGCCGTCGGCCACGGTGGCGGCGTAACGGCCCGGGCCGCTTTGCAGGTAATCGGCCATTTCTTTGAGGGCGGCCCTGCCTCCCCGGCTGGAAGATCCCCGCACCGGCACTCCGCCCATGATGCTCAGGTAACGGGCCAGGTATTCTCCGTCCCGAGAGCCGCTGATCATGACGGCGGGGCGCTTGTTCCCGAAAAAATATAGGGAAAAGATGGCCCCTCTGTGCCAGGTGACGCCGATTGCGGGACGTCCCCGGTTGAAGTATTTCTCCACCAGATCGCCGCGCAAAATTTCAACTCGGCAGGTGCGGAAAAGGGTGCGCGCCAGGCGGCCGGCCGATTGAGACACAAGACGGTATTTTAAGCGCTCCCAAAAACTATATGGCCTGGGTGCCGGCAAGCCTTGCTCCCGCTAAAAATTAACCCGTCTTTCATAGTTACCATGGGTTCTAACCCCTGGCAAAACCGTGGGCCGATGATATCTTCAAAAATGGTTTTTTTCTGTTAATTTTTATGAGAACAAGTAAGCACGTGCATTGCAACGGCCCCAGGCCTAAACGCGAAAGGAATTACAGCATGGAAATGAACATCAGTTTGGGTCCTGATCATAAGATCACCGCCCGTTGGGACGGCTTTGAAGTAACCACCGATCAACCCACCAGCCAGGGAGGAGGGGGATCGGCACCTTCTCCTTTTGACCTATTCCTGGTGTCCCTGGGCACCTGCACCTCCTACTATGTGCTCGACTTCTGCCGCGTCCGGGATATACCCACCGACGGCATAAGCGTGGTGCAACGTCTGATCACTTCCGAAGACGGCAAGAAAGGAAAAACCATCGAAATGGAAATCATCCTGCCCCCGGAGTTCCCCGCCAAATACGATAAAGCGGTGGTCCGGACGGCGAGCATGTGCCATGTGAAAAAGACCATCATGGACCCGCCGGAAATAACCCTAAGCGCGCGCCGCGCCCAGAGTTAGTCCCCGCACTCCACGGCGGCCTAGGCCCACCAGCCCAGGCCCCAGGCCAGAAAAAACGCGCCTCCCGCGGACAAGACCGTGGCTACCTGCATCAGGTGCACGCACTGCGTTGCCTGAAGCGCTGTGGTGGGGCCGCCCTCCGGGTTTATCCATGGTTTGTCCAGCAAACCGCCGTGGTAATAATTGGGGCCGCCCAGGCGCACTCCCAGGGCTCCGGCCGCCGCCGCCTCGGGCCAAGCCGAGTTGGGGCTTTTATGGGCCGCGTGGTCCCGCTGGGCGATGCGCCAGGCCCTGCCGGCATTCAGGCCCAAAAGGGGGCAGGCCGCCATCAGAAGCAGAGCGCTAAGCCGTGCGGGCAGCCATCCGGCCAGATCATCCAGGCGGGCTGCGGCCCAGCCCAGGTACTGGTAACGTTCGTCGCGGTAACCGACCATGGAATCCAGAGTGTTTATGGCCTTGTAGGCCACCGCCCCCACCGGGCCCAACAGGGCCAGGTAGAGCAAGGGGGCCACCACTCCGTCATTGAAATTTTCGGCCACGGTCTCCACCACTGCCCGGCGCACCCCCTCCGGGTCCAACTTTTGGGTTTCCCGGCCCACTATCATGGACAAGCGGCCGCGGGCCAGCCCCAGGTCTCCGCCCTCCAGAGCCGCCAGCACCGAGCGGGCCTCGCGCCATAGCTGCCCAGCGGATATGCATTGCCAAGCCAGCAAAAGCGCCAACAACCAAGCCAAGGCAGTGGCCAGGGCGCCCGCCAGGGCCAAGCACAACGCGGCGGCCACGGCAAATCCGCCCACAACCAAAAGAACCAAAAATAGGCCCGTCAAGCGCAGGCCAAAGGGCGAAGACGACAAGGGACGCAAGCGGCCTTCCAGAAAAGTTATGGCGCGGCCAATGTAGCGCACCAAATGCGGCCAAGAAGGCGGATCACCCACAAAGGCATCGGCCACTATGGCCAAGGCGATTATCCACGCACCGGTCATGAAACATCCTCGATAATATTTGAAGGTGGTTTTTCGATGTCTACCAGTAAATAAATAGCCGGCAATTCGTTTAATTATTTGCCCAGCAAAACCTTCCGCAACGTTTGTGGAGTGTAGTCTAATTTTATTTTTACCACAAGCGCCTAATATTTGATGCTTTTGACTACTATTTAACTAGTCGGTGCGTATCGGCGAATATCATTGAAACACCACATATAAATCAGGGAATTATCCTGAAAGCTATAATTTAGTGCGAACAATTGACTCGGCAAACTTTGCAATAAAAAATTAATATTAGTTGACAATTACGACTTGACGCACTGGGAAAGCAGACTGTATATATAACAAATAATCAAAGAGTTATTTGTTTAACAACAAATAAAATAAAGGAGAAAAGAAGTGGCACGAACCTCTAGGTGGAATGAAACTGAAAGAGCCAAGCTGCTCAAGATGGTCAAAAGCGGCGTGTCTGAACAAGAGATCCGCAGTAACTTCAAGACCAAAGGCCCCAAGGGCGCCGCGCGCGATATGACCGCGGTTGAATTCGCCCAGCAGCTAAAGCAGGCCATGGTCGAAGCAGGCGACATTAAGCAAGAGACCCGCAAGAAGGAAAAAGCCCAAGCCGTGGTGTACAAAGTCACCAACACCGGTCGACTCACCATCACCGACTTCGGCGACCTCACCGGCGCCAAAGAAGGCGCTTCCTTTACTTTGGAAAAGCCTCGCGGCCGCTCCAAGGCCTGGCGTTTAGTCCCGGCTGAGTAATTTTTCAAATTGCGCGCCGCGTCTGGCCGGTGATGAGGCGAACAGCCTCTGCACCAAAGATGCGCCCATAATCAGGCACAATTCTCCACCGGGCGTTACGGCACATATAATGGTGGCGGCATTTGTAGAGTTTTAAGGACCGGTGGCCCGCTTGGGCCGCCGGTTTTTTATGGCGGAAACAATCAACATTGCATAGTCAAAGCGCAACAAAAGGCCACTGGCCCTTAAAACTATTGGTCAGTTTGGTGGTCGGGCTTTTCCCCGGCCCCCACGGCACCTATGGTTCCGTTCTTATCGCCGGGTTGGGAGCTTGGTGGCTGGCCATGGGCGGCGTATTGTCCGGCTGGGAATACGGGGCCGTGGTGGTTTTGGTGAGCCTGGCTGCGGTGTACTTCTGCCACCTGGCCCTGCGCCGCGAGGTCTTCGGGCCCCAGGCCGATCCCGGCCGGATTGTGATTGACGAGGCCGCGGGCATGCTTCTGGCCATGTACGGCGTAGCCTCCCTGGGCTGGGAAATTTTGGCCGCCCTGGCATTTTTTCGCTACTTCGACATCATCAAGCCCCTAGGCATAAACGCCCTGCAACGCCTTCCCGGAGCCTGGGGTGTGGTGGCCGACGACCTGTTGGCGGGGCTCTACGCCCTGTTGGCCTGGCGGCTACTGGCTTGGTTAGTGGCCTTGGTTGGGGTCTGAAGAAGCATCCAAGAGTTCAGACACCGTTACCAAAGTTACCTGACGGCGCAGACGAGGAGCCCACTCCCCCAGGGCCTTGATGGTATCCGGGCGGGGGTGGCCGATGGCCACGGCGCGGCCCCGCTCCTTGGCCAACTCCAGGAGCCGGCGCATCTGCCCGTCTATGGCCTCCCGGCCGGCTTGGTGATCCAGGAACACCTCCCGGCGTCCGGTGCGCAGGCCCAGGCGTTGGGCCGTGGCCAGGCCCTGGGAGTCGGCGCTGGTAAAGCTGTCCAAATAGAACAGGCCGCGCCTTTTAAGCTCCAACAGCACCGGCTCCAGCAACTCCGGATGCAGGCTGAAGCTCGAGCCCATGTGGTTGTTCACCCCTGCGGCCAGGGGCACTCGGGACAAGTCGTCCCGCAACACCTCCAATAACCGCTCCCGGGTCATGTCGCACAGCAAGACTCCTTGGCCGGGATTGTGCCCGGGATAGCCCTTTGGTTCCATGGGCAGGTGCAGCATCACCTCCAGCCCCTTGGCGTGGGCAAAACGGGCCACGGCCTTGGCCTGGGACGAGTGGGGCAATACGGACAAGGTGAGGGGCATCCCCAGCTCGGCCAAGCGCTGAGCCGGGGCCAGGGCGTGGCCCATGTCGTCTATTATGATGGCCACCATCGGGCGAGAGAGCGTCGGCGGCGTGGCGGCTGGCTCCTTGGTGGAAGGTGCCTTTGGCGTCTTAACGGCTGGTTTAGCTTTTGCCGTGGGGGCGGAGGCGGCCCTGTGCCCAGGCGGTTTCGGCGCCGGCTGCCTGGGGCCGGAGCCGCCCCACCACAGGCCCACCCAAAAGGCAAAAATAACCCCGGCCGCCCCCAAGGCCCATAAGGCCCGGCGGCGGCGCGGGGTGCGTTTCTTGGGTTTTTTACGCCGGGTCACTGTTTCTTAACGGCACCGGCGTCCTTGCCTTGGTTAATTCCCTCGTGGCCGGAGAAAATCTGCCAGGCCTTGAGCAGGTCCAGGGCGCGAACCATCTGGTTGTCTTTTTCCAAACGGTCCTTGGGATAGTACAGTTTTTCGGTTTCGGTCTTATCTTTTTCCTGGTCCGTGGCCTTGGCCGGTCCAGCCCCGTCGGGTTTGGCGATCTCGGCCTTTTCGTCCTTGGCCGGATCTTTTTCCTCTTCAGGAGCCATGGCTCCTTGCAGGTCCTTTTCCCTCAGGCCCTGGGATTTCTTCTCGACCTTGGGAGCCGGGGCGGGCGGCTTGAAAGGCACCACCAAATCCGGGGTGATGCCCTTGGCCTGGATGGCTCGGCCGTTGGGGGTGTAGTAGCGGGCCGTGGTCAGCTTGAGGGCCCCCTTGTCTTCCAGGGGCAGAATTGTCTGCACCGAGCCCTTGCCAAAGCTCTGGGTGCCCAGGATCATGGCCCGGCGGTGGTCTTGCAGCGCACCGGCCAAAATTTCGCTGGCGCTGGCTGAACCCTGGTTGACCAACACGATGATGGGATAGTTGTTGGCGGTCATCCGGGGAGTGGCCCTAAAGATCATCTCTTGCCCGGGGGCCCGGCCCCTGGTGGAGACGATGAGGCCCTTGTCCAGGAACTGGTCGGCAACGTTCACCGCCTCGGTGAGCAGGCCGCCGGGGTTGGTCCTAAGGTCGATGACCAGGCCCTTTATCGGGACCTTTTGCTTTTGCAGCTCGTTCAGGCCCTTTATCAATTCGTCTGTGGTGTTTTCCTGGAAGTTGGCCAGGCGAATCAAGCCGAAGCCGTCCTCCAGCAGGTAAAAGCGCACGCTTTTGATGGGGATCATGTCGCGCACTATTTCGATGTCCTTGAGGTTGTTGGCCCCCTCCCTGAGCACGGTGAGCACCACCTTGGAGCCCTTGGGGCCCCGGATGTTCTTCACCGCGTCCATGAGGGTCATGCCCTTGGTGAGCTTGCCGTCGATCTTCATGATACGGTCGCCGGCTTCCACGCCCGCCTTGAAGGCCGGGGTGCCCTCGATGGGCGAAACAACGGTGAGGATATTATCCTTGGTGGTGATGACGATGCCCACCCCGCTGAAGGTGCCTTTGGTTTCGATCTGAAGCTCTTTATACTCCTCGGGGGTCATGTAGGCCGAGTGGGGGTCCAGGCTGCTGACCATGCCTTTGACCGCTTCGGTGAGCAACTCGTCGGGAGTCTTTTTCTCCACGTACTTTTTTTGAACTTGCTCCATTACCTCGGTAAGCAGGCGCATGCGGCTGTAGTCCGCGTCGCTGGCCGCCTGGGCCGATTGGTGCTGCAACTGAGGCAGATAAAAGCTGAGAACGGCCAAAATGGCCAGCAAAATCAAGCCGTGACGTAGAGTGCGGCCGGGCATGTTTGCCTCCCCGGGCATGGTTGGACTTTAAAAGCATAAGGGTAGCGGCTGGGGCCTAACTGGTCAATAGTTCAGCCGCAACCACCTGCGGGGATCTTGGGCCTTGGTTTTAAGGCGAACTTCCAGATATAGAAGGCCCTCCGGCCCCAGGGCGCCCACCATTTCGCCGGGGTTGATCTGCTGCCCCTGGCTCACCGCCACCGAGTCCAGATGCCCCAGCACGGTGTGCACTTTTTCTCCGTGATCCAAGACCACCACCTTGCCCACATGGGCCAACTCACCGGCATAGGCCACCCGCCCGGCCCAGGGGGCGCGCACCGGTGCGCCCGGCGCCGCCTTGATGGTAATGCCCGGCTGCAAGGGGCCCGCCCCCCGCCCCAGCACCCGTCCCTGAACCGGCGGGCTAAGGTGCCCCTGGGCCTCGCGCACCCCGGGCATGGGCCGGGCCTTGGCGCCGGAGGCTAGAGGGGGCAGGGCAAAGGCCCTGGCCAGGCGGGCTTCCGCTTCTTGCAGGGCGGAGATGCGCTCTATGAGCAGCAGGCGGCGCTGCTCCAAGCGCAGCAACAATTCGGCTCGCCGCTGGTGCAGGCCTCCCAGGCGAATCTGGGTGTCCAAGAGTTTGCCGCGCACCTCGTCTATTTGGTTCTGCTCCAGGGCTAGGTTTCCCTGCACCTGGTTCAGGCGTTGGCGGGCGGTTTTAAGGTCGTTCAGACGCTGGTGCTGACCAGCCAAGAGCCAGGTGACGGCTTGGGAGCGCTCCATAACCTCGCGGTAATCCCGAGCCGAGGCCAGCAGGCCGAAGTCACCCTCCACCCCCAGCAGGTACAACACGCGCATCTGCCGGTGATAGCGCTCTTGCAGGGAGTCCAGGCGGGAGCGCAGGTTTATCTCCTCGGCTTGCGCCCCTTCCAGGCGCTCGGTCATCTCCCGTTGGCGCAGGGCCAAGCGGCCGGCCTCGCGCTGCTCCCGGGCGATGTTGTCTTCCATCTCTTGCATCTCGCCCTGCAGGCGGGCCCTATCCTGCACCGCCTGGTTCCACTGGTCGAGCATGGTGACCAGACGGCCTTTGATCTCCTGGCGCGCCTCCGAGGCGCTCTGGGCTCGGCAGTAGCATGGGCTAAACAGCAAGGCCGCGGCCAGGACCGCCGAGGCAAGGCGTCCGGGCAGGCTCACAGCACCTCCCGCGGGTGCAGGCTGCGCCCCACCCCCAGAAAGCCGCCCATCAGGCCGGAGACCACGGCCAATCCTCCCAAGGCCGCGGGCAGCAGGGCGGGAAAGGCCAGAATCCGGCCCAGGCGCAGGCCCCAGGGAAGGGCATCCGGCGCGGCCAAAAGAGCGAACAAGCCCCAGAGCAATAGGCTGGCCAGACCGGCGGCGGCCAGCCCCTGTAAAACCGCCTCCACCAGGAAAGGCCCGCGCATATACCCGCCCCCGGCTCCCACCAGGGCCATTAGTTCCAGTTCCCGGCGGCGCACGTGCACCGCCAGGCGCACCGTGTTGCTGGTTACCAGCACCACCGCCAAAAAAAGCAGAATACCCAGGGCTACGGCCAACTCGCCCCCGGCCCTGAGGGCCCGCTCCAGGCGCTGGAGCCAGGGGCGGCCGGTCACCACGTCGCTGACCCCGGCCATGTTTTTAATGTGAGCCGCCAGCTCCGGCGGAGAGGCCAAATCAGGAGACAGCACCAGTTCGATGGCGTTGGGCAGGGGGTTGGTTTCCAAATCGTCCAGCAGGTCGGCCTGGGGCCCCAATTGGCGGCGGAAGCGGATCATGGCCTCCTGCTGGTCCACGTATCCGGCAGAGGCCACTCCAGGCAGGCGGGCCAGTTCCGAGGCCAGCTCCCGCCCCTGTTCGGGGCGCACTTGCGGGTCGGTGACCACCAGGAGGGTGGGCCCGGGGAGCAGGCGGCCCGCCGCCTGGTTGAGGTTAAGGCACAGGGCCAGGTAGGCGCCCATGATGGCCAGGGCCACGGCCAAGGTGCTGATCGCCACCCCTTGCAGCCAGAGGTCTTCGCCCATCTGGCGCAAGGCGCGTCCCATCACGCCCCGCCGCCTCAAGAGCTTTCCTCCAAACGGCCCCGCTCCAGATGCACCACCCGGCCGCCCCGCACCAGGCTGAGCAGGGTGGGGTCGTGGGTGGCCACCAAGACCGTGGCCCCGCCCACATAGTCGCCTACCAAAAGGCGCATCATGGCCAGGGCGTTGCTAGGGTCCAGGTTGCCGGTGGGCTCGTCGGCCAGGATGAGGTCCGGCCCGGGGGCCAGGGCTCTGGCCAGGGCCACCCGTTGCTGCTCGCCCCCGCTCAGGGTGTCGGCCGGAGCCTGGGCCAGGTGGGACAGCTTGACCTGTTCCAGCACCTCGCCCACCCGGCGCTCCACGGTGCGGCGGTCGGTTCCCGCCACCTCCAGGGACAGAGCCACGTTTTCGAACACGCTGCGCCGATGCATAAGGCGGAAGTCTTGAAACACCAGGCCCAGGCGGCGGCGCAAAAGGGGAAGGTGACGCGGGGCCAATCGACTCATATCGGTGCCGCCCACCACCACCCGCCCTTTGCTGGGCATCTCGGCCCCATACAGCAGACGCAGCAGGGTGGTCTTGCCCGCCCCGGAAGGACCGGTGAGGTAGACGAATTCACCGGGAGCTATTTGCAGACTCACCCCCTTGAGGGCCGGCTCCCGCCGGTGAGGATAACTCTTGCTGACATGCTCCAGACGTATCATGGCCAGAAACCGCGGTCCGGCTTGGGCGGCGGCTTCAGGTTGAGACCAGCCAAACCCCGGCCCATGGATCTCTGCAAACCCGCCTCGGCTATGTTGAAGGTGGCCAGCGCGTCGTAATAACTGTTGCGGGCACGGGCCAAGAGCACTTGGGCGTCCAAAAGCTCGGTGTTGGTGGTGAGTTGTTCACGGTAGCGCTCAAAGGTGATGCGGTAGTTTTCTTCTGCCTGCTTCACCCCCACCGTGGCCGTGGCGATGTTGGCCTGGGACTCCTTCAGGTAGAGTATG
>JAIPDO010000111.1 GCA_021737645.1 Desulfarculaceae bacterium
GGTGGCTCCCCTGGATCAGCTTTTCCTGCTTTTAAAGCCGGCCGAGCCGCGTAGCGTGGCCCAGGGCAGGATACATTTCAACCGTGGTCTCTATACCGCCGAAGAGCTCCTTTACTTAGAGCCCTCGGACCGAGTGTGGATGCGCCCCGACCCGGAAGATGCAGGCATTATCTACGTTTTCGACCAGGGAGGGGAGTTCATCTGCATAGCCACGGACCTGGATCGCCTGAGTCTCACCCCCAAACAGATACGAGAGAGAAAAAAGCGCTGGTGGTCCATCCGACGCCTGGAGCGCAAGGCTTCTCGAGAAAGAGTCCAAGCCCTGGACCTGGATGATCTGGAGCGGGCTCGGCTGGATGAAGTGGCCTCCAAGACCAAACCATTGGAGGCCCTTCCCCCACCCAATCTGGATCTGCCGGCCCTAAAGGCCGCAGCCCAGGCCCGGCAGGAAATGCTGGGACAGGCCGAGCAAGATGATGATTATTCCTTTGACCAAGGTGGCGAGCAGGTCCTGGATCCCTGGGGGCAGGAGATCGATATCCATCACCGGCCGGTCTTTTTACGGTCCTCCGAGCGGGCGGTGTGGATCCTGGTGCGTCAGCGAGAGGGTCTGGACAACTCATCCTCTGACCAAGCCTTCCTGGAGAACTTTAAAAAGACGCCCATGTGGCGACAGCTGGGCGGGGAGCAGTTTGAGGAGTTTGTGCAGGGTCTGCGCGATTGCGTGGTCTATGACGAGGAAGAGCCATGAGGGCCGCCTTTGTCCAGACCCGCAACGTGGCCCGCCTCTGGGAAGTAGTGGAGTCCCTGCATAGTGCTTCTTTGGGTGAGCCTCGGCTAGGACTGATCTATGGACCGGCCGGCCGGGGCAAGACCCGGGCGGTGGACACCCTGGCCGCCCGCACCGGCGCCGTCTACGTCTCCGCAGCCCGGGTGTGGACTCCCAACTCCATGCTCAAGACTGTCTTGACTGCCCTGGGGTGCCCGGCCACCAACACCGGAGCCGGCAATCTGGTCAGGGCGGCCGACGCACTCAGTGAACGGTTGGGTGTGCCTTCCCTGGGCAATGGCCTTCTGATCATTGATGAAGCCGACTACTTGGCCAAGGGCACCCACCCTCCACAAACTCCTCCCCTGCTGGACACTGTTAGGGATCTGCACGATGCCTCGGGCGCCCCTATTCTCCTGGTGGGCATGAACGGCCTGGCCAAGCTATTGAGTCAATTTCCCCAATTCTGGGACCGGGTCCGCATGAGCGAGGAGTTTGCTCCTCTGGTCAGGAAGGAGGTCATCAGCCTGGCCTCGGAACTGGCTGGCCTTACCCTGGATGACCAGTCAGCCGAGCAGATCCGCCGGGCCACCAAGGGCAACCTGCGTCAGACTATTTTGCACCTTGCCCGTCTGGAGTCCCTGGCCAGGGTGGAGGGTTCGTCGCGCATAAATCCAGAATGGACCCGGCAGGTGACCACCGAGGTAGCCCGCAGCCGCCTACGGGCCAGTGGCACTGGGCTTCGTAGGGTGAAGTGATGGCTGCCAAGATCGCCAGCCAAAGGCCAGCGATGATGATCAGAAGCTTTTTGAGGGATGCAGGGGGAGAGGCCTCGGTAGGCGAATTGTACGAGCACTTGATAGACGGGGCCGGCCATACCCTCCGCCAGGTGAATCGGGCCCTGGATTATCTGGGAAAGCGGGGGGAGATCATTCTATTGCCTGATTGTCGATGCCGGCTAGTGGAGGAGGCGTATAAGGGCAATGAATCAGCTCCGGCCCTTCTTTGGAGGGCAGCCTATCAACTGAGCCTGCGGGGCGCCTTTTCCTCCAAAGATCTCATGCAGGTTTCAGGGATCATCCGCTGGAAAACCTATGAATGGCTGCACCAGATGCGAAAGCGCGGCCTAATAATAGAAATCGGAAAATCTCACTATCGCGTGGTCAAGGGAGCCCCCCACCGTGATGATCCGCCTACTTTTGGTTGGGCCCGCCGGGGAAAGGCCAGGGCGTGATAGGCCAGCTGGGAATCTTGCCAAGAAACCCTGCCCAGCCGGTACAGATGCATGCTGTTTAGGTGTCCAGGGAGGCCCGCACCAATTGGGCCACGTCCATCGCCTTGATGGGCAGCTTGTTGCGCCGGGCGTGGGTGGCCATGGTGCGTAGGCACTGCTGGCAGCCACTGACCACCGCCTCGGCCCCGGTGGCCAAGACCTGGTCCACCTTGCGCCGGGCGATCTCGGCGTTGAGCGACTGATCGATCATCTCCAGGTTCCCGCCGCCTCCACAGCACAGGCAGTTTTCGCGGCTGTCGGCCAGCTCCACCAGCTTGACACCCGGCAGGGCCCGATCCCTCCATCGTCATCGTGCCTACCACCTTACACGGCTGTCCGATTTATGGGGACCATCTCTGCGATATGAGCAGGCGGTCACCACCGTGACCACCAACCGGCCCATCGAGGACTGGGAAAAATGATAGGTGACGCTGTGGCCGCCACCGCCATCCTAGACCGCTTTTTAAATCACGCTACGGTGATTACCGTAAAGAGAAGGAGCTATCGCTTGAGGAAAGAGCCAAAAACTGATAATCAGGAGGCATAGGTCTGGCCGGTTTTAACCCGCCCACAACTGGCCGGTTATAAATGCCCCCCGACATGCAAGGTATCCCAGTGGATGCCCTCCCGGCGCATTACCTCCCGCTTGCTGGTCTCAGCGTGGTGCAATTCCAGACGTATCTTGGTCCACCAGTCCGTTTTCTTGTACACCCTCTCCATGCCTCCGGTAAAAATTCATCAAATACCGAAGGACACTCCATAAGGGTGTCACGTTTTTCAACCGCCATAAAATACGTCACGCTTTTCAACCTCCATTTACATGTGTACGGGCTGAGGGGAACACACGGTTGATTCGCTAAACCCAAATGGTTTAATATGCCCTGAGTAAGTAGCTATCGATTATTTCGGGATTTTCACTGAGAAATTGGGTTGCCTGGTGGGCAATGAATCCTTTGGAAGCCGCTCGACGGAGGCACGAGGTGCGTCGGGAGCGTCAGAAGGCTCCAAACAAAGTGAAACGCGGCGAGTGCCGCGCAATCTCGGCTGACATTTGTATATATCTCTACATGATTCACTTGAATCGGCTAGGAAATTTAAATGAGTAAGCCATTTGCCGGCGTCATTCCTCCCGTTGTTACACCTTTTAAAAATGATGAATTGGATCTGGAAGCATTTAAAGCTAACTTCAGCCAGTGGAATAAAGTGCCCTTGGGGGGGTATTTGGTTGCCGGCACCGCAGGCGAAAGTCCCCATTTGAGCGCTGGAGAAAAAGAGAAGCTCTTTGCTGCTGCGCGTGAGCTAATACCGAATGACCGGGCATTTCTGGCCGGGATAGGGGCTCAATCCACACGGGACAGCATTGAGCTGGCCCGCATCGCGGGCGCACAGGGTGCGGACTACGCCTTGGCCCTGACACCGTTCTATTTTCGGGGACAGATGACTGGGGCGGCTTGGGAGGCGCACTACCGACGCCTAGCGGACGAGTCACCGATACCGGTTGTGATTTATAATGGCACGCCATCTTCCGGGCTTAACATCACCCCTGATACGGTAGCCCGGCTATCTGAACATGCCAATGTGGCGGGGGTAAAGTGCGGCGCGGGCAATCTGGCCCAGTTGCGCCAATTCGTTAGGCTCACTCCCGAAGACTTTGCGGTTTTGACAGGTGCGGCGGCAATCTATTACCCAGCCTTGTGCGTGGGTGTTGATGGCTGCGGAGCTGCCGTGGGCAATTTGGCCCCTGCCACCATGATTGCTTTGGAGCGGGCTTTTAAGGAAGGGGATCATTCCCGGGCGATGGAGCTTCAGGATCTGATTGCTCCTTTGGGTGGAATGGTGAGCAAGCGTTGGGGGGTTGGCGGCCTTAAATTGGCCATGGATTTGGCTGGCCGTTGTGGTGGAGAGGTGCGAATGCCGCTGACTAAACCTAGTGATGAAAACACCAAAGACATTCTCCTCGCCGAGTTTGCCAAGTTGGCAAAAATGGAAAATGATTATCTATAGCCCTTGCTTAATCCCAGGTACAGGGATCATCGGTTGGTCTGTAGACTGAAACGGAACCGGACAATCTTTGAACTGACCCAATTTTAGATCATCACATTCCAGTAATGCCAGAAGATCCAGGACCTGCTCCCAGGTAAGGCAGTCCAAGCCCTAGTCATCCAAAGCGATGAGATCAGCTCTGGCATAGGCGGCCATGACTTTGAGATAGCAAATTATAATGTAGATCAGCGGTCGCTTGATGCCCTAGTTTCTCTTTATCATGATCCCCATGATAGTTACGTAAAGTATCATGAAGGGCAATTGAGTCAGGGGCCCACATAGGGCTACCACAATGGCCTCCTTATTGCTGAAGGCACTGGCTGCTATGGCCATGCCCAGAAAGGAGTTTTTGGTGGCCCCCGCTATCATCACCCCCTCGGTGGCCTCCCGGCTCAAGCCGAAGATTTTACTAAGCCCCAGTCCGGAAAGCAGGCAGGCCAGCATGAGCAGCGATGCCGCGGGTATTATCTTGACCATCAGGTCAGGCTGACTGAAGAGCAGGCCACCCCGCTCGGCGAAAATACTGAAGAATATGGAGGCAAAACTGAGGGAGCCGACAACCTTGATAATGCTATTTATTTTTTGCGCCCTTTGCGGTGTCGCTGAGCGCAGGAAAAAACGGCGGATAATAAACGCCAAAAGCAAGGGGGCGCCTATCACCAGGAAGAAAGAGCGCATGATAATGGAAATGGGTATGGGCACGATCTTGCCTAAAAGCAGTTGACTCCACAGGGGCACGAAACCGAGCGCGAAGAGATAACTGACGGTGTAGAACAACAAAGGCAGGCTGGCGTCGCCTTTGCGGATTGCGGTGAACGCCGGGGCCAGAAGGTTGCCCGGCGCCACCGCAAACAAAGTGAACCCCACGATGGCAAAGGCCTGACTGTCGCGCAGCAGGGTGCTGTTGATGAAATAGGCCCAGATAGGGCTCAAGATGAAACCGACGACCGCGATAAGAAGGAGTGGTTTGAGTTTGCCCAGGGTTTCGCGCAATATTGAGGCGTCCCATTGGATGAACTGGGGAAGCAGGACCAGCACCAAGGAGAGCAGAATCGCGCCCTTGAAGTGAATGTCAGGGCACAAATAGTTGAACAGAAGCCCCAAGGCGGCCGGCAATAGCGTGAAAAACAGGAAATTTAGCTTCATGCTGCCCCACCTTTTTTACGCGAGCCCCACAACCTGGCCATGCCGGCACCTCGCGCCAGACAACGAGCCCAGCCCTGCGCGGCCAGAACGGCATATGTAGTCACCGGCGGGTTCGACCGGAGAGACGATGATCTTCCGAGTCAGGTCAAAGGGTTTGGGTTCCCGTCCTGCCGGTGTGGCCTAATCCGCCTTACCCGCAGCGTGGCGGATGCGGGCAGATTCCCCATGCATCACCGCCGCTTCCAAGTAACGTTTCATCATGCCTTGGGTGGCTTGACGCTGCTCTGGGGTGACTTCGCGAATCACTTTGGCAGGCACGCCGGCGGCCATGGCACCCGGCGGCACCTCCATGCCGGGAGGCACCACCGCCCCCGCGGCCACGATCGCCCCGGCCCCCACCTTGGCCCGGTCCAGAACCACGGCTCCGATGCCGATCAAGGCACAATCTTCCACAGTGCAGGAATGAAGGACCGCTCGATGGCCCACCACCACCTTGCTGCCCACCTGGGTGCCTTGCCCCTTGTAGGCCACATGGATAATGGTCCCGTCTTGCAAGTTGGTTTTGTCTCCCACCCGGATCCAGTTGATGTCCCCGCGTAGCACGCAGCCGTACCACACGCTTACTTCCGGACCCAACTCCACATCGCCCAAGACCATCGCGCCAGGCGCGATAAAGGCGCTGGGGTCCACTTGCGGCTTCTTGCCGTTGACCGATTCGATCATGATTGTTTCCCTCGCATATGCAACACTGCCAGCATAGTTTTTCTTTCTCGAGTTTGGCTAAGCGGAAGTCACGCCCCCGCCCCATCCTTTAGAAAAGTCGGAGCAGCCAAGCGACCGCCTGGGGGTTGTTGTCAACGATCAACTTCAAGGAGATGGCCAGGGACACCGCGATGATCAGGGGGCGTACCAGTTTGGCACCCATGCTTATGACCAAGTTGGACCCTAAGCGGGCGCCAAGCAACTGTCCCACGCCCATCACCAGCCCGGCGGACCAAAGGATGTTCCCCTGAATCAGGAACACCGCCAAGGCGGACAGGTTGCTCACTAGGTTCAGAACCTTGGTGTGGGCCGTGGCTTGGCGGAGGTTATAGCCCAAAAAGCCCACATAGGCCGTGGCCCAAAAAGCTCCCGCGCCGGGACCGAAAAAACCATCATAAAAACCGATGCCCAAACCGAAGGTCAAGGCAAAGGCTCGCTCTCCCATGCGGCGGCTGGCTTCCAAGCTGCCGAATCGTGGGTAAAGCCAGAAGTAGAACGCGATGATTATTAGAAGGAAAGGAATCAAGGTACTCAAAAAAGAAGGGTTGACCCAGTGAACCGCAACCGCACCCAGCACTCCCCCGGCCAACGTAAGTGCGATGGACCAAACCATTGAGTCCAGGTCAGCATACCCTTTGTGCACGTAGTTATATGAAGCGGCCAGAGTGCCGCATGTGCCCTGTAGCTTGGTGGTCCCCAGGGCCTGCACCGGGTCCAGCCCGGCCCAGAGCAGGGCGGGCAGGGCCAGCAAACCACCCCCCCCGGAGACTGCGTCCACAAAGCCCGCGCAGGAGCCTACCACAAATAAAAGGGCCAGTATTTCTAAGGGCAGAGTGTCCATGGACGCCTTTTTGAAAACGGTGAAAGGGCATCCGATCCAGCCGGTACAGCCGCATGTTTTAGATATTCAGGGAGGCCCGCGCCAATTGACCATGTCCATCACCTTGATGGGCAGCTTGTTGCTCCGGGCAAGCCTCGGCGCAGGTCACGCAGCCGGTGCGGGCCTCCATGGATAAAATCTAGCCCTTGCTGAAGAGGCGCTGGTCCAACATGCGCTCTCCGGCCCCTAGCCCTCCTGGGCGTGTTTGGCGATCTCTTGGTTGACCCAGGGCTCCACAGCTTCGGCACCGTGCAGCAGGTCGTCCAGTTCGCTCAGGTCGTTGGCCTTTAGGCGATACATCCAGCCCGCCCCATAACAGTCCTGGTTAATCAGCTCAGGCTTCAACTCCAGGTCCTCGTTGACCGCGATCAACTCACCGTTGACTGGCGAAAGGATCTTGCCTAGCCATTTGCCGGACTCCACCTTGGCCAGCTTTTTGCCCTTTTTCAGCTTTTTGCCTTCATTGGGCAGTTGCACGTAAACTATCTCACCGGCCAGCTTCTGGGCGAAGTCGTCCATGCCCATTGCCAACTCGTCGCCTTCCACACGAACCCAAAAATGCTCCGGGTCGTAGTAAAGCACATCAGGAAAATTGTAGCCGCCTATCTTCATGACTGGCTCCTCGCCCTTAAATCAGGAGTCCTCAATGAGTTCAACAATGAACTGCGCTGTGGTCATAACCTGGAACTTCTGGGCTCGGAGTTTGGCGTTGGCCAAATTGTGCATGCAGGAGTTGCATTCGGTCAATAGGATGTCCACGCCCACCTGCTCTACCTCGTCCAGACGCCGCCGGGCCATGGCCAGGGAGTTCTTGGCGTAGGCCCCGCGCACCCCGCCCCCGGCCCCGCAGCACAGGGCGTTGGCGTGGTTGCTGGGCATCTCCACGAAGTTGGGAGCCAAGGCCTTGATGGTCTTGCGCGGCTCCTCGTAGATGCCGCAGTGGCGGCCCAGGTCGCAGGGGTCGTGGTAGGTCACCTTGAGGTCTGTGCTCACCCCGATGTCCTGGCGCGCCAGGAACTGGCTGAAGTGCAGGATCTCCAGCCCCGCCTCCCTCAGCGGCGCGTAGACTTCCTTGCCAGTGAAGGTGCGGTAGCAGTAGGGGCAGCCGGTGACCAGGGTCCCCGCCCCGGTGGCCAGGATGCGCTCTATGTTCTTTTCAGCCAGGGCGGGCTTGATACTGAAGCCCACGTCCTCCAGCACCCCGGAGCAGCACACCTCGTCAATGAGGATGTAGTCCACCTCCAGGTGATCCAGCAGGTCCAGGGCCGCCTCGGTGGCGTCCTCCTCCCGGTACTGGCCCACGCAGCCCATGAAGTAGACCACCTCGGCCTTGCCGCCGCGCTCACGGTCGAAGTCTCCGGGCTCGTCCTCGGCGTAGATGTTGCCGTATTCGTCCAGCACTTGGTTCATGCCGGTGAAGGCCGGGTGGCAGGTGCCCAGGCCCACCATTTCCTGGCGGGCCGCCTTGATGATGTTTGGGACATCCACCCCGGAAGGACAGTTGGTGGCGCAGGAGGCGCAGGTGGTGCACTGGAACAGCGAATCCACCAGCTCCTGGTTTAGCTCGATCTTGCCGGCCAGCACTTCCTTCAAGAGAAGCATCTTGCCACGGGCGTTCAAGGCCGGGCGTCCGGTGGCCCCGAAAACCGGGCAGTGAGCCTGGCAAAAACCACAGCGGGTGCAGTGCTGAATCTGTTCGGTGAACTTCTCTAGCAGGGGATGTTTTTCGCTGGTCATCTTTTTCCCACTGTAATGTAAACTGGGGTAGTGACAGGGCGGCTTGGGATCTCGCGGTTTCTTAATCCCCTCCGCCTACGGCCGTCCTGAGTGACTGTCACCAAAAGCAACGCCAATCCAGGTCTTTGCCGTTATGCTTTCCCGTGTGCATCTTCACAAAACTCTTGTTAGCCTTCAGGTCGGGCTCCACTCCCAAGCCTGGCCCCACCGGCAAGGGAAAGCGGCCTTGGTCCAGGGCGGGATAGGGCTCCGCCAAAGCCTCCCGCAAGGGGTTGGGGTTGAAATCCACCTCCAGCAGGCCGTCCCCGCCCGCCGCGGCCAGCAGATGAGCCGAGGCCAACAGGCCGATGCCGCCGCCCAGATAATGCGGGCAGTAACGTAACCCGGCCCTCAAAGCCCAACGCGCCACCTCCAGACACCCGGTGACGCCGCCCCACTTGCAGGCGTCGGGTTGTATCACTCCCAGATGCCTCGCCTTAATCGCCGAAGCGAACTCTGGCGATGAGCGCAGGTTTTCTCCTCCGGCCAAGGGAATTGGGCTGGCTCCTGCCAAGCGCCCCCACTCCTCCGGCGGCCGGTCTACCGGCAAGGGCTCCTCCAGCCATTGGATGGGAGAATCATCCATCTCCCGCAAAAACTCCTCGGCCGCTTCCAGGTCCCAGGCCTGATTGGCGTCAAGCATCAGGGCCTCGCCCGGCCTCAAACCGGCCAACAAGCTCTGCACGTTGGCCCGATCCGCTTCACGGTTGAACCCCACTTTTAGCTTAAAGGCACGGTAACCTTCGCTTCTGGCCTTAGCAACGGTCTCTGCGGCACCGTCGGGATTTATCCCGCTGGCGTAGGCCGGCACGGCGTCGACGGTTTCTCCGCCCAGCAGACGGTGAAGAGGCTGGCCGGCCTTGCGCGCCGCCAGGTCCCATAGCGCTATATCCACTCCCGCTATACTATGGGCCACGGGTCCGATATCACCGGTCTGCAAACCCAGGATATGTAACTTGCGGGTCAGGTGGTCAAACACCTCCGGGGGGCGGCAGGGACCCGCCTGGAGCAACAGGGGGACCAACACCATGTCCAGCAGGCGGGCGCGGTACTCTGCCCCGCAAACCGGGAAATTGCACCACACCTCCCCCCATCCGTAGGCGCCATCTCGGTCCTCCACACGCAGCAACAAGGCGGGGCGGTCATGCATCACCCCAAAGGAGGTCTTAACCGGATTATCGATGGGAGCGCGAAAAACATAGGTGTCCACCTGGACTATGTCAGAGGGCTCAATCTTGCTGGACATGGTAATGATGCTCCTCTCCCAACGGAATACACACTCCCGTTACGTTTTGCGAAGGCAGCGACCCCACCATGGCCGTGCCGCTACCCCGCTCCCGGCAAGGCCCGGAAGAACGAGCCGCCGCGGTTACTGGTCAAGGGCCATTTTGCCCGGGTTGAGCAGATTGTGAGGGTCAAGGGTATTTTTGAGCAAGCGCATCAACTCCATGGCCACTGCGTCGTGCTCCAGGTGCATGTAGGGAGCCTTGGCCAGACCGATACCGTGCTCGCCGCTCAGGGTACCGCCCAGATCGCAAGTCAGTTGGAACACCTTGTCGATTAGCAGGTGCACCTCCCGCGCCTGCTTGGGGTCCGATCCGTCGAACATGATCTTGGGGTGCAGGTTGCCGTCCCCGGCATGGCCGAATATGACGAAGGGGTATCCCTGGCCAGTCATGATCTCCTGAATGCCCTCCAGCAGTTGGGGGACCTTGGATATGGGAACGGTGACGTCCTCGGACAGGTTGTTGGGGCGCAGACTGCCGGCGGCGCTGCCCACCGCCCGGCGGATAGCCCAAAGCTTTTCAGCCTCTTCCTGGCTGCCCGCCCGGCTCACGGTCTTAGCATCGTTGTCCTGGAAGGCGGCCACCACCTTTTCTACAGCGTACTCGGCCTCGCCCTCGGTATAACCGTCAGTCTCCACCAAGAGCAGCGCCGCCACCTCGGGAAGATCGGCGCCGCTCTTTTCGCGCAGCACCCGGATGGTGTTCTCCTCCATGATCTCCAGCACGCTGGGCAGAATGCCCGAATGCATGATGTCGGTGACCGCTTGGCCAGCTTGCCGCAGGGTCTCGAAGCTGGCCATGGCGGTGCGAAAAGCCGTGGGCTTGGGGTTGATCTTCAGGGTGATCTCGGTGATGATCCCCAACACCCCTTCCGAGCCCACGAAAATTCGGGTCAGGTCCAGGCCCGAGGATGATTTCATACATTTGCTGCCGGTGTGCACGATGCGCCCGTCGGGCAGCACCACCTCCAGGGCCAGGACATAATCGCGGGTGACGCCGTATTTGGCGCCCCGGATGCCGCCCGCGTTGGTGGCCACGTTGCCACCCAGGGTGCACACCTTGCCGCTGGCCGGGTCGGGAGGAAAACAAAACCCCGAAGGCGCCAACGCTTTTTGCAGCGCCGCATAGACCACCCCCGGCTGCACCACCACCTGACGGTCGGGGACGCGAATGTTCAGGATGCGGTTCATGCGCACCATGTCCAGGACCAGGCCGCCCTTGGCGGGAACCACGCTGCCGGTCATGCTGGTGCCGGCCCCCCGGGGAATCACCGGAAAACGACGCTCGTTGGCCAACCGCATGATCCGGCTGATCTGCTCGCTGTCGGCCGGATAGGCCGCGGCCTCGGGCCGGTGGTTGTGATCCGAGCCATCGTAGGAATATGACACCAGATCGATCAGCTCATCGGTGAAATGCTCCTCGCCTACTATCCTCTTGATGGCTTCTTTATCCCTCTGTTCCATTGCTTTCCTCTTTTAGCGCCGAGCTTTGGCCGCCGCAGCTCTGGGTTACCGGTGCCACCGGGCGAGGCCGGGCGCAGATGCTTATGCCTGGGATTGCCGTTGCCACCGGGCCATTTCGTCGGCCACCTGCTGGGTGGTGAGAGCCACCTTCACCCCAGCCTGCTTTAGGCTGTTGATCTTACCTTCCGCGCTGCCGGACCCCTTTTCGATGATGGCGCCGGCGTGCCCCATCTTTTTGCCCTTGGGGGCATAGCGCCCGGCTATAAAGGCGAAGATGGGTTTGGGATAGGGGTGGTCCAACAGATACTGTGCCGTCTTTTCCTCCCGGTTCTGGCCAATCTCTCCGATCAGCAGAATGGCGCCGATGGAATCGTCATCACGGAAATGCTCCAGGACCTCCACGAAATCCACCCCGATGATGGGGTCACCACCGATGCCCACCACCGCCCCGATACCCACGCCTTGGTTGACCAGGTTGGAGGCATTTTCATGGCACATGGTCCCGCTACGGGAAATGATCGCCACCCTACCCCCCTGGCCATATAGAAAGGTGGGCATGATGCCCACCTTGCTTTGTCCGGGGGCGATGATACCGATAGTGTTGGGGCCGATAAAATTGACCCCTTTTTTGCGGGCCATGGCCTTGATGCGCATCACATCGTGCACCGGGATATGCTCGGTGATTATCACCAACAGCGGTATGCCCGCCGCAATGGCCTCGGACGCCGCACCCAGGGCATAGGGTGGCGGCACGATAATCATGGATACATCTATGGCATGCTGGGCCTGGGCCTGGGGCACGTGGTCATACACCGGCACGCCGCAAACCTCCTGGCCGCCCTTGCCCGGGGTGACCCCGGCCACCACCGCTACGCCGCTCTCCAGCATCTTTTGAGTGTGATAGGAGCCTTGGCGGCCAGTGATGCCTTGAATCAACACGCGCGAGTTTTTATCGATGTACATGTCTATCTCCCCGCGGCCCGCAGGTGGTCCATCAGCAGTTTCACCGCCTCGGTGGTGGTGCCGTGCTTGACCACCGGTACGCCCAACTCCTGCAAGATAGCCCATCCCTCTTCCTGGGAATGCCCCCGCATCTTTATTACCATAGTCACCTGTTCGCACAGTTGGGGCCAGACCCGGCGCACTCCACGAGCCATGATTTCACAATTGTTGATGCCGCCGAAGACGTTGATGCACAGGCCGGTGATTCCCGGGGTGGAGAGCATAATCTCCAGGGCCGCGGTCATGTTGTCCTCGGATATGCCGCCGCCAAGATCGATGAAGGCCACGGGCACCCCGCCGGAGTCGGCCACCTCGTCCATGGTGGTCATGCATATGCCGGCTCCGCCGGCCATCACCCCGATGGTTCCGCTCTGGTCCAGGGACACGTAGGTGACGCCCACCTTATTGGCTCTGGCTTCCAGGGAGCTCTCATCCACCTCCATGAAACCTTGCAACTCGGGGTGACGGAAAACAGCGGCGTCGTCCACGATGAGCTTGCAGTCGCCGGCCACGATGTCGCCTTGCCTGGTGACCACCAGGGGGTTGATCTCCAAAGTGAAGGCCTCTGCCTGAAAGAACAGCTCTGCCAGCTTCACGGTTAGTTCAGCGGCCCGCTCAAGCAGGTCGGGGGCCAGGCCCGCCTTGTCCCAGAGGCTAAGCCAGGGCGCGAGGTCTGAAATGCCTTCCTGCAAAGGGTCCAGAGTCACCCGGTAAAGATCGTGCGGATGCTGCGCGGCCACCTGCTCGATGTCCACGCCTCCCTTGGTGGACAACAAGGCCATGGGCGAAGCCTGCGTGGTGTCCAGCACCACTCCCAGGTAGAGCTCCTGGGCGATGTCCAGGCGGGCCTCCACCAACAGCCGATCCACGGCCTCGCCTTGGTGGGTTTGCCCCAGCATGCGCGCGGCCGCCGCCGAAGCCTCGGCCGGGGTCTGGGCCAAGGCGATTAAGCCCGCCTTGCCCCGTCCTCCCGCCCTCACCTGCGCCTTCACCACGCAAGGGCCGATGGACTTGGCGGCCTCGGCAGCCTCCTCCGGAGAGGAGACCACCTGCGAGGCGGGTACCGGAAAGCCGGCCGCACGCAAAATCTCCTTGCCTTGATGTTCCCTTAAATACATTGATGGCTATCCATATTGTTACGGCGCGAATGAAAGCGCCTTGCGGTTGAAACCTGCCGGGGCCGGCTCTGTTCCAAGCCCGGCCCCGGCGGATTGGGCGCCTATCCCTTTTCTTTCAGGGCCGCTTGTCCCAGCTCATAGCCCAGCCGCAGGGCCTTGCGGTTGGTTTCCAAGGTTTTGGGAGGCACGTTGCCCTCGAGTATCGTGTTCAGGTCTTCCATATCCACCACCTTGCTGATCGCCGCCAGGGCGCCCAGCATGATGATGTTGGCGAAAAGCACCTTGCCGAAATCCTGCTCGGCCCGGGCGGTGGCATCCACGAAGTAGACCTTGCCCGCCCCGTCGGGCGCGGTTTTGACCAGAGTGCCGTCGGCGATGATCGCCACCTTGCCGAGGTCCAGTTCCGGAGCGTAGCGGTCCATGGCCGGCTGGCTCATCACCAGAAAGTGGCCGATGTCCAGGGCCTTGACGTAGTCGATCTCTGCGTTGCTGATGACCACATCGCTCTTACAGGCGCCGCCCCGGGCCTCGGGTCCATAGCTCTGGGTCTGGGCCACCTCGATGTCATCGTTCAAGCCGGCCGCCATGGCCGTGAGCAAGGCGGCCTTGATCACCCCTTGCCCGCCGAAGCCAGCGAATCTTACTTCACTACGCATGATCCGCCTCCTTTTTCCCTTTGTCGTGGATCACGGTGATGGACAGATCCGGGCAGGTCATCTCGCACTGCAAGCAACCCGTGCAGTCATCCACCCGGGCAACGCGCGGCACCAGATAGCCCTTGCCGCTGCGCACCTTGGAAATCTCCAGGACCTCTTGCGGGCACACCGCGATGCACAGGTGGCATCCCTTGCAAAAATCGTTGTCTATTTCTATGCGGTTCACGACCTCACGCTCCCTTCGCGTCCGACAGGCCGTAAACGCCTTCGGTGAACTCTGGTCTGTCGGTTTTTTGCAGCAGACGGCCCACCACGATCTTGCCGGTCAGTTCCTCCGGGGTAAGCTCCCCGGCCTTAGAGGCCTTCACCGAGTTGTCCTTGAGCATTTCGTACAACTTCACCGCCGAGCTGGTGCCGTACATGTAGCGCCCGGCCTGGGTGGGGCACTGCACCACCGTCTCCACAAAGGAGAACCCCTTATGCTCGATGGCCTCCCGCATGGCCTTGGCCATTTGGGCGGGTTGGGCGGTGGTCCAGCGGGCGATGTAGGTGGCTCCCGCGGCGCGGGCCAACTCGCAAGCGTCAAAGGGCTGCTCCGGGTTGCCCCGAGGCGAGGTTTGGGTGCGGGCCTGGTAAGGCGTGGTGGGTGCCACCTGGCCGCCGGTCATGCCGTAGATGTTGTTGTTGAGCATGACCACGGTGAGATCGATATTGCGCCGGGCGGCGTGGATGAAATGGTTGCCGCCGATGGCCACGCAGTCGCCATCGCCGCTGAACACCACCACCTTGCGTTTGGGCTGGGCCAGTTTGAGGCCGGTGGCCATGGCGATGGCCCGGCCGTGCAGGGAGTGGATAGTGTCGGTGTTGATGAAAACCGGAGTCCAGCCAGAGCAGCCGATGCCGCCCACCAGGGCCATGTTTTCATATATACCCAGCTTTTCCACCGCGCGCAGGAAGCTGTTGAGCACCGTTCCGTGCCCACAGCCGGGGCAGTAAATACTCGGCAATGCGCTTTTACGCAGCATTTTTTCAGCTAACGGATGCATGGCTTCAGCTCCCAAGTTCCGAGATGATTTTCTGGGGCGTGTGCAGTTCGCCGCCCAAGGCGGGGAGCGAAACGACTTTAACCTGGCCGCCCAAGACTCTTTGAACCTCTCGGCTGATCTTGCCGATGTTCATCTCGGGCACCACCACCTTGCTCGCCGAGGCGGCCAGGCGGCTCAATGCCTCGTCCGGGAAGGGCCACAGGATGCGCAGCTGTACCAAGCCCGCCTTGATGCCCTGTTCGCGGGCCAGACGGACCGCATGCTTGGCCGAACGCACCACCGAGCCGTAGGCAACCACCAGCACCTCGGCGTCTTCGCAGTCCAAGGTGACTATGTCGGTCAGCTCCTGGGCGTGGTCGGTGATCTTGGCGCATAGATGCTCGATAACCCGCGCGCAGGTGACGATGTCATTGCCCTTGCGATTGCCGTCCTCCCCATGAGCCTGGCTCTCCACCAGGATGTTGTAGCCCTGGCCCACCTGGGGCATGCCATCCAACAAGCCATCGGGCCCAACTTTGTACATCTGGTATTCCTGGGGCGGGGCCATTGGAGCAGTGCGTGGGGTCACTTCGACGGACTCGGGGATGCGCAGTTTCTCACGGGTGTGGCCTACGATCTCGTCGGAGAGCACTACCACCGGCACCCGGAAGCGCTCGGCCAAATTGAAGGCCTTCACGGTAAGCTCAAAACCCTCCTGCACCGAACTGGGGCACAGGGCAATGATTTCGTAATCGCCGTGAGAGCCGTATTTGGCCTGCATCACATCCTGCTGGCTGGACATGGTGGGCTGCCCGGTGGCGGGTCCGCCGCGTTGCACGTTGATGATGACACAGGGCGTCTCGGTCATGGCGGCATAACCAATGCCTTCTTGCATCAGGGAGAAGCCGGGCCCGGTGGTAGCGGTGCAGGCCTTCATTCCGCCCCAAGCGGCACCCACCACGGCGTTGATGGAGCCCAATTCGTCTTCCATCTGCACAAAGGCTCCGTCGTGGTCCGGCAGCATGAGGGCCATCAGTTCCGCAATTTCAGTGGCCGGGGTGATGGGATACCCCGCGAAAAAGCGGCAACCGGCGGCCAGTGCTCCCCGCACACAGGCTTCGTTGCCCTGCACGATCTCTATGTTCTTATTCATTTCTTCTCTTTCTAAAATCAACGGGTGAGTGTCTTGAGAATTTGCCCGCGGCCAAGTCCCAAGACCGGCCGCCACCCTTTTTTAGCCAGTAACGGACTCCGGGTCGCAGGTCGTACTGCGCTGCCGGCGTTGCTTGACACTACGCCGCACCAACAGGAAGATGGAGAGCACGGTGAGCCCAAGGAAAAATATGCAAATGCCGGAACGGAAAAATATCACCGGTGAGCCCGCGGACAACAAAAGGGAGCGCCTCAGGTTGTCCTCGAACATGGGGCCCAGGATGAAAGCGATGAGGAAGGGAGCCTCCGGGATGCCCAGCCTCAGCATGAAATAACCCAAAACTCCCATGAATACTGCCGCAAGCACGTCGAACATGGAGTTGTTCACCGCGTAGGAACCGAAAAAGCACAGCACTAGCACCACGGGAAACAAAATCTGTTTGGGGACGTCGGCTATCTTGGCAAATCCGCGAATGGAAAGCTTGCCCATAACTAACATCATCAGGGAAGAAAGCATGATGCCCACGAAGATAGCGTAGACAAGGGGGAGGTGTTGCTGAAACAGCATCGGCCCAGGGGTCAAGTTGTGCACCATGAAGGCGCCTAGGATTACCGCAGTGATCACGTCCCCGGGCACGCCCAGGGCCAGCAGAGGGATCATGGTGGCCCCACAGCAGCCGTTGTTGCCCGCCTCGGAAGCCGCTACTCCTTCCAACTCGCCATGCCCAAAGTTTTCCGGATGCTTGGAGCCGCGCTTGGCCTCGCTGTAGGACATAAAGGCCGCCGGCGCTCCGCCGATGCCCGGAATGGCCCCCAGAGCCACGCCTATGAAGCTGCCCCGCAGAATGGACTTGAGCGAATGCATGAACTCGCCCCGGGTGAGTCCGCCGCCATCCAGGCGGTGCAGGTCGGACTTGCCCCCAGTCACCCCCCGCACCGCCGCGTCGATGAGCTCGGGCAGGGCGAACAGCCCGATGAGCACCGGAATGAAGTTCAGCCCGCCCATGAGGTCCGGGTTGTCGAAGGTCAGGCGGTCGCTGCCGTAGACCAGGTCCATGCCTACGGTGGCCAGCAGCAGGCCCAGGGCCGCCGAGATGAGGCCCTTTATGAGAGACTTGCCGGCCACTCCCGCGATGATGGTCAAGGAGAAGCAGATGAGCAGGAAGAACTCGGGCGGCCCGAAACGCAGGGCGAAACTGGCGATGAAGCCCGCGAAAAAGATAAGCGAGATGTTGGAAAAGAAATCCGCCACGCAGGAGGCGTACAGGGCCATGTCCAGGGCCTTGCGTGCCTGTCCCTTCTGGGCCAGGGGATAGCCGTCCATGACCGTGCAGGCGGCGGCGGGGGTGCCCGGCGTCTTGATCAGGATGGCCGAGATGGAGCCCCCGTAAATGGCACCCTTATAGATGCCAACCAGCAGGATGATGCCGGTGATGGGGTCCATGTAAAAGGTGAAGGGCAAGGCCAAGGCCACAGCCATGGTGCCGGTGAGCCCGGGAATGGCGCCCACCACCACCCCCATTAGCATGCCGCCGCCTATGGCTAGCAGATTGTAGATATTGGCGAAGTTGCTAAGCCCTTGTAAAACGTTTTCCCACATAGCAAAACTCCATCCGCTTACCAGCCCAAGGGGCCCTGGGGCAAGGGTATATTGGCAACCTTTACAAAGAAATAATACAGAAACAAGGGCACCAACACGGCCACGGGCAAGGTGAACTTAAAGCGCCTCTCGCCGTAAATTAGCGTATAGACAAACAGGGCCACCATGGAGGAGAGCATCATCCCCAGGTATTCCACCAGGTAGTAATAGCCCACCATGGCGCCAACGGTCAGGCAGAACCTGCCCACGGAGTGGATATTGACCTTGGGGATGGCGATGGACTCGTCCAACTTTTCCCCGTTCAGGGCGGCTCGCGCCTTGGCCTTGCGCAACTGCATAAGGCTGGAGCCGGCCAACATCAGGCCCAGGCCCACCAAGCCCCAACTGACCGACTCAGGCCAAAACGACGGCGAAACCCCAGTCATCTGCACGCTTGTAGGTACGATGATGAAATTAGGTATGAGCCAAAGGGAAACAAGAGCGAATATCGCGGCGGTCCCCAGGCCAATGTACAAATTTTCATAGTGGCTTTTCACGCTGATCTCCGTATGGGGATGGGCCCCACCAAGGAGCCCACCCCCGGCAGCGGTCAATGTCACAAGGTTTACTTGATCACCAGACCCAGTTTTTCCCCCAGTTGCCGGTAGACCGTAAACTGCTTCTTCACGAAGGCCTTGGTCTCCTCAGGGGACTTGATGTAAGGCAGCGAGCCCAAGCTCTTGGTCATCTTCAACCAGGTCTTGTCCTTGGCCACCTGCTGTAAGGCCTCTGTCCACACATTCACCACGTTCGCGGGCAGCTTGGGCGGACCCCACAGGCCGCTCCAACCGATGATGACATCAAGATCCGGGAAGCCGGCCTCCTTGACGGTGGGCACCTCGGGGATCATTGGGAAGCGTTCGGGGGTCGTGACAGCCAGGGCCCGCAGCTTGCCGGCCTGAATCTGGTCGATTACCGTAGACAGGTTGATGCACAGGAAATCCACGTGGCCACCCAGCAGGGCAGTCTTGGCACCGCCGCCGCCTTTGTAGGGCACCATCTTGACGGCGCTGCTGGGCAGGTCGGCGTCAGCCAACAGCTTTTGGAAGCCCATGTTAAGGATGGTGGTAGGGCCGGAGGTGGAGTAGCTGTACTTGCCGGGGCTCTTCTTGATGGCCTCCACCGCCTCCTTCAGCGACTTGAAGGGCGAAGTGGACTGTACCACGTAAACCACCGGGTTGAGTTCCAGGAGGCCCAAGAAGGTAAAGCCGTCCCAGGTGTAGGGAGTCTTCATGTTGATGGCCGGAGCCACCCCGTTGCAGCCCACCCGCGACAGAAGCAGGGTGTAGCCGTTGGGCTTGCTGCGGGCTACGACGGCGGAGCCCACCACGCCACCGGCGCCGGTGCGGTTGACGACCACTACCGGCTCCTTTACGTAGCTGGGGGCCACAGCCGCCAGGCTGCGGGCCGCCAAATCAGAGGCTCCGCCGGGACCATATGGCGCAACCAGGGTTACCGGTTTGGTGGGGTACTCGGCAAAAGCTATCCCACCCAACAAGGCCACTGCGGCCAATGCGGCGAAAATGACGACAACGAAACGCTTTCCTTTCATGATTCCCTCCTTATTTCCGCCGCAAGTCGAGCGGCGGGCTAGATAAGTTCGATGTCCAATTTGACGAAATCACCCCGATAGACCACATCGCCCACGTAAACAATGGTGTCGTCTTGATCGGTCACCACTCGGCGGACAATGGCTACCGGGGCATCCAAGGAGATATCCAAGAGCTTGGCGCTATCCATGTCGGCGGTGCTGATGGTGAGAATCTGGTGGGCCCTTTTAATCTTGAGCCCCTCAAGCCGGTCCAGCACCGAAAGCACCAGCTCCGACTCAAAGTCTTTGGGGGCCATTTGAAAGACCCGCTGATCCAAATAGATGTTAATGACGCAGTAGGGGAATTTGTCTTTGATGCTCACTCGACGCATATAGTGGTAACTGGGCGCCATGATCCCGTCGTCAGGCCCCAGCTCAGGACAGGTTTGGTCATCGGAGGCGCTGATGAATTTTATGCTCGTGCCCTCGATTAGTTTGATCAAGTTCGACCACTCGGTCTGCAGGTTGAACCAGCGCCGGTCGTCGGGCCGGTTGGTAACAAAGGTACCCTTGCCCTGTTTGCGCCAGATCAGGCCATCCTCTTCCAAAATGCCCACCGCCTGCCGGGCGGTGACCCGGGACACCTGAAACTCCTCAGCCAAGGCTTCCAAGCTGGGCAGGCGCTCGTCCTGGCCCCATTGCGCGCTCTCGATGCGCTTGCGCATCACGCTGGCCACCTGGAGATAGAGCGGGGCTGCTCCCCGGCGCAGGATTTCATGGTTTTTAAGCAAGGATTTCTCCGCCTCTCGTCTTCTTAAGGTATGGTTGACCATATCATAGCACCTTTCCCCTTGAAAATGTTTTTATCATCCTAAAGTACATAATATTAGACTAGCTACTAATCGCAAAAGGTTAGGCATCGAAAAACCATCCGAAGCATAATCCGATTTATTGACCGCTTGGCCGAGGCAGTCGTTTTGAGGCCCCTGATTTTGGCCACGGGCCTTTTGTTACTGGCCGGGAGGCAAGCGGGTGGCTGCGGTCTTGGATCGCATGAAGGTCATGCAAAGGCTGCCTTAAGTGATCACCGTGGACTACGGCCAGAGCTCCAGATGCAGGCTGTCTGCAGCTGGCCCCCTTGATCTTTCCTCCCGTTAACGGTGGTGGGCCGCCCTTTACTTTCTATGCGACCCCCAGTTTCTGATAAATTTCCGGCAGCCTACGTTCGGCTTCCGCCTTGACCTCGAAATATCGATGACCGCCATGGCTGTCCATGGCCACGGTCAGCGGGCCGAAGTCCTTAACCCTGAACTTGTAGAGGGCCTCCGGGTGCAGATGCTCCCAGAAGACTTCCTCCACCTCTTCGATCAGTTCGGTTTCCAGGGACGCGGCTCCGCCGACGATCGCCAGATAAACGCCGCCGAATTTCTGCATCGCATCCAGGCTTTGCTGGTACTGTCCGCCTTTGCCGATTACCGCGCGCACCCCGTACTTTTCGATCAACGGGGGCGTGAAACGGTCCATGCGGGTACTGGTGGTGGTGCCCACGCAGATCTTTTCCCACTTGTCCCCCACCTTGCGTAGGCTGGGCGCGGTATGGATGATGGGAAAGCCCGCCAGGCTCACCGGCGGCTCATGATTCTGGTCGAATATATAGATCTGGGTCAGATCCCTGATGCCGAACAGGGTCCCGTCGAAAAAAACGATGTCGCCGATTTTGAGCTGGCGCATGTCCTGCTCGGAAAATGGCGTTTGCAGATGATAGGTTGCCATGCTTAAACTCTCCTGGCCTTAGAATCCGTATTCGACCTTGCCGTCGGGATGAATGGTGGCCCGAGCGCGGCGGGCCGGCCAACATTGGGTGTTGACCGCCACTGGGTTCTGGGTGATGTGGGTGTAGGCCCACTCGATGTGCACCGCCAGAGTGGAGATGTCGCCGCCTAGGCCCATGGGGCCTATGCCGGTGGCGTTAATGGCCTCCTCCAGCTCCACTTCCATCTCGGCTATCTCCGGGTCCTCGCTACGCTGGCCCACCGGCCGGGCGATGGCCTCCTTGGCAAGGCGCATCACCAGGTCGGCGGTGCCCCCGATGCCAACCCCTATGATTCCGGGAGGGCAGGGGTTGCTGCCCGAGGCGATGTAGGCATCCAGCACGAATTTCTTCAGGGCGGCCTTGCCGTCGGCCGGGATAAACATCTTCATGGTGCTCATGTTCTCCGAGCCGGAGCCCTTGGGAATCATCAGCATCTCCAGGGTGTCGCTGCCCTCCACGAAATCCCAGTAGATGACCGGTAGGCCATGGCCCACCGAGTTTTGGGGATTAATCCGGGTGAGGATATGGGTGGAGCTGCCCCGGAAAGGAAATTCCAGGGTGGCGCGGCTGGCCCCCTCGACCAAACGTTTTTTGATCTCAGCCCCGTTCCAGGGAAAATCGCCGCCCACCTTCATAATATAAATGGGTAGGCCGGTGTCCTGGCACACCAAGGTCTTCTTGTTGTCCGCGATCTCGATCGCCTTGAACATGGCCTGGAAGATTTCCTTGGCAGCCGGCTGGCTCTCGCGCTCATAGGCCCGGTGCAGGGCTTGGCGCACGTCTGGGGGCAAATCGGTCAACGCCTTGATGTAGGTCTGCTTGGCAGCCTCTTCCACTATGTTGTAATCAAAGTCAACCATTGTGTACTTCTCCTTTGGTATCCAATCTCATCCACCGCGCGGTACCGATACTTAGTGCTCCAACCATGCCCAGGAGGCCCGGTGCGCTATGCGCCGGCCGCAGAGGCGGCCAGATTCTTTTTCTTGCGGTTCATCCAAGCGAGAACCCCGAAAAGAACCAGGGACGGTATGTCCGAATAGAACTCTGGGATCAAAGCGCCCACCCCGGCCAAGGCGAACAAGGCCCTCTCCAGGGGGCTTAGTCGGGCGTAGAAATACCCCTCCATGGCCACCACCAACCCGATAGTCCCCACCATCCCAGTGAAGAAGGACCACACGATGAAGGTGGGGGTGCCCATCATCAAAAAGGCGCCGTTGTAGACGAACATGTAGGGGACCAGGAACTTCACGAAGCCCAACTTGGAAGCTATGATTCCCGTCTTCATCACGTTCCCGCCCGAGATGGCGGCCCCAGCGTAGGCTGCCAAGGCCACTGGTGGGGTGATGGCGCTGAGCAGGGCGGAGTAGAACACAAACATATGCGCCGCCAAGGGATTGGCCCCGAACTGGATCAAGGTGGGCGCAGCGATCATGGCGGCGATAATGTAGGCTGGCGCGGTGGGCACGCCCATGCCCAGGATCAGGCAGGAGAACATGACCAGAATCATGGCCAGGGGGAAGATGCCCATGGACAGCTCGGTCACGATGGTCACGAACTTGATGCCCAGGCCGGTGATGTCCAGGACACCAACCACGATGCCGGCGCAGCCGCAGGAAACCGCTATCACGATGCTGTTCCTGGCGCCCTGGATCAAGGTCTCAATGAAGCCGCGCGGAGACAGACGACTCTCTTTGCGGAATTGGGCCACGACCACCAAGGCCACAATGGCCATGAAGGCGGCCTTGAAAGGCGTGTACCCCATGACCAGCACCGTGATCATCAGCGCGATGGGAATGAAGAAGTGGGCCCCGTGCTTGAGGGTCCCCATCAGCGGGGGCACCTCCTCCTTGGTCAGGCCACGCAGACCCATGCGCAGCGCTTCCACATGGGTGGAACTGAACACCGCTAGGTAGTACAGCAGGGCCGGAATAAGGGCCGCCGCGCAGATGGTCAGGTAAGGCAAGCCCATGATCTCGGCCATAATGAAGGCGGCCGCGCCCATGATGGGGGGCATGATCTGCCCGCCCGCGCTGGCCGCCGCCTCCACCGCCCCGGCGAACTCGGCCTTGTATCCCATCTTCTTCATCAAGGGGATGGTGAAGGTGCCGGTGCCGTAGACGTTGGCCACCGAGTGGCCCGAGACAGTGCCGAACAGTGTGCTGGCCACCACGGCCACCTTGGCCGGCCCGCCGGTGGCCCGTCCCACCAGGGCCATGCTGAAATCGATAATGAACTGGCCTCCCCCGGTTCGCTCCAAAAAGGCCCCGAACAGGATAAAGAGGTACACAAAGGTGGCCGAGACCCCAACCGGCACCCCGAATATGGCCTGCGGGGTCAAGACCATGTGGTCCAGGAAAATCTTGGGGGGAGGCGTGCGGATGGTGAAGGGATAGGGCAAATGGGAGCCGAACATGCAATAGGCGATAAACACCAGGGCGATGACCGGCAGGGCCAACCCCACCACCCGGCGAGCTGACTCCAGGGTGAGCAACATCAGCATAATGCCAAAGATGATGTCCCAGTGGGTCATTGGCCCGTAGTACCATTCCCGCCCCACGATGCGGTCATGGTCAAAAAACAAGAACACGCCGATGACCAGACACAAGGCCGCCAGGGAAAGATCGATGTAGGCGTTGGTCTTGGCCGACCACTTCCGGTTGGTCGGAAAGCACAAGAAGGCCAGGGTCATGAGGGTCATGAGGTGGATGGTGCGTTGCATGTAGGCTTCCACAACGCCAAAACCGCCGGTATAGAGCTGAAAGCAGCTTATGCCCACGCCCAAAATCGCAATAGCCACCTTTGTTATAGTAAGGCTCACCCCGCTACCGGTTTCTTGAGCTGCTCCCACTTCGCTAGTCATTAACGGTTCTCCCGTGAAAATCAGCTAGTTCTAGGTTGCGCCGCAGTCCTGGCATCCGGCGACCCGGGAGCGCGGAACCGCCGCGCCCATGGTTGTCACCGACTGTGCCGGAATGGACCGGCAATCAAGGTGATTAGTGAGCCTGGCCGGGGAGCCCTTGCTCGCCTCACGGCCAGGCCATCGTTATTATTTTGGTAGCTGTATGCCTCTCTCCTGATAGAACTTCTTGGCCGCCGGATGCAGGGGCAGCTTGATGTTCTTAGCCATACCGGCCGCCGTAAAGTTGGCCAGGGCCTTGTGGTATTTGCTGTGCGCAGCGGCGTTGTCGGCCAGAGCGGTCAAGATGGCGGTGACCACGTCATCGGGAATGTTGGCGTTTACGATTACTTCGCCGGAGTCGGTGGGACACTCCACTGCGTCCTTGATGCCCGGGTAGGTCCCACCGGGAATGGCGTCGGTGTCAAAGCCAAACTTTTTATTGAGAATCTTGAAAAGGTTGTCGTCCCACTTCAGAATCTTCATCTCGCGGGAGTTGGTCAGGTCCATGACCCAACCCATCTTGCGCACGCCCACTGCCAGGATGCCGTCGGCGTGGTTGTCTTTGACCAGGTTGACCGCGTCGCCCCATGCGACGAAGTTCATTTTACCGCCCCATTGCTCCAGATCTTCCCAGGTCACGCCCTGGCTATTGAAAACGTTGCGCCACATGAGTTCAGTGGTGGTGCCCTTCTGGATGGTGCAAAGCTTGAGTGGAACCTTCTTGGCGAAAAGCTCGGCCAGGCTATTGACCGGAGCGTCTTTGCGCACGATGGCGAAGTAGTACAGGCGATCCTGGGTGCCGTACATGGAGCGCACCTGGGGCATCGGCTTTTCAAAGGGTGCGACCTTCTGCGAGGCTAGGGAACACATGGCCACGGTGGTGGAGCCGATGTCCAGCTCACCCGAGTTCACACGGTACAGGTTGCCCACCCAACCGCCGGGCACCACAGTCACATCGATGCGGGGATAGGCCTTGCGCACGGTATTGGACATGCCGGTCATCACCATGTAGCCGATGCCGCCCACGGCCCCGCCCCCGGCCTTAAGCACTGCCGAGGTTTTAGGGCTGGGAGCTCCGGCGGTGCTGGGGGCCGGCATCAACCAAACTAGACTCGCCGCAACCAGAAAAATCAATCCCCATAGGCTAGCTTTCTTGGTCATCACTTTCCCTCCTTTTAGATTTCCACAAGGTATGGTTCACCACTGACTACGCCGTCCTGTTTGGAAAACCGTTTCCCTTCGGCCCCATTCCAAATTCCTCATCTGACTAAGAAAGGAATCTCCAGGATCAGAGCGTTGGTTGGGCACTCCACTTCGCAGGGGAGGCAGTACCAGCACTCGTCGTAGTAATCCACAGCCTCGGCGCAACGCAGGCAAGCATCTGCGGCACGACGAGCGACCGGTTCACCGGAAAGCTCGTCTTGGGGAACAGGGGCGCTGCGGTCAGGAGTCCCGGTGGCGGCCTGGGCCCTCAACTCCACTATGCGGCGGGAGTCCACCTGGGCGGGCAGGACTTTTCCGGCCCGCAACGCCGGGGGCAGCTTAAGGCTTTGCCCCCGCACAAACCGGTCCACGAACTCCACCACTCTTTGCGCCGATCCCATGGCCGCCACCGGGTTGTCCACCCCGGCCAGCATCTGGCCGGCGGCGAACAGGCCTTCCAGCGAGATGCTTAGGATGGCCGGATCAACCTTGAGGCGGCCGTCGGGATCCAGCTCGGCCCCTTCACGCACCGCGAATTCCAGGTCGGCCCCGGAGCCCACGGCCAGCAGGATGGCCAGGAAGTCGCGCCGCAGCTCGCTCAGGCTCACCGATCCGCCCACCCGCGTCCCTAGGCGCTGGTCCACCTCAAGGCGGTCCAGCAGCTCGGTCTCTGCCGCCAGCAGCTCCGGCGCCAGATCGGCCCGCACTCCCCCACCCGCTTGGCCCTGGGACTCAAACAGCACCACCTTGTGCCCAGCTTGGCGCAGGCGCACCGCGGCAGTCATGCCCGCTGGGCCGGCCCCCACCACCGCCACCCGTTCGCCGGTTTCGGGTCCGGGCGCGAAGCGATCCGCGCTGGGCTGATGGCCCTCCACCAGGAAGCGCTCCAGGGCGTGGATGGCCACCGCCTGATCCACTCCCCGCCGGGTGCAGCGCCCCTGACAGGGGGCCGGGCAAAGATTGGCCAACAAGCGTGGAAAGGGAACTCTGGCGTAAATGGCCTCGGCGGCCTCTTGGGTGCGGCCCAGAGCTACCAGGGTGACGAATTGCTGGGGGTTGAGATCGACTGGGCAGGCGGCGCGGCAAGGCGGAGTTTGCACCCGGATATTGTCCAGAATGCATCGCTCGGCGCATTCGCCACAGGCTAGGCACTTATCGCGATCAATGAGTAGAGTCATTTATGCCTGTCTCCTTGGTCTAACAGCGTCGGAGGCTCCGCTCAGGGGCTGGCCACCGGCCAGATCCCTTGTTGCAGGGGCATCAGGTCGATGTCCCACAAGGTCACCCGCGGTCTGCGTTCGTCCTCGCCCTTGGTCAAGACCACGTGACGCACCCACTCGTCGTCGTTGCGCTGGGGATAGTCGGTACGGTAGTGCCAGTAGCCCCAACGGCTCTCCGTGCGGGCCAAGGAGGCGGCGCCGGATAGGGTGGAAGTCTCGATGATTGACTCAATTTCCAGAATCTTGCTGGCCCAGTGGGTATCGGTGACCCGCACCGAGCTGGCCAGCATGGCTTTGAAGCGGTCCATCCACTCCAGGCCTTGCTTGAGTTTGATCTCGTTTTTGGGCGGTATCAGATAATCGCCGATGAGACGGCGCACCTTGTACTCGAACTGGTGAGGGTCTATGGGGCCCTTCATCTCGAAAATGTCGGCTAGCTTGCGCCGTGCCCCCTCCACCTTAGCGGCTTCGGGGCTGGCCCCTTGCTCCTGGCGACAGATCTCGGCGGCGCGTTCGGCGGCAGCCTCGCCGAAGGTAAAGGCTCCGGTCAAGTGCCCCCGGGCCACGCAGGCCGCGTCGCCGGCGGACAATAAGCCTCGCAGGTTGGTCTCGCCACGGGCATTGACCACCAGGCCGGCCTGGCCGTGACCGCTGCACAGAAAGTGCTCGGTGTTGAACAGCTCGATGTCGGTCTTGCGGAAATCGATGCCCCGGCCCTTGAAGAAGCGCTCCATCACCGGTCGCTCGGTTGTGAACAGGATGTCCTCTATCTCCTTGATCTTCTCCTCGGGCAGGTGCTTCAGGCGCATGAACACCGGGCCGCGGCCGTCGGCGTATTCCTGCACTAGGGTCTTGATGGAGATGTGGCCACCCTCAATGGGCTTGCCGAAGCCGTTCAGGGCCTCGGCCCCCCGGGTGAGCGTGATGTAGAGCAGCGGGGCCCCGATGTCCTTGATGATACAGTAGCAGGTGGTGTACTCCATGCCGGTGAGCTCGGCTCCGGCACGGTAGGACATGGCCCAGCCGTCGCCCGTGTTGCCCGGGAAGTCGTACACCCCGTAGAGGTAGCCGGAATTGGGCAGGCTGAAGCGGGCCAAGCCGCCGGAACAAACAATGACCGTCTTAGCCCTGCAGATGATCAGCTCACCGGTGCGCACGTTGTAGCCCAGCACCCCGGCTACGCGGTCGCCCTCCATCATTAGCTCGAAGGCCATGGTGCGGTTGATGACCCGGCAACCCATGTCGTAGACCCTGCGGGCGATGATCTTCTTCAGGTCGGGCTCCTTCATGGTCACCAGGAACTCGCCCTTGGGATGCACGCACAGGGTCTCGTACTTGCCGTTCTTCTTGGGGAAGTGGACCCCCCAGGCCTCCAGCTTTTTTAACAGGTCCCAACTGCGGGTGGCCATCTCGAATGAAGGCGGGCCGTCGACCACCCCCTCGCAGGCCAGGGTGGTGGCCTCCAGGTACAGCTCCGGACTGGTGAAGCCGGGGATGGCCACGATGTTCAAGGCGTCCATGCCCATGGCAATGGTGCCGGAGTACATGAGGTCGCCCTTTTCCATCACCGCCACTCGCAGATCGGGAGCGATCTCTTTGGCGCGGATTGCGGCCATGCAACCGGCGCTGCCGCCTCCCACCACCAATATATCGGTTTCGATGTGTCGCTCGTGTTTGGCCAACTTATCGCCCTCGTTTAGGGGGTTAAGGCCAGGGCCTCTTTCCGGGTCAGGATCTTGGTGGCTCGGCCTTCAAAATCCAGGCTCAACAAGAAGGACGCCAGTTCCTCGAGTTGTTGTGGCGTAAGATCGTATTTGGGCATGATGCTCAGCGGCTTAGCTTTTTGGGGGTCGCGGATGAATTCGACCAGGTACTTGCGGTCGCGGCCCTTGGCCAGGATATTGGACATGTCCGGCCCCACTCGGTGGCCGCCCTGCCCCATTATCTGGTGGCAGTAAGCGCAATCCTTTTCCACCCACAGATGCAGCCCTTTAACGGCCTGGGGAGACAGCTTGGCCACCGGCAAGGCCACCACCTGTCCATAGGGCTTGGACTCGGCCATGCCCATGGCGGTGAGATAGACCACCGACACCAGGCAGGCGGCGGCACAGGCCAGCACCAGCGGACGGGTGGAGGGGGCTTGGGAAGTACTCTTGGACATGAAGGGCAAGCCCACCAGCAGGGCCAGCAAACCCAGAGGTATTACTAAGCTGCCGACGACCTCCGTCGACCCCTCGAAGTAGGTGAGCAGCTTGAACAGCCACATGTAGTACCACTCAGGGCGGGGCAGGTAGGTCGGGTCCGGGGTGCGGGCCACTGCCTCCTGGGTGGGGGGCGAGGCCAGGGAGAGGGCGATCAGGACCGCCAGCACCACCAGGAAACCCAGGGCGGCCTTCAGGGAGTGATTGGGGAAAAACAGATAGGCTCTGTCCTTATCCTTTTCCCCGGCAGGCTCGTGGAAGGATATGTCGTGCAAACGGACCATGTACATGTGGAAGACGATCAAAAGCGCGGTCAGGGCGGGCAACAGCAGCACATGAATGGAGTAGAAGCGGGTGAGGGTAAGCCCGCTGACATTGGGGCCGCCGCGCAAAAGCCCGGCCATGAATGATCCGATGAGCGGCACGTCGCCGGCCACGTTGGTGCCCACCACCGTGGCCCAATAGGCCTTCTGGTCCCAAGGCAGCAGATAGCCGGTGAAACCGAATCCCAGCACCATCAACAGCAGAAACACCCCGCCCACCCAGGTCAGCTCCCGGGGGGGCTTGTAGGCGCCGTAGTAAAGGTTGGCCAGCAAATGAGCGGCCACCAGGATTACCATGGCCGCCGCTCCATAGTGGTGCAGCCCCCGGATCAGGGAGCCTCCCGCCACGCTGTTCATGATGTAGCCTATGGATTGATAGGCGTGGTCCGGCGAGGGGTTGTAGTAGGCGGCCAGTAGGATGCCCGTGACCACCTGGGTCACGAACAGCAGCATCAATAAGCTTCCCAGGGTGAAGCTCCAGTTCAGGGGTCCGGGCAGGGGCTTGTACAGGAACGGCTTGAGGTGCTTTTCCCAGCCCAGGCGATCGGCCCAGAACGATGCGAAACGCGACATCTAGGCCTCCAACACCAAAAGGTTGCCGTTTTTTACCTGGGTCTTGTAGCGCTCCAGGGGACGGGGGGGCGGGCCGGACTTGACCACACCATCGGGAAAGAAGGTGCCCCCGTGGCAGGCGCACATGAACAGCTTCTTTTTCTCATCCCAGTGGACGGTGCAGCCCAAGTGGGTGCAGCGGCTGTTGAAGGCGATGATACGGTTCTTCTCGCGGTTCAGGCTAACCAGCACCGGCTTGTGCTCATCGCGCTTATAAAAGCCGTCGGCCAGTTGGTAGTTGGCGTAGATGGTGGCCACCTCGCCGGGTGAATCCATGATTTTTTCCAGCGGGCCCAGGGAGACCCACTTGCGCTCCGGCTCCTTGAAAGCAGCGGAGATGGCCGACACGGTCACCATCCCACCAATGGCGACGCCGGCCACCGCGCCCAAGCCGATGGCGGAGCGGCTCAGGAAGCGCCGCCGGCTCATGGCCGGGGTCAGCGGCTCTGGGGCGGGCAGGGCCTTGGGCTCGGGGGTGGAGGTGAGGCGGTCGGCCAGGCCGGGGCCCTGGCGCACGGCCATGCGATGGATGTACTTGATGGCCCGGGTGGGGCTGATGTTCTTGGGGCACACCTCGGTGCAGTTGAACTCCAGGCGACAGTTGTAGCAGGACTCCATGGCCGCGGCCAGGCGTTCGTCGTGCAGTCCGTCACGGCTGTCGGCCAATAGGGTCATGGAGCGGTTGAGCCCGGCGGGTCCCAGGTAGTCCTTGTGCCAGAAAGCCATGGTGCAGCTGGATACGCAGCAACCACAAGCGATGCAATCGGTGGCCATGTCTATGGCCTTGCGCTCCCAGGTGTCGGGCCGCACCACGGCGGGCTCCTGAAGCTCCTGGGCCGGCTCGAAGTAGGGCATGGAATCTTCGTACTTTTTAAAGAACGGCTCCATGTCCACCGTCAGGTCTTTGACCACGGGGAAATGGTTCAGGGGCCGCAGAGTGATCACATCGGTCCGAAGGTCGCCCACCACGTTCTTGCAGGCCAGGCCCTCCTTGCCGTTGATGACCATGCCGCAGGAGCCGCACATCGCCACCCGGCAGGCATAACGGAAAGCCAAGCTCTGGTCCTGCTCCCGCTGTATGCGGAAAAGCACGTCCAGAATAGTCGTAGCGTAGTAATCCTCAATGTCCAAGACAAAGGTGTCGAAGTGGCCCTGGCCCCCCTTGGCGGGGTCGTAGCGAAACACCTTGAAAGTCTTTTGTCCGCCTTTAACGTCTGTCATGGTTCTCTTCTGCTCGCCTAATAGATGCCAAACCAAACGATGGCCAACATGACCAAACCCAAGACGCTCAGGCCCGCCAGCAGAGCCTTTTGATAGCGCACGTGCACCAAACCGAAATCGATGAGAATGACCCTAAGGCCTAAAACGGCGTGGAAGCTGACCGTGAACAACAGGCAGAACTGTAAAAGAGGGCGGTAGGTCAAGGTAAGGTGCAACACCAAGAACACCAGGATGGCCAGCGCGGAGATGCGTTGCCACAGCCAGGCCCACATCCCGGCCTGGGTGGCGCGCACCCGGTTGGGGTCCAACACGCCACGATGTAGAGGTTGCCGGTAGTCAAATTTGTTTACGCTAGCCACTGCTACTTTTCTCCTCACGGCTAATGGGATAGCCGGTCAAATTTCATGCGGTTGGCTGGTTCTTCTTGCTCGGCGGGGCCGCGTACTTAAGATCAACCGGGCGTTTTTCGGTAATCGGCCGCCCGTCTTGTCCCCGCCGGAGAAAGATGTTGTAAAGACCGGTGGCGTCGTTTTGCTCGGGGAAGTCGTGGCGGGCGTGGGCGCCGCGGGTCTCTTCCCGCAGTGCGGCCGACTTGCTGGACATGCGGGTGAAGTCCAGCATGTTCACCAGGCTCAGCCATTCACCCCAAATCATGTTGTAGTTGGTGTTGGAAGGAACCTGGGCCCCAAGGACCTCGGCCATCAGTTCCTCCACCTCCTCGGAGGCCTCGGCCAGGCTGTCGCCCTGGCGCACGATACCCACCTTCACCCAGTTCAACTCCCGCAGGCGGTCGCGCAGGTCGGCGGGCACCGGTCCGGAAGTACGGCTCAAGGGCGCCCGGTAATGGGCGCAAAGATGCTCAACCATCTGCGGGTCCGACTCGGCAATGGTGCGCTCCCGCTCCAGGAAGCGGGCCATAGCCTTGCCGGCCTGGCGCCCGAAAACGCAGGAGTCGGCGATACCGTTGCCACCCAGGCGGTTGGCTCCGTGCACGCCCCCCGCGTCCTCGCCCGCTACGAACAGGCGATGCACCTTGGTCTCGGTGTCGCTGTTGATGACCGCCCCGCCCATGAGGAAGTGGGCGGTCGGCGAAACCTCGACCGGTTCATTGGCCAAGTCGAAGCCGAACAGGCGGGTGCGCTCGGTCATGCCCGGAAAATTCTTTTCCACGAACTCTGCTCCCAGGTGGGCGGCGTCGATCTGCACCCCACCGCCGGGGAAGCCGCGCCCGGCCATCACCTCCAGATAGGAAGCGCGGCTCACCACGTCGCGGGTGGCTCGTTCTTTCTTTTCAGGGTCGTAGCGCAGCATGTAGCGCTCGCCCTCGGAGTTGTACAGGTAGGCTCCCGCTCCGCGCAGGCCTTCCTCCAGGAGGGCTCCGGCCACCACGCTGCCCGGGACTATCAGGCCGGTGGGATGGAACTGGATCATCTCCATGTCCATCATCTCCACCCCGGCCCGGTAGAGCATGGCCAAGCCGTCCAGGCTCTTTTCCGGCCCCGGAGCGCAAAGGCGGTAGCAGGTGGGGCCTCCGCCCGTGGCCACCAAGGTGGCCGCCGCCTCCACTACCATCAACTCGCCGGTGCGAATGTTCATAACCAGGGCGCCGGTGATCTGGCTACGCTCCCGGTCATAGAGTAGATCGAGGGCCCGGTGCTCTTCCAGCACCCGGATGCCCCGTTTCATGATCTGCTCGGTGGTGCGGCTGATTATCTCAATGCCGGTCAGGTCGCCCTTGTGCACCGTGCGGTCGAAGGACTGGCCCGCAAAGGCCTTTTGGTGGACGGTGCCGTCGGGCTTGCGGTCAAAAAAGCAACCGTACTTGGTCTCCATCTCCTTGATGGTGTTGGTGGCCTGCTCCACCAGGGTCTTGGCCATATCCTGGTTGTTGATGAACTGGCCGCCCTTCAAGGTGTCCATGAAGTGCTTCTGGTGGGAATCCTTCTGGTCCAGCACCACGTTGAAGCCGCCTTGCACCATCCGGCTGCAACCGCCTTTGCCCCGCAACGCCTTGGTGACGATCAGAATATCCAAATCGGGGTTGGCGTCGTGGGCGTTGAGCGCAGCCAACTGGGCCGCGGCCCCCATGCCCAGAGTCAACATGTCCACTTTAATCTTTGGAAGCATCGCGATCTTTCCTGTTGTGCAACATGTTTTCAACCCCCTCCAATCGTCGTGACGAGAGAAGGTCGTGGTTCCGGCCAGAGACTAAAACTGGTCTCCGGCCGGAACCACGGAGGGCGCTTAGGCGCTTTCGTACAGCTTGGTGAGCACGAATTCTTCGTGGCCCAGGACTTCCTGGGAGGTGCGTCGGCCATTACAGGTCCGCTTGAGCATCTCCAACAGGTTGTCGCCCGATTCATCCAGGGTCATCTCACCCCGAAGAATCGCCGAGCAGTCGTAGTCGATGTGTTCGGTCATGGTCGAAACGGTCAAGGGGTTGGCCGAAAGCTTGATTACCGGCTCGATGGGGTTGCCGATAATGTTGCCCTGGCCGGTGGGGAAGAAGTGGGCCACAAAGCCGCCCGCCGCCCACAGGGTGACCGCCTCGGCGGCCGCGCTGCTGGTGTCCATGTACCAAAGGCCGGGGCCGGTGGGGGTCTCGGCCTTGTCCAGCACGCCGACGTAGCGACTCTTCTTGCCAATTTTCTGCAGGTTGCCGAAGGCCTTCTCTTCGATGGTGGTCAGGCCGCCCCGAATGTTGCCCTTGGTGGGCTGGCTCCCCGAAAGGTCGTCGGTCTTGTTGGCCTCCACCATGGCCTGGTACTTGTCGAAGATGGCCATGAAGGCCTCGCCCAACTCGGGGGTGGCGGCCCGCGCCTTGCACCAGTGCTCGGCCCCGGTGATCTCGGAGGTCTCGCCGAAGGAGCAGGTGGCTCCGGCCTCGACCAGCTTGTCAAAGGCGTTGCCCACCGTGGGGTTGGAGGCCAGGCCGCTGGTGGTGTCGCTCTCGCCGCATTTGGTGGAGACCCATATCTCGCTGAGGTCCACTTCTTCGGGCCGAAGCTCGCTGGCCCAGTGCACGTATTCCTTGGCCTTCCAGGAAGCCGCGGCGATGGTGCCGATGTCGCCGGTGCGCTCGATGGAGAAGCCGGTCACCGGCTTGCCCGTCTCGGCAATGCCGTCGACGATGACTTTGGTCCACTCCGGCTCGATGCCGATGACCACCACTGCGGCCACGTTTGGGTTGGAGCCGGTGCCGATCAGGGTGCGGAAGTACAGCTTCAGGTCCTCGCCGAACTGAAGGCGGCCGTAAGCATGCGGGATGGCCTTGGTGCCCTTGATATTGTTGGCCACGGCCTCGCAGGCCGCGTTGGAAAGATCGTCCAGGGGAAGAATGACCACGTGGTTGCGAATGCCCACACGGCCGTTTTCCCGGCGATAGCCCCATACGGTTCCCAGATCGCTCATGGCTACCACCTTTTAGTTTTCAGGTTGTGAATGTGCACGTGGTTGCCCTTTTTGATCTCAGCAACCACCTTGCCGATGTCCTCGCCGTATTTGGTCACGATGCCACCCGCCGCATGGTCGCTAAGGGCAATCTTGTGGCCCAAGGGGACGTCGTCCAACGCCTTGACCTTGACCTCCTCCTGGGAATCCATGTAAAGCCCTGAGGCTTCGCTGCCTGCGGCGATGTCCACCGTGGCCACGCCTACGCTGTCGGCCTTCTCGTGAACTAAAAATTGGATCATAAAGAAACCTCCTCGTTGCAATTGGTCTAAATCACTTGCGAGCCGCCAAGTCATCCACAGCGAACTTGCTAGTTCCCTGGTCACGCTCCCCATATGTGCCGCAATTGATGCTAGGTAGAGAATATGCGTTGTCCCAGTGGCAGGTACTAATGGCAAAGAACGTGCCAAAAAGCTTAAAAAAGAAATGCGTGTTATTACACCCACTTGACGTCTAAACTTTTCAAAGGAAACTAACAAAACGAACCCAATATTCGTTTCATAACCCATTTTTCGTTTGAATTTTCGTTTCGGTTGAGTTATGAAGGAAGCCTACATGGCCCCGAAAATTTACCCGGAGAATAGACAAGTGAATTCAATAAAATGGGACACCAAGGCCAAGTACGAACTACTTCTTAATATTACCAACGCCATCATCACCCAGACCAACCGGGACGACCTTTTCTCCGCCCTCTCCAAGGAACTGAAGCAGGTTGTCGCTTACGATCGGCTGAGCGTTTATATCTTCGATCCCAAGGAAAAGTCGGTTTCTTACTTCGCCGTGGCCAACGGGGTGGTTCCCAAAGGGATGGAAAACCCCGATGGGAGGCCATTGGATATGGCCTCCGTGGCTCAACAAGTAATAAACATCAGGAAACCATTAATAATTCCCGATTTATCCTCGGTCACCGACTTCTCTACGGTCCCATCCATGATAAAAGCCGGGCTCAGGGCCACCATGGCCTACCCCCTGTTGGTGCGCAAGAGAGTCTTGGGGACCATTCACCTGTCGTTCAAAGAAGTCCCCGAAGATTTTCAAGAGTTGTCCATGGTTATGGAGGGGGTATCGCGTCAGGTGGCGATCGCGGTTGACAACATGCTGGGCCACACTCGACTACGCGAAATTAGCGCCAACTTGGAGCAGCAAAAGCATTATCTACAACACCAGGCTCACCTGGACTATTTGAAAGAGAAGTTCGTATACGTCTCGGAGCAGATGGGACTGGTCATGCAAGAGGTCGGCCTGGTGGCCAAAAGTGACGCCTCGGTGTTGATTACCGGCGAGACCGGAACCGGTAAGGACTTTCTGGCTCACTATATTCATGACAGCAGCCTGCGCCGCAACAACCTGCTGGTCAAAATCAACTGCCCCGCCCTGGCCTCCAGCCTGTTTGAAAGCGAGCTGTTCGGACACTCCCGAGGGGCCTTTACCGGCGCCCACGACAACAGGGTGGGCCGCTTTGAGATGGCTGAGGGCGGCACCATTTTCTTGGACGAATTGGGTGACCTACCTTTGGGCCTACAGGCGAAGCTCTTGCACGTATTACAGGATCACGCTTTTGAGAGGGTGGGAGAGTCCCGTACCATTCAGACCGATTTCAGAGTGATCGCCGCCACCAACCACAACCTGGACCAGGCAATGGAGGCCGGCACCTTCCGGCAGGATCTTTTTTACCGCCTTGCCATGGTCACCCTGCACATTCCGCCCCTGCGCGATCGCAAGGAGGACATCCCTCCCCTCATTGAGCGGTTTATCACAGAAGAAGAGACTAACAGCAACTTGGCGGCGCCCTCTTTCGACACATCCACCATGGACTTGCTGTGCGATTACAGTTGGCCCGGCAACGTGCGGGAATTGAAAAACTTCATCCGCAGGGTTTTCATCCTGAAGGCGGGCAAACGCTTCACCGAAAAGGAGGTCGCTCAATACCTCGGAGAGCCGCGGCAAGCCATAAAGGAAGATGTAAGCAGCTTGGCCGAGATGGAGAAGAAGATCATCGAAAACGCCTTGAGCGCCTGCAATGGATTTGTGGGCGGCAAAAGAGGCGCCGCCCGTAAACTGAAAATACCTGCCTCGACCCTACAATATCGGATAAAAAAATTGGGCATAAACCCCAGGCTCTTTGCCAATAAATAATGGCCAGCCCCAGGATGTCATCCGTTACGGGCCTCTTTGCAACGGGCCCTTCGCAAGCTTGCGGCCCTCCCCCCCGGCAGGGGGAAGTTTTTATCTGAATAAATTGGCGGCGCGTCGAAATCCCTGGCCCCGCAGCAAGCCACGGGGAACTTCAAATTCAGGCTTGGGCGGCGGACAGCCGCGTTAACTGCTCGTATAGCTCCTGGCTGATGCTGATGCCGTTTTGTTGCGCCTGCTCCCTTAGGTTAAGACGACGGTCGCCGGGCAGGCGGGTCTCCGCCTGACCCAGGACGGCATCCAGCAGGGTTTCCAAGCGCTGGGCGAAAAGGCCACCCGACAGGGGGCCGGGCGCCATGGCTATAAGCAACTGGCCCACCGAGGGCGACTCGCCCTGGGCCTCGAAAAAGGAACTGGCCTCAAAGCCGAAGTTGGCCCCGGTCAACGCCGCCGCCAAAATCTCCACCATCAGCACCAGGGCCGCGCCCTTGGCCTCGCCCATGGGCAGCATGGTCCCGGCCAGAGCCGCCTGGGGATCGGTGGTGGGCTTGCCCTGGGAATCCAGGGCCCAGCCCTCGGGGATGGGCTGCTTTTCCTGATTGGCGACCATGATCTTGCCCCGGGCCACCTTGCTCAGGGAAAGGTCGATGACCAGGGGAGAGTGTTTTTCACGGGGTGCGGCAAAGGCGATGGGGTTGGTGCCGAACACCGCTTGGTTGCCGCCCCAGGGGGCTATGGCCTTGGGGGTGTTGGCCACCAAAAGCCCCACCAAGCCCCGCGAGGCCAGGGCCTCCACGTGATAACCGGCCAGGCCGCAGTGGTGCGAATTGTACACCGCTGCCGCCGCCACACCCGCCCTGGGAGCCAGCTCCGCCAATTTGTCCACCGCCAAGGCCATGGCCGGATAGGCGAAGCCGTGGCGGGCGTCCACCCTGATCGCCGCCGAGGCCATTTCGGCAGCCTCGGGGCGGGCGAAGCCGTCCACCTTGCCGCTGGCCGCTTGGCCGCAATAGGATGGCAGGCGCGAAAGCCCGTGCCCCTTCTGGCCGTCGGCCTCGGCGGCCACCAAGACCTCCGCCACCAAGGCGGCGTTGCCCGGATCGGTCCGGTGACTGACCAAGGTCTTCACCGCTATCTGACGGGCCTGCTCCATGCTCAGAATCTTACTACTCATTTGCCGCTCTCCAGCACCCTGCGCACGTTCTCCATGGTTACCTTGCTCACCCGCTTATTGGACTCCACGCTCACCCCGGCGATGTGCGGGGTAAGTATTAGGTTGTCCAAACCTGTGAAATGCTCGCCATCCCCGCGGCTCAAGGGCTCGTTTTCGTAAACGTCCAAGGCGGCACCCCCCAGGGCCCCGGAACGTAGCGCCGCCACCAGGGCGTCCTCGTCCACCACCCCGCCCCGTGCAGCGTTGAGCAACAAAGCCCCTGGCATCATGGCTGCCAGGGCTTTAGCGCCGATGAGGTGACGGGTTGAGTCGGTGAGGGGCACATGCAAACTCACTGCGTCAGCAGAGGCCAACAACCCTTCCAGGGAAGCCATGCGCTGCGCCTGCTCCCAAGCAGGGTCCTTTGCATCCACATAGGGATCATGGGCGATCACCCGCATACCCAAGGCCCGGGCCAGACGGGCCGCCTCACGGGCGATATTGCCGAAGCCCACCAGGCCCAGGGTTTTTCCAGCCGTCTCCCGGCCCATGCAGCTATTGCGAGGCCATTTACCGTCGGTCACTTGTTCCCGGGCGGCGAAGGCCACCCGGAACAGTAACATGGCGCTAACGATAACCCATTCGGCCACCGCAAGGTCGTTGGCCCCCGTGGCTGGGCACACCGCGATTCCCCGCTCGGCGCAGGCCTTGGTGTCTATGTTGTCCAGCCCCACCCCCAGACGCCCCACCACCTTCAGTATGGGGGCCGCTTCCAGAAGGCGCGCATTGACCTGGGTCCGGTTGCGCACCACCAAGGCTCGGGCGTCTGACAGCAAGGCGGCAAGATCTTGCGACCGGTCCACAAGTTTGGGGTCATAGAGCAGGTCATAGTCGGCCGCGGCGGCATCCACCGCGTCCTGGTCCATGAATTCGCTGATTACGATATCGGGCATTTACTTCTCTCAATTTAGATTGTAATGCGACCCACAAACGCCGCGCCAGACCTGGGGTGGCCGAGTGTTTACTGGTCCTGCGACAATTATTCCAGGGCAGTTAAAATGCTGCCTGCCTAAGCCAACGCTTGGGAAAATCACCAAAATATCTAATTACCTAAACCAAACAGAGGCCTTGTATTACAGTAGCCGAGACAGGTCAAGGTAATTACCAGGGATGTATATCGTCAACGGATTTGGCACACGAGGGAGTATCTTTCTAAGTTAGGTCTGCCCCCTCCGGCCTCGGAATATTTACCTTATACCACCTCCGCCGTGCCATGGTCCTTTTCTGGAGTTTGGCCCGGCGATAGAGAATCGAGTTCTTCCTGCCGCAGAACACATCCTCCGGCGTCAAGTTGCCCAGCGCCTCGTGATAGCGCTTGGAATTGTAGTATTCGACGAATTTTCCTATTTCCTCATGGAGAGACTCCGGCGATTCCCAGGCCATCAAATTGATCCGCTCCTTGAAGGAGCGGTGGTAACGTTCGATCTTGCCGTTGGCCTGGGGATGACAGGGGCAAATCAAAACAACAGCGTCGCTACGCTCCGAAGAGTGGCCGCCATGCTGCGGAATAGGTGGCCGCTTTCAGACGGATCAGGTGGCCGAAATCACCGGATTACGCATCCATAATCCACAGCGATCGCTTTGGGCGGTAAGAAAATTCATGAAATCTTAAATCCATTTTAAACCTCAGCTACATCTAGCGACGTAATTGTGCCAAATCAAAAATGCATTTTGTGCCAGTTTAACAATGCATTCAGGGTGGGCTACAGCGCACTCAAAGCGACGGCCCGCCCCCGATCGGGAGCGGGCCTTCTCAATGCCACCCACGTAACATACTGAAATCATTGTGGCGGAAGTGCATGGGAATCGAACCCACCTACCGCCTTACTCAGACGGTACACCGGATTTGAAGTCCGGGACGCCCACCAGTGACGTTTCCACTTCCGATTTATTTTCAGTAAGTTATGCTACCCTTAAAACCACCCCAAATTCACTGGGAAACGTTTTGGGAAACTGTATGAAAGATTTTTCCACTTGTTTTAACTCCATTTCAGACCCTATTTTTACCATCATAAATAGCCAAAATCCACCCTCCTCACGGTTTTCCCAGTCCAGGACTACTATTTATCCCCAGCCCGAACGTCTGACACATAGATATAAATACATATAGAGGGACACCAGAGTGTGACCGGTATTTATACCCCTGGTGTCTCCCCTACCAAAGTGAGAGGAGGATTTATGAGTAAATATGGAAAATGATGAAAATAAACAGGTATTAAAACTACTTCAGGAGGGACACTCCCTGGAGGATAGTCTGGGTCTGATGGATGAGGAGGACAAGACCCAAGGGGTTAACCCCAGAATCAAGAGATACGTTGATTACATAGAATCTATGGACTCCAGAGACCCACTGAACGAAGGGTTGTCCCAACCTTTCGTCAGATTGAATCAAATCATCAGGGACAAGGTTCCCCTACTATCCAAGGATAAAAGTTTCTTTGACCCCTGGTTCCGTAGGTTGTCTAAAAAACAACTGACATTAGGACAGTTCATCTCCTACATCCTGACCAACTTGGGAGAGAAAAATTTGGCTAGGGCTACTGGTTACGATGAGTCCACGGCATACATGAGGAGGAACGTGGAAAAGAACCTGTTGGATGTCCTGATGAAAATGAAGAAACTTCCATGAAAAAGGAACTTCAGGAAGATGTCAAAAAATTGATGTTACAGGATGTGAGGATTCTTCAAGACATCATAAAGAGGTTTGGTTTTCCCAACTTCAACAATGAGGAACAATTAAAGTCAGTCCTAAAATTTTATAGTGGTACGGAATGGAGTGAAAAATAATGAAAAAAGAGATAAACGCTTACGTGATTGAATATTTGAGACCCCTAGGGAATCAGGACAAAAGTTATGGGGATAGGGTACAGATGATTATAGTTGGGACATCTGAAAATGATGTGAAAGACACCTTCAAATCTGCCAATCCCAAACTCAGGGTAGTTTCAGTCTTTAAGGACACTAGGAACTGTGGAATATCCATGGATGTAGTTTTGGACATCCTGAAATCCAAGGCTCAGAGTTATTTGAAGAGTATAAAAAAAATGGAAGAATATACGGACAAAATGTTGGATGCTGGTTATCAATACCGAAGTTCAATTGTGGAAGACAGTAAAAGTAACGTTTTAGTTGATGGAGTGATGTAAGAATGTTCGGTAAATTATTTGTCAAAGAAAGTAAAAAGAAAAATACGGGTATGGTACAGGTTCATCTAAGACTTGAACCAGAGATAGCCTTTACCCTAGACAAAATTTGTGACAAGACAAAGAGGAGTAGAAACAACCTTTGTAATTTTGCCTTGTCAAGATTTTGTCGTGAATTTGAAAAAGAGTATGGTTCATAGGAGGTATATATGACAACATTCAAAAAATGGTTAGAAGATGGTGACTCTAAAAAGGCACTTTTGAGTATCTTAGGAAAAAAGGAAGAATCTTCACTGGTAAAAAAACTTGATTTTTTAATGTCAGTTTTAGACCTTCATAAAAAAAATGGTATAGATGAGGAAACCAAACAAATTTTAATGAACTTGTTACCCTATGTAAAAGGAGACAAGGAACCACCATCGGTACTTCAAGAAAGTCAAGATATTGAAAACACAACTTTGGTCTTATCCCAGAGGTTCAGGTCAACACGTAGTCTCTACGTACTAGCGGCTTTGTGTGTGTTATCAGTAGCCGCTTCCTTACCACAGGAACAAAGAAAAAACCTAATTTCCCAAGCCAGGAAACTTGGGACTACACCCAACCAGAAGGTGGAAAAATGATTGGTAGGGAGATGGTAACCCTACAGATTGAGGTACCAAAGTATGGGTTGGATATCTTGAGACAGATTTCAGACAGTATAGGTAAAACCGAAATACCAATTGAAGATTTAGTTGAGAACATAGTCCATCAACAAATATTAGAATTACTTGAGATTTCATTGGATTATGGGGTTGAAATTCAAGATGTCCCATATGTAGAAATGTTTATCAATGATTTGAGGGTGTTATCCAACAAGTACGGATTTGACCCAGAATCGTTTATTTTGGGTTCCCTGGATGTCCTACATGGTCAAATGGGTTAAAACAGGAGAAATCACAGATATCAAAAACGCCAAATTAATCTCATATTATCAAAGACTTATCATGCCAATCAAAAACCTGCCCGGAATAAACGGTAATTTACCAATGTATTCAGGTACCTACAAACGTTTATTTTGGTTTTATCATGTTTTATCAAGTACTTATATATGGTTTTTTCTTGGGGGTCTTATAGATAAAATCGGTCAAGATTGTCAAAAACCAGTCTGTTGTTTCTGAGTTGTTTTAAGTACTTAAAATTTTTTTTATTTTATTAAAAATAATGGTCTACAAAATGGTTTTGGTTTGAGACAATGTAACCATAATAGATTTTTGAACCTAACTGATTCTGGGAGTGGGTCGAGGGTAGGTTACACTCAACATTTGTTTGTTTTAATATTATTGTTTTGTCAATTTAGATGGTTACGAGACTGATTAATATAGTGTGTTATTGCAAGTAGTTACTTGTTTATCAGTGTTTATCGGGTCTAAAAACTTTTTTCACATTCAACTCCCTGATAACCTTGAGAAACGCATTTTGTATTTTTTTAACTTTAATATCAATTAGTTACGTTTTTCACCGGAGTTTACACTTTTTGAAAAGTGTGGTATTCTGGTTACAATTGAAAAGGAGTCAAAGGGACTCCTGTGTTCGGTCAACATTTCGTCTCTGATTTTACCAATAATAATTTAGTTGACTGTTTTAATGGGGTTTATCCCAAAACGGGACAGTTGTGTCTTGTTACAGGGGTAAGTCCACGTCTTAAATTCATGAAAGGAGTAAAAACATGAAAAAAAATGAAAGAAATAAGGGTAATGAAGTTGTCAATATTAATGAAAGAAAGGAGGAAAATTAAATGTGTGATTGTGATAATAAACTTCTAGGTCCGATTGAACAACATAGGAACCGTCCAACCAATAAACTTGTTAGAAACGTAATCAGCGAACATTATCGTCTTGGTTTGTTCGGTTTTAGAATACCTCCAGAATGGGTTATGGAGGAGTGGACAGAAGAACTACTTGAATTAGGTATCATAGAAAAAAATATTTAACATTTCTAAACCCCTTTAGAGGTCTCTTCTCCCTCGATTTTACATCTTCTGAGACCTCTGGGGGTCATAGAGTGTTTTGATAGACTGGTAAACTAATAGATTAAAAAGTCAAAGGGACTTCTAGTGGTTAGTCAACGTCTCTTCTCTGTTTTTCCCATAATAATTTAGTTGACTGTCGTAATAGGGGTTATCCCAAAACGGGACAATAGTGTCTCTTTACAGGGGTAAGTACACATCAACATTTTCATGAAAGGAGATTAAACATGAAAAAAAATGAAAGAAATAAGGGTAATGTAATTGTTGACATTAATGAAAGAAAGGATGAAGAAGAGATGATTGAAACACCAGATAGAAATACTGAAGGTATGGACTACTACAACGAGTGTATTGGAAGTGATGGACTTGTTTGTCCTTACTGTGGGTCTGACGATGTTACAAGAGAAGTATTGGGTGGTAACACATTTGTTGGACTTGAAAGTCCGAATGAACCATATGAAATATCATTCAGTAATTATTGTGAAGATTGTGAAGAGACTTACGAAACGATTCACGATGAATACATCTCGGGAGTTGATGAGGCTGAATATCAGTATGAAGAAATCACCAGAGTAATCCATAGTTATACGAATAACTGTCGTATAGATAATTAGGATTACGAAATTATTAACCTATAATAATATCCCCAGAGGTCTCCCCATTTTTAATTCCGCATCTTGTGAGACCTCTGGGGAACCGGATGGTTTAGTAAACAAATAGATGAAGGAGTCAAAGGGACTCCTGTATATAGTCAACGTCTCTTCTCTGTTTTTCCCATAATAATTTAGTTGACTGTCGTAATAGGGGTTATCCCAAAACGGGACAATAGTGTCTCTTTACAGGGGTAAGTACACATCCATTTCATTGTAATAGAAAGGAATAAAAAATGAACAAGGATGAAAGAAAATATGGACACGAGGACATTGAAATTAATGAAACAATGGACGAGGAAGAAGATGAACTTATTGAAATTATAACTTTGTCAAACTACTTAATGTCAATAGATAAAGTATACGAGTTTAAAATCATGTTGAAACTTGGAATTTTACATTTCGGATGTAACGATACTTTTATTAATACAACAACGGCATTAAAGAACTTAGGAATAAAAAATTTTAGAAGTGTGATTAAGGTATTTAAAGATAACGGGGGTCTTTGTGACTGTAAAATCCTCGTACACTTTTTCCATGATGAAATTTTTGGAGAACTACATAAATAGGGATGATTGGTCTCAATCAAACTATTGTTATTGTTAAAAATGGAGTAAAAAATGAGTAAAAAAACATTTGTTAGACATTACAATGACCCACATAATCCATATAAAACTACAAGTAAGATAAACCCAATGGACTGGATTGATATTCAAAAAGAGGGAATTTGGCCATGGTCTAAACTTGAAAGACCCCTGGTGTGGATTCTACAGACCAAGACCTTTACCCGTAATGAAGGAATTATGTTCTGGTTCCTGTTTGAGAACACCAGGGGGTTCCTTTGGATGGGTAAGGAGAACGTATTCCGGGAAGGTTTCCTGATGGACAGGTGTTCCATCAAAAAAATTACCGGTCTGGGGTACAAGGAAATCAGAACGGCCCTGGATGGTCTGTATGACAAGAAGGTGGTCTATTTCTTCACTACAGACGGAACTACCCTAGACAAGGTTCAACGGAAAACTAAGGGTGGAGGAACCATCAACAGTCTTTCCCTCTGGAACCGGGAAGAAAGGGTCATCTACGGGAGTATCAACTTCCGGTGGGACACCTGGGCTCTTGATGAAGAAGTAAAAACCCTGATGGACGAGAGGATGTCCAAGATATATGGGAAACAGGAGAACGACCTGAAACCTGGAACACTTGGACATCCAACGATTGGTGAAAATTCCGAGAATGAGGAATTATTAAAGGAATTGGAGGGGTTGTGTCCGAGGGTAGATTCCTTTGGATTATAAGGGGGAATTCCCCTTTATAAGGGAATATCCCCTTTATAAGGGGGTTTCATCCGTTGTTAGGGTGGAACCCCCTTTTTAAGGTGATTCCGTTCTTTATTGGGGAACAATGTCTTTAGAAAAGGGGAAAATACTGGTTAATACGAGTTAAAACATTGATATTATTATTTATTTAAGACACGTATAGATAAAAATATAGATAATATTATAGATAATAAATAGATAAAAGAATAGAAGGGTAAAATTGAGGGTAAAGTCAGATGGGTTTCCTGATTGAAACCTGACGGTTTCAATCACCACTGGGTCGGGATGGACTCCATCCCTCCTAGTGGTGGTTATTGATGGAATAAACTTTATACATCTAGTCCAGTTTATATCCTGACAGAATTTTGTCTTGTAATTCATCTACACTTATCCAATTACTTCCTCTGTGTAACATTCTATGACAGTTTGGACAGACTAGGGATAGGTCATCAAGTTTTGTCTTCGGTGAGTTCAGCTCGGACTAGGTTCTCATCCACCTCTACAAGGTTCCCCATCAACTAGTCAACTCCCTTGTAGTTGACCCCAATCTGTTCCTTACCTAGGTATTTGTGGGCTTTCAACCGGTGGGCACCAGCCAGGAGGGTGTTGTCGTGGTCACAGATGATGGGGGTCAGGAGTCCGATGAGGTCAATGGATTCAGCCATTTCCAGAACCTTACCGTTATTGATGTCCCTAAGTATTTGGATTTACTAAAATATACCTAGTATTGACAAGGGTGATTTAAATATCATAAGATTTCGAAGAATGTTTCATCCGGTTTTTGCGTAACAGAGGGGTAGTATAACGACTTCTTATGGTTACAATTATTTATGCCTTTTTATACCAGCGAATTGAGAGGTTTACATGTCTAAAAAGGATGAGTTGAGTGATTTTGAAGAACTATTAAGTATCAAACTTACTGAGGATTCAGACAAACTAACTGTCCCTAATGTTGATTTCATTAAATGGTGTGATAAATATAGTAAAGCGATATCCAAAAAACACTCTAGTGGTATACTCGCGGTTGCTACTGGTGGATTAAGTCTCTTAGGTCGTGCTGTCTCTAAAAAAAGATTTGGATATGATATATTTTATCGAGGACAAATCCCGATTCACTGGTTGTGTACAATACATGATGATTTTGCTCCGTTTGATATAGAAAAAGAAGTTCCGTTACTACTGTTAAGGGACGTAACGGGACAATTTAAGTTATTGGCTACGAATATGTTTATATATTTCAAACTTGATAAATCTAAAAAAATGAAAGACACTCACAAACTTACTGTTGGTAAGATACCTATTCACAAAATTGAATCTTTTGAGGTCAACCGTGGGTTTGGGGGGAATTCTTGTGACATTTTTGTGAACGGTGAACTTGTAGGAGGTTTGGTCTTTGATAATGTTACAGACGTAACTACCCTAACTAATTTTTTATTAAAGTTAACACCAAAGTTAGACAAATTAATAACATATCGTCCCAAAGACAAAAAAGACAAATCAATTGACTCTGAGGAGGACATCCCACAAAAATTAGAAAAACTAGCTAAACTCAAAGAAAACGGTATTATTAGTGAAGAAGAATTTAATAATAAAAAATCTGAATTGTTAGATAGAATGTAAAAACTTTTCATTTTGATTGTTAAGAAAGAGTTGCATCTCATGGATTAATCTATTATGAAATTTGGGAGGTGGACTATATATATGGAGAACATATAGATGGATGAACCAGGTGTAACTGGCGTTGCAATTATAGTTACTATCATTACTATGACTTGGCCATTTTGGTTGTCTGGTATTATTTCAGGAATAATTGCTAAATCCGCTAAAAATCGTAGTTTTTTTGGGTGGTTTATTTATGGTTGTTTATTACCGATTATTTCACAAATACATGCTATATGTATATCAAAGAACATCTCTTTAACAAGCGATATTAAAAAATGTCCATATTGTGGCGAAATCATCAAAAGAGAAGCTACCGTATGTAAGCATTGTAGAAAAGAAATGAAACCTACAAGCGTTATTGAAAGGAATAACTAACATTTAAGTTTGTTGTTAGTTGATATTTATCATTTACAATCTATGTAAAAATAATACTTCGAGTATTTTAATTGTCAGTAACACTTAACCTTAGATGGAGTGGAGAATATGTCAGGAAAAGTATATGACTGTCCGAGTTGCGGTGAAATGGTTATTCCAAAAAGAAATAAAACCTTAGTTATTCTTCTTCTTGTCACTGTCGTGGCTTGGCCTGCTGTATTTTTTTTAAAGAAACGTTGTCCTACGTGTAAAACGGTTATTCCTCGGTAGCAAATATTTATTCTCACATATAGTGATATTATTTGTTGTGGTCTGTAAAATGACTTATAATTGTCTATGATTTGCCACAGGGATGAGATAGTTATCAAACCTTATCAATAATAACCGGTGGTTAACTACGGGGAAAGTAATTTCAACGATTCGCACGTTTATTTAATATAAAGTTTTCAATGCCAATAATATAGCTACTAGTTGGATTACATTAAAACAGTCAGTTGTGTTGTAAAGGACGGTAGAACCTGTCCCTTTACAAATCTGGTTTTCTTTAACGTTGAACAATACTGTAGAACCAGTACCTTTTTTTATATAGTTACCAAGTATGTTTAAGAGAACCTGAGAACCAGACCCCTTTCGTACCTGGTGCCCGCGAATATTAATTAGTATCGTTGAACCTGTTCCCTTACGGATATAGTTGCGTATTCCGCTGATGACGCCCACCTGATCCGAGCGAAGACGCCCAGTGGTTCCAGGGCAAGGCGGCCACTTCATCGGAGCGAAGCGACGCTGGTGTTTTGATTTAAGACCTTTGATCCTCCGGAGTCAAGGTGGAGT
>JAIPDO010000092.1 GCA_021737645.1 Desulfarculaceae bacterium
CCCAACCTCAAGCGGGCCCTGGACCGGGCCCAGGCGGCGGAGAGCACCCGCTTGGGCAAGGCGGTGACCTTTTTGGCCACCACCGCCAACACCGCCCCTTTCATCGGCCTGTTCGGCACGGTGTGGGGCATCATGGACGCCTTCCGGAGCATCGGGGCCACCGGCGCGGCCAACCTGGCCACCGTGGCTCCGGGCATTGCCGAGGCGTTGGTGGCCACGGCCACCGGCCTGTTCGCGGCCATCCCGGCAGTGGTGTTCTACAACCACTTCAACCGGCGCCTGGTGGTGCTGGAGGCGGAGATGGACTCCTTCAGCCAGGACTTCCTGAACCTGGTGGAGCGCGACCTCATGCGCCGCCACGGACCGGCGGTGGAGGTGGTGCGCCCCTCCGAGCTGGAAGGGGCCAAAGGCTAGGGTTATGGCGGGCGTAGGCAACAAGGGCCGCTTCCTGGGGGAGATCAACGTGGTCCCCCTGGTGGACGTGGTCCTGGTGCTGCTGATCATCTTCATGGTGGCCGCCCCCATGATGGTCCAGGGCCTGGACGTAAAGCTGCCGGCCACCGACAGCGGGGCGCTGAAAACCTCCGACGAACTCTTGGTGCTCACCGTCACCCAAAAGGGCCAGGTGTTCCTGGACGAGTTCCAGGTGGGCCTGGACGGGCTGGCCGGCAAGCTCAAGAACATCACCAGCCGCAAGCCGGGCACCAGGGTCTACCTGCGGGCCGACAAGGACGTGCCCTACGGGGTGGTGGTGCAGGTTTTGGCCGAGGCCAAGAAGGCCGGTGTGGACAACCTGGGCATGGTGACCGAGCCGGAGCGGGTGCCCCCGCCCCAAAAGAAGAAAAAGTCTTGAGCTCCGCGGCCCTGAGACGCTTTGCTTTTTGGGACGGTGAACAAGTGGCCTGGGCCATCGGGGTCAGCCTGGGGCTGCATCTGCTGTTGGTATTGTTGCTGGCCTTTTGGCCCGGCTGGCGCATCAGCCGCCCCAAGGTTTTCGCCCCGGTGTACAACGTGGCCCTGGTGAGCCCGGCTATGTTGCGCCGCCCGGCCCCGGCCCCGCCCGCCCCCAAAGCCGCGCCCGCCAGGACCGTACCGGTGGCCAAGCCCAAGGCCAAACCGGAGCCCAAGAAAGAGGCGGTGGCCCTAAAGAAAGACAAGCCCCGGCGCCTCAAGCCCAAGCCGGTGGCCAAGCAGCCCGACCCCGGCAAGCTCTTGGCCCGCCGCCTGAAGAAGTTGGAAAAAGAGGTGGCCGCCGAGCGCCGGGCCGACAGCAAACTGGCCAGCGCCCTGAGCCGCCTGGAGAGCAAGGTGGCCACCCGTCAGGCCGCCTCCGGGGCCTTTGCCGCCGGGGCCACCAGCGCCGACACCAGAAGCCTGCGCTTCCAGGTGTACTACACCGAGATATGGGAGCGGGTGCGCCGCCAGTGGGTGCTGCCCGAGGCCCTGGTGAAAAGCGCCGCCAACCTGGAAGCGGTGGTGGTGGCCCGCATCCGCCGCGACGGCGCGTTGGCCAAGGTGTGGCTGGAGAAAAGCTCGGGCAACAGCCGCCTGGACGCCAGCGCCCTGCGCGCGGTGGAAAAAGCCGCCCCTTTCCCGCCCCTGCCCAGCGTGGTCAGGGACCGGGAGCATGAAATAGGATTACGTTTCCGGCCCGAGGACCTTAACGGCTAAGTTTCAGCGGAGAGATAATGCGCCGCCTAATCGCCACCCTGTGTTTGACGCTTCTAATCCTGGGGCTGGCTATGCCGTCCGCCGCCCGGGTCTACATCGACATCACCCAGCCCTTCAGCAAAAAGCTGCCCTTGGCCCTCAGCCGATTCCAGCCTTTGCCCGAAGCCGCCCCAGACCCCATCGGGGGCGAGGGCGCGCAGATGCTCCAGCGCTACCTGGGCTACACCGGCCTGTTCGACTTCATGGACCCCAAAAGCTTTCTGGGCGCTCCGGCCTTGGAAAAGGTGGACTACCGCCGCTGGTCGCGCATCGGGGCCGAGCTTTTGATCACCGGCGGCTACAAGCTGAAGGGGGGCATCTTCACCCTGGAGCTTCGCCTGTTCGACATCACCGAGGGCAAGCTGTTGGTGGGGCGGCGCTACGACGGGCGCACCGCGGACCTGGGGGCCATGCTGGCCCGCTTCAGCGATGACGTGATGCTGGCGCTGACCGGCGAGCGCTCCATCTACTCCACCATGATCGCCTTCGTGGGGGCCCGGGAGCGGGTCAAGGAAGTCTATTTGATGCGCTTCGACGGCTCCGGGGTGCGCAACCTGAGCAAAAAGGGCGATATAAGCCTGTACCCTGCCTGGAGCCCGGACGGGGCCCTGGTGGCCTACAGCTCTTATGTAAAACGCCGCCCGGCCATTTTGGTGCACGCCCTGGCCGGGGGCAGCGGCAAGGTGATCATCAACAAGCCCGGCGTCAACCTGACCCCGGCTTTTAGGCCGGGCCACCAGGGGCAGCTGGCCGCGGCCCTGTCATACACTGGCCAGAACAACATCTTCCTGGCCGACGTGGCGGGCAAGGTGCTCAAGCGCCTCACCGACGGCTGGGGCATCGAGGTGGCCCCCTCCTTCAGCCCCGACGGCAGGCGCATGGCCTATGTGAGCGACCGGGGCGGCAATCCCCAGATCTACGTGCTTGACCTGGCCAGCGGCACCAACCGGCGCATCACCTTCGGCCAAAAATACTGCGCCTCTCCCTGCTGGAGCCCCAGGGGCGACCGCATCGCCTATCAGGCCCAGGTTAACGGCACCTTCCAGGTGGCCACCATCCGGCCCGACGGCAGCGACAGCAAGGTGATCAGCTCCGGGTTTGGCGGCGGCGAAGACCCGACCTTTTCCCCGGACGGGCGGCTCATCGCCTACGCCGGCCGCCGCACCGGGCGCTACCAGATATATCTGATGACTGCAGGGGGGGAATACCTGACTCGGCTTACCAATCTGCCCGGCGAGCAGACCGACCCTGCTTGGTCTCCCCGGGGAATCATGGTTAAATGAAACAGATAACCCACATGGCGGGAGGCTTTGACGTGAAGAAATATCTGGTTTGGATGGCTATGGCGGTGCTTTTGGCAGGCCTGGCCGCCCCCCTTGGATGCGGCAAAGACACGGTGCCCAGCCCCGGCGCCACCATGACCGAGCAGGAAAAGGCCCGCCTGGAAGCCGAGCGTGAGCGCCGTATGCGCGAACAGCGGCTCAAGGAGGCCCAGCTCAAGGAGGAGCAGGCCCGCACCACCGAGGCCCAGCTCAAGGAGGTGTTCGTAAACACCGACATCCACTTTGACTACGACCGCTACGACCTGTCTCCGGAGACCAAGCAGATTCTCAACGAGAAGGCGGCCTATCTGCAGCAGCATCCCTCGGTGCAGGTGATCGTGGAGGGCCACTGCGACGAGCGCGGCTCCAACGCCTACAACATGGCCCTGGGCGAGAAGCGGGCCAAGGCGGCGGAAGCCTATCTGGTGGCCATGGGCATTAGCCCCCAGCGCATGGAAACGGTGAGCTACGGCGAGGAGCGGCCCCTGGTGATGGGCCAAACCGAGGAAGCCTACGCGGCCAACCGCCGGGGCCACTTTGTTATAAAGGATTAAACCGGGCGGCTGGACCGCCCCCCGGGAGGATTACATGAAGGCAAAAGCGCTGGCCCCCCTCATGCTCGTGTTATGGCTGGCTGCCGCCCTGGGCGCAGGCTGCGCCACGGTGGAGCCGGAACAGTTCGCGGCCCTGCAGTCCCAAGTAACCCGCCAGCATCGCCAGATCACCCAGCTCGAGAACAAAATAGACACCCTTAACAAACAGATAGCCGAGGGCCGCAAACCCCAGGCCGAGTTGGTTGCCCAGATGGCCAGCATGCGCCAGGACCTGATGCGCCTGTCGGGCCGGGTGGAGGAGAGCGAGCACAACCTGGGCCAAGCCATAAACCAGCGCAACAGCCAGGAAACCCAGATGGCCAAGGAAGCCGCGGCCAAGTCCCAGGCTGAGACCGACGAGCGCCTCAAGAGGCTGGAGGCCTACCTGGGCATGACCGCGGGCAAGGACGGGGAAAAGACCGTGGCCAAGGCCCCGCCGGGCAAGGCCGCCGCCCAGCAGCCCCCGGCCGAGCCCAAGCCCAAGGACATCTACGACCTGGGCATCAGGCTGTACAAGCAAAAGTCCTACGGACCGGCCCGGGACCGCTTTGCCGAGTACATCAAGAAGTACCCCAAGAGTTCCTTGGCCGACAACGCCCAGTACTGGATCGGCGAGTGTTTCTACGCCGAGAAAAAGTACGAGGAGGCGATTCTGGCTTACAACCAGATGACCAAGCACTACCCCAAGAGCGCCCAGGTGCCGGCCGCTCTGCTCAAGCAGGGGCTTTCCTTCCGGGCCTTGGGGGACAAGCGCACCGCCAAGATCGTCTTGGGCAAACTGGTCAAGGACTACCCCAAGACCTCCCAGGCCAGGCTGGCTAAAAAGGTGCTCAAAAAACTTTAGCCTTGATATATGGGGCCCGAGAACCGGCGCTGAAACGACAACTAGGCGGGAGCCCTCCGGGGCCCCGCCATTTTTCAACTCTTATGGTGAGCAGAGGGTAAGGTGAGTCGTGCGCAAGCTGCTTAAGTGGTTGGCCGCAGTGGTGGCCCTGGTGTTGCTGCTGGCTTTGGGCCTGTGGTGGTATTTGCCCTACCTCAACACCTATCAAGCCGATGGCGAGCTGATCCTGCCCGGCCTTAGCGCACCGGCGAGGGTGCTGCGCGACGACAAGGGCATGGCCTATATTTACGCCGCCAACACCTACGACGCTTGCCGGGCCCACGGCTTCGTAACCGCCCAGGACCGCTTGTTCCAGATGGAGGTTATCCGCCGCCTGGCCACCGGGCGCATCTGCGAGTTGGCCGGGGAACAGGCCCGGCCCCTGGCCATGCACTACCTCACCCTGGGCTTCATGCGCAACGCCCGCCTCATGGCCAAGAAACTCACCCCCAACGCGCGGCTTTTTATCGAGAGTTACCTGGCCGGAGTCAACCACTTCATCCTCACCCGCCAGAGCGAGCATCCCCTGGAGTTCAAGCTGGCCGGCATCAAGCCCACCCCTTGGAGCGTGGCCGACAGCCTGGCCATGCAGCTTTTCATGAGCTGGGGCTCCTCGGGCAACCTCAAGACCGAGGCCGCGGCCCAGATGATCGTGGACAAGCTGGGCCTGGAGCGGGCGCGGGAGATATTCCCCCTGACCATAAACCCCGAGGAACCCGGCCCGCCCAAGGAAGGCTCCCTGCCCCAGGCCGTGGCCCGCCTGAACCTGGCCCAAAGCTCGGGCCTGTCCCTGCCGCTGACGCCGGGGGCCCTGGGGGTGAGCAGTAACAACTGGGTGACCGGCCCCGGTCTGAGCGCCGGAGGCAAGCCCATCCTGGCCAACGACCCGCATCTGGACGCGCGCATCCTACCCGGCCCCTGGTATCCCGTGGCAATGATCACCCCTGCTTACCGCTGGGTCGGAGCAGGCGTACCGGGCATACCGGGCATCGTGGTGGGGCGCAACCAGCACGTGGCCTGGGGGGTGACCAACGCCTACGGCGACTGCCAGGACCTCTACGTGGAGACCCTGGACCCGGTCAACCCGGACAACTATCTGGAGAACGGCAAGCCGGTTCCCTTCAAGGTGGTTACCGAAGCCTTGAATATCAAGGACTCCGAGGCGCCGGGCGGCATGCGCTCCGAGCAGGTCAAGATCCGCCTCAGCAAGCGGGGGCCGGTGGTCAGCGGGGTGCTCAAGGGGCTCAAGACCGACAAGGTGCTGACTTTGCGCTGGTCCCCCTTCGAGTCATTTGACGGCCGCCTGGGCCTGGACCAGGCCATGCTGGCCACCAACGCGGTGCAGTTCCGCGACGGCATCCAAGGCATGCGTCACTTGGTGCTCAATTACGTCTTCGCCGACACGAGCGGCGGCTTGGGCTGGGTGGTTATTGGCGGGCTGCCCATCCGGGGGCCGGGCCAGGGCACGGTGCCCTACGTGGTGACCAGCGGAGAAGACAACTGGCTGGGCTGGGTGCCCGACCGGCAAATGCCCCAGTCCATGAACCCGGCCAAGGGCTGGGTGGGCACCTGCAACCACAAGACCATCACTCGCGACTACCCCTATTACTACTCCTCGCGCCTGGCCCCCTCCTGGCGCTACCGCCGCTTGATGCAGCTGATGAACGCGCCGGGCAAAAAGAGCGCCCCGGACAGCTGGGCTTATCAGCGCGACGACAAGAACCTCATGGCCGAGCTGCTGGCCCCCATCCTGGCCCAGGCTTTAACGCAAGAAGCGGCCACCCGGCCTCTGGGTGAGTTGCTGGCGGCTTGGGACCATCGCGACCGGGCCCAGGCCGCCGCGCCCCTGGTGTTCCAGGCGGTGTACAACCGCTTCGCCCTGCTCGCCTATCGCGACGAGTTGGGCGAGGACTTGGCCCGCTACATGCTGGATCAATACTATTTCTGGAAGGAGCGCTTCGCTTCAAAGGTGGTTGCCGGCTCCTGGGGCTGGTTCGACGACACCACCACTCCGGCAAAGGAGGGCCGCGACGACCTCATCCGCCGGGCCGGGCGCGAGGTTCTGGCCGAGCTGGGCGACAAGCTGGGCCCGGACCCGGCCTCTTGGAAGTGGGGCGAGTTGCACGTCCTGAAGCTGGTCAGCCCCATTGCCCGCAAGGGATTCCTGGCCCCCATCCTGGGCGAGTTCCGCCCCATGGGCGGCTCGGAATCCACTCTGCTCAGGGGCATCTACGATTTCAACAAGCCCTACGATGTGACGATATTCGACTCGCTACGCATGGTGGTGGACCTGGCCGACGATGACAAGGTGATGGCCGTGCTGCCCGGCGGGGTCACCGCCCGGGTGCTCAACCCTCACACCACCGACCAGGTAGGTCCCTTCATGAGCGGCGCGCCGGTGTACTGGTGGTTCAGCGACCAAGCCATCGCCGAGCACGCGGTAAGCGAGTTGGCGCTCAAACCCAAGTAAGCGCCGCATAAACCGTCCCCGCCCGGTTATCCGGACGGGGACGGTTTATAAGTGCAATTGGTGCTAGTACCCGCCGCCGGGGCACGCCCATCCCTTGTCGCCGAATTTTTGGCGGCATTCCAGCAAGAACTCGTCGCGCTCTTGACCCAGCTTTGACTGGATCTCGTTGAGTTCCTTGGAAAGCTCGCGGATGCGCTTTTTGTCGGGTTTAGGCTGGGCCCACAGGGTTTCCAGCTCCATATGCTTGGTTACGTACTCCTGGCGTAGCTTGAGGGTCTGTTGCCGGTGCTCTTGGAACATCTTCTGCCAGGCCTGCTGGTCCTGGGGAGACATGGATTGATAAGCCTGACCCATGCCGTATCCGCCCCGGCCGCGCATGCCGTAACCCGGACCCATCATGCCCGGACCCATGCCGTAGCCGCCTCGGCCTTGCCCGTACATCATGCCCGGCCCCATGCCATAGCCGCCTCGGCCGCGCATGCCGTAACCCGGGCCCATCATGCCCGGACCCATGCCGTAGCCCTGGCCGGGGCCGTAATAAGTCTGGGGTTGTTGGGACTGCTGCTGGGACGAGCTGTCGGACCCGGCCCAGGCCACGCCGCAAGCCAGCGTCAGCGCAATACACATCGAAAGGATGAGGAGTTTTTTCATAGAAAGCCTCCAATCAGATTATTGCGGTATGACTTCAGTCTGAGACAAACTCGGGCGCCAAACAAGGGTGGCCCCAAGCGGGGACGCCCTTGGCATCAATACCTGATTTTGGGGCCAGGGCTCAGTCCAGGGGCCACTCGCCGCGCTCTTCGAGGACTTCCTGCAACACCTTGAGGCCCTGGTTGACCACGGGCATGCCCGCGTAGATGGCCACCTGGAAGATGGTCTCGGCCACGTCGTGGGGGTCGCAGCCCACGTTCAAGGCGGCCCAGATGTGCAGTTTGAGCTCGTCGCTGCGCTCCAGGGCGGTGAGGGTGGCCACGGCCACCAACTGGCGGGTGGGGTGGGGCAGCTTTTCGCGGGCGTACATCTGCCCGGTGATGAACAGGCTCAGGTCCTTGGCCAAGCCCTTGTCAAAGCTCTTCCACAGCTCGTAAGGCCGATCGCCCTTGTAGCCGTCAAAGTACAGCTTGGCGGTCTCGCCGGTCTTTTTCTTGAGGTCGTCGATGGACATGGGGTGCTTCCGGGTTGGAGGTTGGGAAAAGGCACGTAATCATTAAACCGCTAAAAACTTCCTAACCGATTCATGCGGTTTTTCAAAGTTATTTCAGCTTCGGCGCAACCGGTAGGCTGGCTCACCTCACCGAATCATCTATCTTGCACTCGTGGCAGCCGCAGTGGGGGCACTCCACGCCCTCAAGCACATCACCACCGTGGCCCTCATGCTCCTCGGGCAGGATGCGGTCCACATAGGCCTTGAACCCCTGGCCGCACTCGGGGCACAGGGCGTCCACTTGTTCTTTGCGAGGTTCGTCGTTCATGGGGGCATCCTCCCTGGCTTGGGGTGGAGTAGATGCCTTTCAGCCTAACACGCCACCCGCCCACAAAAAAACGCCGCAATAT
>JAIPDO010000093.1 GCA_021737645.1 Desulfarculaceae bacterium
ATCGACCGCTTGGTGCCCGAGGCGGACAACCCCCACGAGGCCCGCCTGCCCGAGGACGTGGACAGCCCGGCGAGCGCCGGCAGCCTAAAACGCATGGGCATGTTCACCGCCCTGGCCATCGCCATCCACAACTTCCCCGAGGGCTTGGCCACCTTTACCGCCGCCCTGGCCGATCCGGCCCTGGGCCTGGCCATCGCCGTGGCCATAGCCATCCACAACATCCCCGAGGGGGTGGCCGTGGCGGTGCCCATCTACTACGCCACCGGCAGCCGCAAAAAGGCCTTTTTCTATTCCTTCCTCTCGGGCCTGGCCGAGCCCGCCGGGGCCTTGGTGGGCTATCTCTTGCTGCGCAGCCTGTTCAGCCCCTCGCTGATGGGGGTGATGTTCGCGGCGGTGGCCGGGATCATGGTGTTCATCTCCCTGGACGAGCTGCTGCCCACCGCCGAGGCCTATGGCCACCACCATTTGTGCATCTACGGCCTCATCGCAGGCATGGGGGTTATGGCCATGAGCCTGTTGTTGCTGCTGTAGCGCTGCCGCTCGGGCAGGCTACTTTTCCTTCAGCGGGAGCCACTTGATCTTATAAATGGTGTCGCATTCTTCGCAGTCTTGCCGGGTGATGATGACCTCTGCCGGTGGTTCCACATCGGCCTTGGCCGCGATGGACATGGCGATGAAGCCTGGCGCGTCGCTGCGCTTGTCAAACACGGCCAGGCGCAGGTCGCGCACCTTGGTTCCGCCGGGGCAGGCGGGGGTCTCGTAGCCCAGCGAGGATTGGGCATCCACCTGCACCAGAATCGTTTCATTTTTTCCACAGGGTGAGATGACGGTCACGGTGACGGGGTTTTCGCACTGGTTTTTCAGTACCAGCTGTGCCGCCGAAGCGGCCAGGGGGGACAGGCACAGGGCGGCGGACACAAGCAGGGCGAGCGTGAAGTAGCGCATGGTCTTTCCTTGTGCGGGTGGTGCGGGCAGGACCGGGTATCTCCTTCCAGCTTGGCACAAGCGCGCCCCAGCCACAACACCGCCGCCCTCCACCGCCAAATCACCAGCCGCAGACCCAACTTAAGGCCCCTTTCTCCCTCCCGGCGTCTTGACCGTCCCGCCCCCCGGGATTATGCTAAACAGGGTGTGGAAGGCGCGATTTTGCGCCCTCCACCCACGGGAGCGACATCATGAAAAACCTGCCCATCATGAGGGCCCTGGGCCTGGTTCTGGCTGCCTTGATGCTTTTGGCCGCAGCCTGCGGCACCAGCTATGACCAGGAAACCTACGGCCAGATCAAGGTGAACATGACCCTCAAGGAAGTTATACACATCCTGGGTGAGCCCACCGAGAGCAAGGGCGTGAGCCTGGGCGGGGTCTCGGGCACCTCGGCCATTTGGAAGGACGAACACGGCACCATTAACGTTCAATTCATCAACGGCAAGGTGAAGCTGAAGTCCTTCACCAAACCAGGCTAGGAGTCCCATGATCCCGGTAGTCGGCATCTGCGGAGCAAGCGGCGGCGGCAAGACCACCCTGTTGGAAAAGCTCTTGCCCGAACTCAAGGCGCGCGGCCTCAAGGTGGGAGTGCTCAAGCACCACGGCCACGGCGGGCCGGTCATGACCCCGGCCGAGTGGCAGGGCAAGGACAGCCAGCGCCTGGCCGAGGCCGGGTCGACCAGGGTGGGCCTGTCCCACGCCGGAGGGGTGTGGCTGGAGGCCGCCGGCCTGGCCGGGGCCGGGCCCCGCGCCCTGGCCGCCCGGCTCATGGCGGGCATGGATCTGGTTATCGCCGAGGGCTTCAAGAGCGCGGCCATCCCCAAGATTGAGGTGGTGGCCCCGGACAAGGAGCCGGTGTTGCCCTCCGGGGGCAAGCTCTTGGCCCTGGCCCGCCGCGGCGGCCAAGGGACCGAGGCGGGCCTGCCGGTGATCGACGCCGAGGACCCGGTGGCCCTGGCCGACTTCCTGCTGGAGGCGGTGAAGCCGGTGACCCCGCCGCCGGAGCCGGCCAAGCTTTTCCTTGACGGCCAGGAGCTTCCCTTGAACTCCTTTGTCTCCACCATCCTTTCGGGCATGCTGCGCGGCTTCGTGTCCTCCCTAAAAGGCACCGGCGAAGCCAAAAAAATCGAGGTGCGCCTTGGTTGAGCTGGTCCCCCGCTTCAGCGCCGACACCCCCCTGCCCTCTGTGGAGCAAATCCAAGAGCTGTGGGACGAGTACGCCATGCTGGATAACATCCGCGAGCACTCCCGGGTGGTGTGCGGCGTGGCCCTGCGCCTGGCCGACTGGCTGGGCGAATCTGGTTTCACGCTGAACCGGCGGGCGGTTCAGGCCGGCGCCCTGCTGCACGACATAGCCAAGACTATGTGCCTGGGCCAGAAGTGCCGCCACGATCTGGAAGGCGGGCGCATCATGGAGGATCTGGGCTACCGGCCCCTGGCCTACCTGGTGGCCAACCACGTGCTGCTGCCGCCGGACCAACCCCTGGACGAGACCATGTTGGTAAACTACGCCGACAAGCGGGTGACCCACGACCAGCTGGTGACCCTGCCCGAGCGCTTCGCCTACATTACCCAGCGCTACGGACGGGGCGACCCCGCCATTGAGCAGCGCATCGCCCTGGGCCTGGAGCGGGCCAGCCAGGCGGAGGAGCAAATCTTCGCGCACATCGATCACGGCCGCACCCCGGCGGATGTCACCCCGGAAACGGTGGAGCGCCCATGAGCCGGGGAGCCCTCAAGGTCGCCCTGATAATGGGCGGCACCTCCAGCGAGCGGGAGGTGAGCCTAAAGTCGGGCCGCGCGGTGGCCAAGGCCTTGGCGGCCCTGCCCCACCAGGTGGAGACCTTCGACCCGGCCACGGACCTCATCGCCCTGGTGCAACGAGCCGGGGAGTTCGATGTGGCCCTGGTGATGCTGCACGGCCCCGGCGGCGAGGACGGCCGCTTGCAGGGTTTGTTGGACTTGGTGGGCCTGCCCTACCAGTGCGCCGGGGTGCTGGGCTGCGCCTTGGCCATGGACAAGCCCAGGGCCAAGGACCTGTTTAGGGCGGCGGGCATACCCGTGGCCCCGGATCTGGTGCTCAGGCGCGGCGATCCCGATTCCGCCCGGCTGGTGCTGGACGAGCTGGGCCTGCCGGTGGTGATAAAACCGGCCCGCGAGGGCAGCAGCTTCGGCATCTCCATGGTCCATGAGGCCGAGGACCTGGCCCCGGCCATCGAGGCCGCCTTCAAGCTGGACCGGGTGGTTCTGGCCGAACGCCTGCTGGCCGGGCGCGAGCTGACCGCCGCGGTGGTGGGCAACCAGGAGCTGACCGCCCTGCCCCTGGTGGAGATCATCCCCGGCGAACAGCACGAGTTTTTCGATTTCACCGCCAAGTACACCCCCGGCGCTTCCCAAGAGATATGCCCCGCCCGGGTGGGGCCGGAGGTCACCAGGCGGGTGCAGGAACTGGGCATGGCCGCCCACCGCGCCCTGGGGCTAAAGGGCTACTCACGCACCGATTTCATCCTCACCGAGCAGGGGCCGTTCGCCCTGGAGACCAACACCATACCCGGCATGACCGAAACCAGCCTGCTGCCCCAGGCCGCCGCCGCCGGAGGCATGGAGTTCCCCGCCTTTATCGACAAGCTGCTTAGCTTGGCCCTGGAGGAGTAAGCATGGCCACGCCCGGTAAGGAACCTTCTTGCGCCACCTGCGCCATGAAACGCTACGCCGAAAAAAAGCCCGGCACCATATGGGCCAAGCTTTGGCGCTGGCACACCGGCTGGTGCCCCGGCTACAAGCGCTACCAGGCCTGGTTGGCCGCCCAGGACAAGTAAGGGGCGCGTCGGGGTTTGATAACAAATCGCCCTTGAATATAATATCCACCAATGCCCTTGATTCCTTGGGTCCTACGTGCAAATATCGTAATCAGAACATATTGATGCTTCCCTGCGCGCACTTCCGCAGGGGGCGGCCTTGAGCAAAAGCAACGCGTAGTTTGCATGTCAACTACACTGATGCTGTCGCTCCTCTAAGACGTCATCTCCGCTGTGATCGCCTTCTTCTACGCCTCAATTAGCCGCATCCACCGCCCTCTCAGCACCCTCGCCGGTCCGGCGCCTGGTCCTGGTGGACTTGCCTGTCCCTCAGGACGCCGGCGGCTGCGTTGCACACAGGTGAGGCCATGACCAGAAAGGAGGATGGCGATGCAGCAAGCAGAGGTAATACAGGGAAAGAAGGTGGCACTGAAGGTCAGCGCCCAGGACGCGCCGGTGCTGCGCGAAAAGGGTCAGGACTTTTTCAAGGCCCTCAACGGCAAGACCATAAAGCCCAACGATCAGGTGCGCTTCGGTGACGTGCTGCTGTGGGTGGAGGCCACCAAACCCAAGGGCACGGTGCGCATCAGCCAGAACACCAAGGTGAAGATTTCCATCTCCAAGAAGGAGCTGCGCCCCAGCTGCCTTTCCTGCGCCCAGCAGCAAGAGCAGGGTGCGTCGGTCTGCTCCAACTGCGGGGCCGATCTGCCGGTGGTCGAGGTGTAGGCTCGGCGGTTAATGACGCAGTGGCGGCTCCTGGGCAGGCCAACGGCCTGGGGGCCGCCGGGCAGTGTGGCGGATGGTCTCGAAAAGATAGGGATTGTTGGGTTTCGCTTCGCTCTACCCAACCTACGCTATTGCTTGGCCATCTTCAGCGGCTTTGTCAGGTGTTCGTGGGTTAGGCGTCCGGCGAGCGCAGGCCGTAGGCGTAGCCCAGGCTGCGTCGAGGCCTAAGCGATGCCGGCAACACCGCCCACGGGCAGCTGGCTATGCCGGGCCTAGCGACCTGTGGCCTTAAGCCATCCCGCCGCAACCCACCCCCATATTGCATTAAACAACACCACAAACCCCGGCGTGAGCGCGCCCAACTCCAGGCCGTAAAGGCCCTTGCCTGCCACGTGGGGGAACACCACCAACAGCTGCACCGCCGTGGGGCCCAGGGAAAACACCAGCCCCCGCCAAAAAATCGAGCCCCTCAACACCGGCAGCACCAAGAGCAGCCCCCAGATGCCGCCCCACGCCACGCGCTGATAGACCATGGCCGGGCTCAGCTCCGGGGCGATGGCCACCCCCAGGGCGTGGGTGATGCCCGCGGCCCCGGCCAGCCACACTGCCAGGGCGTTGGCCGCCCCGCCCAGGGCTCCGCCCGCGAATGAGTTGCCCAAATTGCCGGTGAAAGACATGGCGAGCCTCCGGGTTGGGGTGATGGGGCTATTTTAGGGGATGGGAGGGTGGTTGGCCAGGCGGGAAGGGGACAATAAAATACTTGACAATTTTATGGGTGATTCCATATGGTGAAATTACAACCCTGATAAAAAGTTAATAGTGTTGGGTCATGCCTGCCCTCTTTCCGCGTAACGCGGGAGGGGGTTTTGTGTTTAATCCCTTTTTAGGACAGTCATGGAGATGAAAACTTATAAGAAATCTTCTTATATTCATCTCACCAAACATGATGGCCATATTTACTGCGCCCAGCTAATGAGCAGGGCTTTGCTGCGATACCCGGATTCGTTTTTGGGATTGATCGAGCAGCTGTTGGAACACCCAGAGGAAAATGGTAATGAAGCATCACACACTTTAAAAGAAATATTCATCGACAACAGCTTTTTAATTCCTGCCGAACAAGACGAATTACAACTACTCAAAAAACGCTTCGAGGCACTCATTCGCACGCCAGAAGCGCTATCTCTATGCATTTTACCCACCACTGAATGCAATTTCGCCTGCAGATATTGCTATGAACACTTGCCGCCAATGGCCATGCACGAAGAAGTGGTGGCTGCGATCATTGAAAATGTTGAAAAACGAGCACGCAATTTAAGGCGCTTGGATGTGGTCTGGTTCGGAGGAGAGCCAACCATCAGGATGGATATTGTAGATCGCATCAGCCGAAAACTCATTGCTATTTGTCAAGACAACGGCGTTGAATACGCCAGTTCCATGGTCAGCAACGGATCTTTGATTAACCGCGATACCGCCGCAAAACTTAAACAGGCAAAAATAAGCAAGTTGCAAGTGACCGTGGACGGCAATCCAGCCAGTCATGATCAGAGGAGACCCTTTAAAGACGGTCGAGGTTCTTACTCGACAATATTTGGCAACATGGTGGCTATGGCTGAATTTTTGGAAGAAATTACCTTGAGGATCAATGTTGACACGCAAAGTGAAGATGAATTCGGGGCACTTCTGGACGCATTACAACCTTATGCCGGCAAGATGGTTTTGTTCCCAGCAGCGGTGACATTAGATGGTGGCGAACAAAACCATAACCAGTCCATTGCTATCATGGCTCAATACCGACGTAACGCTGACAGGCTGGCCCAGTTGGCAATGGAGCGAGGATGGCCTGTTTACAAGGGAATGTTCAGCAGTCTAAGCCATTTTTGCCAAGCCTATTATCTAAACAATTTCATTGTAATGCCTGACGGCAGCCTTTACCGGTGCAACTATGTAATGGGCTCGTTGGAACATCGTAAGGGCGACATTAGACAGGGTTTCCCCAATTATTTTACCGAGGAGATCGGATTCGACCCTTTCTCAAACCAACAATGTATTGAGTGCAAGGCTCTGCCCTTGTGTTTGGGCGGATGCCTATTGGCAGGGGAGCCAGGAGATGGCAACCCCATTAGGTGCTGGCTGAGACACAACCTGGACAGGGTGGTTGTTTCAGCCGGCACGGAACTATTGACAAGGAGGGGCAACCATGAGCGAGGATATGCAGAAACGGCTTGAAAACGTGAAATCGGATGCGGCGGCCAACGCTGAGATGCTGGCCGCCCTCAAAGAGGGGCTGGTCAACAAAGGGTTTTCCTCGGAGGAGGCCCTAGCTGTGGCCAAGGCAGCGGCAGCGGCAGCCTGCACCAACGGGCACTGCGGAAAATACTAACCAAAAAAACAGCCCCCGCCGATCTTGCGATCAACGGGGGCTTAAAATAATTCCGGCGGCGTCCTACTCTCCCACACTTGAAAAATGCAGTACCATCGGCGCTGAGAGGCTTAACTTCCGTGTTCGGGATGGGAACGGGTGTGACCCTCTCGCTATAACCACCGAAAACTGTATTTCCGGCAATAAAATAGAGCGATAAGCTTTTGCGCTGAACAGAGCTTTGACCAAGCCCGATCAAGGATCGAGCGATCATGGATGTTTAAAAGTGACCAAGCCTCACGGGCGATTAGTACCGGTCAGCTGAACATATCACTATGCTTACACTTCCGGCCTATCAACCTTGTAGTCTTCAAGGGCCCTTTAGCCTCCGAAGAGGAGGGAGATCTTATCTTGGAGGGGGCTTCCCGCTTAGATGCTTTCAGCGGTTATCCCTTCCGAACGTAGCTACCCAGCGATGCCGCTGGCGCGACAACTGGAACACTAGGGGTTCGTCCACTCCGGTCCTCTCGTACTAGGAGCAGCTCTCCTCAAATCTCCTACGCCCACAGCAGATAGGGACCGAACTGTCTCACGACGTTCTAAACCCAGCTCACGTACCGCTTTAATTGGCGAACAGCCAAACCCTTGGGACCGGCTCCAGCCCCAGGATGCGATGAGCCGACATCGAGGTGCCAAACCTCCCCGTCGATGTGAACTCTTGGGGGAGATAAGCCTGTTATCCCCGGCGTACCTTTTATCCGTTGAGCGATGGCCCTTCCATTCGGGACCACCGGATCACTAAGGCCTACTTTCGTACCTGCTCGACCTGTCGGTCTCGCAGTCAAGCTCCCTTCTGCCCTTACACTCTACGGCTGGTTTCCAATCAGCCTGAGGGAACCTTCGCGCGCCTCCGTTACTGTTTTGGAGGCGACCGCCCCAGTCAAACTACCTACCAGACACTGTCCCCGGCCCGGATAACGGGTCAAGGTTAGATTCCTAAGATAACAAGGGTGGTATTTCAAGGTTGGCTCCACCGAGACTAGCGTCCCAGCTTCAAAGCCTCCCACCTATCCTACACATATTAGCCCAAGAACCAATGTCAAGCTATAGTAAAGGTGCACGGGGTCTTTCCGTCTTTCTGCGGGTAGACGGCATCTTCACCGCCACTACAATTTCGCTGAGTCCCTGGCTGAGACAGTGGGGAAGTCGTTACGCCATTCGTGCAGGTCGGAACTTAC
>JAIPDO010000031.1 GCA_021737645.1 Desulfarculaceae bacterium
CCTACGGGCCTTTCCCGGTCCAGGTGGAGTCGGCCGGCGTTTCCCTGGTGCTGGACGGCCAGGCCGTCCCGGTGCATTACAACCCTCATCCCCAGCAAGTGGACTGGTCCGGCGCCGGAGCCCAGGTGGTGGTGGAAGCCAGCGGCGACCCGCAGGCCACCGCCGAAGCGCGGGGCCTCTTGAGCCAGGGGGTGAGCAAAGTGCTGTTCACCCGCTCGGCGGCCACCGCCGACGCCACCCTTGTCCGGGGCTTGAACCTGGACACCTACGACCCCCAGGCCCATCGCCTGATTTCCTGCTCCACCTGCACCGCCAACGCCTTGGCCCCGGTGCTGGGCGTATTGCACCGAGCGTACCGGGTGCGGCGGGGGGCCATCCTCTCGGTGCACCCGGCCCTGTCCGGCGACACCCTGCTGGACACACCGGCGGTGGAGTTCGCCGCCGGGCGCAGCGCCCTGGGGGTGCGGGCGGTGACCAGCCAGGTGGCCCGCACCGTGGGGCAGGTTTTGCCCGATCTGGCCGGGCGGCTGACCGCCATGAGCCTCAGGGTGCCCACCACGGTGGTCAACGCCCTGGTGGCCGACCTGGTCCTGGACGCGCCCCCACCGGAAAAGGCCGAAGTGGAGTCCTTGCTGGAACAAGCGGTGACCGGCGGCCCCCTGGCCGGGGTGGCCGCCCTGGAACGTGGTATCATGGGGCGCCCCCGAGTTGCGGCCGATTTTAGGGGCGATCCTCATTCGGCTCTTATAGACCTTAATTGGCTGGCCCTCAGCGGCGAGCTTTTGCGCATACATCTTTGGCACGACAACGAGTACGCTTATTGCTGCCGCGTGGCCGACACCCTGGAGTTAATCCTGAGCCGGCTTTAGTAAGCCGGCACTGGAGGCCCTTGATGCCCTTCAGCAAGCACGGCTACCCGCGACCCCTAATCCTGAAAAGCGGCGAAGAGGTATGGCTGCGCCCGGTGCGTCCCGAGGAGGATGAAAAGGAGATTTTCGCCTTCCTCTCGCGCCTGAGCGCCGACGACCGCTGGTATCTGGACTTCGACGCAAACGACCCGGAGACGGTGCGCTACAACTTCATCAACTACAACCCCAACAAGAGCCTGCCCATCGTGGCCACCAACGACAAGGGCCAAGTGGTGGCCCTGGCCACCCTAGGCCGCAGCCATCCCAGCGCCAGAGGGCACATCGGGCGGGTGCGGGTGGTGGTGCAGCCCTTTTACCGCAACCAGCGGCTGGGCACCTACCTGTTGTTGGACCTTATCCAACTGGCGGTGAACCTGGGGCTCAGGGTGCTCACCGCCGAATTCATCAAAGGCATCGAGGACAACGCCATCCGGGCGGCGCGGCGCTTGGACTTTTTCGAGCAGGCGATGGTTCCGGAATACGCCAAGGACTCACGGGGGAACCGCTACGACCTGGTCATCATGGTCAAGCGCATCCACCGGGGATACGACGATTTCTAGCCCGGAGCTGAAAAACCCTTGAGCAACACCCCCAGCCGGCGCACCATAGACACTCCCCGTGGAGAGGTGCTCTTGCGCGACCGGGTGGGCCCCGCCCAAATGGCCGAGCTGGAAATGGACCAGGGCATCGGGGTTTTCAGCGCCTACCGCTCCATACTCACCAGCAAGGCCAGCCTGACCAGCGTGGCCGCCCAGCCCCAGACCAACCTGTGCCTGGCCCTGGCCGAGGGCGACCACATCGTGGGCTACTGCGTTTTGCGCCCTCCCCAGGAGGGGGAACGCTGGGCCCGGCTAAAGCCGCCGATCCTCTTCGAGCTGTTCGGCGAAACCGCCAGGGGATGGCGCGACCACAAGCTCATGCGCCCCATGTTGGAAATTTTGGTGAACGACGAGGCCAACGACGAGCGTATCCTTTATATAGTGGGCTACTCCTGGACCTGGGATCTGGATCACACCAAAAAGTCTCTGCAGGAGTACCGCGACACCCTGATTCACCTGCTCTCGCCCCTTGGTTTCAAGCAATACCCAACCAACGAGCCCAACATCAGTTTGCGGCCGGAGAATTTGTTCATGGCCAGGGTGGGGGCGGCGGTAACCAAGGAAACGGTCAAGTCCTTCCACAACCTTCTCTTCGGCATGGGCGAAGACTAGATTCCCCTCAATCACCCCCCTGGGGAGGATAGGCTCATGTTTCGCATCAGGCGCATCTACGATGATCTCAGGGCGGTGGACCGTGAGGCGGTGGAGCAGGTGCTGCTGATCCTGGCCGGGCAGTTTCCGGACGCCCCGGCCTCGGACACTCAAAAGCTCAGCGAGCGGCTGCGCGATGCCCTGACCCACCGCCTGCGCTACGTGCTGCTGGTGGCCGAGGAGCACCGGCGCAAGGTGTTGGGCTTCGCCCTGACCGCCTACGCCCCGGACGTGAAGTTCTGCTACCTGGACTACCTGGCCACTTCCCGCAGGCTCACCGGCGGGGGAGTGGGTGGGGCCCTGTATCAGCAGGTGCGGCGCGAGGCCGCCCGCCTGGAGGCGGTGGGTTTGTTCATGGAGTGCCTGCCCGACGACCCGGCCCTGTGCCCAGACGGCGAAATGCTAAAGCAGAACCGCTCCCGCCTGAAGTTTTACGAGCGCTTCGGGGCCCGGCCCATCGCGGGCACCGCCTACGAAACCCCGGTTAGCCCCGATGACGACTGCGCCCCCTATCTGGTCTACGACCCCCTGGACCGCCCGCCCGAGCTTTCGCGCCAGAGTGCCCGGCGGGTGGTGCGGGCCATTTTGGAGCGCAAGTACGGCCAACTGTGCCCACCCTCCTATGTAAAGATGGTGGTGGGCTCTTTTAACGACGACCCGGTGCGACTGCGGCCGCCGCGTTATCTGCCCGCCCAGCTTCCGGTCCCCAAGCCACGGGGGCGCGGCCTGGCGGTCATCCCCCTGGTGGTCAACCGGGACCACGCCATCCACCACGTGCGCGAGCGCGGCTACGTGGAGGCTCCGGCGCGCATCGGGGCCATCCTAAAGGAGCTGGCGCGCACCAACCTTTTCGAGCCCATCCCGGCCCACCGCTATTCCCACGACCATATCCTGGCGGTGCACGACCCGCGCTTCTTCAACTACCTCAAGAAGATGTGCGGACAGCTCAAGCCCGGGGAGTCGGTGTACCCCTACGTATTTCCCATCCGCAACGCGGCCCGCCCGCCCAAGGATATGCCGGTGCGGGCGGGTTATTACTGCATCGACACCTTCACCCCGCTCAACCGCAACGCCTACCACGCCGCCCGCCGGGCGGTGGACTGCGCCCTCACCGCCGCCGAGACCATCTTGAACGGCTACCGGGCGGCCTATGCCCTGGTGCGTCCGCCGGGGCACCACGCCGAGCGCAAGGTGTTCGGCGGGTTCTGCTATTTCAACTCGGCGGCGGTGGCGGCTCACTACCTCAGCGCTCACGGCAAAGTGGCGGTGGTGGACGTAGACTACCACCACGGTAACGGCACCCAGGACATTTTTTATCTGCGCGGCGACGTGTTCACGGCCTCCATCCACGGCCATCCCTCCTTTGCCTATCCCTATTTTTCCGGTTTCGCCGAGGAGACCGGCGAAGGGCCGGGCCAAGGGGCCAACTACAACCTGCCCCTGCCCGAGCAGGTGGACGGCGAGGCTTACGCCAAGGCCCTGGCCAAGGTGCTGGCCAAAGTGAAGCGATATAACCCAGATTTTCTTGTGGTGTGCCTGGGCCTGGACCCGGCCAAGGGCGACCCCACCGGCTCCTGGAGCCTGAAAGCCGCCGACTTCCAAACCAACGGCCTTATGCTGGGACAAATGGGCGTCCCCACCTTGGTGGTGCAGGAGGGCGGCTATTACATCCGTTCCCTGGGGACCAACGCCCGCAACTTTTTCAACGGCTTGGCCCGGGGAGTGGGCCTGATCTAGTGCAAAAGCTTTAGACCCACGGCGCCTTGAGGTACAATCGCTAGGCTATGAGCGCTTTCCCACCCAAGCCCCGCCGGGTTCTCCGGATCATCACCCGCCTGAACGTGGGCGGTCCGGCCCGCCATGTGGCCTGGCTGATGCAGGGCACTGACTCCACCCGCTTTCAACAGACCTTGGCCGCCGGGCGGGTGCACCGGGGAGAGGACGATCTGGGGCCTGAGCTGAGGGACCAAGGCCTGGTCTGGCGCGACCTGCCCCGCCTGGGGCGCAGCATCAACCCCAGGGACGACCTGGCCGCCTTGCTGGCCATCCTGCGACTGCTCATTGAGATCAAGCCCCATATCCTGTGCACCCACGCCTCCAAGGCCGGGCTCTTAGGGCGTAGCGCGGCCCTGATTTACCGGCCCGTGGCCGCCCTGGCCGGATGGCCCCGCCTGCGCTGTGTGCACACCTTCCATGGCCACACTTTCCACTCCTATTTCAGCCCCGTGAAGACCCGCCTGTTCCTGGCCGTGGAGCGCTTCCTGGCCCGCTGGGCCACCTGGCGCATCGTCACCATCAGCCCACTCCAATACCGCGAAATCGTGGAGACCTTTGGGGTGGGCCGCCCCGACCAGGTGGTGGTGGTGCCCCTGGGCATAGATTTGGAGCCCTTTGCCGAGCCCGAGGCCGGGCGGCGGCGTTTCCGGGCCGAGTTGGGCATTGCCGACGGTGAGCTTGTCGTGGGCGCGGTGGGGCGGGTGGCCCCGGTGAAAAATTACGGCATGTTTTTGCACGCCGCCGCCGCCCTGAGCAAACAGGCCCCCGAGCTTTTCGCCCGCTGCCGCTTCATGATTATCGGCGGAGGCAGCGAGGGCGAGATGATCGCCTTGCGGGAACAAGCCCAAAAATTGGGCCTGGAGAGGCGGGTGAGTTTTTTGGGCAGCCGCGGCGACCGGGAGGCCTTTTTCCCGGGGCTGGACCTTTTGCTGCTGACCAGCAACAATGAGGGGACGCCGTTGGCCATCTTGGAGGGGGGAGCCTGCGGCTTGCCGGTGGTGGCCACTGAGGTGGGCGGAGTGCCAGACCTGTTGGGCGCGGCTGCTCAGGACCTGGGTGGGGGGCTCACCTTGCGTGAACGGGGGATCACCGCCCCGGCCGGAGAGGCCGAGGCCCTGGCCCGCGCCTTGGCTCTGCTTTTGGGCGACCGGGAGCGGGCGGCGCTCCTGGGTGGGGCGCTGAAACAATATGTATTGCAAAATCATTCTAAATCGCGTCTGGTCTCCGATATAGAGCGATTATTCGACCAAGCGGAAAGCTGAGGATATTGGGTGGAGGACAAGCTAGGGCAAATCGCCGAGTTACTGGCCGCCAGCACCAGCACCGTGGCCCTCACCGGGGCGGGCATCAGCGTGGACAGCGGCATCCCCGCCTTTCGCGGCTCCCAGGGCCTGTGGGGCAAGTACGACCCCATGGAGTACGCCAGCATCGAAGCCTTCCACCGCGATCCGGCCAGGGTCTGGGCCATGCTCAGCGAGTTGGACGACCTGGTTCTTTCGGCCAAGCCCAACCGGGCCCACCTGGCCCTGATGCAGTTGGAGGCCCTGGGGGCTTTGGACATAGTGGTGACTCAAAACATAGACGGCCTGCACCAGGAAGCCGGCTCACGGGCGGTGGTGGAATTCCACGGCTCCAGCCGCAGGCTGATCTGCCTGGACTGCGGCCAGGTGCTGGGGCGCAACGAGTTGGCCATGGACTTCATGCCCCCCCGTTGCGCCTGCGGCGGGCTCATCAAGCCCGACGTGGTGTTTTTCGGTGAGCCCATACCCCAGCGGGCCATGCTGGCGGCCATGGCCGCGGCCCAGGCCTGTACGGCCATGCTGGTGGTGGGCACCAGCGCGGTGGTGGCCCCGGCCAGCCATTTGCCCATCCTGGCCCAGTCCGCCGGGGCCAAGGTCATCGAGATCAACTTGGAGCCCACCCCCCTCACCGGCCGGGTGGCCGACCTGAGCCTCAGGGCCGACGGGTGCGAGGTTTTGCCCACCCTGGTGGAGATGGTCGGCCGACTCAAGGGATAAGCGCCGCCCGGCCTCGGGCCCTTGCCTGGGCGCCGGGGCTGTGCGACCATGGAGCACCTTACCCAGGGAGGGGTGATGCCCGCGCCCAAACGCATCCAACATATCTGGTTGCAGATGCTCCTGGGCTTGGCCGCCGGGGTGGCGACCGGGCTGCTTTTGCACGGCCTATGGGAGATGTTCGGCCTGCCCGAACGGCCCGGCCCCGCCGCTTGGGGCGCTTTGGTGCGCCCGGTGGGGCTAAAGCTCTTCGTGTCCATAGCCCTGCCCGCCGCCGCGGTGCTGCCCTCGATTATTCTGGGAGTGCTTTCCTACATGCTCTCCGGGGCGGGGCCCCAGGCGGTGGAGCAGTGCCGCCAGGCCCAGCGCCTGGACGCCTACACCTACCTGCTCTTGGCCGCCGCAGTGGTGCTGGTGCTGGTGTACAACGTGCTGGGCAACGGCACCCTGGCCCTGGGGCTGATCTATCTGGGCCTGGCCACGGCCAAGGCGGCCATACTTTTGCGCCTGTTGTGGCGGGCCTTTCTGGCCCCCTCTCAGGAGCAGGAGCGCCCCCTGGGCCGCCAGGGCCTGGTGGCGGTGTTCCTCACCTCCCTGGTGGTCTTCAGCCTCCCCGCGCCCTGGCTGTCCCAGGTAATAAGCGCCGGAGGCGGCGAGAGCGCCTACCTGATGCAGGCCGACGCCGTGGCCACCGGACGAACCCTGTCCCTGGAGCCGGAACATCCGGGGCCCGAGCAGCGCGACTTTTACTGGAACTCCCAAGCACCGGAGGAGCCGGACCGCCCCGGCGGAGTCCTGGCCCCCCTGTTCGCCCTGATCATCGCCCCGGCCTACGCGGTGGGAGGCCGCCTGGGAGTGCTGCTGGTGCAAGCGGTCTTCATGGCTTTGAGCGCAGCGGTTTTGCTCTCCTGGCTCAAGACGGTGGGAGTGCGGGCCGGTCCCGCCGCCGTGGCCACCGGCCTTAGTCTGGGAGCCGCGCCGGTGTTCATCGCCGGGGGCATGGTCTTGCCCGATGCCCCGGCCATTTTGCTGACCCTGTGCGGCCTGCGCCTGCTGGCCTGGGCTCGCACCCATCCCTGGAGCGCCCTCCCCCTGTTGGTGGCCGCCTGCCTGCTCTTGGTGGGCCTGGAATTGCGCTACACCGCCCTGGCCGGGGGCCTGTTGCTCATGGGCGTCTTCGAGCTTCTGCGCCGCCCCCTGGGGCCTTGGCTGGCCGGATTCGTAGCGGCGGTGCCGGCTGCCGCCCTGGCCCTGGCCCTTTTCGGCCCGTGGCCTGCCTGGCCTCCGGTATTGAACTCGGCGGTGCAGGAAAATCTGGTCTGGTGGCGTCAGGCCCTGTACTGGTGGACGCCCTTGGCCGCCTTTTCCGGCGGGCTGTTCCTGGACCAGGCCTACGGCCTGCTGCCCGCCGCCCCGGTGCTGGTTTTGGCCCTGGGCGGCCTTCCGCTCAGCCTGAAGCGCCGCCTGGCCCCCAGCCTGCACTATCTCATCCCCGCCGGGCTGCAACTGGCGGCCCTGTGCTTTACCGGCTGGTACCGCTGGCATGGCGGCAGCGCCCCGCCCGGCCTCTTGGCCGCGGTGCTCCTACCCCCGGTGGCGCTGTTCATGGCCCCGGTGCTGGGGGCCCTCAGCCGCCCCTGGTGGCGTCTGGCTTGGTGGCTGCCCGCCGCCATGGGCCTCATCTACACCTGGCTGCTCACCCTGCTGCCCTGGCTGCGTCTGGCCCTGCCCGGCACGCCCAACCCCCTGCTGCTCGGCCTGAGCCGCCGCCTGGGCCTGGACCTGAGCAGGGCCCTGCCCAGCGGCTTGGCCGCCGGGCCGGAGGTGCTTCCCGCCACCTGCGTCACTCTGGCCCTGGCCGCCTTTTACGGCCTGTGCGCCTGGCGTCTGCCCGCCCCCGCGCCGGACATACCCCTATGGCGGGCCAACGAGGTGCTCATCCTGGCCCTGGCCCTGTGCCTGACCGCCTGGGGCCTGGTGTTGGGGGCCGGCCCCCTGCCTTAGCCCCACCTGACGCCTGGGATTACCGGCGCTTTTGCCTTGACTAAAACTAGACCCGCGTATAGTATGACTCTATCCACAAAGAGTGGAGGAGGCTTATGACCCGCGGATTAACCCAGCGCCAGGCCCAGGTTCTGGCCTTTATCGAAGAATTCACCAGCGCCAATGGTTATCCCCCCACGGTGCGCGAGGTGGCGGCGAATTTCGGCTTCCGCTCTCCCCGGGCGGCCCATGACCACATGAAGGCCCTGGAGAAAAAGGGATACATGCGCTCCCGGGCCGGACGGCCCCGCGCCCTGGAAATTTTGCACAGCCGCCGGGGTATACCGGTGCTGGGCAAGATCGCCGCCGGGCAGCCCATCCTGGCGGTGGAAGACGCCGAGGAGGTGCTGGGCCTGGAGCCTGGCTTTTTCGGCGCGGGCCGCTTTTTCGCCCTTCGGGTGCGGGGCGACTCCATGGTCGGCGACCACATCGCCGAAGGCGACCTGGTAATCATCCGGGCCCAGGAAGACGCCCGCCCCGGCGAGGTGGCGGCGGTGCTGTTGGGCGACGAGGTGACCCTGAAGCACTTCGTGCCCCAGCCCGGCGGCCTGGAGCTTCGCGCGGCCAACCCGGCGGTGAAAAGCATCATGGTGGGGCCGGACGACGAGCCGCCTCGGGTGTTGGGCATTATGGTGGGCCTGGTCCGCAAGAATTAGGCGGCTTCACCAGTCACCGCCATGCTGCGTTGCCGGCTTCGCTCGGTCCTCGACGTAGCTTTGGCTACGCCTCCGTCACTCGCTCGCCAGACGCCTTGCCTAGCGGCGGCCGGCTGTGCCGCTTGTCTCGGTGCCTTATTCTTTTAACATCACACCAAGAGGACCTGTTGGGTTTCGGGCTGGGGAGCCCTCTACCCAACCTACACGTTTTATATAATATCAATTAATTAGTGTAGGTTGGGTAGAGCGAAGCAAAACCCGTCAATACCTAGTGGCCTGCCCTTTCAATCCTATCGCAACACATTCCTTTCCCCCGGCACAACCAGGCGGCCGAGAGCAAGGCGACCGACGAGTGCAGGCCGCAGGCGTGGCAGAGTCACGCCGAGGCCTAAGCGATGTCGGCAACGCAGCTATCGGTCGTCTGGCGCAGCCGGTCGGTCAAGCTTGGCCCGCTCGATAGGCGGCCAAGTCCTCCACGGTAAGCACCGGATAGCCGTTGCTCTGGGCAAACTCCACGATGCGCGGCAAACGGGCCATGGTTCCATCGGAGTTGGTCAGCTCGCAGAGCACCCCGCAGGGTTTGATGCCGGCCAGGCGCATCAGGTCCACCGTGGCCTCGGTGTGGCCCCGGCGCTCCAAAACCCCGCCGTCGCGCGACTGCAAGGGAAACACATGGCCGGGCCGGTTAAGGTCGCCGGGCTGGGCGTCCTCGGCGATGGCCGCCCGCACCGTGGTGAGCCGGTCCGCGGCCGAGACCCCGGTGGTCACCCCCTGGGCCGCCTCGATGGACACGGTGAAGGCGGTCTGATAGCGGCTGGAGTTTTGGGGGGTCATGGGGGGCAGTTCCAGGCTCTTGATCTTGTCCGAGGGCAGGCAAAGGCACACGATGCCACTGCACTCGCGGATCAAGGTGGCCATCTGCCCGGTGGTCAGGGACTGGGCCGCGAAAATAAGGTCGCCCTCGTTCTCCCGGTCCTGGTCGTCGGTTACCAAGACCCCCCGGCCCCGGCGCACCGCGTCCAAGGCCCGATTGACCCGCTCCAAGGGGCCACCGAATTGCTGCAATAAAGATTCGCCCATGTTCGTACTCCTGCATATAAATCGCAGTTGAGGTTATGGGCGGGGAGACAGAATAGGCACACAGGCGCGGCACCGGGCGCGCCACGGCGTGGCGGCCAGGCACCACGAAGGATGCTGACTGTCTTATCCTCTCTCATCCGGACTCTCACCGTCGGCTCTGGCCTCTCACCAGATCTGCTGACCTCCTTCGCGGACGAAGGAGCGCTCGCGGGCTCCCCGGCCTTGGCCGGGATACCGCCGGTGGGGAATTGCACCCCGCCCCGAGAATAAGCTCGTATTGGTGTAGACCGCCGGAGCCCGGCTGTCAAGCCCAGGCAGGCCTAGTCTTGTTCGCCCCAGGCCCGGGCCGAGCGGGCGATCTTCTTTTTCACCAAGCCCCAGGTGGGAGTGGTGAGGAAGCTGTCCTGCCAGCGCTCCAGCATCAGCTTGAACAGGGACAAGGGCGCGGCGAAGCTCAGTTCGTCGGTCTTCAAAAACTTCCGGCAGGAGGGGTCCCAGCCGCCGATCACCGCCTTGTTCTCGCCCTGGGCCGCGTACTGGCGGGGAAAGGTGACGATGTGGGAACAGCCAGCCCCCCAGGGGGTGGTGGTCCCATGGAGGTCGTTGGTGACGAAGGCGGTCAGGAACTGGAGCCCGGAGATCACCTCGGGCCGGGCGAAGAAGATCACCACCTCCGCTTCCTCGCCGGGCGCCAGCAAGTCCAGGGGTTTGAACACGCAGTAAGGGCCAGGCGCGGGCAGCGGGTCTATGGCCTCGAAAAGCTGACGGCAGGCGGCCGGGTCGCTGACGTAGTGCTCCCCTTCCATGTGCCCGGGGATGCCGCTGCTCACGTAGGTGCAGATCATATCGGTCTGGGGCTTTAAGAAGCCCAGGTAAAAGGCCCCGCCGGGGCAGCCGAAGTGCTCCGCGCTCATCCAGGCGGTGGTGCGCTTTTTGCGGGCCCGCCAGATGTTGCCCATCGCGCAGCTGAAGTTGCCGAACACCCCGCCCCAGTCGATGGCGTTCTGCTCCTCCTTTTCCTTGGTGGGTGTGTCCCCGGCCTTGGGGTGGAAGCCTTCGGCGGGTTGCTCCTGGCTGTAAAAAAGGGCCATGGGCGGCTCGGGGAGCCCCAGGACCTGTAGAAAGGCCTTAAGCTGGGCCAAATCGATTGCGCTCACAGATTGCCTCCCAGCCCCGGCGCGGGGCGAAAATTTCATTTTGCATACGCGCTCTATTTTACCTCAAAGGCCACCTCGCCCAGCCCCCCGCTGAACACCGCCCGATAGGAGCCGGGCTCGCCGGGGAACATGGGCCCCAGGGAGCCGGTGATGATCACCGATCCCTCGGCCAGGGGGCCGTACAGGGCCAGGGCCTGGTTCACGGTCCAGGCCAGGGCCTCCCACTGGGAGCCCAGGGCCGCCTTGCCGTTCACCGCCGGGCCCAGAGCCTTGCCGCCCCGCCAGAGCTGACCCTGAACCGCGTTGGGGTCCACCTGGTCCGTGCGCACCGTCTTGCCCAAAATGAACCCCCGGCAGGTGACGTTGGCCGCCACGATGTCCGGCAGGGTAATAGCCTTCAGGTCGTCAAAGGCCAGGTCCGGCAGCTCCACCGCCGGGGCGATGCCTACCACGTACTCGCGCACCGTGCGGTGGGTCACCGGGCTGCTGATGGGCTTGCCCAGCAGATAGCCTATCTCCACCTCCAACATGAGGCGGTAGTAGGACTTTCGATTCACCGCCCCATAACGGCGCATGGAGGCCATGAGCACCCCGAAGGCCGGTCCCTTGGCCCCGAAGCGCTTCTGGACCGCCTTGCTGGTGAGACCCGCCTTGAAACCGGCAACCTGGTCCTGGTTGGAGCGAAACACGGACATCAGGGCGGCCTGCACTCCATAGGCCTGGGCCAGGGTGAGGCCCGGCATCACCTTGGAGGCCAGAGGCAGGGCCTTGCCCGCCTGAAAGTTTTTGTAGATGGCCAGGGCCAGGTTGCGGTCGCTCTCGGCCGGGGCCGGGCAAGCCAACGCCAACAGAACCAGGGCCGCAATTGTCCCCACGATCGCTTTTTTCATGACTTTCCCTCCTGGGGGTGGCCGGGTAAGGCCCCATGGCCCCTATAAAATATCCTGCCACAGCCGATGGAGGCGAACAAGCGCCACGCCTGACTTGCCCGGCCCAGCGATTTGTGGAATATTGAGGCCTGCTCCAACCCGCGCTGCCCGAGGACAACCCATGCCCCCTTTCATCCAGCCCCGGCAGCTAGGCCCCAATCTTTGGCGTCTAGGCGAGCATCACCTGTGCCTTTACCTGATCAGGGACCAGGGCCAAGCCGCCCTTTATGAGGTGGGCATGAGCGGCACCACTCCCCTGGTACTGGCCCAACTGGCCCACCTGGGCCTGGCCCCCGAGGACGTGGCCTGGGTGGTCCTGGCCCACGCTCACAGCGACCACAGCGCCGGGGCCAGGGGCCTTTTGGAGAACCTGCCCCGGGCGCGCCTGGTGCTCACCGCCAAGTCCCGAGAGTTGCTCAGCCGCTCCAGCACCCTGGGCCGCTTCAGCGCGGACGACGATTTCACCAGCGCCGAGGTTATTCGGCGGGCGGAGCTGGAGGCCCCCCGGACCTGGCCTCCCCTGGAGCCGCCGCCCGAGGAGCGCCTGCTTTTGATGGAAGCGGGGGAGCGCCTGACGGTGGGCGGCCAGAGGGTGGAGCTTTTGCCCGGAAAGGGTCACGCGCCGGGCGGACTTCTGGCTTGGCTGCCCGGTCAGAGAGCCTTCCTGGCCTCCGACTCGGCCGGATTCCGCCACCCCGACCGGCCGGGCTTTCCCCTGTACTTTGTCTCCTATCCTGATTACATGCAGACCCTGCAAGGCATCGCCGCCCGCCAACCCACGGTGCTGGGCCTGGGTCACCAAGGCGCCCTGGCCGGTGAACAAGCCGCCCGATACCTGGAGGCCACCCTGGCCCATCTGCGCGCCTGGCACCAGAAAATCGGCCAGCGCTTCAGGCGCAGCGGGGACCAAAAAGAGGTGAGCGCCTGGCTGTTCGAGGCCTTTTACCGCGATGAGCTGACCATCTACAGCCCGGCCAACATAGCCTATTGCTGCGGCCTGCTGGTGCAGCGCTCCCTTCAGGCCGAGGGGCTGATCGCTTAGTTCGTATTTTTCAAAAGATACGGGGCTAATCGCAGGGCGGTACCGGGCGGGCGGGGTCGTTGGCCACCCGCCAAAGTACGGCCCGGCTTCCGTCGGGCATGGGGAACTCCTTCACCAGACGGGCCTTGGGCAGCAGCGCCCTTTGGGCCGCTTTTTGGACGCGCCCATAGTCCTGGTCCAGGCCCAGGCCGCCGCTCTTGGTCACCAGGTAGTCCAGGTCCATGAGGTCGCGCAGCATGTCCCGCTCCACCCGTCCGGGACGCCAGTGGGTGGGTTCCACGGCGGACACCACGCACACCCGGTTTCCATGGGCCGCGGCCCAGGACTCCAGGGCCACCTTGTTGAAGTAGGTGAGAGCGGCCATCACCCCCAGGCGGGGCGGGCGGCTCTTGCGAGACCAGTCGCCCTCGGCGCTGGCCAGGATGGCGGGCAGCTGCCAATCATGGGGGCTGGGGCGGCGGGCGTACACCGCCTTGGGGCCGCTGACCCGCAGAGGCTTGCCGCCCACCCACCACACCCGTTCCTGGGCCAGGGGACCCCAACCATAGCTCACCGCCCCGAAGTGCAGGACGGCCAGGGCCAGCACCGCCGCCAGGAACACGAGCCTCATCCAGCGGCGTCCCAGCATCCCGGCCCAGCCCACCGCGAACAGGCAGACCGGGGCCAGCAGGGGATACAGGTAGCGGGAGTCCTTGTTCCTTAGCAGGGTTATCAAGACCAGACCGGTTATGAACCACACCGCCAAAAGGGCGGTCCGCTCCCGCCGCCACACCAGGCCCGCCACCAGCCCAACCACCGCCAGGGCGGCCAGGGGCAAAAACATCTGGTGGTTGACCAGGGACAGGAGGTAGTAGAGCAGCCCGTCCGGGGAAAACACCGCCGGGTCGCCTTCCTTCAGGGCCACCGGCCCGGCGTTGATCAGCATGTTCTTTATCAGAGTGGCCGGCGAGTGCAGATACCAGGGCAGGCACACCGCCGCGCCGATGACCAGGGTCCAGGCCACCCCCCGCCAATCCACGGCCAGGCCCCGCCTATGGCCCCAGTACAGGCACCAGGCCAGGGGTCCCAGCAGGTACATGGCAAAGGTCCACTTGGCCAGCATGCCCAGCCCAGCTAAGGCCCCCAACACCAGCAGCCAGCGGCGGTTGGAAAGCCCCCGGCTGCGGGCCAGGGCCCAGACCGCCCAGGCCACCGTGGCCGCCAGGCACAGCTCCATGAGCACCTCGCGGGCCATCCCGGCCGAGGCGGGTATCAGGGCTATCAGCAACGCTGCCGACAATCCGGCGGCCCGGCCAAGGGCCTCCCGGCCCAGGAGCCAGGTGGGCAGCATGAGCATCAGCAGCCAAAAGCTGTTGATCAGCGGGGCGTATTGCAGGCTCACCCCGCCCACCAACATCATGGCGGCCAGGGAGGTGTGAAACAGCGGGGGATAATAGATGGCAAAGGAGCACAGGTCCGGCCAGCGCATCGGATCGGCCAGGATGTCCCGGTAGCCCAAGGCCAGAAGAAAGTGTGGGATTGGTCAAAGGACAAGGGGGCGTGGTTCTGCCCCAACCAATGGACGGTGATCGCGGTGATCCCCGCCCAGGCCGCCAGCAACACCAACAACTCCACCCAGAGCGCAGGGACGCGCCCCAGCGGCTGATCGCTGCCCGACATAGGCTGATGCCTCGCTCCTCGTCCAGGCGGCCGGTCTGCGGCGGCCAAGGATGGGGGAAGGTGTTTCTTGGGTTTCAGCCGCCGAAAACCGCTAAACGGAGGCTTGAGGGCATCTTGACAAATAGCCACCCGGCAAGCAACCAGATTTCTGGAGGTTTTTTGCCTAAGGCGGGGGATTTGGCCTCGGAGGCAGCCTTTGGTACACTGCCAGCCATGGAAACCGAGCAAACCATAGAGTGCCCGGAGCAGGGGGCCACTCCCCCACCCGAGCCGCCTCCCCGCCCCTCCAGCCTGGGGCCGGTGGGCAGGGCCATCTTGAACCTGGCCCTGATACTGGGAGGCAACCTGTGCACCGCGGTGGCGGTCAACGGCATCCTGGTGCCCCAGGGCCTTTTGTCCGGCGGTTTCACCGGCATGTCCATCCTGCTGTACTACCTGCCCCCTCATCTGCCGGTAAGCCTGTGGTATCTGATACTCAACGTGCCCATCTTCGCCCTGGGCTGGCGCCTGGTGGGGCGGCGCTTCTTTTATTGGAGCCTGGCGGGCATGGGTCTGCTCACCATCAGCCTGGAACTGGTCAAGGTGCCGGTGCTTTTGCAAGACCCGGTGGCCGGTGTGCTTCTGGCGGGCATCCTTTTTGGGGCGGGCACCGGTATGGTGCTAAAGAGCCAGGGCTCGGCCGGAGGGCTGGACATCCTCTCGGTTATCCTCATCCAGCGCTTCAGCGTGCGCCTGGGCACCACCATGTTGGCGGCCAACGTGGTGGTGCTGGGGATGGGGGCGCTGCTGTTCCCCCTGACCAAGATCATCTACACCCTGGCCATGATCTTCGTGGCCGCCCAGGTGACCAACCTGGTGTTCAGCGGGCTCAGCCAGCGCAAGGCGGTGACCATCGTAAGCCACCGCTGGCAGGACATAGCCCAGGCCATCATCAGCGACACCCGCTCCGGGGCCACCCTGATCCCGGCCCGGGGGGCCTTCAGCGGGCAGGAGGAGCCCATGGTCTACACCGTAGTCAACCTCAGAGAGCTGGGGCGACTCAAGGCCCTGGTCAACGCCCTGGACCCGGACGCCTTCATGGTGGTCAGCGACACCCTGGAGGTGAGCGGCCAGCGCATCGGCCGGGCCACCCACTGGTAGAAGGCGCATCTCGGGCGCATGAAAAAAGGCCGGCCCCCCGCGTGGGAGGCCGGCCTTGTTGTTGCTTGCTTGGCTGTGGGGCTTAGTGCTCGGTGAACTCCGCGTCCACCACGTCGTCGTCCTTGGGCTTGGCCTCGCCGCCGGGCTGCCCACCGGGCTCGCCGCCGCCGGGCTGGCCGCCCGCCTGTTGGCTGCTCTGGTACAAGCTCTGGGCCATGGCGTGGGAGGCCTTTTCCAGGTTCTCGAAGGCGCTCTCCATCTGGGCCCGGTCCTCGCTCTCCAAGGCCTTCTTGGCGTCGGCGATGGCCCCGTCCATGGAGGTCTTGGTGGCTTCGTCCAGCTTGCCCTCGTTCTCCTTGAGCAGCTTTTCGGTCTGGTAGATCAGGCTGTCCAGCTTGTTCTTGGCTTCCACCGCCTGGCGCCGCTCCTTGTCCTCGTTGCCGAAACGCTTGGCGTCGGTGACCATCTTGTCGATGTCTTCGTCGTTGAGGCCCGAGGAAGCCTTGATCTCGATGGACTGCTCCTTGCCGGTGGCCAGGTCCTTGGCGCTCACGTTGACCATGCCGTTGGCGTCGATGTCAAAGGTGACCTCCACCTGAGGCACGCCGCGGGGGGCCGGGGGCAGGCCCGTAAGCTGGAAGTTGCCCAGGGTGCGGTTGTCCTTGGCGAACTCGCGCTCACCCTGCAATACGTGGATGTCCACCGCGGGCTGGTTGTCGGCGGCGGTGGAGAACACCTCGCTCTTGCGGGTGGGGATGGTGGTGTTGCGCTCGATGAGTTTGGTCATCACCCCGCCCAGGGTTTCGATGCCCAGGCTCAGGGGAGTGACGTCCAGAAGCAGCACGTCGTTGACCTCGCCGCCCAAGACGCCGCCCTGGATGGCCGCGCCCACGGCCACCACCTCGTCGGGGTTCACGCCCTTGTGAGGCTCCTTGCCGAAGAACCCCTTGACCATCTCCTGCACCTTGGGTATGCGGGTGGAGCCGCCCACCAGAACCACTTCGTCGATTTCCTTGGGGCTCAGGCCCGAATCGGCCAGGGCCGCTTTACAGGGGCCCAGGGTGCGCTGCAGCTCGTTGTCCACCAGGGCCTCGAACTTGGCGCGGCTCAGCTTGATGTTCAGGTGCTTGGGGCCGGACGCGTCGGCGGTGATGAAGGGCAGGTTGACGTCGGTCTCCACGGCGGAGCTAAGCTCCATCTTGGCCTTTTCCGCCGCCTCTTTGAGGCGCTGCATGGCCATAGGGTCGCCGGAGAGGTCCACGCCGGAGTCCTTTTTGAACTCGCCCACCATCCAGTCGATGATCTTCTGGTCCAGGTTGTCGCCGCCCAGGTGGGTGTCGCCGTTGGTGGCCTTGACCTCCACCACGCCGTCGCCGACCTCCAACACCGAGATGTCGAAGGTGCCGCCGCCGAAGTCGAACACCGCGATGACCTCGTTGGTCTTCTTGTCCAGGCCATAGGCCAGAGCCGCGGCGGTGGGCTCGTTGATGATGCGCTTGACCTCCAGGCCCGCGATCTTGCCCGCGTCCTTGGTGGCCTGGCGCTGGGAGTCGTTGAAGTAGGCGGGCACGGTGATCACCGCGGAGGCCACCTTTTCGCCCAGGTAGTCCTCGGCCGCCTTTTTGAGCTTGCCCAGGATCATGGCGCTGACCTCGGGGGGCGAGTACTCCTTGCCCTGGGCCTCGATCTTCACCTGATCCGCGCCGGTGTCCACTACTTTGTAGGGCACCTGCTTGATCTCTTCGGCCACCTCGGAGAAGCGGCGTCCCATGAAGCGTTTGATGCTGTATATGGTGTTGGTGGGGTTGGTTACCGCCTGGCGCTTGGCCGAGGCTCCCACCAGGCGCTCACCTTTGTCGGTGAAGGCCACTACGCTGGGGGTGGTGCGGTTGCCTTCCTCGTTGGTGATAACCTTGGCCTCGCCGCCTTCCATTACCGCCACCACGCTGTTGGTGGTGCCCAAATCGATTCCGATAATTTTTTCGTTGCCTGCCATGGTTACTCTTTACCTCCTCGAATTGATATCTTGACGGCCCCCGCCGGGCGAGGGCTTAATCTTTTCCTAACTTTGACGAATCGCTGTAAAAACGCATCGTAGCCAAATCACACCCTTCAAAGTAAGTCTCAATGGGCCATAGTCAAGTCTTACCGGGCGGATAAATGCGCTTAAAAGCTTTTTTATATCCCTGCCGATTGCTTATAGTGGAATTGTACTTACCTTAATACGGAAATGTAGTCCCCTGGGGCTATTGGGGCCCCGGAGGAGCATGTCGGATATTTAGGAGATTTACAGCCATGGCCCGAGACTACTCCCCGCCCGGTGACGCCCTTAGGGCGCATATGCGCAGCCTTTTAAATAACCTGGAGCGGCCCGAAATGGGTGGCGACAGCGGGGCCTGGGCTCCGGCGGTGGACATCGTGGAAACCACCGAAGCGGTGATCATCATCGCCGATTTGGCCGGGGTGTCCCGCCAGGACCTCAAAATCATGGTGGACGATCAGGTGGTGCGCCTCTACGGCCGCCGCGAACCCACCCTGAGGGTGGCCGGGGCGCGCTACCACCGCATGGAGATCGAAACCGGCGAGTTTGTGCGTTCCTTTAGGATGACGGTGCCCATCGTCTCAACCAGGGTGGAGGCCAGCCTATCCGACGGACTGCTCAGGATAGTCTTGCCCAAACTCACGCGCACGGCCAGTGTCGAGGTTCAAGCTGTTTAGTTCTACAAGCGAGTAAATCATGAGTAATGCAAATCTGCTTTTACCCGAAGATTCCATAAACGTCAGCATCGGCGAGGGCGCGGACCTGAGCGAAACCCTGCTGGGGCGGCGGCCTCCTCTGCCCAAGCTACTGCCCCTGCTGGCGGTCAAGGATATGAGCATGTTCCCCCGCATGGTCTTGCCCATGCTGGTCGCCGATCCCCGCCACCAAGGCTTGGTGGACGAGGTCTTGAGCGGGGACAAAATCGTGGGCCTGGTGGCCCTGAAGGGGGACACCTCCTCCGAACATGTGACCGACATATCCGGCATTCATCAAATCGGCGTGGCCGCTCTGATTTTGCAAATGGCCAAAAGCGAAAAGGACGGCCTGCGCCTGGTGGCCCAGGGGCTCACCCGCTTCAGGGTGCTGGAGCTGCTGCGCACCGAGCCTTATATCATGGCCCGCGTGGAGGCGGTGGAGGATATCCTCACCGACGACCTGGAGAGCAAGGCCCTGCTGAACAATCTGCGCTCCCTTTTCCGCCGGGTGCTGGAGTTGGCTCCCCACCTGCCCGACGAGCTGGGCTCTTTGGTAGCCAGCGTGGACGACCCCGGCGCCCTGTGCGACATGGTGGCCAGCGCCATGAGCATCAGCGCCGAAGAGCGCCAGAGCATCGTGGAGGCCTTGGACGTGAGCGAGCGCCTGCGCCGGGTCACCACCTTACTCAACCGCGAGATCCAGGTGCTGGAGCTGGGCAGCAAGATCCAGGACCAGGTCAAGGAAGGCCTGGACAAGACCCAGCGGGAGTACTACCTGCGCCAACAGCTCAAGGCCATCAAGGAAGAGTTGGGCGAGGGCGAAACCGAGGGTGGCGAGACCGACGAACTGCGCCGGCGCCTGGACGAAAAGGCTCTGCCCGATCAGGTGCGCACCGAGGCTGAGCGTGAGCTAAAGCGCCTGGAGGCCATGCACTCCTCCAGCGCCGAGTACCACGTTATCAATACCTATCTGGACTGGATACTCAACCTGCCCTGGGAGGATGAGACCGAGGACCACCTGGACATCAAGGCGGCCAGGGCCATCCTGGAGGCGGACCACTACGACCTGGACAAGGTGAAGCGGCGCATTCTGGAGTACCTGTCGGTGCGCAAGCTCAACCCGGACATGAAGGGTCCCATCCTGTGCTTCGTGGGTCCTCCCGGCGTGGGCAAGACCTCCCTGGGCCGCTCCATCGCCAGGGCCCTGGGGCGCAAATTCGCCCGCATCAGCCTGGGCGGGGTGCGCGACGAGGCCGAGATTCGCGGCCACCGGCGCACCTACGTGGGGGCCATGCCCGGACGCATCGTGCAGAGCCTTCGGCGGGCGGGCAGCCGCAACCCGGTGTTCATGCTCGACGAGGTGGACAAGGTGGGGGCCGACTTCAGGGGCGACCCCTCCAGCGCCCTCTTAGAAGTGCTGGACCCGGAGCAGAACTTCACCTTCAGCGACCACTACCTGGACCTTCCCTTCGACCTGTCCAAGGTGATGTTCGTGACCACGGCCAACGTCTTGGACACCATCCCCGCGCCCCTCAGGGACCGCATGGAAATTATCGAGATCCCCGGCTACACCGCCGAGGACAAGCTCAAGATAGCCAAGCGCTATCTGGTGCCCCGCCAGCGCGGCGAGCACGGCCTGAGCGCCAAGCAGCTCGCGATCAGCGACGCGGCCCTTACCCTGCTGATCACCGGCTACACCCGAGAGGCGGGGCTGAGGAACCTGGAGCGCGAGATCGGCTCCTTGTGCCGCTGGGCGGCACGGGCCATCGCCGAGGGCGAGACCAAGGCGGTGAGGATAAACAAGCCCGAGGTGGCCGAAATCCTGGGGCCCCAGCGCATTCTGCCCGACACCGCCCTGCGCACCGCCGTGCCCGGAGTGGCCACCGGCCTGGCCTGGACCCCCTCGGGCGGGGACATCCTGTTCGTGGAGGCCAGCCGCATGCCCGGCAACGGCGCCCTGGTGCTCACCGGCCAATTGGGCGATGTGATGAAGGAGTCGGCCCAGGCGGCGGTGACCTACCTTCGGGCCAACGCCCCGGCCTGCGGCCTGGATGACAACTTCAGCGCGAAAAACGACATCCACATCCACGTGCCTGCCGGAGCCATCCCCAAGGACGGCCCCAGCGCCGGGGTGACTCTGTTCACCGCCCTGTTGTCTTTGTTCACCGGCCGCCCGGTCAAGAGCGACGTGGCCATGACCGGCGAGATCACCCTTCGGGGCATGGTGCTCCCCGTGGGAGGCATCAAGGAAAAGGTGCTGGCCGCCCACCGGGCAGGCATCAAGATGGTTATCATGCCCGCGGCCAATGAGCGCGACTTGGTGGATGTGCCGGACAACGTGAAGAAAAAGATGGGCTTCAAGTTCGCCGAGCGCATCGGCCAAGTGGAGGCCTGGGCCCTGGAGCCGGTCAAGGGCAAGAAAAAGGCCAAGCCCAAGGTGGCACCCAAGGCTGGGGCCAAGAAACCGGCCAAGGCCAAGAAAGCCAAAAAGGCCCAGGCCGCCGGAAGCAGGGCCAGTACCGAGAAGAAGGCGGCAAGGCAAAAGAAGGGCTAGGCATGGGACGCTGGGCTTGGATATTACCGGCCATGATTTTGGCCTTGGCCGTGGGATGTGGCGGACCCCAGGCCCCTGCATCGGTGGCGGTGTCCCCGGTGGAACTGGATCGCTACCTGGGCCGGTGGTACGAAATCGCATCTTTTCCGGCCTGGTTTCAGAAAGGCTGCGTGTGCACCACCGCTGACTACTCCCGGCAAGGCGAGGAGTTGGTTGTGGTTAACGCCTGCCGCGAGAACTCGCCTCAGGGCGAGCCGCGCAAGGCCCGCGCAAGGGCCTGGGTGGTGGATGCCTCCGGCGGCGGACGGCTCAAGGTACAGTTCCAGTGGCCGTTCACCGGTGATTACTGGATCATCGGCCTGGACTCTGCCTACCGCTGGGCCGTGGTGGGTACGCCGGATCGTGACTATCTGTGGATACTGTCGCGCACTCCCCGCCTGGGTAGCGCGCAGTACCAAAAAGCGGTCCAAATAGCCAAGCAAAAGGGGTGGCCGATACAACGCCTACGCCGAACCTTGCAGGACTGCGACCGGGATCACTGAACCGGCCGGCACGAGGCCACCCTTCCGACACGCGCGGATGGATTGAATCTTATGAGACCGCCCCCAATCGGGGCGGTCTTTTTTTGCCGGAGACTTAGGACTCTAGGACGAAGATAACTTCCATGCGCACCCGGTACTCCAGAACCTGGCCGTCGATCATGGAGATGTTCTGGTCCTGCACCTTGAAGCCGGTGATGCCTCTGAGGGTGGCGCTGGCGCGGGTGATGCCCGCCTTGATGGCGTCATCAAAACTGTTGGGGCTGCCGGCGATAATCTCGGTGACCCGGGCGACTCTTTTTTCTGCCATGACTTCCCTCCACCCCTGAGCGGGGCAAATATTTTTAAAGATGTGTGAATCAGGATGCCATGTTGCCGTTGTCTTTACATCAGGTTAACACGGTGAATTTTCGACAAACAAGGCTAATCTAGCAAAGGCGGCCAAACCTGGGGCCGCAACCGGGACGCCCCAGGTTGCCAAGAAGCCCCGGCGGGGTTAGTTTTTATCGTATGAAACTCATCGATCTGCACACCCACTCCACGGCCAGCGACGGCACCCTGCCCCCGGCCCAGGTGGCCCAGGCGGCGGCCGAGGCCGCTTTGGCCGCAGTGGCCCTCACCGATCACGACACCACCGAAGGCCTGGCCGAGTTCTTGGCGGCGGCCCGCCCCGGAGGGCCGGAGCTGGTGCCCGGCGTGGAGCTAAGCGTGGAGCGCCCCGGCGGAGGCTCCATGCATCTGGTGGGGCTGTGGATGGACCAGGACGAGCCCCGTTTCAAGCAGGGCCTGGAGCGGGTGCAGGCCGCCCGGGAGCAGCGCAATCCCAAGATTGCCTCCCGCCTGCAAGGTCTGGGGGTGGACATCACCCTGGAGGAGGTGGCCGCCGTGGCCGGGGGAGGCCAAGTGGGGCGGCCCCATTTCGCCCAGGTGCTGGTGGACAAGGGGGTGGTGCAAAACCCCGGCGAGGCCTTTGGCCGCTTTCTCAAGCGGGGAGCCCCGGCCTACATGGAAAAAGAGCGCCTGAGCCCAGGCGAGGCCATGGCGCTTATCCGGGGGGCGGGCGGGGTGACCGTGTTGGCCCACCCCGGCCTGCTGCAGCTGCATCCGGCGGTGTTGGAGCAGTTGGTGAAGGAGTTGAAAGACCAGGGGCTAATGGGCATAGAGGCCTATTACTCCGAGCACAACCCGGCCCTGGAGCGCCGCTTGTTGGATATGGCCGCCCGCCTGGGCCTGGCGGTGAGCGGGGGCAGCGATTTCCACGGCCACAACAAGCCCGGCATCCGCCTGGGCGCGGGGCAGGGAACCTTGCGGGTGCCCGCCTCCCTGCTGGCCGGGCTCAAACAGTCGCGGGACACGCTGTCAGGCTAGGCCTACTTTTTCTTCCAATCAAAAATGATTTTTCTGACCAGGAACGGATCAATGGTCTGGGCCTGCAGGCTGCCGTCTATGGGGTTTTTGGTCTGGTAACTGATCATGTCCGTGTAGCAAACTCCCATCTGCCCGGTGACGTTGAAGCTCTTGCCCTTGGTGGTCACCAGGGTGACGGTGTTGTCGTTGTTGTAGGTCAGGCTCCCCACGTCGCTCATGGGAACCTTGCTTTCCGAGTCTTCGTAGACAAAGGGATAGCTGCCCATGAGCTTGTCAAAGCGCTCCACGGTGATTTGCTGGCCCTGGTTGTCGATGATCGTGCCGCTGGGGGCCAAGCCGCCGGCCAAGCCCGGGGTGGGTAGCAGCAACAGGGCCAAGGCTAGGCCCAGAATGATTTTGCGCATCTGATTTTCCTCCCAGCCCACCGTAGTGGGGGCTTTCTCATTCTAACCGGGAAAGCTCCCCCAGGGTCAATGACCTCGCAACGCTTGCCCTGATTATGCGGGGTTTATTAGAATTCAGGCAAGTACACAGGAGGAAGCCATGCGCATTACCGTTTTGGGGTCGGGCACCTGCGAACTCGTGGCCGAGCGTTCCAGCCCGGCCTACTGGCTGGAGGCAGGGGGCCAGGGCATCCTGCTGGACTTGGGGCAAGGAGCCTGGCGGCGGTTTCTGAACGGCGGCCACCAGGCGGCGGAGGTGGACGCGGTGGTAATCAGCCACCCCCACCCAGACCATATGGCCGACTTGATCCCCCTCATGTTCGCCCTTAAGTACGACCCCGTGCTGGCCGCCCAGGCCCGAATCTCCCTGTTGGGCCACAGCGGGCTGGAGCCGCTGCTGGGCGCTTTGAACCAGGCCTGGGGCAACTGGCTGAACCCGCCGCCCGAGGTGCTCACCCGGCGCTGGCTTGAGCCGGGGGAAGCAACCCTGCTGGGCGAGGTGCGCATAACCACCGCCGCGGCGGCGCACCACCCCCACAGCCTGGCCTGGCGCCTGGAGGCCGGCGGCCGCAGCCTGGTCTACCTGGGCGACAGCGAGGCCTCGCCGGACCTGGCCCGTTTCGCCCAGGGCGCTGACCTTCTCATCTGCCACTGCGCGGGCACCGACCGAGAGCCCAAGACGGGCCACCTGTACCCCGCCGCCTGCGGCCGCTTGGCCTCCGAGGCCCAGGCGGGCTCCCTGTTGCTCAGCCACTTTTACCGGGTGGTGGACCCGGAGCAGGCGGCAGCCTCGGCCGCCAACCACTTCGGCGGAAAGATATGGGCCGCCTTTGACGGTTTGCATCTGGAGCTGGCCGCCAGCGGGACAATTGCGCCGCCAGGGGCTTGTAACGATTAGGGCAAGGTTTCCCAGGGATTATAAGGCCTTTTTACCTTGACACTATTAGCGGTGCTTTGATAGCGTCATTTTTGTATGTAGCTTCAATGTAGCTATGTTGTCTCGGCATCCCTCCCCATGAAAGGTGATGCATGGCCCCCAGCGTGATGACGGCACTCCAGAGTGGTGTATGAACTTCTCCTTGTTGGATCGCAGTGGTGATCATCCTCCGCTTGGCACGGTATTGTTTTGCCGCGACCCCATAACAGCAGGCCCAAAAGGCGGCAGGGCTTGCATTTGAGGGTCAAAAAAAGGCACTATTGGATAGTTTCCACCTGACCTAAAGCATTTTTAGAGGGTGACCATGAAAAGCAAGGTTCTTATTCCCGTGGACACCGCCCGCAACTCCATGACCGCCGAGGAGCACGCCATCAAGCTAAATTGGCGCATGCCCCTGGCGGTCACACTGCTCAACGTGGTCAATACCAAGCGCCTGGAGCAGCATGGCATCAGCCCGGACGACCAAAGGCGCATCAAGGATTCCATGTACAAACGGGCTGAAAAGGTGCTCGCCGCGGCGGCCGAACCCTTCCAAAAAGCGGACGTTGAATATGAAACCCGCATCGAGGAAGGTCAACCGGCGGTGGTCATCTGCCGGGAAGCGGAAGAGGGCGGCTACGACATGGTCATCCTTCCTCAAAGTGGATTCAGCGAATTGGAAGAGATTTTGGGCGGTAGTGTTGTTCACAACGTGTTATGGAAATGCAAGACGCCTATCCTTCTGGTCAAACACAGCCAGCAGCAACTTGAGGACCAACGTAAGAAACTGGCTCAGAGTGAGCTTTTGCCCCGCTAGGCCTGGGCCTGGCGAAGCGGCTATTCAAAGACTCTCAAGGCAACGGAGCGCCTACGGAAGGAGGGAGCAAAGCACGGGTGCTAACTCCATAGATTAATGGAGGCCCCAGCGGCGTGGTGCGCCCCGGCTCGCAGGGCCTGCCTTGAGAAATCCATGCGTTGTGTGTACTCGCCAAGCGAATCGAAAGGGAGGGGTTATGCGATTTTCCAAAGTATTGATAGTGCTGGTAGTGGCCTTGGCGGCGATCGCCCTGGTGGCTCCGGCGGCCATGGCCAAGAAGCCGTCCGTGGAGAAGTGGAAGCCGGCCTTCGACTATTCCAAGGCCAAGTATAAGATCAAGGTCTCCAACGTTTCTCACCCGGCCATCAAGGGCGTTTACGCAGGCTTCGCCATCCGCGACGCCCTGTGGAAGGCCACCAAGGGCCAGATCTACTTCGAGTATCTGCCCTTCTCCATGCTGGGCGGCGAGGTGGAGGTGCTCAACCAGTTGCAGATGGGCGCTATCCAGGGCATGGCCGTGTCCTCGGTGGCCAGCACCAACTTGGGCCCCCGCATGGGCCTGGTCAACCTGCCTTTCCTGGTCAACTCCTACGATAAGTTGGATAAGTTCATCGCCAACAAAAAGCTGTTCCAGCACTTCCTGGACGGCATGGAGCACCAGGGCATAATGGGCCTGGATGTGACCGCCTATGGCCGCTACGGCTGGGCCACCACCGTCCCGGTGAAGAACATCGCCGACGCCAAGAAGGTGAAGTTCCGCATCGCCGAGGCAGCGGTCAACAAGCTGCTCTACAAGTCCTGGGGCTTCAACCCCGTGGTCATGCCCTGGCCGGATGTGCCCACCGCACTGAAGCAGGGCGTCATCACCGGTTTGGACCACACCCTGATCGTGTGCTACCTGACCAGAAAATTCGAGGTCGCCAAGAACTTCACCCCGGTCAACTACGCCCAAGGCCTGTTCATCTGGATCTTCAACAAGGCTTGGTTCAAGTCTCTGCCCGCCGACCTGCAAGCCACCTTCACCAAGGTGGTCAACGAGCAATGCGCCATCTACCGCAACGAGTGCAAGGCTCAGGAAGCCGCAGCCAAGAAGGGCGCCATTGAGAAGTCCGGCGTCAAGTTCTGGGAGCTGTCCCAGAAGGACCTGAACACCCTGCAGTATCAGGGCAACGTGGTCCATCAGCAGTTCGCCAAGGAGATCGGCCCGCAGTACCTGGGCCAAGTCCAGGAGTTCCTGGGCTACAAGATCACCCGCGACATGGGCGGCAAGCAGTAAACCAGATCACCTAAAAGCCACGGGCCGGGGGTAACTCCCCGGCCCGGTTTCCCACCTCTGGGCTGACGGCGCGTCAAGCGCCGCGAAGGAAACCGCGACATATGGCACAAGGGCGGACATACCTTTTCGGCTGGGTGGCAGTGGCCTGCATCGCCGCGGCCGCCGTGCTGGGCTATTTCCTGTTGCATCTAAAAGGGCTGACCTGGGGAGCCATCTCCATCTGGGGATTTTTCATGCTCATTGCCGCCTTCACCGGCAACTGGAACCGCTTTCTGCATTTCCAGGACAAGGGCCTTACCTTCTTTGAGGAATGGACCCTTTATCTCGCGGTGATGGTCGGGCTGGTCTCCCTGTTCATAAACGTGATCCTGCGTTATGTATTTTCTTATTCCCTATCTTGGTCCGAGGAGTTGATCCGCGAGATCATCATCCTCACCACCTTTGTGGGGCTGGCTCCGGCCATTAAAAACCGGTCCATGATAACCATCGACGCGCTGGTGCAGATTGTGCCTCGCCTGCGCACCCCCCTGACCTACTTCAGCCACTTTTCGGTGCTGCTCTTCTCGGGGATCATCACTAAATTCGGCATCGACATGGCCCTGATGCAAGAGCGGACGTCCCAGGAAACCATCATCTTGGAGATTCCCCTGGTCATCCTTTACCTGATTCTGCCTCTCATGGGAGTGACCATGGGGGTGCGCACCGTCCAGGTGCTATGGTGGGATTTCCAAGAGGGCCGCGCCAAGAATGAAGCCGCAGGGTAGGGGGCGCACATGGAAGCAAGCTATATCATCATCGTACTGGTGCTGCTGGGGGCCATGGCCGCCACGGTTCCCGTGTTCTTGTGCCTTTTCTTCACCTCGGTGATCGGCTTTTTGCTTTTTACCGACCTTCCCCTGCTGGTCCTGATCCAAAGCCTGTTCCGCTCCATGGACAAATTCGCCCTGGTGGTGGTGCTGTTCTTCATTTTATGCGGCAACATCATGACCAGCGGCTCCATCGTGAACAAGCTGATCCGCTTCGCCAACGTGGTGGTGGGCTGGCTGCCCGGGGGCCTGGCCATGGCCGGCATCCTGGCCTGCGGCCTGTTCGGAGCCATCAGCGGTTCCACGGTGGCCACGGTGGTGGCCATCGGCGGCTTCATGATTCCCGCCCTTATCGACAACAAGTACAACATGAGATTCAGCGTGGGGGTCATGACCACGGCCCCCAACCTGGGGGTCATCATCCCGCCGTCCATCGCCATGATCCTCTACTCCATGGTCAGCGCGGTGAGCCTGGAGGGCTTGTTCCTCACCGGCTTCGTGCCCGGCATTTTGATCATGGCCGGCATGTGCGCCTACTCCTACGTGTGGGCGGTGCGCAATCCCGGTTTCATCCGGGCGCCCAAACCCACCTGGAAAGAGGCATGGAATGCCTTCCGGGAGGGCTTCTGGTCCTTGATGCTGCCGGTTATCATCTTCGGCGGCATCTTCAGCGGGGCCTTTACCGCCAACGAAGCGGCGGTGGTGGCCTGCGTTTACGCCCTGATCGTGGAGCTGTTCATCCACCGGGATATGAAATTCTCCACAGTTAAAAAAGTCATGGTCAACTCGGCGGTGACCAGCGCCACCTTGTTGATCATCGTGGCCGGAGCCACCTGTTTCGGCCGTTACCTGACCATGGAAGCCATCCCCAGCAAGATATCCGAGGCGGTGGTCAGCTCAATCAGCCAGCCCTGGATATTCCTGCTGACCATCAACGTCCTGCTGCTGATCATCGGCATGTTCATGGACATCATCAGCGCCACCTTGATCCTGGGCCCCATCTTCCTGCCCATGTTGGACAGCTACGGGATCAACGCGGTGCACTTCGGGTGTTTGATGACCGTGAACCTGGCCATCGGCTACTGCACCCCGCCCTTGGGGGTGAGCCTGTACATCACCGGAGCACTGGTCAACAAGGATTTGCTCTACGTGTCACGGGCGGTCATGCCCTGGCTGGCCATCCAGATCGGGGTGCTTTTGCTCATGACCTACATGCCCGACGCGGTGCTGTGGCTGCCGCGCCTCATGGGCTGGAACGTGGACTAGCCTAGGCGGTCCTACCAAGCTAATAAAGCGCCCGCCGGGTCAACCCCCGGCAGGCGCTTTATTTGGTGGCGAAGGCCCTGCATCTGGATTCCGCCCCGCGCCTGCTTGGGGGCGGTGGTCATCACCACCGCCCTTTGCTCTCCGGCCCATCGGCCGTTGCTTCAACCCGAGATGCCCGCCCCAATAAAAAAGGCCGCCCCCGAAGGAGCGGCCCGGTGCTTTTGTCTTAAAGGCGCTAGCGCTTGACGGTCAGCTTGTCGCCGGGGGCGATGGCGCTGGAGCGCAGGTTGTTCCAGCGCTTGAGCTGGTTGGGGGTCACGCCGTAGCGGCGGCCGATGGTCCAGAGATTGTCGCCGCGGCGAACCACGTAGATCAAATTGCCGGACGGGGCGGGCTTGGTGTCCACCTTGCCCTCGGCCTTGGCGCTGGGCACGTAGAGCACCAAGTGCTGGCCGACTTGCAGGCGGCTGGTGTGGCGGCCGTTCCAGCGCAGGATATCGCGCCAGTTGATGTTGTAGGCGCGGGAGATGTGCCACAGGGTGTCGCCGCTTTTGACGGTGTGGTGAATCTTGCGGGTGCCTCTGGGGCTGCCGGCCAGGGAACGATGGGGGCGTGAGCTGGAGGCCTTAGCAACCCGCACGCCACTGGAGCCGCGTCCGGGCGGCACCACCACCGCTTGTCCGATACGCAGGCGCCGGGGATTCAGGTTGGGGTTCATGGCCATCAGGTCGTTGAGCCTCACGCCGTGGGTCTTGGCGATGCGTCCCAGGGTATCTCCCCGGTGCACTTGCACCGTGACCGCACCCACTCTGGCCTTACGCTGGCGTAACGGCAGCTTGGCGTAAGCCACCTCGAAGGAGGCCTTGTCGCCTTGGGGAATGCGCAGCTCGTACATTCCCCCGGTGGGAGGGATGGCCCAGCGGCGCAACTCCGGGTTCAGATAGTTCAACTCCTTGGATTTAATGCCGGCCAGCTTGGCCGCCACGCCCAGGGAGGTCCCCGGATGCACCTTCACCACATCAAAAACCATCGGCTCCTCGTACTTGATGTCCGTGAAGCCGTACTTGTCGGGCTCTTTGGCGATGATCGCCGCGGCGATCATCTTGGGCACGTACTGGCGTGTTTCGCTCTTGAGGTAGTAGCGCCGGCCCTGGCTTATGGACCAGAAGTTGTCCGCCTTGTAGCGCTTGAGCGCCCGGCGGATCTTGCCCTCCCCGGCGTTGTAGGCTGCGGCGGCCAGGTACCAGGAGCCGAACTCCTCGTGCAGGTCTTTTAGGTAGCGGGCCGCGGCGTGGGTGGCCTTCACCGGGTCGCGGCGCTCATCCACCCAGTAGTTGATGGCCAGGCCATAGCGCTTGCCCGTGCCCCGGATGAACTGCCAGGGCCCCACCGCGTGGGCCCTGGAATAGGCCTGGCAGGAAAAACCACTTTCGATCAAGGCCAGATAGACCAAGTCTTCGGGCAGGCCGTGCTCTTTGAGGATGGCCCGCATCATGGGCAGATAGCGTCCCGAGCGGGACAGCCATATACGAAAGCGCTTGGGAACCCGGGTCTGGAAATAATCTATGAAATACTCCACCCGGGAGTTGATGACGATGGGGATGTCGTAGGTGACGGTCTCGGGCTGGTCAGACTCGGCAGCGGGCTGCTTCTTCTCGGTGACCATCTCCTTTTCGCCCAAATCCCTAAGCTCTTGAGCCACCCTGGCGGAGATTTCCTCCTGGGAAGGCTTAAGGGGCTTTCCAGTGATCACCACTGGCTTGGAGGGACCGGTTTGGCTGGTTTGGGAGGTGGTGGTAGCGCAGCCGGCGGCGGCCAACAAGGCCAAGCAAGCGACGGCTAGAATTGATTTAAACTGCATATCTCCATCCGCTGGAGCGCAAAAGAATACGCCCAAACATATTTGGGCTAAGATAGCAGAGCTAAGCTTGGCTGTAAAGTGTCTGTTTAAATAAATGGTTGCGCCATCCGGCCATACTTAATTATATGGTTTGACCCCCCGGCTGCCCTCGGGTATTTTTTTAGACGCGAGAGGGATGACGATTACACCCTTCCCGGGAGCCAAATTCAACAAAATGACCACATATGCATTCCTTAAGCGGCTCGGCGCGGCCCTGGCCGCCCTGGCGGTGTTTTTCCCTGCCCTGGCCCTGGCCGCGGGCACAGCCGCCGCTTCCGATCCCTTTGCCGGCCAGAGCTTCTGGTGGATCTTGGGCCTGGTGTTCGTGGGCGGGCTGGGGCTGAACCTCACTCCCTGCGTATACCCCTTGATTCCCATAACAATCGGCTACTTCGGCGGCCGATCCACCGGGCGGGGAGGGCTGATCGCAGACGCCTTGGCCTACTGGCTGGGCATGGCCATCATGTACGCCGCCCTGGGCAGCCTGGTGGCCCTGGGCGGGTCCTTCCTGGGCCAAGCGCTGAGCCACCCGGCGGTAATTATTTTTCTGGCGGCGGTGCTGTTGTTCATGGCCGCCAGCATGTTCGGCCTGTGGGAGTTTCGCCTGCCCGCCGCCCTGAACCGCCTGGCCGCCTCCAATCGAACCGGAGTGTTGGGGGCGCTGATCATGGGCCTGACCCTGGGGCTTTTGGCCGCGCCCTGCGTGGGCCCCTTCGTGGTGGGGCTCATGGCCCATGTGGCCCGTGAGGGCTCGGTGGGCTACGGGCTGCTGGTGTTCTTCGTCCTGGCCGCCGGGCTGGGCCTGCCCCTGGCGGTGTTGGCCGCCTTCAGCAGCTCTATCCAGCGCCTGCCCGGCGCGGGCGAATGGATGATATGGGTGCGCAAATTTTTCGGCCTGGTGCTTATCATCATGGCCGTCAACATCGCCGAACCGCTGCTCGGCGCGGGCCTGGCCCGCTGGCTGATGATCCTCACCGGCCTGGTCGGGGGCATCTATCTCGGCTTCATGGAAAGCAGTGGTAAAGGAGGCTTCGTGAGTTTCAAACGTGTGGCAGGCATAATCATCCTGGCGGCGGCGGCCAGCTTCTGGTGGTTCTGGACTCCCGGCGGCGCGCCGGACAAGACCGCCTGGGCACACTACACCCCGCAGGTGTTGCAGGAGGCCCAGGCCCAGAAAAAACCAGTGGCCCTGTTCTTCACCGCCGACTGGTGCAACCCCTGCAAAAAGCTCAAGAGCCAGACCTTGCCTGTGCCCGAGGTGCAAAAAATGCTCACCCACTTCGTGCCGGTGAAGGCCGACTTAACCAGCGACCCCGGCCCGGACGCCCAGAAACTCATGCGCCAATACCGGGTTCGTGGGGTGCCCACCATCATATTCCTGGACCCCCAGGGCAACGAGATCACCGAGAGCCGGGTGGTGGGCTTCGTGCCCCCGGAGCGCTTTCTGCCTTTACTCAAGATGGCGGTGGCCCGCGCTTCGGCCGCGCCGGGGAATTAGCCCATGGCCTTCCACCCGCGCCCCCTGGAACCCGCCGATGTAACCCGTTTGACCCAGGTGGCCCTGGGGGCTGAACCGGCTGACGCCGTAATACGCCGGGCACGGGTGGTCAACGTCTTTGACTACAGCATCAGTGAACCCATGAGCGTGGCCCTGGCCCTGGGACGGGTGGCCGCCCTGGGCGAGGAAGCCCCCGGCTGGCTGGGCCCGGACACCCAGGTGTTCGACGCGGCGGGGAGCTACCTCATCCCCGGCCTGGTGGACGCCCACACCCACCTGGACTCCATCTTCGAGTTGGGGCCATTCGCCGAGCTGGCTCTGGCCAGCGGCAACACCACCGCGGTGAGCGAAATGGCCATGATGGCCGGAGCCTGGGGCGATGAGGGCCTATGGCACTTCGTAAACGCAGCCCAGGCCTCTCCCCAACGGGTGTTTTTCACGGCTCCTCCCCTGGTGCCGCCCTTCCCCCAATGGGAGACCAGCGCCGGGCTGGACCGGTCAGGCTTCAGCGAAATTCTGGAGCACCCCGCCTGTCTGGGAGTGGGCGAGACCTACTGGCCGGCCATAACCGGCGGTGAACCGCGAGCCGCCGCCAACTACGCCCAGGCCATGGCCCAGGGCAAGCGCCTGGAAGGCCACGCCGCCGGAGCGCGGGGAGCCCGGCTCATGGCCTATGCCGCCGCCGGCACCACCAGCTGCCACGAATCCATCACCGGCGAGGACGCGGCCCAGCGCCTGGCCCTGGGCCTGGCGGTGCAGGTGCGCGAGGGCTTCGTGCGCCGGGAGATGGCCCAGGTGGTGCCCACCCTGGCCGAGTTGCCCGAGAGCGGCCAGGTGATGCTGGTCACCGACCTGGCCGAGTTCGAGACTCTCATATCCTGGGGGGCCATGAACCCCCTGCTGGCCCGGGCGGTGGCCCTGGGGGTGGAGCCCGCCAGGGCAGTGGCCTGGTGCAGCCTCAACCCGGCCCGCTACTTCGGCCTGCAAAAGATGGGCGCGGTGGCTCCGGGCTGGGTGGCCGACCTGGTGCTGGTCAGTGACCTCAAGGAGTTTCGCGCCACGCGGGTGTGGCTGGAGGGGCGCCTGGTGGCCGAGGGCGGCAAGCTCACCGTGCCCGCCCCAGCCTTTGCCTATCCCCCCGAGGCCCGCCAGACCATGCAGTGCCCGCCGCTCACCGCTGCGGACTTCGCGGTGCCCGCCCAGGGTAGCCAAGCGGTGGTCCGGGTGGTGGAGGCCAAGGACGCCACCATCACCCAGGAGGGCGAGGCGACGCTGGCCATCGTCCAGGGCAACGTGCGCCCCGACCCGGCCCAAGGGGTGGTCAAGATCGCCCACATCAATCGCCAGAGCCCGGAGCTGAAGCTGGCCGTGGGCTTTGCCCGGGGTTGGGGGCTCAGCCAGGGGGCCCTGGCCAGCAGCCTCATTTGGGACACCACCAACATCTTCGTGGCCGGGGCCAGCGAACAGGAGATGGCCGTGGCCGCCGAAGCGGTGCGCTCAATGGGCGGCGGCTGGGCCGTGGCCAAAGGCGGCGAGGTGGTGGCCTCCCTGCCCCTGCCGGTGGCGGGCATTATCAGCACCCTGCCCTTCCCGGAGATACAGCGCGCCGCCGAGACCTGCCGGGCGGCGCTCAAGCAAATGGGTTGCCCCCTGCCCCGGCCCTTCTTGACCGCCCAGACCTTCTGCTTCACCGGCCTGCCCTTTATCCGCCTCACCGACAAGGGCCTGGTGGATATCCGCAAGCGGCAATTCGTGGAGGTGGTCAAGTCATGCGCCTAGGCCGGACCCGGCCCGCCCGGCTGCTCCTGGCACTGCTGTTGGTGGCATTGGCCGCCGCGCCCGCCTGGGCCCTCACCGTGCAGGGCCAGGTGCTGGACGCCCAGGGCCGCCCCCTGGCCGGGGCCTATGTCAGCGACGGGCAGGGCGTTGTGGCCAGCGGGCCGGACGGTGCCTTCAGCCTGGACACCAAGCCAGGCCGGGTGGTGGCTCTCACCGCCCCGCCGGGCCACGCTGACGGACCCCGCTGGTGGTGGCCCGCCCAGCAGGCGGCCCAGGTTGGCCGGTTCCGCCTGAGCGCCGCGCGGCCCCAGAGCCAAGACCGCCTGCCCCTGGCAGTAGTCAGCGACCCCCATCTCTACGACGCCGACGCCGCGCCCACATGGTCCGGCAAGCTGGACCCCACAGTGCCCATGCGGGCTTGGCAAAATGCTGCGAGCGAGATCAGATCGCTCGGCCCGGCCCTGACCCTGGTGCTGGGAGACTTGGCCATGGATGCCGACCACGGCAAGCCGCCCTACGCCCGCAGCCAGATGACGCTGGCCCGGCGGGCTGCGTCCATGCTGCCCACTCCCTGGCGGGCCTGCCCCGGTAACCACGACGTGCGCTACTCCAGCAGCCGGGTGGATTACTCCCTGTGGCGCCAATTTTTGGGGCCGGTGCGCAGCCTCACTTTTGTGGGGCCGGTGGCGGTTTTGCTCTTGGACAATCCCGGTATCTCCACCCGCCCGGACGGCAAGCCCCGTGAATGCGGCATCATGCCGAAGGAGGCCCTGGCCTGGCTAAAGTCGGTGTTGGCCCTGCTGCCCCCGGACACCCCGATCCTGGTGGGCAGCCACTATCCCCTGGCCTCTCCCCTGGTGGGGGTCAACCCCTTGCGCAAGGGGTCTCTGGTCAAGGCCCCCAGCCCCACGGGCCTGGGCCTGCGCAACGTGGACCGGAACGGTGCCCAGGCCATGACCATGCTGGTGGCCCGGCCTCTGGTGGCCCTGGTCAGCGGCCATTTGCACGCCTATAACCGATCAGTGCTCACCGGACGCGACGCCGTGCTTCGCATGTGGGGCGCTCCGGCCCTGTGCGGCCGCTGGTGGCAGGGGGACATGGACTACGGGCCGGTGAGCTTTCCCCCGGCCTATCTGCGAGGCGAGCTGACCCGCGGGGGCTCGGGGTGGAGCCTTAATTTGAGCCAGAAGGTTGTCGAGCTGCCCGCCTCATCTCGGCATTGAGGTCTTGGTTGGCCCTGGCCCCAAGCGGGTATCTTTTGCTAAGTTTAAGCATCGGAGGTCAGATCATTGGCTGGAGTTAACGACTTCGCGGTGCGCCGCCGCCGCATGGTGGAGGACCAGATCGCCGCGCGCGGCATCCGGGACCAGCGCCTGCTGGCGGCCATGAAAGAAATTCCCCGCCACCTGTTCATGGAACAGGCCTTGTGGCGGCGGGCCTACGAGGATCACCCCCTGCCCATCGGCGGCGGCCAGACCATCAGCCAGCCCTTCATAGTGGCCCTGATGAGCGACGCCCTGGGGCTCACCGGCAAAGAAAAAGTTCTGGAGATCGGCACGGGCAGCGGCTATCAGACCTCCATCCTGGCCAAGCTGGCCGACTGGGTGTTCTCCTTGGAGCGCCTGCCGGATCTAAGCCGCAAGGCCCAGCTTGTGCTTGAGGATCTCAAGATTTTCAACGTGAACCTCATCGTGGGCGACGGCACCAAGGGGTGGCCGGCGGAGGCCCCCTACGACGCCATCATGGTCACCGCCGGGGCCCCGGTGATGCCCCGGCCCCTGGTGGAGCAGTTGGCCGAGGGTGGGCGCCTGGTGGTGCCGGTGGGCCAGCGTGGGGTGCAGACCCTGCTGCGGCTCACCCGCCGGGGCGACAAGGTGCTGGAAGAGGACCTGGGCGGCTGCCGCTTCGTGGACCTCATTGGAAAATACGGATGGTAGAGGCGCAACAGCTGATCAGCGTCATCGGCGCGGGGGCGGCCGATGAGCAACAAAAGCGCGACGCCTTCCGGGTGGGCGAGCTTTTGGCCAAGGCCGGATGGGGAGTGGTGTGCGGCGGGCTGGCCGGGGTGATGACCGAGGCCTGCCGGGGTTGCGCCTCGGCCGGGGGATTCACCGTGGGACTATTGCCCGGCAACGAACACGACGCGGCCAACCAGTGGTGCAAAGTGGTGCTGCCCACCGGATTGGGCCAGGCGCGAAACGCCCTGGTGGTGTTGGCCGGCCGGGGTGCCATCGCCGTGGGCGGCGAAGGCGGCACCCTCAGCGAGATCGGCCATGCGCTCAAGGCGGAACGCCCAGTGGTTAGCCTGGGCTCCTGGCAAGTGGAGGGCGTGCCCCAGGCTGAGAGCCCCGAACAGGCGGTGGAAATGCTTCTGCGCCTACTGAAGGCCTGAGGCCCCTCCCAAAACATCCACATATCTCCTGACCGCCATGCCCCGCGTTGACCAGGCCCGTATTTTCATGCCATTCTGACAGCGGTTTTACCCGCGAAGGGGGGCCCGCCACCATGACCGGCTTAAAAAACACCCAGGACGACTGGGACCTGATTCTGGCCAAGCTGCACCTGACCGACAAGGTCGAATATCTTTGGGACACGGTGCGTAACTGGGTTACCCAGGACTTCTGGGAAGTGGACACCCTTTACGAACTGGTGGGGCTGGCCGCCATCTTCGCCGTGTCCCTGCTGCTGGCCGGTTGGCTGCGCGGCCTCCTGTCGCGGCGCTGGGCCGCTGCCCTGGAACGGGGCGACCGCCGGGCTCAGTGGCGGCGTAACTTATTGCGTCTGCTCGGCCCGGTCATCTCCCTCGTCTTCCTGTGGCCTCTCTACATCTTGTCCACCGAAGCGGGGATGGACAACGATCTGGTAAGCCTGTGCGCCAACGTGGTGGGGGCCTGGGTGCTCATCCGCCTGGTAACCGCCGCACTATTCAAACCCTTCTGGGCGCGCCTGTTCGCGGTGTTCATCTGGGTCATCGCCGCCCTGAGCATCTTCGGCCTGCTGGGTAGCGTGGTGCAGCTTTTGGACGCGGTCAAGATGACCGCGGGCAGCCTCAAGCTCTCCTTGCTCGATCTGTTGGAAGCGCTGCTGTTCTTCACCATCCTGCTGCGCCTGAGCATCCGTGTGGGCTCTTATCTGGAGGATCGCCTGGCCGCCAGCGGCGAGCTGGAGCCCTCCACCCGCACTCTCATCGGGATTTTAGGAAAAACCGCCATTGTGGTGGTGGTGGGCATTTTGTCCTTGGAGATCATCGGGGTGGACATGGACATGCTCACCGTGTTCTCCGGGGCCCTGGGCTTCGGCCTGGGCATCGGGTTGCGCACCGTGTTCAGCAACCTGATCAGCGGGGTCATCGTCATGGTGGACAAATCCATCCGTCCCGGCGACGTGATATGGATCGGTGAGGTGTTCGGCAAGGTGAGCGCGCTCCGGGCCCGCTACGCCTCGGTGGTAACCCGCGACGGCCAGGAGTATTTGATCCCGAACGAGGACCTACTGTCCCGCCAAGTGATCAACTGCTCTTACTCTTCCCGGGAGGTGCGCCTCAAGGTGCCCATCGGCATCGCCTACGGCAGCGACGTGGACCTGGCCATGTCCCTGGCCGAGCAGGCGCCCCAGGGTGTGCCGCGCATTCTGGAGCACCCGGCTCCGGCCTGCCGCCTGGTGGGTCTTGGAGATTCCGCCATCAACCTGTCTTTGCGTTTTTGGATAGCAGATCCTGAGCACGGCGTGTCCAACGTGACCACCACGGTGCTCAAAAAGGTGCTCAAGCTATTCGCTGAAAACGGGGTGGAGATACCCTTCCCTCAGCGGGACGTGCACGTCAAGCAGGTGTCGGCGGAGCCGGAAAAGGCCTAGCTCAAAGCGGCGCGCCCACCTTGGCGGCCAGCTCCCGCACTTTGGCCATGACCTCGCTCAAATCCATGGTTAGCACCGCGCCATCACCCACCACCTGGCGGCCGTTCACCACCACGTGGCGTACGTTGGCCCCGGTGGCCGCGTAGACCAGATGGGAGGCGGCATCAAAGCAGGGGGTGAGGCGGGGCGCGGCCAGGTCCATGACCACCGCGTCGCAGGCGTAGCCGGTTTCCAGGCGGCCCACCACGCCATTCAGGCCCAGGCAGGCGGCCCCGCCGCTCAGGGCCAAGCCCAGGGCCGCCTCGGCGGGCAGGGCGGCGGGGTCCTTGGTTTTCACCTTGGCCAAACGGGCGGCCAGGCCGATCTCGCCGAAGAGGTCCAGGTTGTTGTTGGAGGCGGCGCCATCGGTGCCCAGGCCCACCTTCACCCCGGCGGCCAGCAGGGCGGGCACATGGGCCCATCCCGAGCCCAACTTGCTGTTGGAACCGGGGCAGGCGGCCACGGCCACCTGGCGCTTGGCCAGCAGTTCGTCCTCGCCGGGTTGCAACCAAACGCAGTGCACCGCGGTGTCCAGGCGCTCCAGCAGACCCAGGCGATCCAGATAGGCCACCGGCGATCCTCCGTTGGCCTTGACGCTATTACCAACTTCCTCGTCGGTCTCGGCCAGGTGGGTGTGCCACAGGCAGCCCATTTCCTGGGCCAGATCGGCCACGCCCCGCAAGGTGGCCTCGGAGCAGGTGTAGGTGCTGTGGGCAAACACTCCGGGGGTCAGCAAAGGGCTCTGGTCTTGCCACCGCTCCATAAAGCGCCGGGCGGTGGCCAGGTTGTCCGCCGGATCGGGCACGCCGGGCGCGGGGAAATCGATGACCCCGTGATAAAGCGCCGCCCGGATGCCCGCCGAGGCATAGGCCTTGGCCGCGCCGTCCAGGCAAAAGTAGGAGTCGCCCACCGTGGTGGTGCCTGAAAGCAGCATCTCCGCCGCAGCCAGACGGCTGCACATTTCCACCATCTCATCGCTGACCCAGCGGGCCTCGGCCGGGAACATATGCTCCTGAAGCCAGACGCCCAGCGGCAGGTCGTCGGCCAGCCCTCGAAAGAGAACCATGGCCCCATGGCAGTGGGCGTTAACCAGGCCGGGCATGATCAGCCCGCCCCCGGCCGGTACCACCTCGGCCTGCGGCGGCTTGGGTGCGCCCTCGGCGGGTCCGGCGTAGGTGATCACCCCGTCCACCGCGGCCACCGCGCCCTGGGGCCAGAACTTGCCCGGCCCGGCCCACAAGGGCCCGCCGGTGATCAGCAGGCCCCGGGGCATCACAACACCTCCCGCCCGGTGAGAGCCCTGGCCTGCTCCCTGGCCTTGGCTATTACTTCCGCCTGGTCCATGGCCTCCACCTTGCCCTCGGCCATGAGCACCTTGCCATGGCACACGGTGTGCAGCACGTCGGAGCCGCGCACCGCGTAGACCAGATGGCTCATGGGGTTGTACATGGGGGTCAGGTGAGGCTGGTTGGTGTCCACCACGATGACGTCGGCTAGCGCTCCCGGACGCAGCATCCCAAGATCGTCCGGGCGTCCGAAAGCGGCCGCGCCCCGGCTGGTGCACAGGCTCACCACCGCTTCGGCCGGGGCCACGGTGGGGTCCAGGCGCGAGGCCTTGGCCAGCTTGGCGCAGGAGTCCATCTCCCCGAAAAGGTCCTGATCGTTGTTGCTGGCGCAGCCGTCGGTGCCCAAGCACACCTTTACCCCGGCGGCCAACATCTCGGGCAAGGGAGCCACCCCATTGGCCAGCTTCATGTTGGACTCTGGGCAGTGAGTCACCCGCGACCCTGCCTCGGCCAAGCGCTCGATCTCCTGCTGGTTCAGGTCCACCCCGTGGTTGATCCACAGGCGGTCATTGACCAGGCCCAATTCCTCCAGCACCGCCAGGGGCCGCGCGCCCCATATTTTCTGCACATCGGCGGTCTCGCCCGTGTTCTCGGCCAGGTGGATGTCCAGGGCCGCCCCGGTCTCGGCGCTGATGGCCCCGGCGCTCTCCATCAGGGAACGGGAGCAGGTGTACAGGGCGTGGGGCATAACCGCCGCGCTGAGGCGGGGATGGGGGGCCAGCTTGTCGATCAATTCCCTGGTGACGGCCAGGCCGTTTTCTATCTTGCCATAGGAGGGGGAGTCGAAGTCATAAAGCACCTCGCCCACCACCGCCCGGAGGCCCGCGTCGTGGGCCGCCTGGGCCACCTGCCCGGCGAAGAGGTACATGTCGCAAAAGCTGGTGGTGCCCGAGCGGATCATCTCCAGGCAGGCCAGCATGGCACCCCAGTACACCGCCTCGGGAGTAAGGTTCTTCTCGGCCGGGAAAATGTGTTGGCTCAGCCACACGTCCAGGGGCAGGTCGTCTGCCAGGCCGCGCATCAGAGTCATGGCCGCGTGGGTGTGGCCGTTGATCAGCCCCGGCATGATGAGCCCGCCGCGCGCGTCCAGGTAGCGCCGCCAGTGGGAGCGGGGCTTGGTCTCGGCCCCCGCCGGGCCGCAGTAGGTGATGCGCGAGCCTTCGATCCAGAGCATGCCGTCATGAATGACGGTGCCCGCCTGATCCATGGTCAAGATGGTGCCGTTTGTTATGCACAGCTCTTTCAACTACCCGGCTCCTTGTTGGGGGGTTAGCTAGCCATTTAAGGTAGCACAGGAGCCGGGGCCGGGCGAAGGGCGGAGTCCCGCCGAAGAGCTCCCCAGCGCAACGCCCCGCCGCCCTAACCGAAAGCCGCGCCTACCTGGAGTAGGCGCACTCCGCATCGTAGATGCCTGGGATGACTCCTTGCTTTCTGGTCACGGTCACCGTGAAGCTGTCGCCCGCCTTCATGTAGCCTCGCCCCAGCACCGAGGAAATGCCTTGGGAAAAACCGGCGGCATCACAGGTGTTGCTGCCGTCGGAGTTCATGGAGCTATCCGGGCTGGCTATCCTGAGCCCCCTGTCCAGGTAAAGCTCGTCGCCGCCGCTGAGCGGAGGCCAGGAGCTAAAGGTTCCGGTAGCGCCGATGGACGTGGTGGCGCCGCTGCCCTGGCGGGTGCTGGAGCCGTTGACCACCTTGTAGCTGTTGTAGCCGAAGGAGATGCTGGAATAGGTGGAGTTGTTGACCACCCTCAAGGTCGGTCCGTTGGGGCCGGCCAGGACGGCTTCCCCGTTGAAAACCATCGCGCCAAAGGCAAAAAGCAGCATCGCGGCCAAAGCAATTTTATGCACCCTAAAGCTCCAGATTCTATGTTGTGGATAACAAGGCTAAGCGGCGATGCCGCTCAAAAGGGCAGTGCTAGGTATTTAGTTGAATACCTCCCAAAGATCAACCTCTTTGTGCCAGGCAACGCAAAAGCCCTCAAGTTTACGGCCAAAACGGCGAGGCCCTAACCTGCGGCGCGCCGCCACCCTGCTTGCCCCCGCCCAAATTTTGGGCGTTGACATCATTTTTTAAAACCCTGGACAATTAAATCATGGCCTCTCGCACAGCACCCGGACGCATCCCCTCCGGCGAAACGAGGCGATAGTGCGCATTGCTCTTTCCCGGACACGGCCCAAGAGAAAGGATGCCCCATGGACCAGGATGCCATTAAGATTCGGCTGATGCGGGCCGAGGATTTCGATGCCGTGGTGGGCATCGACCGCAAGATCATGCAAACCGCCAGGCCGGAGTATTACGAGTTGAAGTTCGACAAGCTCTTCAAGTCCAAGGACTACGTGCCCGCATCGCTGGTGGCCGAAGATAAAAACGGCGTGGTGGCCGGCTTTGTAATGGGAGAGCTTTACCTGGGGGAGTACGGCATATTGCAGGAAGAAGCCACCCTGGACACCATCGGGGTGGACCCGGACTTTCAGCACCAAGGCATTGGTGAACGCCTTATGCATGAATTCATGGAGCACATGAAAAGCTTAGGCGTCGAAAAGATAAACACCTTGGTCAATTGGAATGACTCCAACCTGATTCAATTTTTCAGCGCCAACAATTTCAGCCCGTCCAGCACCATAAATCTGGAGCGGATTCTTTGATGACGAAGGATTATAGCTCCGACAGGGCTTGGTCCAAAACCGCAAGCATTAAGTCCACGTCCGGCTTGGTGATGCACATGGGGGGTTTTATTCTCAGCACGTTGCCGTAAAAACCGCCCTTGCCGATCAACAGTCCCAGGTCCTTGGCCCGCTCGAACACCTGGAGGCATTCGGCGGAGGCCGGCTCCTTGCTTGCGCGGTCCTTGACCAGTTCCACCCCGGTCATCAGGCCGCGCCCTCGAACATCGCCGATGATTTGATGCTGCTCCTTTAAGCGGCCCAGGCCATCCAGCAGGTAGCCGCCTATCTCGGCGCAGCGTTGTTGCAGGTTTTCCCGGTCCACCACCTCCAACACCGCCTTGCCCGCCGCACAGGAGACGGGGTTTCCACCGTAAGTGTTGAAGTGGATGCGTTGGGCAAGGGCCCGAGATATTTCCGGGGTGGTCACCACCGCCGCCAGGGGCAGGCCGTTGCCGATGCCCTTGGCCATGGTAACGATATCCGGGACCACTCCCTGGGCCTCGAAGCCCCAGTAGTGATCGCCCGTGCGGCCGAAGCCGGTCTGCACCTCATCGGCTATGCACAACCCGCCGGCGGCCCGCACCTGGCCATATACGCTGTTCAAATAGCCTTCTGGCAGAGGAACCGTCCCGCCCACGCCTTGTATGGTTTCGGCGAAAAAGGCCGCCACCGCCCCGGGCGTGGCCATGCGGATCACCTCGCCCACATCCGCGGCGTACTTGGCCCCGGCCATGGGGTCGTCGTATCCGTAGGGCCCCCGATAGCAATCCGGGGCCATGGCATGATGTATCCCTTGGCCATGAGGAAAATTATATTTCCAGGTGCTGTGCGAAGTGAGGCCCATGGATGCCCCGGCGCCACCGTGGTAACCGTTGCGCAGAGCGATGGCTTCATAATTGCCGGTGTAGACCCGGGCCATCATCAAGGCCAAGTCATTGGCCTCCGAGCCCGAGTTTACGAAATAGCAAACACCTAGCTGACCGGGCATGCGCTCAGCCAGCATCTTGGCGTATTCGGCGATTACCGGATGGAGGTAGATGGTGGTGGTGTGCTGCAGGATGCGCAGCTGTTCACTTACCTTCTCGGTGATATAGGGATGGCAATGTCCGGCGCAGACGGTGACGATGCCCGCGAACCCGTCAAGGTAGCGCCGCCCGGTTTCATCGTAGAGGTACTGCATCGAGCCCTCGACGATCATCACCGGTTTTTTGTAATAGGTCATGATCGCGGGGGAGAGATAGCGTTGCCGCAGTGCAAGCACGTCATCAAAGGAAGGGCCGGCATATGGAAGCGGCTGGTGATCATGGGGCGGTAATTTTATCTCGTTCATAACAATCTCTCGCATGTCTTGCCTGGCTGATCGTGAAAACCTGGCCGGCGCCCGCGTCTTCCCCGGGCGTCGGCGGCCTTGATGGCGTCCACCACCACCTCGGGCGAGGTTTCGTAGGGCTCTTTGTGCATGGTCTCTCCGGGCGCGCAGGCCTTTTCGGCCACCCGGCGCAGCTCCTGGTCGGCGACCTCCTCGAGGCCCAGGTCGGACAGGGTGGTGGGCAGTCCGACGGCTTGGCAAAAGCCGTAAACCTGCTCTATGAGCGCGGGCGCCTTGTCGGTAAGGAACAAGGAGGCCAGCACCCCGCATTGCTCTTTCAGGACCGCCATAACGGCGGGCAGCAGGTGCTGCCAGGAATAGGGCAAGGCGATCACAAAGGCCTTGCGGCCCATTCCAGCGCATGCTTGGCCGAGCCTGGACAACGCGCCCAAGCCTTGCACATAACGTCCCGGAAACAGGCTGATGCTTACCATGGGCTTTCCCGATGATGGGAGGTTGAGTTTGCCGAATCGTAAGCCTTCAAATGCCTTGAGACAAGATTTATTTGGCTAGGCAAGGGCATGGGGATGGCGCTTGGACAGAGGTGATTATCCATGGGGTTGTGGATGGCAAAGGCCTAGGCGGATGTGACCACAACTAAAATAGTTCCCAGGCACTGTTTGCCCTTGAAGCCCCATCAGCCTCTAACTGTTTACAAGTGATTTAAAATAGGCGGGGACCTTTACCTCAAAAGTCATATTATCTTTTGTATGAGGATGTAATATGGTTAACGATGCCGCATGAAGCGCCAGGCGCTTAACACTCATGTCCTTTACCCCATAAATTTTATCTCCAGCCACAGGAAATCCCTTTTCCGCAAAATGGACCCGGATCTGATTTTTCTTGCCTGTAAGCAGATCGATTTCGAGCAGGCTGTACTTTTTTGATTCTTTAAGAACTTTAAAACCGGTCTTGGCCAGCTTGCCTTTTTCAGGGTCATTAACAGAATACATTCTATGTATGCTGTTTTCCGCAAGATATGAAGTAATCACCCCCTCCTTCTCCGGCAAGATGCCATGGACTACGGCATAGTATTTTTTTGAAAATCCATGCCATTCTTTCTGAAGATAACGCTTGGCTGCTTCAGTTTTAGCAAAAACAATAACACCGGAAGTATCTCTATCCAAACGGTGCACGATAAACACTCGGTTTCTTGATTTAGGATTCCCTTTTCTTACGTAATTATTTAATAAAAAATAAGCTGTGTTTTCCCTGATCTTGTCGGTGCTCACGGTTAAAAGACCAGCCATTTTATCCACAACCAAAATATCATGATCTTCATAAATGACAGAAAGCCCCCGGGGCTGATATTTTTTAGGGGGGCTTTTAAAGCTTTTCTGGGTTTCGCGCATAATGCTTACTTAAGAAAGCTGAATTGTGAAACAGCTCTTCTACCTTTCTGTTCAAGAACCACTATATCTCAGATTATACGGCAGCCGCCGCGCTTCAACTCATTTTGGGTCTGTCATCCCCTTTTTGCTTCGCCGGTCAATTTCGCGTCGCCCCCTGATGGTACTCGACTTCCATGGGTAGTGGCGCCCAAATAATATCGCGGGGCTCAGCCCTGTGGCTGAACCCCGCGATATTATTTGGCGTCCCCAACGGGATTTGAACCCGTGTCGCCGGCGTGAACCGTCAAGGCCCAGCATTTCCGAGCCGAACTATTTCCTGTCGCATAATTATGTATGCCCGCCAATAATTGAAAACACCGCCCACAAAAAATAGCACGCTACCAATTAAATATTGGAACGCAAGAAACCTATACAAAATCGTTTGGTCAATAGCAGAATGAATTTTCCAAAGATACGGAACAGAGGCGACCGTAAATAGCACCGAGCCCACCACAAAGGAGACCGCCGTCAAATTCATCAGTTGAAGGGTTATTATTGAACTGGATTTAAGGATCTGGAGCACGTTGATGCAGGCGGCCAAGACGAACAACAGGCTGCCCATCACAAAACACCAGGCTCCGGCCTGGAACATCCCGACTTCAGTTAGAAAAAAGGTGCTGCCCACCGTAAACAGGACCGTGCCCGACACGTAAGCCGATGCTGCTATGTATTCGAGGAGCTGGCCCATTTTGTGATGATGGTTGCTACGCCAAAAGCGGCGAACTTCCGCCAAATCGTGCACCGTGACCACAAGATATACCAGCGAGCCTCCGAAAAAGACCCACGCTCCGATGTCGGAGTATCTTGTAAATACCGGAAAGAACAAGATGCTGCCGACGATAAAGACCATCCCCCCAAGTTTGTAAAGGATTGCGTTGATCGTTTCCCAACGGAACTGGGCGCGCAGGTCGGTCCGGTTCTTTGCGAAATCATATAATCTGGGCCGGTTGACGATCATATGGGGCATGCTTCCATCTCCAGAACGAATTCACTGGCGATACGATCAAAAATTTGATCGGACGGCCCTTAAAGCCCTTGAGAAAATCACCTTTTGTAATTGATACCTTGCATAGAGGCATTTGGTCTAGTCACATCTTCTTTTAGGAGCATCAGCCCCAAATCTTACTGTCTAATGCATTACGCATGGGTCCCATATAAATGTTTCATCTCAAAATCTACTT
>JAIPDO010000094.1 GCA_021737645.1 Desulfarculaceae bacterium
TGAAATACGGGGCCAAGGTGGGCATGGCCGAGGCGGGCCGCTTGGGCGGCCTGTGCATTCTGGCCGGTTGCATGCCGTCCAAGACCCTTTTGCACAGCGCGGCCCAGGTGAAGGCCCAGGGGGTCAGCGGCCGCGCCGCCTACCCCTCGGTGCATCAGTTCACCCGGGCGGTGGTGGAGCACCTGGCCGGAGGACGGGAAGAGTCCGTGGCCGCCAAAGAAAAGCAGGGCCTCAAGCTCTACCGGGGCACGGCCCGCTTCGTGGATGATCACACGGTGGAGGTGAACGGCCAAAAGATCACCGCGGCCAACATCGTCATCGCCACGGGCAGCATGGAAGGGGTGCCCCCGGTGCCGGGCTTGGCCGAGAGCGGCTCCATGGACTCCGACGGCTTCATGAATCTCACCGAGCTGCCCGAGTCTCTGTTGGTGCTGGGCGGCGGCACCCAGGCGGTGGAGCTGGCCCAGGTGGCGGCGCGCATGGGGGTAAAGACCACGGTGGTGCAGCGCTCGGAGCATCTGGTGAGCAAGTACGATCCCCGCTTCGGCCACATCCTGGCCGAGGCCTTGGCCCAGGACGGGGTCACGATCTACACCGGCACCGAGCTCAAGGAGGTGCGCCGCCAGGGCGACACGGTCACCGCCACCTTCAGCCATCAGAGCAAGGAGGTCAGCGTCGGCGCCCAGGCCCTGCTGCTCTCCCTGGGCAGGCGGCCCAACACCGCCGGTCTGAACCTGGAGGCCGTCGGGGTGGAGTTGGGCCAGCGGGGCGAGGTCAAAGTGGACCGCTACATGCGCACCAATCAGCCGCACATCTTCGCGGCGGGCGACGTGGCCGGCGGGATGATGGTGGTCAACCTGGCCGTGGTCCAGGGCGAAACCGTGGGCTACAACGCCACCCACGAAACGCCTCGGGAGGTGGAGGACCGGGTGCTGCCCACAGCCATCTTCACCGATCCCCAGTTCGCCCGGGTGGGCCTTAGCCTGGAGCAGGCCCAGGCCGCCGGGCTGGACTGCCTGGAGGCGGATTACGAGCTGGGCGACATGGGGGTGGCCAAGACCTACCCGGAAAAGATACGCGGCTATATGAGCATCCGGGGCGAAAAGGGCTCCGGGCGCATCGTGGGGACCGAGCTGGTGGCCCCGGAGGCCTCGCTGATGATCCACGACATGGCCGTGGCCATCAAGCTGGGCGCCACGGCGGCGGACATCGCCTCCATCTCCTACATCCACCCCAGCCTGGCCGAGATCAGCGAGTTCGCCGCCGGTCGGCTGGCCAAGAAGCTCAGGTCCTAGCTTGATCCGCCGTTGCCTGGCCGCGCTGTTGGCTTTGGCCCTGCTGGGGGCTGCTCCGGCATCGGCCTGCACCCTGTGGGCGGCGGTGGGGCCGGATGTGGCCGGGGGCGGGGCCTTGGCCGCCAAGAACCGCGACTGGAACCCGAGCAGCCTGGGCCGTCTGGAGCGGGTGCGCCCCCGCCAGGGCCACGCCTACTTGGCCCTCATGGCCCTGGGCAAAAAGGGCTGGGGAGTGCGGGCCGGAGTCAATCAGGCCGGGCTCACGGTGATGAGCGCCTCGGCCTCGGCAGCGGCCAAGGACCAACGCGGCGGCCTGCCCGGGGTGAGCCGCCGTTTGCTGGCCGGGTTCTCCTCGGTGGGGGCGGTGCTGGAGCACAAGCAAATGTTCGACGGCTTGGCCCCGCGCTTTTATCTGCTGGCCGACGCCCGCCAGGCGGCGTTGGTGGAGATCGCCCCCGGCGGGGCGGTGCGCATCGCCGCCACCCGCGCCGGGGTCATCACCCACACCAACCACTACCTCAGCCCCGAGTTCGCGGCCTTCAACCAGCGACCGGCTCTGAGCAGCCATGCCCGCTTGGCGCGGGTGGACGCCCTCGCGGCCGCCCTGAAGCGGCCCCTGACCCTGGGCATGTTTCAGAAGATCAGTGAAGATCGGGAGAATGGGCCGGACAACAGCCTGTGGCGCACCGGCTCCAAGCCCAAGGGCACCCGCACCCTGGCCGCCTTTTTAGCGAGGCTGCCCCTGAGCGGAGCGCCGGAGGTCTGGGTGACCCTGGCCAACCCCGGCCGGGAGCGCCGGGAGGTCAAGCTGATTTTGGATGAAAATTTCTGGCGCGGGGAGGGGCTGCGTCTTCCCTAAGGCTACTCTTACTCTTCCCCTACTCTTCCCCATTGTTTTGGCAGGGCTTCCAGCCCAGGGACTTCATGCAATCGTCAAAGGCGCCGGGCATCACCTGGCCCCAGACCCCGGTCTTGCGCTGGCAGTGGGCCACGTCGGCTTCCAGGGTGGAGTAGTCGTTCAGCTCGTTACACCAGCGCTCGGTGGCGCACCCCCCCAACGGCATTAACAGGATAAAAGCGAGACACAAGGCCGGCAGCCTTTTGCCGCCGTCTTTAACCCCCGAACAACACGTCCCGAGAATGATCCCTTCAGACCGCACAACTGCCCCCGCGTTCAAGGTGTGCAAGTGTCTCCCCGCCTCCAGCAAAAAGAGGTTGCGGGCACGGATGTATTGTTTTTATCGATGCAGAGGCAGGCTTTATATTTGCAATGACAATATCACCCAATACAGCCAGATGTATATATTTTAATATTCCAATGATCCACTGGTGATTGCAACCTCAAAGCAATGCGCCGGCTCTCAGAAAGAGAACCGGCGCACCGATGCGAGCTATTTGGACGGGACGCTAGCTTTCGGCCGGAATCTCCACGCCCAGGGCGGCCAGGGCGCCGCGCGCCCGATCGTGCACCGCCTGCCCGGCGGGCTGGGTGAGGATTTCCTTGTAAATCTTGGCCGCGGTTTTGGTGTCGCCGGAGGCGGCCAAGACCCTGGCCTGGTCCAGCTTGAAGACCTGGCCCAGATTTGGCCCGGCCACGGCGATGGCCTTTTCATAGGCCTGGACCGCCTGGGGGTATTTTTTCTCCCCTTCCAGGGCCTGGCCCAGCCCGTGGAAGGCCAGGGGAGCCAGGTCGGCGCCCAGGCCGCCCTCCTTGGTCAGGCTCTCAAAAACCGCCTTGGCTTTGCCCCACTCGCCCAGGCCCAGGCGCAGGTCGCCCAGGGCCAGGCGGGCCTGCAGCCCGGCGGGGGTGGAGCCGTATTCATCGGTGACCTTGGCCAAATCGGCGGCCAGCTTGATAGTCTGGTCCTTGGCCATCTTGCCTTCCACCGCCGCCGCGTAGCCGCTCATCACCCCGGCCAGATCGGCGGCGGCCTGTTGCTCGTGCCAGTCAAGGTAGGTCTTGAACCCCAGCGCCGCGGCCACGATCAAGGCCACGGCGGTGGCGCCCCACAGCACCTTGTTGAGGTTGTCCTTGCTCCAGCGGATTACCCGGCTGCTGAGAGTGAGGAACTCGTCGGGCTCTTTGAGCAATTTCTTGCGATCCACCTTGGCCATGATACCTTCCTTAACCGCCGGGCGAAGCGGGGCCCTAGCCCCGCACCTCGTCCTTGATGCGTTTTATATGTCCGCGTCCCAGGCCCTTTACCTCGCAGCCCAGTTCAATATATCGCCTGATGCGCTCATCGTCCAAGAGGGCGAAGCAATCCACCACCGCCACCGGCCCGCCGCAGGCCTCCACCACCCAGTCGGGGTCCAACTCCAGGTACTGGGCGTGACGTACGCAAAGCACCACCGCGTCGGCCCCGGAGAGCACGGCGGAGAGATCCTGGCTCACGGTCAGGTCCTTGAGCCCCTCCTGGTTGCGGAAGAAACGGGCCCGCCCGGCGCTGGTGGCCGGGTACTCGTCCTGCTTTACAAACTCCCACCAGGTGAGCACGTAGGGGTCGTGCACCGCCAGGTCGGCCCCCATCTCGGCCAAACGCCGCACCACCAACTCGCTGCCCGAGTAGCGGGTGTCGCCCACGTCCTCGCGGTAGGCTGCGCCCAAGACCACGATGCGGCTGTTGGGCACCAGGGTGCCCATGTTGCGCAAGGCGTCGCGCACCAGTTCGGTGGCGTGCAGGGCACGGCTGTCGTTGATGTCGATGGCCATGGGGGTGATCTTGAAAAGCTTTTGCTGGAAGCCCATGAGGTGGTGGTAGGCCCACACCCCCAGGCCGCCGTCCTTGGGCAGGCAATAGCCGCCGATGCCCGGTCCGGGGAACAGCAGGTTGCTGTGGGTGGGCCGCATGCGGATGGCGTTTACCACCTTTACTATGTCCACCCCGTTGGTCTCGGCAAAGGTGCTCCATTCGTCCATGAAGGCCAGGATGGAGGCCCGGAAACTGTTCTCAACGATTTTGGTGGTCTCGCTCTCCATGGGCCGGTCCAACACGGTGAGCGGGAACTCGGCCACGTTGAGCACCTCGGAGAGGAATTTTTCCACCCGGTCCCGGCTCTCGGGGTTCACCCCGGAGCAGACTCGCCAGAAATCTCGGATGCTTTTCACGTATTCGCGGCCCGGCATCACCCGCTCGAAGCTGTGAGCCAACAGGGGCTCGGAGTCGATGCCCCTCCGGGCGAAAGCCTTGGACATGATGGGATGGGCCACGTACTCGGTGGTGCCCGGCGGCACCGTGGTCTCTATGAGCACCAGGCACGAAGCCGGCACCTTTTCGCCGATGATCTTAAGGCTGTCCTCCAGGGCGGCCATCTCCACGCTGCCCTGCACCACATCGGCCAGGGCCTGTTTGGAGTAGTCGCACTGCACGTCCACCACCACCACGTCGGCGTGGGTGAGCGCCTCGTAGGAGAAGGTGGCGGTGAGGGTCTTCTTATGGTTCACGCAGCGGGCGATGGTGGTGTCCACCTCGGGGTCCTCGGCCTTGACCGGCGATTGGCCCCGGTTGAGCATGGGGATTTTCCAAAAGCTGCGGGTGCTGGGGCGCTGCATGCCGATGACGAACTTGCCCGGTTCGCCGCCGTCGCCCACGCTGTCGGCCACCACCGCGGCCATCACCGCGCCCACGAAGCCCACGCCCATGACCACCACGATCTCGCGGCCCAGGGCCCGCTGCTCGGCCACCAAATCGGCCAAGCGCTGGTTTTCGGCGGCGTATTCGGCCTCACCCGGCAGAGGAAAAGCCTCACCCTCGGGGTTTACGGAAACCTGCGGCTCGTCTTGATTCATTCGGAGCAGTCTCCTTGTGGGTCTAATCCGCAAGGCGGACAGGTACTTTAGGTGAACTAATTCAATACAGGGGGGCCTTGGCGGAGTCAAGGCCCGCCTAGCCCGGCGGTGCGCATTTAAAAATTATGTAACCCTGCCGCATTGACCCAGCCAAGGCTTTAAGGGCAGACTAGCCTCCATGCGGCGTCCATACTCAAAGATACCGGTTTTGGTGGCCCTATTGCTACTTTGGGCGTCCCCGGCCCTGGCCGGGGCCATCTCGCTCAGGGTTTCGGTCACCCCCCGGCTGCACCAGGACAACCTGACGATCAAGGTGAGGATCGTCAACCGGGGCTCGGAGGAGGCCCGCCAAATCCGGCTTAGCGCCCTGATTCAGGGGGTTTCGGCCCAGGCCAAGGGCCCGGCCAAGCTGTCCCCCGGCCAGGACGCCGCCGTTAACCTGGAGACGCCGTTCATCCCGCATCTTCCCGGCACCTACGGGGTTTTGGTCAGAGTTAATTACACCGACCAAAACGGCTACCCCCTCAGCGCGGTGTCCTGGGGGGTGTTCTCCCACCAAAAAGCCGCCGCCTCCCAGGTGAGCCTCAAAGGCCGGGCCGGGACTCCCCAGCCCGGCAAGCCGCCCGCCTTTGTGCTGCGCAACCCCGGCAAGGCCGCCCGCAAGGTGGGGCTGGTCATCATGGCCCCCGGCGAGATGACCCCGCAGCTGATGCGCCAAGAGCTGGTGCTGGGGCCAGGCCAAAGCCGCACCGTGGAAGCGGCGCTCAGCAACCGGGGGGCCTTGGAAGACTCCACCTACCCGGTGGTGGCCCTGGCCTCTTATCGGGAAGACGGCCGAGAGCACACCGCCGCCGCCGTGGCCTTGCTCAAGATTTCCACCCCCCCGGACGCCCTATACGCCTGGCGGGCCTGGCTGTGGGCCCTGGCCGGAATCTTGGGCGTGATCTTCCTGGCTCTGTGGCTGCGGGGCCGGGGAAAGGCCGCACCGGCCCAGCCAAAGGGATGGGCCTTCTGGCTGGAGCTGGGGGTGGCTCTCATTTGCGCGGCCTACACCCTGAGCTACCTGGCCCCCGGCCTGCTGGTCAAGGAAGGCATCACCACCGGCGGCGACACGGCCAGCCACTATTACAGCGCCTGGTACCTGAAAAACCTGCTGCTGCCCTCGGGGCGCATCTCCGGCTGGTGTCCCGGCAACCTGGCCGGTTACCCCATGTTCCAGTTCTACTTCCCCCTGCCTTTCCTGGGCATGGTCCTCTTATCGGCGGCCATGCCGCTGAGCATAGCCTTCAAGCTGGTCACCGCCGGAGGCGCGGTGGTGATGCCCCTGGCGGTGTGGCTGGGCCTGCGCCTGGCCAAGGCCCCCTTCCCGGCCCCCTCCCTGGGCGCGGTGCTGAGTCTGCTGTTTTTGTTCAACCAAACCAACTCCACCTTTGGGGGCAACCTGCCCAGCCTGTTGGCCGGAGAGTTCACCTATTCCTACAGCCTGGCCCTGCTGGTGGTGTTTTTTGGGGCCGTGGCCGGGGATCTGGACCAGCGCAGCCACCCGGTGCGGGCGGCCCTGCTGTTGGCGGCCACCGGCCTGTGCCACGGCGGCCCCCTGCTGTTCGGGGTCTTGGGCGGGGGCTGCCTGCTGTTCTCGCGCCAAGCGGTGGGCCGGGCCTTGTACTTGGGCAAGGTCTACGCCCTGGCCTTCGCCTTCATGGGCTTTTGGATAGTGCCCCTGCTGGCCCTGGCCTCCTACAACTCGCCCCACAACATGGTGTGGATCATCAGCCAGTGGGACACGGTGCTGCCTCCCCTGCTGCTGCCGCTCATGGGCCTGGCCCTGCTGCACTTGGCCTGGCGGCTGGTTCGCCGCCTGCGAGGCGGGGAGCCCCTGGGCGTGGCGGCCTTTTTCGGGGGCCAGGTGGTTTTGGCCTCGCTGCTTTATCTGGTGGCCTTCCACATCAACGTCATCGATATCCGCTTCTTGCCCTTCGCCTGGCTTAGCCTCACTCTGTGGGCCGCCTGGGCCCTGGGCGATTGGCTGCGCCGGGCGCCCGCCACCTGGCTGGCCCCGGTCCTGGCCCTGGTGCTGGTGGTGCTGGCGGTGGGCTACAACGTCAGCTTCATCCCCCGCTGGGCCTCCTGGAACTACAGCGGGGTGGAGGCCGCGCCGGGCTGGCTCGACTTCCAGCGCCTGAATCAATACCTGAAAGGCGGCCCCGGCGACCCTCGGGTGTCCTACGAGCACGACATAGCCCACCGCCGGGCGGGATCGGTGCGGGCCTTGGAGAGCCTGCCCCTGTTCGCGGGCCGCTCCACCCTGGAGGGGCTCTACATCCAGTCCTCGCCCAGCTCGCCGTTTATCTTTTATTTGCAGTCGCTTACCTGTAAGCGGCCCAGCACCCCCATCACCGGCTATTCCTACGCGGGCTTTGATCTGGACAAGGGCCTGGAGCGCCTGCGCCTGTTCAACGCATCCCAGTTCGTGGCGGTGACCAAGCCGGTGAAACAGGCGGCCTCGGCCCATCCGGGTTTCACCGCCCAGGCAGAGTTCGGCCCCTACACCGTGTTCAAGGTCCAGGGCTCGTTCGGCTACGTGGCGCCGCTCAGGTACAAGCCAGTGCTGGTCACCGGCAAACAATGGAAATACGCCTCCTTTGACTGGTTCCGGGGCGATGAGCTCTCGGTGCCCCTGGTCTTCGCCGCCAAAAGCGAGGCAGGTGATTTAGGGCGCTTCGCTGTGGTGGGCCCCACGCCCCCCACCAAGCTGCCCCGCCAGGCCCTGCCCCCGGCCAAGGTCACCTCCCAGGTGGGCTGGCAGGAGATAAAAATAACCACCGACCGCCTGACGCC
>JAIPDO010000032.1 GCA_021737645.1 Desulfarculaceae bacterium
ATCGACCGGTTAAACCAGCGCCGCTTTCACAAACAGATCAAAGTGGCCGGATTGCTCCGGAATGGGTGGGCGTCATGCCCTGGAACAGGTGGGCGTCATGAATCGTAATGGGTGGGCGGGATGCTCCGGAATACGCAGTGGATGACGAGCAAAGCATCTTGGATGTTGCCGCCCGGCACCTTTTAATCTCGGGCTATGAAGTGCTGACCGCGGCCAACGGAGAAGAGGCCTTGGAAATCTACAAAGCCAACGGTGATGAAATCGCTCTGGTGATCCTGGACTTGAGCATGCCCGGCATGGGCGGGCACAAGTGCCTGCAGGAGTTGCGCTCCCTGAGCCCGGAGATCAAGGTCATCGTGTCCACCGGCTATTCCGGCGATGGTGACCTCCAAGAGACCATGTCTTCCGGGGTGGCCGCTTTACTTTCCAAGCCTTTCAGCAAGAATGAGTTGCTCAAAACCGTACGCACGGTTTTAGACGATCAATAATATGGGAGCGTGGTGAATCCGGCCTTGGGCAAGATCAAGTAGCTAGCGTTTAACTTAGATAGTAAGGGCTTCCCGCAAGGGAGGCCCTTTTTTGCGCCCTATCCCTGGGCTGTAGTCACTGGTTTGGTCACACTGCTTGGCATGAAAAGGGGCGACGCACGCCGTGAGGGATGCACCGCCTCCAGGCCGACTCTGCTGGGATGGGAGGCGCGCGGTGGCTCTTACCGCCCTGGCCGCGGCCCTGCGGTAACCCAGGCACTACCCGCCGCTTTCTTGGGCCCGCTACACTAAAATATACTCCGGCGTGCCTGGCTTGAGCCAGACCCGCCGGAGTGTTGGTGGGGCGTTAACTTGTTTTAGAAGACGAAGCGGAACTGCACGCCCAGCAGCCACTCCTTGCCCATGTCATCACCGGTTTTGGGGTTGTCGCCATAGCTGTAGTACGAGAGCTCGGGATGAATGCCGAAGTTCTTGGTGAACTGATATGGCGCTGCGATGAAGGCGCCGACGCGTGTGGTCTCGTCCTTGGAGTATCCGTTCTTTTCAGACCAGGCTTCGTTGGTAAAGGATTCGTAGCCAACGCCGCCGGTAAGCATCAGCTTGCCGATCTGGTACTCACCGGCTATCACCGCACCAAAGATGCTGGTGTTTTCAATTTCGCCGCTGGTGATCTCGCTGCGGTAGGGGCGGGTCCAGTCGGTCGGGTAGAAGGGATACTCGGTGGCGAAGTTGGCTCCGCAGTGGGCCTGGAACTTCAGGGTGAAGGGACCGGTGGTGTACTTCATGGGCAAGACGAAGGCCCAGGTGGTGTAGCTGTCGTCAAAGGCCCCGGTGTCACCGGCCTCATAGCTGTGCTGCACGAAGCTGAAGCCGGGATGGGTCATGAAAGCGCCATACTTGAACATAAAGGTCAGGCTGGCGCGCGGGAACACGAAACTGGTGTCGGTGCCGGAGCCGAAGTAATTGGTTTGCTGGCGCGGCTCCTCCAGCGCGAACTGGACGCCCCAGGTGTCGGTGTTGTAGGTGAACTGCACCTGCGGCACCCGGTGCGGCCAGAGAAAGCCCCAGCCGAACAGCAGCAGGTGGGAGTTCTCGTTAAGGCCGACGTATTGCCGCACGTGGTAAGCCAGGGAGCCGAACCAGTTGTCGGTCTGACCGGCCAGGATGCGGCATTTGCCCACCCGCCAGTATCCGTAGGCGTAACGCAGGCTGACGTCGGTGTCCGGCTGCATGCTCTTTAGCCCCAGCTCGATGCGGCCACCCACATTTTTATCCACGCTGTGGAAGCGGGCCCGCAGGTAGCTGTGGCCGGGCTGGTTGAGAAACCAGGAACCCACATCGCTGCTTTGGTTGTTGGTGAGTTCCGAGCTTTTTTGCTGCCAGCCGATGTCGGTCAGCATACGGGCGGCCATATCGAAGGTGTAGGTAGATGGCTCCACCGCCAGGGCCGGGACGGATAGGGCCAACGCGGCCAATCCCGCCAGGGCAATGATCATAAATTTCTTCATCAGCAACTTTTCTCCTTTCTCTGATCGCCAGTTTTAGGACGAGCTTCTCCCTCTGATCTTCAACAAAGACAGGCCTTCTCTTAACTAGGGGGAAATCGCGGCGTGGGTCTAGTTCGGCACCCCATCCAACAAGCAAGGAGTGTCTTTTAAATCAATCCTCCTCCTCCGCCCGGTACTCCAGAATGTCTCCCGGCTGGCACTCCAGGAAGCGACATATGGCGTCCAAGGTGGCCAGGCGCAGGCCTTTGATCTTGCCGGTCTTGATCAGCGATATGTTCTGCTCGGTGATGCCCACCGCCTGGGCCAGGTCCTTGGACTTCACCTTGCGCGTGGCCAGCATCACGTCCAGGTTGACTATGATCATGGTCTTGCCCTCCTAGACGAAAAGCTCTTGTTCTTCGTTCAACTTGCGTCCTTGGTCCATCACCCAGGCCACGGTAATGACCACCAGGCCCGTGAACACGGCCATGAGGTCCTGGCCGTCCAGGGTGAGGACCAGCAGGCGGGTGCCCGGCTTCCAGTGGAAGGTGAGGATGAATCCGGCCAGGGTGTTGAACAGAAAGCTGGCCCCGGCCCAGGCGAACAGCGACCATCCCAACTGGCGGAAGCACTCCACATTGGCCTCCCGGAAGATGACCCCGTGGGCGTAGAGGTCAAACAGCCGCCGCAAACGCGACAGGGCGTAGATGGCCACCCCGCCGGGGATCATGCTGGCGATAAAAGCCAGGATGCGCGAAACCAGGGGGAGGCTGGCGTCCACGCGCACCGGCAGGCGGGCGTTGACGAACGGCAGGTTTTCCATGAAGGCCCAGCACAGGGCCAGCACCAGGGGGATGGCGAACATCAGCAAAGTGGAAACCAGGCGCAGGCGGACGCTCACCTTGGCTATGCGCTCAACTTGTTGGTCCATGGAAAGCTCCTTGAGGTAGCGTTTTATCTTTGCGAGGCAGGATCATGGAGAGAATAATGCCGCGATAAATCAACTGTGTCAACTAAAAATTACTGTAAAACGATAAAAATTGAAATTTATAGAATAAATGAAGTGTTGCGGGACGGCGGTGGGTTTGGCCCAATAAAAAGGGAGGGCTCCGTGCCCTCCCCAACGGTGGCTGCGCGATGAAAGCTTAGGTCAAGGTCCACCACTTGTGGAAATAGGTCTGGCGCACCTCGGCCGCCTTTTCGGTGGCCCACTTCTCCAGGCCCATCCGCTTGATCAGGCACAGGTTGAACACCTTGATGTTGTGGGGCAGCTTGTCGGCCCGGTCGGCCCAGGGGTGCAGGTAGTCGCAGGGGAACTCGTCGCAGTCGCAGCAGAAGTCCAGGCCTTTCTTGGTGGTGCAGGCATAGGCCGGGCAGGCGCCTTCCCGGTCCATGGACGCCTCGTGCATGGGCGGATTGCCCTCATGGGCTCTACAGCCGTTGCAGCGCATGACCTCCTCGGGTATCCCCATGAGCTCGTGATAGATTTTGGTTTGGCTCAAGGCTTCTTCGTCGCCCTGGGTGGCCAGATAGAAAAAGCAGTTGAAGCAGTCCAGGCCGCAGGGCGCGGTCATGTGGTGATAATCCATAAAGAGCCTCCGGCTAGGGTTTGGTTTCATTAAAGCACCCGCCCGCCCGCGCAGCATCCCCCGATGGGGTCATGGGATTTCTCAGGCGGGCGGCGTCCCCCACACCTTTTCCAGGCCCCTTAGAAAGGCCCAAAGGTCCGGTTCGGCGTGGGGCTCCATGGTCAACAGCGGCGGCTCATCCATGGCGGCCAGGGAGCGGCGCACAAAGTCCCAGTCCACCAGCCCGCAGCCTGGCGGGCTGTGGTAGTCAAAGGTGCCGTCGTTGTCGTGCAAATGCAACTCGCCCAGATGAGGTGCCAGGGCCTGCCACCATTCGGGCAGGGTGGTGGCCGAGAAGCAGTAGGCGTGCCCCACATCCAGGCAGAAGCCGACCTCCGGCCCTCCGGCCTGGATAATGGCCTCTCGTGCGGCCAGGAGCACGTCCGGGCCGGGCTCAAAGGTGTTTTCCATTACCATGAGGCACCCGCCCTGGTGCAGGCGCTGGGCGAGGGGGGCGAAACCTTTGGCAAGGCGGCGGCAAAATTCCTCCAGGTCGCGGTGGGTGTCCGCGCTGTAGCCCAGATGCACCACCGCCCGCACCGCGCCCATCTCCAAGGCCCAGTCCGCCGCTTTGTTGAGGCGCTGCAAGCTCATCCCGGCGATGGCCGGGTCAGGGCTGCCGGGACTCAGATCCATAAAGGGCATATGCACGCTCACCCGGCGGCCGGTAAGCACCTGCTTGGCCTGGGCGATGTGCTCCTGGTGCATGGCGTCCAGGGCCTGATGGTCGATACCCACCTCGGGGTTCACCGCCAGGGTGGAGGCCAGGGGAGCGTAGCGGCCCAACAGGTCGCGCAGGGGCAGGTTCACGTTCACCCGCTCCAGCCAGGGCCAAAGGCGGCCTTGCTGGGCAGCCAGGGCCAGGGCTTCGGCCGCGTCAAGAGGGTTGGCCGGGGCCACTGCGTCGCAAACGGGGCACTCGCCGCCCCAGGCCAGGGTGGGGCAGGGCATGCCGTCCACCCCGGCGGGCGGGGCATCTGGCTCCAGCACCAGGAGGGCCGCCGGGCGCAGCTGGGGCGGGCAGGCCTCCAGGGCCAGGGCCAGGTCCGGGGCGGAGCCCAAATCAAGGTCTGGGGTTGGGTCTCCGGCCGGGCCCAGGGTCAGGGTTTGTGCATCCCTAGGCAGGGCGGCGATAAGCTCCGCGGCCCGTTCACGGCCCAGGGCTGAACCGGCCAACCACAGCATCGGCGAACTCATTGCCTGGACTCCGGGCGAGGTTGCTGGTAAATCATTGGCCAAAGGAGGGCGAGCATGCCGGTCATAGAGCTAAATCTCTCCGAAGATGTGTACCGCCGCTGGCGGGAGTTTCTGAGCTCCCAGCAGGGGGACCGCCTGGTGGAGGCCGGTCTCCTAGGTGACTGGGTGGCCTTGGGCTTCATGAACAAGGTCAATGACTATCTCAAGCAGGGCGGCCCCCCCGGGGTCGAAACCGAAGAAGAACGCCGCCAGCGCCTGGAGGCCGAGGCCCGCCGCAAGCTGACCAAGCTGCAAAAGCGGATACTGCCCATGTTCGACGAAAACGAAACCATCACCCTGCCCGAGATATGCCGGGTGCTGGGCATCCTGCCCGACGACGGCCAGGCCCTGACTCAGGACTGGCTGGACCAGGACTTTCTGAGCCAGGCCCCCCGGCCGCGCGACGACGCCCCCACCTTCGTGCTCAGCCGCTCTTGGCAAGAGCGCAACCTGGCGGCCAACCGGCCCTCCCTGCATGCGCCGCGCCGCCTGCATTTCGCTCCCAAGTCCAAGCCCGGCCCCAACGAAGGCTGAACTACGACCGGGCGCAGCTAGCACCGGAACCCGGCACAGCCAGCCGCCGGTAGACAAGGCGTCCGGCAAGCGCGGGCCGCAGGCGTAGCCTTAGCTACGCCGAGGCCTAAGCGTAGCCGGCAACGCGGTATACCGGTGGCTGGCGCGGCCGGGCTAACTCCAGGCGGCTAGCCCCAAGGCATACTTGTTGCCCGCCAGGGAGTGGTTGGGCACCACCCGCACCGCCAGGCCCAGGCGCCCGGTGCTCTGGGCCAAGACCTTGCCCTCGAAGCGCCACACCCCATCGCTTTCGCCCACCGGCTCCAGGGTGTGGGTCATGCGCTCGGCAAACTCCCCATCAGGCCCCAGACGCCCGTAATAGGCATCCACCGCCACGTCCCCCGGCTGCAGGCCGCCCAGGCGCACCGAGGCGCTGATGGGCAGCTCCTGGCCCCAGGTCATGGATCGGGGCGCGGAGCTCTGGGCTTCGGTCACCTGCACCTGGCTCCAGTTTTCCATTATGCGCTGGGCCCATGACCCCAGCTCCCTGGCCCCGGCGAAGTCGTCTTTCACCAGGTTCAGGTAGCGTTGGGAAGCGGGCAGGTAGCCCTCCTCGGAGTAGTCCTCCACCATGCGGTGGCTGTTGAAGGCGGGGCACAGGTTGCGCAGGCTGCTCTTTACGTAGCCGATCCAGTCCCGGGGCAGGTCGTAGGCGTCGCGGCGGTAGAACAGGGGCACCACCTCGTTTTCCAGCAGCCGGTACAGGGCCTTGGCCTCCACCTCGTCCAAGGGGTATTTGTCCGAGGGCTCGTCTCCCCGGCCGATGGCCCAGCCCAGGCCGGGCTGGAAGCCTTCGTCCCACCAACCATCCAATATGCTCAGATGCAGCCCGCCGTTGGCCACGGCCTTCATACCGCTGGTGCCGCAGGCCTCCATGGGCCGCCGGGGGGTGTTGAGCCACACGTCGGCCCCCTGCACCAGGTAGCGGGCGGTGTTGATGTCGTAGTCCTCGATGAACACCAGCTTGTCCATGAAGCGCTTGTCACGGGTCAGGGCCACCACCCGGCGGATGAACTCCTTACCCGCTTCGTCTTTGGGGTGGGCCTTGCCAGCGAAGATGATCTGCACCGGCCTCTCGGAATTGTTTAAAATCTCTGCCAGGCGGTCCGCATCCTGGGCGATCAAAACCGCCCGCTTGTAGGTGGCAAAGCGCCGCGCGAAGACAATGGTCAGGGCCTCGGGGTTCAGGATCTCCCCGGCCCGGCGCAGCTCCTCGGTGCCCGCACCCCGGCGGCTCAGCTGGGCCACCAGGGTCTTGCGGATAAAGGTGACCATCTGACTCCGGCGGCGCTCACGCACCCGCCAAAGCTCCGAGTCGGGCACATCCTCCACCGTCTTCCACACCGCCTCGCTGTCGGGGTTCTCGTGCCAGCCCGGACCCAGGTGGCGGTAGTAAAGGTAGGCCATGTCGTTGCTTATCCAGGAGGGGATGTGCACCCCGTTGGTCACGTGGCCTATGGGCAGGTCCACCTCCGGGAAGTGGGGCCACACCCCCTGCCACATCTGGCGGCTCACCCGCCCATGCAGGCGGCTGACCCCGTTGGCAAACCCGCTGAGCCTGAGGGCCAGCACGGTCATGCAGAACTGCTCGCTGTCGTCGCGGGGGTCCACCCGGCCATAGCCCATGAGCACCGGCAAAGAGATGCCCAGGTCGGCCACGTAACCCGCGAAATGACGCCGCACCAACTCTGGGTCAAAGTAGTCGTTGCCCGCCGGCACCGGGGTGTGGGTGGTGAAGCAGCTGGAGGCGCGCACCACCTCACGGGCCTCGTTGAAGTTGAGCCCCCGCTCCTGCCTGATCTGACGGATGCGTTCCAGACCGGCGAATGCGCTGTGGCCTTCGTTCATGTGAAATACGTTGGGCTCTATGCCCAGGGCGTTCAGCAAACGCACCCCGCCGATGCCCAGCAGAATCTCCTGGCGGATGCGCATCTGGCGGTCGCCGCCGTAGAGCTGGAAAGTAATGGAGCGCAGGTCCGGGGGGTTGTCCTCCAGGTTGACGTCCATGAGGTACAAGGGCACCCGGCCCACCGACACCCGCCACACCCTGGCCTGTAGAGGGCGGCCCTCGATGTCCACGCTTATGCGCAACTCGCTGCCGTCGTCGTTGGTCATCAGGGCCATGGGCAGGTTGTAGAAGTCGTTGGGGTGGTACTCTTCCTGCTGCCAGCCGTCGGCGTCCAGGTATTGGTTGAAGTAGCCTTGGCCATAAGCCAGGCCCACCGCCACCAGGGGCAGGTTGAGGTCGCTGGCGCTTTTCAGGTGGTCGCCGCTGAGCACTCCCAGGCCGCCGGAGTAGAGCGACAGGCAGTCGGCCAGACCGTACTCGGCCGAGAAGTAGGCGATCTTCATGCCTTCCGGGGCCCGGCCGTTCAAGAAGGTGCACTTGGTGGCGCCCAGGTAGGCGTGCATAAGCTCGGCAACCCGCTCCAACTGGGCCAAAAAGCCGCTGTCTTGTGACAGGGCCTCCAGCCGCTCCTGGCTGGTTTGGTTTAAAAGGGCCACCGGGTTGTGCTTTACCTCGCGCCACAGGTTGTGATCCACCCGCTGCAACAGGTCCACCGCCTCGGCGTGCCAGGAGAACCACAGATTGGCCGCGATCTCGGCTAACGGCGCCAAAGGTTCGGGCAGGTCGGGTTTTATTTGAAAAGTAAGGCTGGGCCGCACGGCAACCCCCTTTGTGGGTTTTCAGGCTAGTCTGGCTTACAGGGTCCGATGTCCAATTTTGACCATGGAATGAGGCAAATAGCAAGGTGTCCCTTGCTCCTGCAACCATAGTTCAAGGTATGGTAACTTACACCGGAAGGGCGTGAAAGCCCAACTTCGCGATTCACCAAAGCCCAGGAGGAAATTTTGGCCGACAGCGAACACACCTTGGCCGTGTTCATAGACTTTGAAAACCTGGCCCTGGGCCTGAACAACCGCAAGGAAACCTTCGACGCCCGCCTGATTTTGGAGCGTCTGGTGGAAAAGGGCAAGGTGGTGGTCAAGAAGGCCTATGCCGACTGGACCCGCTACGGCAACTACAAGCACCAGATGCACGAGTTGGCCGTGGAACTCATCGAGATCCCCAAGCGCAGCCAAACCGGCAAGAACAGCGCGGACATCCGCCTGGTGGTGGACGCCATCGACCTGTGCTATTCCAAAAGCCACGTGGACACCTTTGTAATCGTCAGCGGGGACAGCGACTTCTCCCCCCTGGTGAGCAAGCTCAAGGAAAACGGCAAGCGGGTCATCGGCCTGGGCATGAAGGCCTCCACCAGCGACCTGTTGCGCGACAACTGCGACGAGTTCGTCTATTACGAGGATCTGGAGCGCCAGCGCAGCCAGCCCCCCACCCTGCCCAAGGGGCTTCCCCAGGATAAGCGCGAGGTTTTTCAGTTGGTCATACAATCACTTCTGGCCTTGCAGCGGGAAAACAAAGAGATTATCTACGCCTCCATGGTCAAGGACACCATGAAGCGCAAGCAGCCATCCTTTGACGAGTCCTATCATGGCTACCGATCCTTTTCAGACCTGCTTTTGGACGCGGAAAAGCAGGGGATCATAACCCTGAACAAAGACGCTCGCAGCGGCACCTACACCGTGGCCAGTTTCGGTGCGACGGCCTGAGACAGCAGCAGGCAGACATACTCTTGGGAGACATCATGACCCCCCAGCAAATTCGTGAGCGCACCATGGAGTTGTTCAACCAAAGCTATCATTGAAGCCAAGCCATCCTGGCCGTGGGCCAAGAAAAGGTCGGACATGTGCACCCAGAGGTAATCAAGGCCATGGGCGCCTATGGAGGCGGAGTGGCCCGCAGCGGCCGGGTCTGCGGCATCCTCACCGGGGCGGTGGGCATGGTGGCCGGACTTTACGGCCAAGCCGACCCTTCCCAGCGCGAAGACCCCAAGCTGAGGCCGCTGGCCGAGCGGTTGGTGAGCCGCTTCGAGGAGCTTACAGCCCCCTACGGCGGGGTGGACTGCGCCTGTATCGTGGAGATCGACTTCAACGACGAGCAAAAACGCAGGTGGTTCCGCACCGCGCCCGACAGCACTAGACGGCGCTGCGAAAGCCTGATCTGCGACATGGCGGTTTACCTGGGCGAACTATTGGAGGAAAACCGTCCCTGGCCCCCCGGCTAGGGTCGATTGGGCCAGTGGAGCAACATCGTACAGTGGGAGAAGATGCATGACCCCCGAGCAGATGCGCGTCAAGGCCGAGGAGCTTTTCAAGCAGAGGATGCACTGTAGCCAGGCCCTGGTGGCCGTGGGCTTGGAAAAGATGGGCATGGCCAGCCCGGAAATTGTTCGGGCGGTTGGGGCCTATGGCGGAGGCATCGCCTCCTCGGGCCGCACCTGCGGCATCCTCTTGGGGGCCATCGCCGCAGTCTCGGCCCGTTACGGCAAGTCCCGTCCCGATGAACAGGACGACCCCAAGATGTGGCTGCTGAGCTTCAAGTTGAGCAAGGCCTTCGCCCAGATGAGCGAGCCCTACGGCGGCACCAACTGCGCGGACATCGCCCGGGTGAACTGGAAGGCCAAGGACGAGGTAAAGACCTTTTACGGCCAGCCTGACAGCCGCCGGACCATCTGCACCGAGCTTACCGGCAAGCTGGCTAAGTACCTGGGCGAGTTGTTGGAAGAAGCGGGCGCGGCCAAAGACTCGGACTAATAATCTAAAGCGCCGCCTCCACCGGGGTGGGGTTAAGCAGCTTCAGTAAGACCGCCGGGGTTATCTCCACCAACAGGCCGCGCTTGCCGCCGTTGATGTACACCCGCTCCAGGTCCAGGATGCCCTTTTCCACGAACACCGGCATCTCGCGGCGAATGCCAAAGGGGCTGATGCCCCCCACCTGGTAGCCGGTGTAGCGCTGGGCGTCGCGTTCGGCGCAGGGCTCCACCGACTTGCGCCCCAGTTGGCGGGCCAGGTTCTTGGTGGAGACCTCCTTGTCGCCGTGCATGAGCACCACCAGGGGATCGCCGCTTTCGTCCTGCATCACCAGGGTTTTTACCACCTGGTGCTCGTCCACTCCCAACTGACCGGCGGCCTCGCCGGTGCCCCCGTGGGCCACGTATCCATAGGGGCGGGGAATAAAGGCCACGCCGGCTCCCTTCAAGGCGTGCAGGGCCGGCGTGGCCGGTATCTTGTCCTTTTTAGCCATGCCTCCTAAGCATAGCGCAGCAGGGCGGCCACGCCACCCAGCCCGTCCAGAGGCGAGTCGCCGTCGATCTGCTCCAAACGGGCCCCGCCCACCATGGCCCCGGCCACGGCCAGGTTGACCACGTCGTCCACCGGGGTCATGGCCTGATTGCAGATGGGGCACTTGCCCGCCACGTGGCGCAGGCGCCCGCAGGAGGGGCAGCACCCCCCAGGCGCGGTGAGGCCCCGGCGCACGAAAAAGGTATGCACCCGGCCCTCGAACAAGGCTCCCAGCACCTGGTTTAGCCCGGTGGCAGCCTGGCCGCCCGGCCCCAGATTGTCGGCCAGGTTGGCCAAGAGCTTTTCCTGGTTTTGGCGCCGCGCTTCCTGCAGCGATTGGGCTACCTCCTGGGCCACCTGGGAGGGGCCGGCGGTGACGTCCAGGCCGAATTCTCCGGCCAGGCGTTGTTCCAGATAGGGATGCAATTGCTCCTTCAGCTCCTCCACCACCGAGTGCGAGCCGCCCAGGACCATATGCTTGAAACCCGAGTCCTCCATGAGGCTGCGGGCCTGGGTGGCCACGTCCTTGAGGTAGCGCATCCTGACCTGTCCCGACTTGCGCGAAAGATGGCTGTCGCCGGTGCGCCCCTGGCTTCCGCCCTCCAGGCTGGGACCGGCCTCTCCGATGATTTCCGCCTCGGGCAACTCCGCGGAGATTCCCAGGAAGTAGCTGAAAAAGCGGGCCCTTTTGCCGTCCAGCAGCACGGCCAGGGTGTGGCTGAGGTCCCCGGCCAGAGCGGCCAAGGGGCGAATATAGGGAGCCGGGCCGGTTTCCAATAGGTTATTCACCGGCACCTCCAGGCTCAGGCTCTCGAAGAGCCCCGCCGGGCCGCAGGCGAACACGGCCAAGCCCCGGCCGGGGCTGGCCGGCAACTCCTCCACCAGCCTTTCCATTTTTTGCAGGTCACCGCCAAAAGCAGACCACATGGCGGCAGTCCCGTTGCCGCTAAGTTGCTGCTCCTTTCTTTTTATCAGGTCGCCCAGGGCCAAAAGCCTCTGATCCCTGGATTGATCCAGAGCCAGGTACAGGCTCAGGGTGGCGTGAGGGGTGGTGCGGATGGACGCGAGTTGGTGCAGTTGACGCTCTTGCAGCATAAATCTCTCCTTGGACCGGACATAAGCCGGCCCTATACATGACGCGCCTTGGCGCTTGCCGTGAGGGAGTGTCCCGGGGGCAAAGCCCGGAGAGAGGTAGGCGGGAGATGTGCCTGTCCAGCAATGGACAGAACATCGCACCTCCAATCTGGGTGCTGAAAGTTTGTATTAATCACCCAACCATATATTCAGGATAGTCCTCCCTCCGGTTCGGGGTCAAGCCGATCGGCACCAAGTTGAAAGGTTGTGCTCCTTTGCAAAAAAGAGTTAGAATCAATAGTAAGTTATGTGATGAAATTTTGCTGCGCCGGAGCCCCAGGTGAGCATTGCCGATCAAGATTTACACAAAGTGCTGAGCGCCCACGCGCGCCGCATAAGCCGGGAGTCGTCCCGTAGCCGCCGCCTGACGGCTCCGGAAGGCGACGCTCCCAACCCGGTTGCCCAGAGCATCGAGGCCCGCCGCCGGCAGGTGGTGGCCAAAATCACCGGAGACATCGTCGCAGGTTTGGGACAGCGGCGCCGCCGTTTGAGCCCGGAGATCGATGACCCCAGGGATCTGGCCCTGGACCGCTTGTCCCTGGAGTATGGGCGGTCGCTGTTTCTGGAAAACAGCTTGCAGGGCAATGCCCGTTTCATGGTAAGCAGCCCCGAGTTGAGGGGCGAGCTTTATCTTTTGCCCCCCGACGAGCAAGAGGTTCTGACCCAGCGCCTGGCCCTTTTGGAGGAGCAGGCCCGGGCCAGTTTGGCTCCATGAGCAATTGCGCGGTTGCGTTTAATGTCCTCACCATACCTAACAGTGCTCTATTATTCCGATATCCCCTTAATAACCTTTTGGGGTTGACGTTGAGAGGGATGGGGGATAAAAATGCCGCAAGGTTACGACTAGGTTACATAAAGCTTTCCGACCGCACACAAGGCTGCCCGTAGGACAGTGAGTTTCACCAACATAATAATCCAAGCTCTCGGTGGGCTGGGCCTTTTCCTTTTCGGCATGAAACTCATGTCCGAGGGGCTGCAAAAGGTGGCCGGCGACCGTTTGCGCGCCTTTTTGGAGGCGGTGAGCAACAAACGGGTGGTGGGCTGTATGGTGGGGGCCCTGGTCACCGCCGTGGTCCAGTCTTCCTCGGTCACCACCGTGACCCTGGTGGGTTTTGTCAACGCCGGGCTCATGAACCTGACCCAAGCCCTGGGGGTGATCCTGGGCGCCAACGTGGGCACCACCATCACTGCCCAGTTGATCGCCTTCAAGATCAGCGACTTGGCCCTGCCGGCCATATTCATCGGGGTCGCCTTCAAATTTTTTGCCAAACGCCGCAAGTGGCAGTACATCGGCGCAGTGATCCTGGGCTTCGGGCTGTTGTTCTATGGCATGGAGTTGATGAAGAACGGCTTCAAGCCGCTCAGGGCCCATCCCGAGTTCATCGCTTTCTTTACCAAGTTCGACGCCGGCAGCATCGGGGGCATTCTCCTGTGCGTGCTTACCGGCACGGTGCTTACCGTTCTGGTGCAGTCTTCATCGGCCACGGTGGGCATAACCATGGCCTTGGCTAGTCAGGGGCTATTGAACCTGCCGGGTTCGGTGGCCCTGATTTTGGGAGACAACATAGGCACCACCATCACCGCCGAGTTGGCCAGCATAGGAGGCACGGTGGTGGCCCGGCAGACCGCCCGGGCCCACACCATGTTCAATGTCTTGGGGGTGCTATACATAGTAGTCTTGTTCAAGCCTTTCCTGTGGGTGGTGGAGTGGGTTTCCGGCAGCCTGATGGGTATCGGGCCGGCCCAGCAGTTGGTGGGCACCGAGCAGCCCAACATCAGCCGCTACATCGCCAACGCCCACACCATGTTCAACGTCATCAATGCCGTAGTCTTCTTGGCCTGCCTGCCTATTTTGGCCAAGGCCGCCACCAAGCTGACCAGGGGCAAGGCCGCCGAGGCCCAGATGGTGGACATGGGGCGTCCTTTGCACCTGGACTATAAGTTCGTGGACAACTCCAGCGTGGCCCTGGCTCAGGCCCGCGAGGAAACAGTGCGCATGGGCCGCCTGGCCCAGGTGATGTACCGGGATGTCACCGAGGTGATGTTCAACCGCAAGTTGGAGAACCTGGCCCGCTGGAAGCAGTCCGAGGAAGCCCTGGACAACCTGCAGCGAGATATCACCGATTTCCTGGTGCAGGTGAGCCAGGGCGCCATCACCGACGCCGAGAGCCGCGAGATCAACTCCTTGCTGCGCATGGTCAACAACATCGAGCGTGTGGGTGACGCCACCGAAAACCTGGCCGAGCTTACCGAGGAGATGGTGGAGAACAAGCTGGAATTGGCTGATCGGGGCATGGAAGACTACCGCACCATGCGCAACAAGGTGGGGCGCTTCCTGGAGATGGTGGTCACCGGCGCGGCCGAACGCAACCGGGAGATCATGGAAGTGGCCCAGACCATGGAAGACGAGATCGACTTCATGCGCGAGGAGATGCGCGACGACTACCTCACCCGCCTGCGCTCGGGCGTGTGCACGGTTGATCCGGGCCTGGTGTTCGTGGACATGCTCACCAACTTCGAGAAGGTGGGCGACTACTGCTACAACGTGGCCCAGGCCGTGGCGGGGTTGCGCTAAGCCAACTCGCCCGGAATCTAAACCAAGCCTGAACGGGCTTGATCCTCATGACAACTTGTTAGATGAAATGACCCTGCCTGGGCCAAAGCGCGATCAGCGGATTTTGGCCCCGCAGGCCGTGCATTCCGTGCTGAACCAATAGCCTGGCCGTCCGCAGGCGGGGCAATCGCTGCGATGCTCCTGGGCGGCCACCCAGTCCTTGGTTCCCTTGCCTCGCAGGTATTCGAGATCTTCGATGACCTGTTGGTGGTGGCAAATTCCGTTGACCACGTGCTCTTTGGAAAACTCGCGCAGGCGGTTGCAGGGAAACTCCCCGCACTGGAAGCACCAGGTTACCAAGCGCTGGGCAGCGCAGGTTCGGAAGCCGTGTTTGCACTCCCGGCAATCCCGGAAGACCCGCTCCGACAGGCAGCCGTCGCATTGGATATCTTCTATGGGCAGGCCGGTTTTACGGCTCAGCGCCGCCAACTGCTCCTCGTCGCCCAACCTGCCGGCCAGATAGTAGGGGCAATCCCCGCAATAAAGGCCGCAGATTCCAACCAGCTTTTCGTGTGCCTTGGCCATTGCCGCCGCCCCCCGGTGTGCGTCAGCTCAGGTCGTTTGGATAAGGGGCCAGCTCTTGTCCCCCAACACCAACGCGAACCCCTCGCCCTGCTCCACGATCTTGTCGGCCAACTGGTAGTAGGCCGCCCGGCCGAAACGGGCCGGGAAGGCTCCGTCCTTCACCCGGCAATAGACGATGCCGTCGTCGCCCAGGCTGAGGCTCCCAGGGTCCAGGGTTTCGCTGGTGGCGTCGTTGAGAGTGATGACCGCGCTCTCATCGTTAAACTCCACCCGTTTGACCACGTGGAAGGTGTCGGCCACCTCCAATTCGCAGGTCTGGCCGTCGATGGTTATCACATAGTGCCCGTCTTCCAGGCGCACTGAATCGTAGATAAGTTGGATGATGGTGGGGTGCACCATGGGCCGCCCCTGGGAGGACATCTCGCCGTCCGTGCTCACCTGAATCTGACATGGAGGGTACTTGCCGGTCCATCCCTCGGGCATGAAGGCGCTGAGGTCGGGCTTGTCCTGGTCCATTTGAGCCTCCTAAAAAGCTTTTTCCGTGTCCACCAAAAGGGTCACCGGCCCGGAGTTGACCAGGCTCACCTCCATCATGGCCCCGAAGACGCCGGTGGCTACGTTGAGGCCCAGCTTCCCCAGCTCATCCACAAAGGCCAGGTACAAGGGCTCTGCCGCCTCGCCCCCGGCGGCGCGGACAAAAGAGGGGCGGCGGCCCTTGGCGCAGTCGCCCCACAGGGTGAACTGGCTCACCACCAGCACCTGGCCGCCGGTGTCCGCGACCGAGAGGTTGAGCTTGTCCTGAGCGTCGGGGAAGATGCGCAGCCCGGCGATTTTATTTGCCAGCCAGGCGGCCTCTTTGGGGCCGTCGTTCTGGCTGATACCCAACAACACCATGAGGCCGGGGCCGATGGCTCCCACCGTGGCCCCCTTCACCTCCACCGAGGCCCGGGACACCCGCTGCACCACCGCCCGCAAGTTTCTAGCCTAGCCTAAATGGTCGATTAGCCCGGCCAGGTAGCCCCCGCCGAAGCCGTTGTCTATGTTGACCACGCTGAGGCCCGGGGCGCAGGAGTTGAGCATGCCCAACAGGGCGGCCAGGCCCCCGAAGCTGGTGCCGTAGCCCACGCTGGTGGGCACCGCCACCACCGGCTTATCCACCAAACCGGCCACCACGCTGGGCAAGGCCCCTTCCATGCCCGCCACCACCACGTAGGCGCTGGCGTTCATGAGCACCTCCGCCGCGCCGGCCAGGCGGTGCAGGCCGCTGACTCCCACGTCGTAGACTGTTTCCACCTTGGAGCCCATGAGGCTGGCGGTGAGCACCGCTTCCTGGGCCACGGGCAGGTCGCTGGTGCCGGCGGCGATAACCACCACCGAGCCCTTGCCCGGCCGGGGCGGTTCGGCGGCCAGCTGGCTGAGGCAGGCGCAGTCGGCATGATAGGTCAGCTCGGGATACTCGGCCAACACCGCCTGGGCCTTGTCCTGGTCCACCCGGGTCACCAGCACCGCCGCGCCCTGGTCATGCAGGGAATGGGAAATGGCGGTAATCTGTTCGGCGGTCTTGCCCTGCCCGAAGATGACCTCGGGGAAGCCTCGCCGGAGCACCCGGTGGTGGTCCACCCGGGCGAAACCCAGATCTTCGTAGGGCAGCTTTTTGAGCCGCTGCATGGCCTGGTCCGGGTCCATGGCTCCGGCGGCCACTTGATCTAAAAGTTGTTTGAGCTTGTCGCTGTTCACAGAGGGCTTGTCCTTTCGAGGTAACCTAACTTAATATTCGAAATAGGTATTTTAGCCTGCCCACGCCGGGCGCGCAAATCCGGAGGCCCATGAAAAAGACAAGCGAACCCGCCCCTATCCCCGTCTGGCAGGAGGTGCGTCTTAGAGCGCCGGCCCCCCAGGCCGAGGCCGCGGCCGATTTTCTCGCCGGCGTCACCGGCCATGGGGTGCAACTCATCGACGAGTTGGGCTCTCAAGGCCTGGTGACCGTGCGGGCCTTTCTGGAGACCTGCGCCGAATTGCCCGCCCAAAAGGCCTTGCTGGAGCGCTACGCCGCCTCCCTGGCCGCGGAGGCGGGCGAGGGCCTGGTGGAGGTGAGCTTCGTCGACCTGCCCGAAGAGGACTGGGCCGGGGCCTGGAGGGCTTACTTCCACCCCCGCCTGGTGTCCCGGAGGCTCATCGTGGCCCCGCCCTGGGAAAAGGCATCTCCCGAGGCCGGGCAGTTGGTGGTGGTCATCGATCCGGGCCAGGCCTTTGGCACCGGGCAGCACCAGAGCACCCAACTGGTGCTGCGGCGCATCGACCGCCTGGCCGAGCGGGGCCGCCTGCCCGCGCGGGTGCTGGACGTGGGCTGCGGCTCGGGCATATTGAGCCTGGCCGCCCTGCTGTTCGGAGCCCGGCAGGTCGTGGGCATCGACATCGATCCCGAGGCGGTGATCGCCACCCGGGCCAACGCCGAGCGCAACGGTATGACCCAGGGTGTGAGCGTCGGCATCACCCCCCTGGAGGAGATAGGCGAAACCTTCCCTCTGGTGCTGGCCAACCTCATCGCCAGGGAGCTTACCGAACTGGCCGAGCCCCTGGCCGGGCATTTGTCTCCGGGCGGCGAGCTGGTGATAAGCGGCATCCTGGTGGACCAAATAAAGGCTATGACCACCCTGTTCGCCGCGCAGGGCCTCAGGGTGGTGGAGCAGGACTCTCTGGCCGGGTGGGCGGCCTTGGTGCTGGCATGAGCCTCAGGCGCTTTCTGGTGCGGCCCCAGGCCCTGGCCGTGGGCGAGGTGGCTCTGCCCGCCGAGGAGGCGGCCCACGCCCGCAAGGTGTTGCGCCTTGTGCCGGGGGCCGAGGTGGAGCTTATCGACGGCCAGGGACGCCGGGCCAAGGGCGTCCTGACCAGTCTGGACAAAAACGGCGGGGCGGTTCGAGTGGAAACGGTGGAGGCGGCAAGCCCGCCCATGCCCCGCTTGGTGCTGTGCCCTGGTTTGCTAAAGGCCCCGGCCATGGATCTGTTGGCGGTCAAGCTCACCGAGCTGGCCGTGGACCAGGTGCGCCCGGTTCTCACCAAGCGGGCGGTGCCCAAGGCGGGCGGTGGGCGGGCCAAACTGGAGCGCTGGCAGCGCCTGGCTGGCCAGGCGCTCAAGCAGTGCGGCGCGGCCAGGGCACCGGAGATGTTCCCCCCCGCCTCCCTCACCGAGGTGCTGGCCGCCGCTCCGCCCGATGCGGCCAAGCTGTTGCTCTACGAGGACGAGAAACGAACCAGCCTGTCCCAGGTTTTGCCGGGCCTGGCTGGAGCAGGGGAGGTGTGGGCGCTCATCGGCCCGGAGGGCGGCTTCACTCCCGAGGAGGCTGGCCAAGCCGTGGCTACGGGGTTCATTTCCTGCCGCCTACCCCACACCATCCTCAGGGCCGAAACCGCCTCCCTGGCCTTGGCGGGAGTGATCCGTTTTGCCCTGTAACCCTATTGCTTACTGGGTTATTTATGGGTTAGGTTGAGCCATGGCCCGCCCTTTTGAAAACATGCAGCCCGCCCTTACCCGTTTGGGGCCGCCACCGGAGACGGCACGGCGCGAGGTGCTGTTTATCCATGGCGCCTGGGGCGGAGCCTGGGTGTGGGACGGCCTGGCCCAGGACCTGGCCGCCGAGGGCTACGGAGTCAATCTCATCGAGCAGCCGGGCCACGGGGCCGACCGTTGGGTCCTGCCGTCCTTGACCTCCATCAACGACTATGCCGACCTGAGCCGCCGGGCCGCCGCCTCTTTGGGGCGTCCGGTGCTGGTGGGCCATTCCCTGGGCGGCTGGCAGGTGCAGAAGATCTGGGAGGCCGAGGATCTGCCGGGAGTGCTCCTGGCGCCTTTGCCGGGCTCGGGCCTGCCGTGGCGCACCTTTTTAAAACTAAACCTGCATTACCCCGTTGATATGTCCAGGCCTTTAGTGGGTTTGCCCGTGGCCGTCAGCGACACGGCCATGGCGCGGCGGGTGCTGTTCAAGGATCTGGACGAGGCCGCCTTGGCCGAGCGTGTGGGCCGCCTGGCCCCGGAGCCGTCTTTGGTCTGCCTGCAAATGGCCGCCCTGCTGGGCCTGGGTTTGGGCCGCCCCCACCCCCGGCCTGGCCGCCGGCCGCGCCTGGTGGTCGCGCCGGCCCAGGACTATTTGTTCCCGCCGGCCGGGCAGAAAAAGCTGGCCCAGGAGCTGGGGGCCCGCTACGTGGAGTTGGAGGGCCTGCCTCACGAGCTATGGGTGGAGGACCGGGAGGGAAAGGTTAAAACGCTGCTTCTGGATTTCTTGAATAAGCTGGATTAAAAGAACACAGGCCGCAGGCGTAGTAATGCTCCGCCGAAGTCTAAGCGATGCCACCAACGCAGCCCACGGCTGTCTGGCGCAGCCGCCGCTTACCGCCAGCGCTTTTTGCGCTTATACCGCTGATACCCCTTAACACTAACTTCGGAGCGTATGCCCAGGTAAAACTCGCGCACGTCCTCGTCGGCCATCAGCTCCTCGGGCGTGCCCGCCAACACGAAACGCCCGTTCTCCATGACATAGCCATAGTGGCAGTTTTTTAGCGCCATGGCCGCGTTCTGCTCAACCAGGAGCATGGTGGTGCCATACTCGGCGTTAACCCGCTGGATGGTGCCGAATATCTCCTTGACCAGCAGGGGGCTCAGGCCCAGGGAGGGCTCGTCCAGCAGCATTATGCGCGGGCGCATCATCAGGGCCCGGCCGATGGCCAGCATCTGTTGCTCGCCGCCGCTCAGGTGCCCGGCCAGCTGCTTCTGGCGCTCCTTGAGGCGGGGGAAAAGCTCGTACACCCGCTTGAGGTCGTCCTTGGCCTGGGAGGTCTTGCGGGTGTAGGCCCCCATCTGGAGGTTCTCAAGGACGGTGAGCTCCTCGAACACCTCGCGGCCCTCGGGAACGTAGGCCAAGCCCAGGTTCACAATGTCCTCGGTGTCCTTTTTGTCGATGCGGGTCTCGTCCAGCCAGATGGTGCCTTTGTCCGGCTGGTCGTCCAGCATGCCCATGATCGTCTTGCACAGAGTGGACTTGCCCGCGCCGTTGGAGCCCAGGATAGCGGTGATCTTGTTTTCGGGCAGCTCCAGGGACACGCCCCTGAGGGCCATGACCAGGCCGTAGAGGGTCTCGATATTTTTCACCTGGAGCATCAGGCCACCTCCAGGGCCGACTCTTCGCCCAGATAGGCCTTGAGCACCTCGGGGTGGTTCTGGACGTGTTCGGGTTTGCCGCGCGCAATGGGCTCGCCGTAGTTGAGCACCATGATTTCGTCGCTGATCTCCATGACCAGGCGCATGTCGTGCTCGATTACCAACAGGGTGATGCCCAGCTCTTCCTTGATGTCGCCCAGCCAGATCATCAGGTCCTGCTTCTCTTCCATGTTCATGCCCGCCACCGGCTCGTCCAGCAGGAGCACCTCCGGCTCCATGGCTAGGGCCCGGCCCAACTCCACCACCTTTTGGGTGCCATAGGGCAGGCCGCCCACGAAGCGGTTGCGGGCGTGTTGCAGGTCCAGAAAATCGATGATCTCCTCAACCTTCCCACGGTGGGCGATCTCCTCGGCCGAGGCCCGGCTGCCCCGGCGGAAAAAGGTGGAGCCGCTCCACACCCCGGTGCGCATGTGCAAGTGACGGCCCAGGAGCAGGTTGTCCAGGGTGGTCATCTTGTTGAACAGCTCGATGTTCTGAAAGGTGCGGCCCAGGCCCAGGGCGGCGATCTTGTAGGGCTTCATGCCGTTGATGCGCTTGCCCTTGAAACTGACCTGGCCCCTGGTGGGCTTGTACAGGCCGGTGATGCAGTTGAACAGGGTGGTCTTGCCCGCGCCGTTGGGGCCGATGACAGCGGTGATGCTGCCCTGCTCCAGGCTGAGCGATACATGGTCCAGGGCGGTTATGCCGCCGAAGACCATGGAGAGGTCTTGTATTTCCAAGATGGCCATGGGGCTCCGGGCTGCTGAAAGGGGCGGAGGCCACGCGGCCCCCGCCCCGGGTTCACGGGTTTTACTCCACGCCCATCCAGTCGCTGAGGCGCTGGCCCTTGCCGTAGGTGATCTTCTTGCCGTTGACCTCCGCCGTGGCGGGTACGCACTTGGCCAAGAAGACCTTTTTGAGGCCCTGGCGGCGCTCGGGGCCATAGGTGATGGGGCCCATGATGCCTTGGAAGTTCTTGAGGCTCTGCATGGCCTTGACAAAGTTGTCAACGCTCAGGTCCTTGCCCGCGCGCTTGATGCCTTCCACCATGGGCTCCACGAAACCAAAGCCTGCGTAGAAGAACACGCCCCAGCGCTCCTTGGGGGCGAACTTCTTTTGGGCGTTGCGATACTTGACCATCAGCGGGGCCTTGCTGTCGGGCAGCTCGGCGAAGTTGCCGAAGATCATGCCGTTCCATAGGCCCTTGGTGATCTTGAACATCAGGGCCACGTCGCTAAGGGTGGAGCAGGCCATCCACTGGGGCTTGTAGCCCAGCTTGGCCGAGGTGCCCAAAACGATGGCCGCGTGCTTGGGATAGACCCACATGATCACGCAGTCGGCCCCGGCCTTCTTCATCTTGAGCACGTGGCTGGCCAGGTCGGTCTCGCCCACTTCCACCGGCACGTCGGCGGCCAGGGTCATGCCCCGCTTCTTAAGCTCGCGCACCGCGCCCGCCAGGCCGCCCTTGCCGTAGTCGTCGTTTTGGTAGAAGAAGGCGATCTTCTTCTTGCCCAGGGTGTCCAGGGCATAGGCGGTGAGTATCTGAGCCTCGTCGGGGTACAGGGGGTACACCGCGAAGATGCTCTTCTTGGGCGGATAGGCCCAGTGGGGCGAGCCGGTGGCCATGCCCACCCAGGGGATGTTGTTTTTGATGATGTAGGGCATCACCGCCATGCCCGGGCTGGTGCCCACGCCGCAGGCGAATCCCCAGATCTTTTCCTGCTCGTAAAGCTCCTTGGCGATGGCCTTGGTGCGGTTGGGGTTGTAGCCGTCGTCGCGCAGGAAATATTTGATCTTGCGGCCGTTGATGCCGCCCTCGGAGTTGATGAGGTCAAAGTAGACCCCGGTGCCTCGGGCCACCGCGCCCCACAGGGCGGCCGGGCCGGTCTGGGGTCCCCACTGGCCGATCTTGATGGTCGTATCGGTGACTCCCTGCACCTCGGCCGCGCCGGACGCTCCGGCCAAAGCCAGGCTAAACACCAACACCATCAGCCACAGTATCTTTTTCATGATCCCTCCCTCCAAAATAGACGGGTAAGAGGCGGCCGCCGGCGGCCGCCTAAACTTTGCGCACGTAGTGCTTGGCGAAAAGCCCGCTGGGCTTGACGCACAAAATCAATACGATGACCGCGAAGGCCACCACCGCCTTGAACTCCACGGACACATAACCGCCGAAAAGATTCTCCACCACCCCCAGGATGAAGCCCCCCAACACCGCCCCCACCAGGGAGGTCATGCCCCCCAGGACGGCGGCGGAGAAGCCCTTGAGCTGCGGGGTCCACATGAGGTTGGGGTCCAGGGTGTCGGTGGAGGCGATCAAGAAAGCGGCGCAGGCCCCCACCACCGAGCTCATTCCCCATGTGAGCATCATGATGCGCCCCACCCTGATGCCCATGAGCCGGGCGGCCTGCTGGTTTTGCTGGGTGGCTTTCATGGCCACGCCCACCTTGGTGTAGCGGAAGAAGACGAACAACAGGATCATCAGGGCGCAAGCCACCCCCAGGGTGACCAGGTTCAACTGGCTTATCACCACGTCCCCGCCGAGCTGATAAACGTCAAAGTCGCTCACCGGGAAGGGGAAATCCTTTTGGTCGCTGCCCCAGCGCCAGGAGGCCAGGCCGTAAAGCATCATCTCCAGGCCCAGGGTGATGATGATCAGCCCCAGCACGTTGGGCTCCTTGGCCCGGCGCAAAAAGGCGAACTCCAAGAAAGCGCCCAGGGCGAAGGCGAAGGCCAGGGCCAGGGTGAAGGACATGGCGAAACCCAGGCCGTAGGTGCTCAGGCACATGTAGGCCACGAAGGCGCTGAGCATGGCCATGTCGCCCTGGGCGAAGTTCAGGACCTCGCTGGTTTTGTAGATGATGACCATGGCCAGGGCCATGAGGGCGTAGGTGGCCCCGATGGCGATGCCGGAGGTAATGAGCTGCCCGAGCATTCCTAAAGTACCGCTCCTTTATTGAGTCCCCTAGAAGGGCCAGGTGCGCCAGTAGATCTTGGTGCGAATCCAGAAGCCGTAGAGCCCCAGGGGCTCGAAGATGATTATCAGGACCATGATCAGGCCGAACACCACGTACTGCACGTTGGGCAGCCCGCTCAGGGTGAACACCTGGTTGCTCAATTCGGTTAGCACCGGCCCCACCAGGGGCAGCTCGCCGATGCGGGCCAGCTCCAGTTGCAGCCAGGTGATCAAGACCGCGCCCATCACCGAGCCCAAAATGGAGCCCAGGCCGCCCACCACCACCATGGCCAGGAACATGATGCTGACCATGACGTTGAAGGTGTGGGGGCTGATAAAGCCCAGCACGAAGGCCATGAGGCCCCCGCCGATGCCGGTGAAAAAGGCGCTGACCGCGAAGGCCAGGGTTTTGTAATAGGTGAGGTTGACCCCGATGCACTCGGCGGCGATGTCGCTGTCGCGCACCGCCACGAAGGCCCGGCCCACCCTGGTCTTGGTGAGGTTGCGCAACCCCCAGGTCATGATCACGCAGATGGGCATGATCACCGCGTAGCGCCCGGCGTCGCTGGTCACCTTGAGCCCGAAAAGCTCCAGGGGAGGGGCCTGCAGGCCCATGTGGCCCCCGAACACGTCCAGGCGGCCCAAAATCTGGGTAATGGTAAGGCCGAAGCCCAGGGTGGCGATGGCCAAATAGGGGCCTTCCAGCCTCAGGGCGGGCAGGCCCAAGAGAAAGCCGAAGGCCGCGCTGATGAATCCGGCCAAAGGCAGGGCCACTATGAAGGGGAGGTGGGCGTTGAGCATCAGGGCCAGGGTGGCATAGGCGCCGATGGCGAAAAATCCGGCGTGCCCCAGGCTGATCTGGCCGGTGTATCCCACCAGCAGGTTGAGCCCCAGGGCCACGATCACGTGAATGGCGATCAGGTTGACGGTGTAGATCTGGTAGGAATCGGCCACCAGGGGGAAGGCGGCCAGTGCCGCCAGCAGCACGGCCAGCCAAAAGACCTGCGGCCCGCTGTCCAGCAGACGGATGTCCTCGTAATAGTCGCGCTTCATATCCATGGGCGCGGGCTTCCTCCGGAAGCTAAATTTTACTTTTTGTCGGAGTCTGAGGCCTTGCGCGGGCGGCACAAGCGGTCCACCACCCGATCGCTGTATTCGTTGTCGGTGAATATCCCAGAGTTGGGCCGCAGATGGCTAAATTTCATGGTCAGGTAGTTCAGCCGCTTGAGGGCCTGGTAACGCGTCTTTTCGTCCGGTGCGTTGGCCAAGAGATCCTCCGCCCGCACCAGCTCTTTTTGAGCGTCCAACTCAGGTGGGGTGTAGCCCGCATTTTTGAGGATTTTGTAAGCCAGCCTGAGGTCCTCGGGTATGTTGGAGTCGTCTTCGAACTTGAGGGGCTGGCCTCGGCCGGGGAGGTCGTCGAAGTCACCGCGCTCGGCGGCTTTCTTGATACGCTCCTCAGCCATTTTCTCAAAGATGGACATACTCAAGGTTAGGCTATCCTCCAGACCCGTCCGGCAATGGTACAGGTCCGCGGTAGGGGACCCTTGCGGTTGAGTTTCGATGGTAGCCTAAAACGGTAGGTTTTCGCAAGGCGAATCAACGATATGAATGACGTTCAGTATGGCCGGGCCAGAGGCTCATCCCCCCAACCGGGACATCTGACAACCGGCGGCGTGGGGGCTCACCACGGCCTGGTGGTGGTTTTGGGGCTTGAGGCGGGCCGCTTCGAGCAGGGCCTTGGCCACCGCCGCGTCATCGGCCCCGCCGCGCAGCAGGGGTTTTAGCTCCACGGCCACCTCGGAGAGCAGACAGGGGACCACCTGGCCCTCGCTGGACAGGCGGATGCGGTTGCAGGTGGCGCAAAAATGGCTGGACAGGGCGCTGATCACCCCCAGTTCACCGGGCGCTCCGGCCAGGCGCAAACGCTGGGCCGGGCCGTCGCCGGGGCGCTGGGGCAGGGGCTCAACCTCGCCCAGGGCCCTGATGCGCTGCAAGACCTGCTCGGCGGCCAAAAAGCGCTCCGGTTGAAATGGGGTGTTGCGGCCCACGGGCATGTATTCGATAAAGCGCACCGCCAGGGGATGCTCCAGGGTAAGGCGGGCGAAATCCACTATCTCTTCTTCGTTCACTCCGCCCAACAGCACCACGTTGATCTTCACCTGAATGTTCGGCTCCTTCAGGGCCGCCTGGAGGCCATGGCGCACCTTGGCCAGGGCCTCACCTCCGGCCTGGGCCCCCAACCCGGTGATTTCGCCGTATAGGTCTGGCTTGAGGCTGTCCAGGCTCACGTTGACCGTACTCACCCCTCCGGCCACCAACTCGGGCAGCTTTTGGGCCAGGAGCAGGCCGTTGGTGGTGATGCGCAGGTCCGGCCGGGGAGTCAGGGATTTCAGCTCAGTCAGCAGCCGGGACAGGCCCTTGCGCAGCAGGGGCTCGCCGCCGGTGAGGCGTATCTTATCCACCCCCAGGCCCACGGCGATACGCGACACCCGGGCCAATTCCTCCAAGGTGAGCACCATGTCCTGGGGCAGCTTTTCGATACCCTCGGGGGGCATGCAGTAGCGGCAGCGCAGGTTGCACAAGTCGGTGATGGACAAACGCAGGTAGTGCAGACGGCGTCCGAAACTGTCCAAAAGTTGGGCGGGAACCGGGGTGGACTGGCTGGGGGTGGTCATGCCTCTTTCCTGAGTCTGTTAGTGAGTCTGCAAGTCTAGTCCCGGGAGCCTATCCCGTCAACGCTGGGCCAGCACCTGGCGATAGCGCTCCACCAGGTTGGTAAGCAGGCGGTGATGGCCGATCACCTCGCGCTCCACCGTGGTGCTGGGCTCGCGGGAAAGGTAGCGGCGGCGCAGATAGGGGTTTTTCAGATACCCGGCGCAGATATTGAGCAGCTTGTCCAGTTGCTGGGGGTGCGTTTGAGCCAGGCCTTCGGCCTCCTGGCTGAGCACGTGGGTTAGAATGATTAGTATTTGCACGTGCTTGAACTGGCGGCCAAAGGCGTCGGCCCGGTTTCTTACCAGCTTTTCCAAAAGGCGCAGGCGGTGGGCCCACTTTACGTCGCGCACCGTTCGGCGGGCCTCCTGGTAAAGCTCGGGATAGCGGGCCATCTCCGCCCGCTGCTGTGGGTCGTCCAGGTAGGAGTTTATGACCTTGAGACATCGGTCAAACTGCTCGGAGCTGTAGTCGGCCAGGATGTGGCGATGCTTGCCCAGCCAGGCGCCCAGGAACTTCAGGCGCGTCTGGGGGTCGGCGGTGCTGGTAAGGCGCACCAGGCCGCGGTAGACGATGCTGCCGGTGTGCTCGCCGCGCACGATGTCCTGCAACACCAGCACCCGGTCCATGCTAAGGCCCAGCACGTCCAGGCCGCCCAACACCTCGCCGCTCTGGGGGTGGACTATCTCCTGGGAGGCCACGCTCAACGCCCGGTCCTCCAATACGTTGGCCGGGTGATAGGCGTGCTGGGTGTAGCGCACCCTGAGCAGCACCACCTCGCGCCCTGCGTCCACGAAAAAACCGCCCTCCTTTATCTGGCGGCGGCTCGCCTTGTTGCAGGTCGTGGTTTGCACCAGGGCGATCTTTTCCACCCGGGGCAGGCGGTCGCGGGAGTCCAGGCTGGTGAGGCTGGTTATGGCCCGGTCGCTGTGCCCCAGCACCTTTACGATGAAGCTTTCCCGGCGGCGCAGCAGGCGGCGGGCGAACAGGGCCGCCGAGGTGTGGCGCTCCCCGCATACGGGAAAGCCGGTCTGCTCCATGAGGAAGTTGTACACGAATTGGCGATGCTCGGCGTAGGCCTGGTTGTCACCGGCGGCAAACTTGCCCACCCGCCGTCCGAAACGCTTGATCTCGCCGTCCAGGTCCGAGGGAAAAGAGGCGAACACCCCGCCGAGATACAACTGGCCCTCGTTGTCCCGGGCCAAGACATGCCCCCGGTCCATGGCCATGAGCAGGGGCAAAACCTGCACGTATTGCCTTACCGCCGTGGTTCCGGACTGGCCCAGCATCTTTTCCATCTCGGGCCGCAGGTTGCGGGGCATGCGCAGGCGCAAGGTGGCCCGGTTGGCCGCGGCCAGAGACCGGTCCGGCGGGTCGCCTTCGGCAAATAGCTGATCATACTGAAAGCCTTCGTCCTGGTAGCTCAGTTCACGGTCCAGGGCCACCATGGAAAAGGCGGGCAGGTCGCGGTATTCTATCAACGGGGCGTCAAAGGGAGGGATAAGCTCCCTGGCCTCCACCAAGGGGTAATCGGAGGTGTAGGGCTGCAACAGTCCCCGGTTTACATGCAGGAAATCCAGGGCTTGGGCCACTTGGGCCAGGGTGCCTCCGGGTTTTTTATGCTCCAATAGGTCCCACAGGCCTAAATCGCCGACCTCGGCCTCTGTAAACCAACGGGGGGGCAATTGTTTTCCTCCACGATCACGATACGTTGTCACTTGGTAGCACGCGCCCGAGTGTAGGGTCAACAAAACTGTGACTAATAACCACTCATTGTGCCCCCTGGCGTTGACAACCCCTCGTGGTTCTGATAGAAAATACCGCATTCGGGGCTGTAGCTCAGCTGGGAGAGCGCATGACTGGCAGTCATGAGGCCGACGGTTCGATCCCGTTCAGCTCCACCAAATAAATCAAGGGGTTAGGCGTAACAGCCTAACCCCTTTTCTTTTGTCCTGGCGTAGTATGGTGTAAACCATGGATCGAGGTCGGCCGTTTCCACCCCAGGGGGGCCGGATATTCCTCTGTTTGGCGTAGCGTCTCATGACCAAGCCGCCACCGCAGGCGGTGCGCCTCGTCTTGCCGTGTGTCGGTGGCGGCCGGGACGCCGGGAAACAGCTGCCTTCCCCCATAGGCCGGCGCACGGCGTGGCGCGGGTGCAGCGCCCGGATACGAGAACCCAACGTCGCCACGAGAAACAGGGTAGGGCCTGAGCCCTACCCTGTTTTATTTAATACAGGCAATGCGTATTGAATACAGGCTGATCGCCAATCTTCATCACCGGCGGCCGGGGCCTGAAACCGCCGCCGGTTTTTCAGCCTTACTTGTCCTTGGGCATGGAGGTGATGGTGCCGTCCCAGGTGTCCACCTTGCCGATGACCTCTCCGCTTTCGGGGAACCAGGTCTGGGTGACGCACTTGCTCTCGGTGAAGAAGGCGAAGCCGTCGCGGCCCATGACGTGCAGGTCGCCGAAGAACGATTGCTTGTGGCCGGTGAAGCCGAAGATGCCCAGGGGCACCGGGATGCCCACGTTGACCCCCACCATGCCCGCATCGGTGTGGTGGGCGAACTGACGGGCGAAGTAGCCGTTCTGGGTGTAGATCACCGAGCCGTTGCCGAAACGATTGTTGTTCATCAGGGTGATGCCCTCTTCAAAGTCCTCCACCCGCTTGATGCAAAGCACCGGGCCGAAGATTTCCTCGCTGCCGCAGGACATCTCCTCGGTTACGTGGTCGATGATGGTGGGGCCCACCCAGAAGCCGTTTTCGCAGCCTGCCGGAGGCTGGGGGTTCCGGCCGTCCAGGACGATCTCGGCCCCTTCCTGCTCGGCTTTGTCGATCCAGCCGGTAACAAACTGCTTGTGGCCCTCGTTGACCACCGGGCCCATGCCGGTCTCGGGCAGCCAGGCCTTGCCCAGGCTCAGCTCGGAGGCTTCCTTTTTCAAGAGCGCCACCAACTGGTCGGCAATGGCGTTCTCCACCACGATCACCGGCAGGGCCATGCAGCGCTGCCCGGCGCAGCCGGTGAAGGCGTTCATGATGCCTCCGGCGGTGCGCTCCAGCTTGCAGTCGCGCAGCACCAGGGCGTGGTTTTTGGCCTCGCACAGGGCCTGGACCCGCTTGCCGTGGGCCGCGGCGGTGGAGTAGATGTGCAGGCCCACCTTAGTGGAGCCCACGAAGGTGATGCCTTTGATGTCGGGGTGGCGCAGCAGCAGCTCGGCCTGGTCTCGCCCGGCGGTGACCAGGTTGATCACGCCGTCGGGAATGCCCGCCTCCTGCCACAACTCCATGACCCGCATGGCCGACTGGGGCACGAAGCTGGCCACCTTCAGGACCATGCAGTTGCCGGTGGCGATGCAGATGGGGGTCATCCAGCCGTGGGGAATCATGGCCGGGAAGTTCCAGGGCGGGATGCCCGCGAAAACACCCACCGGCTCGCGGTAAAGCGCGGTGTCGTAGCCGGTGGACACCTGCATGAGGGCTTCGCCCTTCATCAGGTGCGGTGCGCCGCAGGCGAACTCCACCACCTCGGTGACCTTGAGGATGTCCCCCATGGCCTCCTGGTACTTCTTGCCCATTTCCTTGGCCAGCAAGACGGTGAGCTCTTCCAGGTTCTCGTCCAGCAGGCGCTTCATGTTGTAGAGCACCTGCACCCGCTTGTTCACCGGGGTGGTGGACCATTTGGGGAAGGCCTTCACCGCCGCCTGCACCGCTTCTTCCACCTCGCCGGAGGAGCACTGGGGGGCCAGGGCGATCACCGCGCCGGTGGAGGGGTTGTAGCAGGGCATGTAGGTTTCCGTGGCCGAGGCCTTCCACTTGCCGCCGGAGTGGTACTTGAGCTTGATGGGGCTCTCGCCGCTCACCGGGTCGGCCGGGGTCCCCTTGTCCACGAAGAAATATCGTTCTTGATTATCGGTCGACATGTGCTCTTCTCCAGTCGCTGAAAGAATTGGTCGCCAAGGCCGTTGCCCGGCATTGCACTTTTATTAGGCATGTGACGGCCCCGCTCCATCCGCCGGCATCGTATGGCCGAAGGGCACGGGGCCAAGCGCGGCGAGGTGAGCTCACCGGTTGAAGGCGTGCATTATGCCTTCCAACACCGAGCCGCCTATGGCCCGCGCAAAACGCCGCCCACCTTTACCCGCACCTGTTGCTCCGCTACCCGGGCCACCGCCTGACCAAAGACCGCCAGGGGCGTGAAGACGCCAACCGCTGGAGAACGCAGCACCCGCTGGTGGGTGTAGCCCCCGATATCGCCGGGCTGGCCATTTCGCCGGCTCCCCGGATCATCACCCGGAGATTAGCAGGGTTGCTGTTTGAAAGGCTCACGCGAAATTCCTAACCAAACACCTCCGGATTGAGGCAGTTGGGCGGCACCTTGCCCTCGATAAGGCAGGCACTCAGGTTGTCGTAGTCCAACATGCCCATGGCGGTGCGGGTTTCGATGGACGCGCTGCCGATGTGGGGCAAAAGCACCACCGAGGGATTGGCGACCAGGTCCGGGTGGATGGCGGGCTCGTCCTCAAAGACGTCCAGCCCGGCCCCGGCGATCTGGCCGCTCTTGATGGCCGCGGCCAGGGCCGCCTCGTCGATGACCTCGCCCCGGGCGGTGTTGATCACGTAGGCCGTGGGCTTCATCATGGCGAACTCCGCCGTGCTCAGCAGGTGCCTGGTTTCCGGGGTCAGGGGCACGTGCATGGATATGAAGTCAGATTCCTTTAGCAGCGTTTCTTTGTCCACGCAGGAGGCCCCCACCTTTTGCTTCAACTCGGGCGGGCAGGGATGGGAATCGTGGTAGAGGATATCCATGTCGAATCCGGCCGCCCGCTGGGCCACCGCGTAGCCCACCCGCCCGAAGCCCATGAGGCCCAGGGTTTTGTGGTGCACGTCGGTGCCCAAGAACAGCAGGGGGGCCCAGCCCTCGTACTTGCCGGCCCGGGCGTAGACATCGCTCTCGCACAGGCGGCGGGCCGTGGCCAGCAGCAGGGCCATGGTTAGATCGGCGGTGGTGTCGGTGAGCACGCCGGGGGTGTTGGTCACCGCCACCTTGCGGGCGGTGCAGGCGGCCACGTCGATGTTGTTGTAGCCCACCGCGAAATTGGCCATGATCTTGAGCTGGGGCCCGGCCGCGTCCAACACCTCGTCGTCGATACGGTCGGTCAACAGGGAAATCACCCCGTCTTTGCCGACCACCCCGGCCAACAGCTCCGCACGGGTCAGCATGCGGTCGTTGGGGTTGCACTCGAGTTCAAAAGCCCCTTCCAGGGCCTGCATGACTCCCTCGGGCAGGCGGCGGCATACGAAGATCTTAGGTTGCATCGTCAAGTCTCCTTGAGCGTTCTCTGTTTTTTACAACTGGGCCCAGGCCAGGTTCATGACCCGCTGCGCGTTGGCGACCACCAACTCGGGGTCCTGACCCTCCATGGGCTTGATCTCAAAGCTGACCATGGGGCGCTTTTGGCCATCCCAAAAGCCTATGTCCTTCGGCACCCGGAGGAACTCCAGCACCTCTGGCACGTCGTTGACCGAGCCGGGGGTGCCGAAGATGGGATGATAGTCGCCGTATCCGGGCATGCCCTCGTCGGTCACCGCGTTGCCGATGTGGGCGGCCATCAGGTGCTCGGCCACCGGCTCCAGGGTCTGGCGGGGTGTCTCGCCCAGCAAGCAGAGCGCGAATTGGGGGGGCCTCACCATGTGGGCCATGCCGGTCCGGCCCCGGGCTGCGAAACAGGCAGCGGCGGCGACCGGCCCCGGTAAAGACCTGGAGGCTGGTGGCCGCCGCGTTAAGGCGCTAACGGCGGATGCATGGCGCCTACTCCAGGCCGGCGGCCTCCCGCACTATCCGGGCCAGGGCCGACACGTCCTCGTCGCCATAACCGTGAGCCAGCAGGCTGTTTTCAAATTGGGACACCATGGCGGCCACGGGCATGGCCACGTCGAGTTCAGACGCGGCCTCCAGGGCAATGCGCAGATCCTTTTGGTGCAAGCGAACCCGGAAACCCAGGGGGTAGGTGTTGTCGATCATGTTGTCGGCCCGGTTTGACAGGACCCAGGAGGCGGCGGCCCCCCCGCTTATGGCCTGCACCACTTTTTTAACGTCCAGGCCCGCTTTCAGGCCCAGGGCGATGCCTTCCCCGGTGGCGAAATAATAACCGGCCAGGATCACCTGATTGATGGCCTTGGTCATTTGCCCTGCCCCGATAGGCCCCACGTGGGTGATGGAGGTGCCCATGGCCTGAAAGGCGGGCATGGCCTTTGCGACCGCGGCCTCGTCGCCGCCCACCATTATGGCCAGGGTGCCGTTTAGCGCGCCTTCGGAGCCGCCGGATACGGGGGCGTCGAGCATTATGATGCCCTTTTCAGCCAGGGCGTCGGCAAAGCTCCTGGTGGCGGCCGGGCTGATGGTGGACATGTCCGCCACCACGGTTCCAGGCTCCGCCCCCTGGATCACGCCGTCCGGCCCTAAGAGGATATGCTCCACGTCGGGGGTGTCGGACACGCAAACAAACACAATCTCCGCCCCAACGGCGGCCTCGCGGGGAGAAGCGGCGCGGGCGGCGCCCAGGGCGGCCACCGGCTCCTCCCTCTCGCGGCTGCGGTTGTAAACGGTCACTTGGTGCCCAGCCTTGAGCAAATTGGCCGCCATGGGCCCGCCCATGGTCCCCATACCTACAAATGCCAGTTTCATCTCTGCTCCATCGCTTCTGTCTATATTTAAGGGCTACCGCGGGTCGCGGAAAACCTTGAGTGCAATCCCGGCAAGGTCCGTGATGCCCCCCAGATTAGGGGGCGGCCTCTTTCAGACCTAGACTGTAATCGTTATACCACTTATTCGGGTGTCAATTTTCATGGCCGGGGGAAGATGGTTCCGGGTTGCTCTAGCGGGTGGAGCCGGGGGAGTGGGGTTAATGCAACATTCAAGGGGCCCCAACACCGTTCAGGGACTAGATGGCTTTACCGCGCTGACGTAGAGTTGGTTTTTGCCTGCCCGCTTGGCTCGGTAAAGCGCCTGGTCGGCGCGTCGGATGAACTCGGCGGAGCTTTCGCCTTGTTGAGCTCGGGCGAGGCCAACACTTAAAGTTTGCCGAACCGTTTGCCCGTTTGGGGAAAAGGCATATTGGGCAAAACTCTGACGTATGCGTTCAGCGATGGCGGCTGCCGACTCCAAGGTCGCTCCGAGCAGAATCACCGCGAATTCCTCACCGCCCCAACGGCAGGGCATGTCGTTGGAGCGCACACGGTCGGTGATGATTCCAGCCAGGCCCTGGAGCACCAGATCACCCTGGTCATGGCCGTAGGTGTCGTTGAAAAGCTTGAAATCGTCCAGATCAATGAACAAAAGACACGGGCGGTCATTGGGGCCCTGGCCGCTGCTCAAGGCTTCTTCCAGGTGCAGGGAAAAGAAGCGTTTGTTGAACAGACCGGTGAGGCCATCGGTATAACTAAGGTTTTTGAATCTGTTTTCGCTCTCGGCCAAAACTCTCCGTTCTTCCTTGAGGTCCCTGATACGCGCGGCCAGGGCCAACGATAACAGGATCGATTCCAAGGCCGTGCCGACCAGCAGGGAATTTCTGGCCCAATACTCTCCTTGTATGAGCCCCAACTCTTGAATGACGAAAATGGCCACGGCCGCGGCCAGCACTCCCCAGGCCAACAGGAAGTAGCGGGCCGCCGCGAAGCCGCGGCGCAGACTGACTATGCCCGCCGTCAGCGCCAGCCAAGGTGAAAAAATGCCGCTTCCCAGAGTTAGCCAACGGCTGATCCAGGGCAAGTTCATCAGGCCGGCCACCGAGATGGACAGGCCATAGCAAAAACCGAATAGGAGCAGCTTGTCCACCAGGGGAGACAGGCTCCTTATATTGAGAATCCCACGCATGAACAGGTAGGCAAAGGCGGTGAACAGCCCCATGTTGACCCAGAGCATTGTCACGAATGTCTGGGTGCCAAAGTCCCAAAGAGCCGTTACCTGGCCGTGCAGAAAGGTCATGCTGACCAGGGCGAACAGGATGTAGCCGACGTAATAAAGATAAACTCGATCTCTCAGCGAAATGGCGATGAACAGATTGAAGGCGATCATGCTGAGCAGCACGCCATAGCAAATAGCGAAAAGATAGCTTTCCTTGGTGGTGTGGCTAATGAAGGCAGGAAGGGGCCAGGCATAAAAATGCAGGGGATTGAACCCCTTGGTTTCCAAGCGCAGGTAGCAGGTGAACAGACCTTTGTCTGTTTGAGGCAAGGTAAAAACGAAACTCCGGTTGGCCAACTCGCGGGTTGCAAAGGGGCGGTTGAGCCCAGTCTTGACTACCTCCCATCCCTCTGGAGCCGGCCGGTAAAAATCGATTTTGTCCAGGTAGACGTAGTCGGTGGCAATCAGCCAGGTGGTCTTTGCGGCAACGCTGCCTTTTGGCGCAAAAGCGGTGAAACGCAGCCAATGTATCCGCAGGTCGCGGGAGGGGCTCTCAAGGGCTGGTCCCCCCAGAAGCTTGAAATGCCGGTTCCAAGGCTCTGTGCTGACCTGATCGATGGTGAGCCGGCTTTCCGAGACATCCAATACTTGCAGATAGGGGGCCAAATCGTAGTTGGGCTGCCCTCCTAGTTCCAACACTGGGCCGTGCTCACCAGCCCACGCAGACCCACTGGCAGCCAGCAGGCACAAGAGACAAACAACAAAAACTTTTAATGAGCGGTAAGGCAAGGTATTCCTCGAAATTACGTGAGGTTTGGCAGAAACCTTTTAGACCTGCCCTGCCCTCCCTGCTTTCGAAAGAATGATAAAGACATTAGAACTCTGGATGGTTAGTCGACATTACACTGCTTGTTGACGGTTGGCAAGAATCCAGGATAGAGCGGATTGACCGGCCCAGACTTGTAGTCCTTGTACAGCAAAAGTGGTTGCGCCGGATAAAAATGCCGTCAGCTGCCACACGGCCTTGCTGAAAAAGCGGGCTGGTTTTTTTAGTCGGCAACGTGTCCACAAAGCAAAAAGTCAAACCGGTTTCATGTGTTTCGGCAACGTGCAATAATGTCCTCGGGCAGTTCTCAAGCGCCCAAACAGTGACCCTGCGCAAAAAAACCAGCCTCGCCCCAGGCCCAAACGCCGCTTTATTTCATAGCCGGGAGCCTACAATGAAAGTTCTGATCTGCTACTTCAGCGCCACTGGAAACACCGGACAAATCGCCCAGGCCATAAACGATCGCCTAGCCAAGTTGGGGGCCCAGGTGGAGATAAAGGACGTCACCGCCTTGGAGGATCGGCAGCAGCCGGCATCCTTCGATCAATACGACGCGGTGATCTTCGGTTCGCCCATCCACTCCATGCGCTCACCGCGCCTGTTCCGGGAATGGCTGGCCACCCTGGAGGGCAACGGCAAGCGTTGCGCCACGTTCTTCACCTACGGCGGCTTCCAGGTGCACCCCGCGCCCTTTGACACCCGTCGCAGGTTGACCGCGCGCGGCTTCGAGGTGGTGGCCGCGGCCACATTTCCCGGAGCCCACACCTACAACCTGGCTGGCTGGCAGTCCATGCAGGGCAGGCCCGACCAACAGGACCTGGACCTGGCGGCCGAATACGCCGAAAAGCTCTATCCCCGGCTGAGCGGCCAGGATCAGGCGATGCTCGGCGAACTGGACCCCGGCCCCTACACCGAGGAGCAGTTGGACGAGTTCGAATCTTTCCGCTTCAAGATGGGGGCCATGCTGCCCAACCGCCAAGGAGCGGAGTGCCAGATGTGCCTGCTGTGTCAGGAACAGTGCCCAAGCGGGGCCATGGACGCGGAAACCGGCGCAGCCGACCCGGCCAAATGCATCGTGTGTTTGCAATGCGTGAAGGACTGCCCTGACGAGGCGCTGAAGGTGGGCGACATGACCCCCTTCTTCCAGTTCAAGATGGATAAGGACAAAGAGACGCCCGAGTCGCTGCGCCAAAAAAGGGGCACGCTCTATTTTTAGATAAAAGCGCCCGCCCGGTGGGATGACCGGGCGGGCGTGATGTGTTCGGGCGTGGGTGGGGGGCTAGAGCGCCGGGTCCAAAAGCACCTTCATGGCCGCCTCGCCGGGCACCTCGCCGGCCACCAGCTTCAGGGCGTGCAGGGCCTCCTCCAGAGGCAGGCGGTGGGTCACCAACTCCTCCAGGGGGTATTTGCCGGACTCGGCCATCTTGATGGCCGGTTCCACCGCCGGGTAGTCGTGGGAAAAGACCCCCTTGAGGGTGATTTCGTTGAACACCACCTTGTCCAGGGCCAGGGGGATCTCCACTCCGGTGCCATAGATGCCGGGCAACACCAGGGTGGCCCCCAACCCGGCCAGGTCCAGGGCCAGGCGCGCCCCCTGGGGATGGCCGGTGACGTCCATGACCAGTTCGGCCATGGCCCCTCCCGTGGCCCGGCGCACCGCCTCAACCGGGTCCTCGCGCTCGGCGTTGATCACCACGTCCGCCCCGAAGCGCTTGGCCATCTCCAGGCGCGGGGCGTCGCGCTCCAGGCCCACCACCATGATGGGGCCCGCCCCGGACTCCTTGGCCACGGCCACCCCGGCCAGGCCCTGCTGGCCCGGCCCCACTATGGCCACCGCCTTGCCGATGCCGCATCCGCCTATCTGGTGCAGCCAGCGCACCCCGTTGCCCAACACCGCGCAGGTGAGCACCGCCGCCTCGGCCGACAACTCCTCGCTGATCTTGTGCACCATGGCCCTGGGGTGGATGTAGAGGTAGTCGGCGTAGGCCCCGTAAAGATGGGGCGGCTCGGCGCAGGAGATCATGGAGCCGTAGGTGTAGAAGTTCTGGCACAGGGTGTAGCGGCCTTCCAGGCAGGGGCGGCACTTGCCGCAACCAAAGGCGTACTCGATGATGACCCGGTCGCCTTCGGTCACCCCGTGGCGCTTCTGGGCCGCCTGGCCCATCTTATAGACCCGGCCCACCATCTCGTGGCCCAAGATGATGGGATAGGGCCGCGCGCCCCTGGCGGACTTGCCCTTGAAGATGCCGGGGTCCGAACCGCACACCCCCACCATTTCCAGCTTGAGGATGCCGTCCTCCTCGCCGATCTCGGGCAGGGGAAACTCGCGCATTTCCAGCTTGCCGGGCTCGGTGGCCACCATCGCGCGGGTTTTCATGCTCCCACCTCCTTTTTCGCCTGGCGGTCATAGGTGCCAGGGGTGTTTTCTAGGTCCTCACGCTCCCGCAGCTTGTTTTTCACCACCCGGTTCATGGCGTTCTTGGGCAGGGACTCCACGGCCAGCCAGAAGCGGGGCACCTTGAAGTCGGCCAGGCAGCCTTCGCAATGGGCGATCAGGGCCTCCCAGCCCGGAGCGGCCTCGGGAGAGCGAACCACGAAGGCCATGATCTCCTCCTCGCCCGCCGCGTCCGGGGGCATCACCCCCAGCACCGCCGCCTCGTCCACCAACTCCGAGGCGGCCAAGGCGTTCTCCACCTCCACCGCCCCGATATTCTCACCCTTTTTGCGAATCACGTCCTTGCCCCGGCCCAGGAAATAGACCCAGTTCTCCTCGTCCATGCGGCCCCGGTCGCCGGTGTGCAGCCAGCCGCCTTTCAGGGCCTCGGCCGTGGCCTCGGGGTCCTTGAAATACTCCTTCATCATGGCCTGGCTGCGCAGCAAGATCTGCCCGGTCTCACCGGGAGGCAGCGGTTGGTCCTGGTCATCCACGATGGCCACCTGGTTGGTCAGGCCGGGCCAGTCGGGGATCATGGGCACCCCCACCGAGCCGTCCTTCACCGGCATCTCCAGCACCCCCATGAGGGCCAGGGGCGACTCGGTGAGGCTGTAGAGGGTTTGCAGCTTTAGCCCGAAACGGCGCTCGAAGTCGGCGTAGTGGCCCTTGGGCGCTCCCCCGGCCACCACCAGCTCCACCGGGTTGTCGGCGTCGTCGTCCTGGGGCGGGCGGTTGTAGAGGATGGTGGTCAGGGCCAAGAGCATCACCACCTTGTTCACCCGGTGCTCGCGGGTCCAGCCCCACAAGCGCGAGGCGCTGAATTTTTCAGTCAGCACCAGGGTCGCGCCTTTGTACAGGGTTCCCAGGCAGGAGTAGAACTGGGCGTTGACGTGGAACAAGGGATTGGTGGTCATCAGGCGGTCCTGGGGCTTCAGGCCGCAGGTGCGGGCAAAACCGGCCGCGGTGCGCAGGTAGTTGCCGTGGGTGTGCACCACTCCCTTGGGAAAGCCGGTGGTGCCGGAGGTGTAGAGAAGTCCCGCCGGGTCGTCCAGGCCCAGCTCTACCGGGGGCGGGGCTTCGGAGGATAGGTTGTAGAAATCCTCGGTGGGGTCCAAGCCCCGCTCCGACTCCAGGCCCACCCCCAGCCAATGGGCCACGCCGGGGCATTGGTCCTGCAACTCGGCCAGCAGCGGCAGGGACTGGTCGCCCAGGAGCACCACCTTGGTTTCCGAGTGGTTGAGGATGTAGGCTACTTCCCCGGCGGTTAGGCGCAGGTTCACCGGCACCATCACCGCCCCCAGCTTGAGGATGGCCCACCACAGCCAGAGGAACTCCGGCGAGTTGACCACCAGCATGGCCGCTTTTTGGCCGCGCCCCAGGCCCAAGGCCCTGAGGCCCTGGGCCGCCTGGTTCACCCGCTCGTCCATCTCCGCAAAGGAGTAAGAACGCTCGCCGAAAACCAAGTATTGCTTGGAGCCAAATTCGGCGGCACGGGCCTCCATCAGTTCACGCAGGTTTTGCATGCCCGCCTCCTAGGCTGCCAACGCTGTATCAGGCCCCATCTTGCGGGCCTGATAACTGGTGAAGAGATAGACCGCGGCCAGCAGGGCGCCGCCCAACAGGTCGCTTTGGATGCCGGGCATTATCAACCCGAACGCCGCCGCCAACAGGGCCAGGCGCAGCAGCAGGTTGAGGCGGTGCTTCATGAAGCCCATCAGCGCCGAGCCGATGGCCATGCAGCCCAGGACGGCGGTGACAAAGGACAGGGCGATGGCCCACCAGGCCCCCTGCCAGATCAGCACCGGGTGATAGACGAAGATGAAGGGCACGATGTAGGCGATGATGGCCAGGCGCATGGACTCGAACCCGGTGGCAAAGGGCTTGGACCCGGCCAGACCCGCGGCGGCAAAGGCGGCCAGGGCCACCGGCGGGGTGATGCACGACAGGCAGGCGTAGTAGAACACGAACATGTGGGCCGCCAGCGGGGCCACCCCCAGGTCCACCAGCACCGGACCGGCCAGGATGATGGTGAGGATGTAGGCCGCCGAAGTGGTCAGCCCCATGCCCAGCACCAGCGAGGCGATCATCACGAAAACTAGCGACAGGATCAGGCTACCGCCCGATGCCTGGATAACCAGGCTGGAGAACTTGAGCCCCAGGCCGGACTGGGTGACGCAGCCGATGACGATGCCCGCGCAGGCGCAGGCCAGGGCCACTTCCAGGCTGCCCTTGGCGCCTTTTTCCATGGCCTGCAAGATGGCCTTGGGACCCATGCGGGTTTCTTTCTTGAACCAGCTGATCACCACCACCGCCACCAGGGCCCACAGGCCGGCCTTCATGGGCGAGTAACCCTGCACCAACAGGATAATCAACAGCACCGCCGGCAGCATCAGATGGCCGCCTTCTTTGACGGTTTTAATCAGGTTGGGCAACTCCGAGCGGTTCAGGCCCCTGAGGTCCCGCCGCCGGGCCTCCAGGTGCACCATGTAGATCAGGGCGAAGAAGTAGAGCACCGCCGGTATAAGGGCGGCCTTGCACACCACCAAATAGCTCACGCCCAGCATGTCGGCGATGATGAAGGCGGCCGCGCCCATGACCGGGGGCATGAACTGGCCCCCGGTGGAGGCCACCGACTCGATGGCCCCGGCGAACACCGGGCGATAGCCGATCTTCTTCATCAGGGGGATGGTGAACGAGCCGGTGCTGACCACGTTGGCCACCGCCGAACCGGAGATGGAGCCGAAGGTGGCGCTGCTGAGAACCGCCACCTTGGCCGGGCCGCCGCGCAGATGGCCGGCCAGGGCGTTGGCGAATTTTATGAAAAACTCGCCGGTGCCCGAGGCCACCAAAAAGGCCCCGAAGAGAATGAAGATGAAGATGAAGCTGGCCGAGACCCCCAGAGGTATGGTGAACAATCCCTCGGTGGTCAAATACTGGTAGCTGATGAGCTGTTCCAGGTCGATGAGCCGGTGCCCCCACATGCCGGGAATGTGGTGGCCCAGCAGGGTGTAGGCGATGGCCACCACGGTGATTATGGGCAGCGATGGCCCCATAACCCGCCGGGTGGTTTCCAGCACCAAAAGAATGACCAGACCCCCCAGCCACAGGTCGGTGTCGGTGGCCGCGCCGCCCCGGGACACCAGATCCTTGTAGGTGGCCACGATGTGCAACAGCGATGCGGCCGAGGCCGCGATGAGCAGCCAGTCCCATATGCGCAGATACACGGGGTAGGCCCCGCCGGACATGCTGCGCGCCACCGGGAATATCAACAGCACCAGGGATGCGGCGAACAGCAGGTGGACCGGCCTTTGCACCATGGCCGAATACAGGCCGAATTGGGCGGTGTACAACTGAAAAGCGCTCATTCCCAAGGCCACCACGGTGATGATCCAAGCGGTGAGGCTTTTGGAGCTATTGCTGGGCATGACGATACCTAATCCTTATTTTTTCGCGGCGCACAACAGACCCTGAAACTCACCAGCGTGCGGGGGGAAACGTAGTTCACCAACCGAATGCGCTTCCCTCGCAGGATGAGGGTGTGATTAGCCATATCCGGGGAGCCCATCATGAAATGGACCTCCTCGCGGGGTTCGTTTATGTTGCGCAGCTCGCCCACCCCGTCCGGGCGTAGATGAAAATCGTGGTACTCAAAGCCCTCACCGTTGAGGTTGGACTTGAAGGTCATATGAGTCAGCAAAATGCGGCCCGGAGCCAAAGCGCGGTAGTGCTCCGCGAAAAAAGCGCGGTCATAAGAGTGCAGGAACCACACCGTGAAGGCCTCGCCCGGCGCTATGGGCACGCTGAGCGCCACCCGCCCGGTGTCGGTCTCCACCAGGTTCAGCACCAGGCCCGGTTCGGCCGCCGGGGCCGCCGCCGCGCATAAGAGCGTCAGGAGCAGGGCCCCGGCAAACCCAAGCAGCCGCCGGGCCGTGGAGCGGGCCGCCTTGCCCGGTGGCAAAGGCGGCCGCGCTCCCCAGGCTTTTCTCTCGCTAGGGCGCAAGGCGAATCCCTACTTCAGGATCCCGCGCTCCTTGAAGAACTTCACGGCTCCCGGATGCAGGGGAACCGACATGCCGCTGGTGGCGCTTTCCAGGTTGATCAGGGCGAACTTTTTGTGGATCTTGTCCAACTCCGCCTTGTGGTCGAAAACCGCCTTGCAGATGTCATAGGCCAGTTGGTCGGACATGTCGGCGTTGACCACGAACAGGCCCATCCAGGCCAGGGTGTGGTGGGGCTTGGTCATGTTCTTATAAGTGCCCGCGGGGATGGTGCGCGGGAAGTAGGCCGGGAAGTCCTTGTTGATCTTCTGGGCCACGGCGGGCTCGATGTCCAGGAAGCGGATCTCGCGCTGGGTGGCCAGGTCCATCAGGGTGGGGGCCGGGGTGCCCAGGGTGACGATGCCCACGTCGATGTTGCCGTCCTTCATGGCCGCCGTGGTCTCGGTGGCGCTTAGGAACTGCTCGTCGATGTCATCGTAGGTGATGCCGTAGACCTTGAGCACGTACTGGGCCATCTTCTCGGTGCCGCTGCCCGGAGCGCCCACGGCTACCTTTAGGTTCTTGCCTTTGATATCGGCGATGGTCTTCACCGGCGAATCGGCCAGCACGTAAAACTGGATGTCCACGGGGTAGGTGGAGAAAAGGCCTCGCAGGTTCTTCTGGGGCTTGCCCTCGAAGGCGCCCTTGCCCTCGTAGGCGTACAGGGCGGCGTCGGGCATGGACAGAGCCATGGCGTCTTGGCCCTTCATGACCGCGCGGATGTTTTCGATGGATGCGCCCGAGGGGTGGGCCGAGGCGTAGTAGCCCTTGATGTACTTGTTGATCATGTTGGCCACCCCGCCGCCCAGGGGATACCAGCTGCCTCCGGTGCTGGCGGTGCCGATGGACAAGCGTTGGTCGGCGGCCAGGGCTCCCCCGGCCACGCTCAGGGCCAAGGCCAGGGCCAAAAATACGGCCAATATGGTCTTTACTGTTCTGGTAGCTTTCATGGAACTTTACCTCCCGTTAATCGTTCCCGACGTTTGTCACTCCTCTATGCAATAGCCCGGCCCGTCAAAACCCCATGCGGGCCCGGTGCCTATTTTTCAGATTCATCCAGCCACTGACGGCGCAATTGGAGCTTGAGGACCTTGCCCGAGGGATTGCGGGGAATCTCATCCAGAAACTCAACCCGCTTGGGCTTCTTGTAGCCGGCCAGGTTGGCCTTGCACAGCGCCACCACATCCTCGGCTTGCAGGCTGCTGCCTGGAGCGAGGGCCACAAAGGCGCAGACGCTCTCACCCCATAACTCGTCCGGATAGCCCACCACGGCGGCGTCGGCTATCTCCGGGTGGGTGTAGAGCACCTCTTCCACTTCCCGGGGATAAATGTTTTCTCCGCCGCTGACGATCATGTCCTTCTTGCGGTCCACGATGTACAGATAGCCTTCATCGTCCATGCGGGCCAGGTCGCCGGTGTGAAGCCATCCGTCCCGGATGGCCTCGGCGGTTCCCTCGGGATTGTTGTGATAGCCCGACATCACGTTGGGCCCCTTGCACACCAACTCGCCCACCTGTTCCGGCCCCAGCACCCGGTCCATCTCGTCCACCACCCGCGCTTGTAAAAAGGGCAGGGGAGGCCCGATGGAGCCGTCCTTGCGCAGAGAGTCGCGCGCGGCCAGGATGGCGATGCAGGGCGAGGCCTCGGTGCAACCGTAGACGTCACACACCCCTTGTATGTTGGGGAAAAACTCCATCAGGCGGCGCTTGGTCTCCATGGCCAGCTTGTCGGCCCCGGCGTTGCACTTGGTGATGCTGGTGGTGTCGTAGTTTCCGGCGGCCGGGTGCTGCATCAGCAAGTTGTACATGGCCGGGGAGCCGGAGATAACCGTGGCTTTCTCTTGCTCTATGGTGGCCAACATCCCCTCGGGGTCGAATTTTTTCACCAGCACGCTGGTCCCACCCAGGGCCACCTGGATGGTCAGATGGTTGTTCAGGGCGGCGGTGTGGTACAGGGGCCCTACGATGATGGATACCTGTCCGGCTTGGTCTTGTCGGCCGTGAATGGTGTTGAACAGGTTCCAGATCACGTTGCGGTGGGTGATCACCGCCCCTTTGGGGCGTCCGGTGGTGCCGGAGCTGTACATGATCTGGCAGGGGCTGTCCTCGGTTACGCCGGGGCTGTCCCCGGCCGCCTTGCCCGCAGCCAGAAATTGCTCGTAGTCCTTGGCCAGGACCGAGGGCCCGGGCTCAGGCGACACAAGCAAGTTCAGTTCATCCAGGCCGTCGATTATCTCGGCGATCACCGAATCGAACTCTGGATCGTAGAACAGGGCCTTGGCGCCGGAGTCTCCCAGCATGAAGGCCATTTCCCGCCCGGCCAGTCGGAAGTTTATGGGTACGGCCACCAGGCCCGCCCGAAGCGTGGCGAAGTAGACCTCCACCATGTGGGCGCTGTTGTAGAAAAGCATGGCCACCGGATCGCCGGGGCGAAGCCCGGCTCCCAGCATGGCCGAAGCCAATTGGCGAGTGCGCAGGTCCAACTCGGCGAAGCTCAACCTGGTTGAGCCGTCCACTATGGCGGTGGTGGTGGGGAACTTGGCCACCGCGTTGGCAAGTAACGAGCCTACGTTCACCTGGCGTCTCCTGATGGGTCGGCGATGGGGATCACCGGATAAGGCCCCTGATAGCCCATGGCCAACGACAGGCTGTGCCCCAGTTCAATGAATTGGTTCACCATGTCCCTGAGGTGGCTCCCCTTGGCTTCTTCCAGGGAAAGAGAGAGGTTCACCGCCGCCTCCATCTTTCCCTCCCGGTTGATGATAGGCACGCCCAGGGAATAGAGGTCGGATATCCATTCCCGGTCGGCGATGCTGTAGCCCCGCTTGCGGGTGAGCATCAGGTCTTTCCAGAGCACCTCTGGGTCCACGATAGTGTGGGCGGTCACCCGGTAAAGGTCGCTCTCGCGCAAAAGTTCCTTGAGGCTGTCGTCGTCCAGGCCGGCCAGCAGGCACTTGCCCGAGCCGGTGCAATGGGCCGGCAGCTTGGACCCGGCGTGCAGGTCGTAACTGAGGAAGCGGTGCACTTCCTTGCGATAGATGAAGATAATCTCGGCGCCGTCCAGGATGGCCATGTTCAAAGTGCGGCCCACCCGGTCGGAAAACTCGGAGATGTATTCCTCGGCGATTTTTTTGAGCTCGGTCCGGTTTAAAAAAGCGAATCCCAGAGACAACACCCCAGGCCCCAAAAAAAACTCCCGGTGCCGGTTGCGTTTCAGAAAACCCATCTCCATGAGGGTGTCGGTGTAGCGCTGTACCGCCACCACGTTGAAGCCGGTGCGCTCTGATATTTGGGACAGGGTTAAGCGGGAATGTTCAGCGGAAAAGGCCTGGAGGACGTTGAGTCCTCTGGCCAGTGCTTGCACAAAATGGCGTTGTTTTCTTGCCAAATTAACGCTCTTCGTTAATTGTTAACGAATTTAATCGTATTTAATTCGACGGCTCGGTGTCAACCACTTTTGTGGCGCTTTGCGGAATATTTGACTCGAGCAAAAAAACTGCCCTGCTTATGGAGCCCAAGGCCGGCAATGGCCCGCCGGTTGTAGCGTTGGTCAATCAAAATCTTACGGGTTCAGACGAAGAAACAAATTAAAGTTATTAAAATTGGATAGATACGCGATGTTGTCGTTGGCGGGGCGGCAATTATCTTGTGGTGGCTTGGCCTTTGGGAGTTAATAAGCCGCCGCGGGCTTAAGGTTGTTATAGCTTGTATTCGATAACCAATAGCAGGAACTGATTCATTAGGTTTTACGTGATGATAAGCTGAATTTTCCGGCGAAACCCCGCAGGCGGAATGATTTGGATGGCTGCTTTAGGCGGATGGCTTGTGTCGGCTGAAAGCTGTCTTTGTGATGAGGGATGGTCGGAGGTGGCGTGTTTTTTAACCGCTTGCCGTTCAGCCCGCTGTACTCGGAAAGGAGCGCTTGGCGGTGCGCCGGCAGACGTTGCGGTACAAGACAGCCTTGGCCGAGACTTATGGTTTGGGAA
>JAIPDO010000095.1 GCA_021737645.1 Desulfarculaceae bacterium
GGCTTTCGGGTATCTCTGCCTTTACTTTGTCAAACTAAGCATATGGAGAGATGACCGAGCTGGCCGAAGGTGCACGACTGGAAATCGTGTGTACGCCCAAAAGGTGTACCGAGGGTTCGAATCCCTCTCTCTCCGCCAAATAAATAAACACGGGGAGTTGGCCTAACCGGCCGGCTCCCCTTGTTGTTTACGGGCCATGACGCCCCGGCCGCAACCCTAGCGCTGGGTGCAAAGCCTCCGCGCGCCCGGCGCTCGCCGGAAATCACCAGCCTATGTTTAATCCGAAGCCAAGGGCAAAATGCCCATGTCGCGGGCTTGGTCCACTGAGATCAATTGGTATTCAGCGCCGGCGGGCTTGTCCGATTGGAACCTGTTGACCGATTTTTCCAGCTCCGCGGTGCCTGCCTTCAGGGCCTTGACGAAGCTGTTCCAAGAGGCGGTGTGTATTGTCTTGCCGAGCTGTTCGGGGGAAAGCTTCTTGGATTTGTATTGGGCCAGGTTGGTGTCACCCATCATGGTGGTTTCCAAGCCTACGACTCTATTTTGATCCGGGTCCAGGCTGAAGGCGAAGAAGGCGTGGCCCGGGATCAGCACCAGATAGGGCAGTATGTCTATCTTACGACATACACTGGCGAAAATAACCGTCCCGTCGATGCAGTTGGTCTGTTGCGCGTTCAGCGAATCGCCGAACAGACGCACGTGTTGGGCGTACACGGCCGGTGAAACCGCCGATGGGGTGGTGATGCTGCTGTATTTCATCCCTCGGCGCTGCATCACGTTCCAGATGGCGAATACTTGGCGGATCACCTCGTTGGGGTCGCCGCTTTGGTAGCCGGTAAAGGCCTTGACCTCTCCGGTCTGCAAAGCCTCCTTGAGAATTTGGTCCACCCAGGGGTGGTTCTCGTTTACATACGCGGCGAACATCCAGCTCATGTCCACCCCAGGTTCAACGGCTTGGCTCTCGTCCTCCACGGGATTCCCATCCTTGTCGGTGGGCATGAGAAAAATGGGGCAGTCGTTAAGAGAGCGCACGGTGACCGTCTCCGATTTGATCCCCTGGGACTCACCGTTTACAAACAACTCCATCACCACCGCCATGGGCTGGACTTGGCGTGACTTGAGCAGGGCGTCATATTTCCAGTTGATTTTGGGAAAGATATCATAGGCTTCTTCAGGTTCGTCTATGCTCCCCCGGACCGAGCTTTGGCTCATCAGGCGATTGGCCTTCACCACCAGTTTGACCGTGCTCCCGGCCGGTGCGTCCTCCACCACCGCCCCGATCAAACCATCTGGATCTCCAATGAAATACTCCATGTCCTCGCCATCGTCGGACGGGTCCATGGTGGCCGTAGACACTATAAGTGAAGGGAATAATTGGCGATCCAAGGCCACCACCGGCTCCCAATAGAGTTCGTCGGCCGCTTGACGGGCCTGGACCGGGGCGGGTACAAGCCAACAACCCATAACCACAAAAAATATCACCGCGAACAGCCATACTTTTTTTCCGGCGTTGCTCGTGGGGTCAGTTTGGTTTCTCGGGCAGCGCATGAAAATCATTGGCTCTATCCGTTCCCTTTTTTGCGCGGGCCTTTGCGCCCGTCGCTTCTTGGGTTACCAGCTCTTTTCCATTTTCTCGCCAGTTATGTGCAACCTTGGTTACGGCGATTATCTAGTTAGTTAAGATCATTGTCCTTGTAGTACTTGGTGGCCTTGCCGGTCAGTTCCATGGCCAGGCCCTTGTCGGTGAGTTGGTAAAGCCAGACCCCCGGGGAAACCGAGATGGCTCCGGCATAGGCGCCGCCTTCCTTGCCCATCTTCATGGCCGCCGAGCCCTGGCCGCCAATCTCCCAGCCGGAGTCAATAAACCGTCTGAGGTCCTTTTGGTTTTCAAACACCAAAACCAGGCGGAACTTCTTCACCCCAAAGCCCCACCCCGCCTGGGCCTCGACCATCTTCATGAAGATTTCCTTGCCCGCCTTTTTATCGAAAACGATCCCCTTGCCCGCGCCGCCGCCGAACAGCAAAATCTTGGTGCCGAAGTTGCTGAAAACCGCGTAGCCGTCCGCCTTGTTTATCAAAGTTTTGGCCGAAGGCCGCATTTTGTATAAACGATCCAGCGTTTCTTTAGCCATTTCAATTAGTTCAGCCCGAGCCTCGGCCACTTCTTTTTTGCTGGCGGCGGTCGCCGGATTCGCCGCCAGGGTTAAGCTCAGAACCAGCCCCATCACGAGGGCAACCATTACAAAACGCCTCGTCATCATTTCTTCGCCTCCGTTGGGCCCACGTATATCCGGTCAGCCTCCCGCCTTGTGGGCGGGCGCGAGACTACGGCTCGCCACGGCGGTCATCCCCAAAGTCTTCCAGCGCGTTGTAGTATTTATTATTGTACAAAATACCAACCATACTTTTTGTCAGTTAATTGAACTTGCCATATTTTTTAGGGTTTGCTTTGCTGATAAACGAGCCGAGGCCATCCCACGTCACAGGAGGCAGGCCATTTTCAAGTTAGCCCACGATCCCCTGGCCCCCTTCGCGGCCAGCCGCACCCCGGCCGGGCTCTATGCCCGCTCCCGCTGGCTGGGCGGCGACCCCCGCCTGGAGTGGGCCACGGCCCGCGCCGTGGCCGCCCTCAGGAAGGGGCAGCGTACCGACGGCTCCTGGAGCGGCTCGCCCCTGGCCACCCTGCGCCGCCTTTTCGGCCTGCACCTCACCCAACGCGAACCCGACCCTGCCGTGGAGCTGGCCTTGGATTGGCTATGGGACCGGGCCATGGCCCCCGGCGGGGCGCCCAAATCGCCCTCGGCCCGGGAATTGTACGGCCTGCCGTTCACCCCCAGCCGTGGAGACGCCCTGTGGCCCGCGGCAACCCTTTTTTTGGCCTGCATCTTTGGGCGCGAGCAAGAACCCTATGTGCTTGACGGGTTACGGCATCTGCAGAACCGGCTGGCCGGCGGCGATCCCCTGGGCTGGGCCGCCCGCAACAACCTGCTCAGAGCCTTGGCGGTGCATCCTGAGTTTTGCCGGGGCCGGGGGGTGAAGGCCTTCTTGGAGCAGTTGCCCGGAGTCGGCCCCGAACGAGGGACCTGGCCCAGATGCCTGCCTTTTCATCAGACTCTCAATGCCTTGGCCCACCTTCCCGGCAGGCGGGCAATTGGTTTGCTGCGGCCATTGCTGCCCGGCTTGGCCGCAGCACAGGCCCGCGACGGCTGGTGGGGACGTAGCGACCGCGAGTTCAAAAGCTTCCTGGTGGTGCACGCCCTCAAAAATCTGGGGCTGTTGCCCCTCTAGGGGCTGGGCTTATTTCCGCCAGTTCAGCGATTGGGAGCCAGCGGCACGAAACGCCCGCCTTGCCAGCGATAACGGGCGGTTATCTCCCGGCCCCGGGTGTTGTCGTAATAGGTGTGGCTTAGCACCCCTTCCGCCATCCGTATCAGGGGGGTGGAGTTTTGGCGTCCCGCCCCGGACACGGCCATGGCGCGGCCCCCCTGAACCGGCAACTCGGCCAAGCGGCCCTGGGGGGTCAGGCTGAACAGGCGGTAGAGGTTGGCGTTGCAGGAGCCGTAGGCCCCCAAGTTGAAGTCCAGGCGGCCATCGCCGTTATAGTCTTTTAAAACCAGGGCGAGCGGAGCCCAAAAAAAGGCGGATTCCTCTGATTTGCCGCCGGGATAAAACAACTCGCCCCAGGCCCGCTGGTCCAGCAGGCGCTCCCCCCGGCGCACCCGAAGGGCGAAGGAGCCCTCCCATTTGTCCCCCGCGCCGCACCAGGGCTCGGCGTCCTGGAAGCGCCTCCCCTGGAGCATCACCACCTCCAAGGCCTCGGCTTGGCCGTCGCCGTCCAGGTCGGCCTGGGCCGAAGCTATTACCATCGGACTCGGCGCTTGGCCGGCCGGGGCCGCCCCGGCGACAAGCGGGAGCAGCAGAGCCAAGGCCATTATCAAGGCGTTTAAGTAAGACATATCTCAATATAGTGCCGTGTCCCCGCCGAGCCAAGCAGAAGCGTCATGGCCAATTCGCCCATGGACTGGAGCCGTTGGTTGTTGACCATCCTGATGGATTACATTATTTTATTTACAGGTCTTAACTACAGCTAACCTTGTAGCTGTTTTATTTATCTGGCGGTCTACCCGCTGGGTCAGGTGATGTACCAAAATTTTTTCAAGTTGGACCTGCCCCCCTTTGATCCGGAGCCCGATTCCCGGCTCATCGTGCTTACCCCCACCCATCGCGAAGCCCTGGCCACCCTGGTCTATGCCCTGGAACAACGGGAGGGCTGGGCCCTGCTCTACGGCGATGCGGGCCTGGGCAAGACCACCCTGCTCAAGGCCCTGATGATGCAGCTGGACCAAGCCACGGTGTCCGCGGTGGTGCCCCACCCATCGCCGGACACCATGGACCTGTGCAACCAGATCGCCCTGGCAGTGTGCATGGAGGGGCCATTTGAAAGTAAGGGGGATTTTTTCATAAGCCTGCGCAGGCTGCTCAAACAGCTCCGGGCCCAGGGCGACAAGGTGTTGATGATTATCGACGACGCCCACTCCCTGACCCCGCAACAGCTCACCGAGCTGCGCCTGTTGGCCAGCGCCGATACCGGCGAGCCCAGGGTGCTCAATTTGTTCTTGTCTTCGCGCCCGATCATCAAACACCTTTTGCAACAGGCCGGCGAGGAAGACCTGCGCCAGCTCCTGCACCGGCAGCGGCGGCTGGAACCCCTGACCAAGGAGGATACCGCCAGTTACGTGGAGCAGCGCCTGCGGGCGGCGGGCGGCGACCCGGCCATCTTCCCCCCGGAAACCATTGCGGTGATCCATGCCGGCACCCAGGGAGTGCCCCGCCTGATCAACGCATTGTGCCTCAGGTGCCTGCAAGACGCCGCCAGGCAGGGCCAAAAACAAGTAAGCCCCCAGTCAGCCAACCAGGCCCTGCAGGATCTGGGGCCGCTGCCCCCCATCTTGGACCCCACGCCCACCCCGCCCCTCTTGCCGCACCATCATCAGATCTACGAGGGCATGGAAAATCGCTGGAGCCCCTGCGCCGATCCCCCGCCCCGGCCGGAGATAGACGCCCAGGAGCAGCGCCTGGAAAACCGCCTGTTGAACCGCTGTCACGAGGCCTACCGGGGCATGGCCTGGTGGGACAAGACCACCCAGTTCACCGTGGAGTGGGACAACCTGCGGCGGCGGCGTTTGGGGCTGCTGGGGCCGGCCTTCCCCTCCTTTTGCCCCCGCTGGGTCGATGAACGCTGGGGGGCCTTCAACCTGGCCCGGCGTGATGCCGACTTCGAAGGCACCCTGTACAGGGACTGGATAATTGCCCAATATAAACGTATGTTTGGTGAGCGCTTGGGTGAACTGCCCCTGAGCGAACTTTCTGGAGAACAGGCCCAGAGCTACTTTCGCGGGCTCTCCCAGGAAGAAAAGGCCGCCGGGGTGGATCTGGTGGAGGCGCCCTTTGACTGGGATGATTTCGACCCCCAGGAACCGGAGCACGCCCAACACGCGGCCAAGGCTCTGGATGAGATATTCGACCTGGCCGGTTACGTCTGCGCCCAGGAGAAACGCGGGGCCGAAGACCTGGTTACCGAGGCGGTGTGTCAGGCGGTGTTACCCCTGAAGGCCCTGCGGGACATCCCCAAACTGCATCAGCGGGTGAGTGCGGCCCTGGAGCGCATGGGCCAACAGAGCCGCCCCGACCCGGACCCCCCGCCCCAAAAAGGCCGCCCAGCCATCATCATCTAGCCGCCTCTCTTGACAAAACAGCTGTATGTGCGGCTATGTTAAAAAATACCGATAAATGGGGGACTGCCATGTCCGAGAGCAAGGTAGGCGAGGTCATTAAATTCTTTGCCAAGCCAATGGTGGCGGCCATACGCATCACCGCAGGCACCATGGCCAAGGGCGACAGGTTGCACTTCGCTGGATTCACTACGGATTTCGAATCCACCGTGGACTCCATGCAAGAGGAGCACGCGACGATAGAAACCGCCGGGCTGGGCCAAACCGTGGGCATCAAGGTGCCCGAGCGCTGCCGCCCCGGCGACGAGGTGTTTAAACTCGACTGAGCCGCCGCCCCGGGCCACCACAATCAACCGGGATAACCGCCCCGCCTTCCCGCAACCTAGGAGTACGCCATGAATCCCTACCCCACCCTGTTTTCGCCCATGGAACTTGGCGGCCTGTCTTTGGCCAACCGCATCATCATGGCCCCGCTGTATCTGGGCTATGCCGGCAACGACGGGCTGGTCAACCCGCGTTTGCTGGAACACTACCAGGCCATGGGAGCTTCCGGAGCGGCCATGATCATGGTGGAGAACGCCTCCATCCACCCCCGGGGCCAGGGCTCGCCCTTCACCATGCGCATCGACGAAGACCGCTTCGTTCCAGGCCTGGCCGGTCTGGCCAAGGTCATCGGCCAGGGCGGGGCCAAGGCCGGTTTACAGATCAACCACGCCGGGCGCTTCGCCCACGGCCAAGGCACGCCCTTGGCACCCTCGGCGGTGCCCCTGGGAATAGTGGTTCCCGAGGCCCTCACCCAGGAGCAGATCGCCGGGATCGTGGAGGCCTTCGCCCAGGCCGCCCGCCGGGTGCGTGAGGCCGGTTTCGACCTGGTGGAGTTGCACGGCGGCACCGGCTACCTGCTGGCCCAGTTCCTCTCGCCGCGCACCAACCGCCGGGACGACGAGTACGGCGGCTCCCTGGAGAACCGCTTGCGCTTTCCTCTGGAGGTGATCGCGGCGGTGCGGGGGGCGGTGGGCCCGGATTATCCGGTGGGCTACCGCTTTTTGGCCGACGATTGGCTGCCCGACGGCCTGCAACTTTCCGAGGCGGTGCAGGCGGCACCCCGTTTGGCAGGGGCGGGCCTAGCCTATTTATCGGTGATGGGCGGCACCTATGAGTCGTTCTTCCTGCCCGAGCGCCAGGAGCAGGAAAAACAGCCCGGCTACATGCTCTCCCTGGCCGCGGCGGTGAAACAGGCGGTGAACGTGCCGGTGATCAGCGCCGGGCGCATCCAGGACCCGGCCCTGGCCGAAACGGCCATCAAGGAAGGCAAGGCCGATCTCATCGGCCTTGCCCGGGTGCTGTTGGCCGACCCCCTGTGGCCCCAAAAGGCCAAGGAGGGCCGGGCGGCGGATATAGTGCCCTGCGAGCCCAGTTGCAACCTGTGTTTCTCGCGGGTGGCCAAAAACCAGCCTATCTTCTGTTCCCAGTGGCCCAAGGAAAAACGCGAGCACTTCGCCACCCGTGACGAATAGGAGGGCCCATGCCGACCAAGCGCCTGCCTCTGATTCTGGCCCTGCTAAGTCTTTTCTTACTGATGGCCGCCGTCGTGGCCCTGGCCCAGCCTTGCCGCGTTACGGCCACCACACCGGCCAACCGGGCCCAGGGGGTGGACCCCAAGCTGGCCTATATCGAGGTCAGCTTCAACCAAGACATGGCGCCCGGCCGCTGGTCCTGGGTGACCAACCCCAAGCTGGGGTTCTTCCCGGTGGTGGCGGGCAAGCCGGTGTTCGTGGACCCGCGCACTTGCCGCCTGCCGGTGAAGCTATCCCCGGGCACCACCTATGCGGTGGGCATAAACACCGAGGGTTACGGCAACTTCCAGGCGAAGGCCGCGCCGGGCACCCCCTGCGCGCCCTACCAGATCATCTTTACTACGGAGGGAAAATAGGGCGGGCCGGGCCTAACTTATCAGCGAGAACACCTCCACCGTCTCGTCCATGCCCTTGAAGCACACCCCTCCCCGGGGGTAGGTGGGCCACAGGCCCGCGACGTGCTCCCGCACCGCTTCGCTTATCAAGATATCCCCGCCACG